>NZ_JBHWGS010000002.1:448019-585519 GCF_042732975.1 Streptomyces sp. NPDC059743 | reverse complement strand
GGGTGGCTGGAGTAGTACGTCTCGTACTCGCCACCAGGACGTGTCATCTGACGCAGCTCGTCCGGCGCGCCTATAGCCGACTGGATCTCCGGATGAGCTCCGATCCACCAGCCGATGACAGCGGCGAGGAGTGTCGAGAGCACCGCGGTCGGTATCCACCAGTACCTGGACCGGTAGACGGCGGCGGGAAACCCCGATGTAAGGAAGCGCACCGCGTCGCGCCAGGTGGCGCGGCGGGCGCCGGTGACCGTGGCACGGGCGCGGGCCACGAGCTGGGTGAGCCGTGTGGTGATCATCGGATCGGGCGCGGTGGACTGGATCAGCGAGAGATGGGTGGCCGTGCGCTGATAGAGGGCGACAAGTTCGTCGGCCTCGGCACCGCTGAGGCGGCGACCGCGGTGCAGGAGATGTTCCAGGCGGTCCCACTCGGCACGGTGGGCTGTCACGAAGACATCGAGATCCATGGTCGGCTGCTGCTCCAGGCAATGGGTGCGTACGGTCCGTACTCCCGCGGTACGGCAACTACTGCGACTGCACTACCGCGACGCGCTGCGGGTCAGCTTGGCAGACTGTTGCCTTCAGAGGCAGGAAAGGTCGTCGGCGAAGGGTGAGCACCGGTGAATGAGCTTGTGACGGGCGACGCGGTCGTACTGGGGCTGCGCCCGGCGAAGCTGCCGAGCCGGGCGCTGGCACTGGCGATCGACCTGGTCGTGGTGTGGATCGTCTATCTCCTGGTCATGTTCGGGCTCGCGCTGGCGACGGGCTCGCTGGACGACGCGGCGGTCGCGGCGCTGGCCATCGCGTCCTTCCTACTGATCCTCGTGGGCGGTCCGATCGCGGTGGAGACGCTCAGCCACGGGCGCTCGCTGGGAAAGCTGGCCTGTGGGCTGCGGGTCGTACGGGACGACGGTGGGCCCATACGGTTCCGGCACGCGCTGGTACGCGGAGCGATGGGCGTGGTGGAGATTCTGATGTCGTTCGGGGTCATCGCCTGTATCGCGTCGCTGGTGTCGGCGCGAGGGCGGCGGATCGGCGATGTCTTCGCGGGAACCCTGGTCGTACGGGAACGGGTGCCGGCCGGCCGTATGGCGATGGTCCCGCCTCCTCCGCCGTGGCTCATGGGACGCTTCGCGGAGCTGGATCTCTCCGCCGTGCCGGACGAGCTGTGGCTCGCGATACGCCAGTACCTGACGCGGCTGGGACAGCTCGAAGCGGACGTGAGCCGGTCGATGGCGGAGCGGCTCGCGGATGATCTGGCGGCTCGTACGGGAGCGCGGGCGCCGGAAGGCGTTCCTGCGGGTGCCTATCTCGCGGCCGTGGTGCATGAGCGGCAGACGCGGGAGGCCCGGCGGACCTTGGGAGGGCCTCCCGGCTCGGCGACGCGCTCGGCAGCGCCCGCATCCGCGTTTGCTCCCGCACCTACTCCTGTCGCTTCTCCTACCGCTACTGCTACTGCTACTGCCGCAGCCGAGCCCGCGCCTGCCGTTGCTCCCGTATCTCTGTCGACGCCGACCACCGCACCAGCACCGGGTGCTGAGGAGGCGCCGCGGCGCACCGGCTTCGCTCCGCCCGCGTAGGCGGAGAAGGGCCTCACGTCAGGACATGCGTCAGGGCATGGCCGAGGGCGGCGTTTCGAGGTCTTCGAGTTCGATGCCGGGGGCTGAGAGCACCACGTCTCCGGCGAGGTGAACCGTGTGCTGTTCACCGGTGTCCAGGGCGTTGACCTGGTACTCGTCCACGGTCAGAGGGCCATTGTCAGTGGCGTGCGCTTCACTGTTCACCAGCGCCCAGGACTGATCGACGGTACGGGGTGCCAGGACCGGGTCCGTGAAGGCCACGAGGCGGACGCGGGTCGCCGGGGAGCCAGGAGTGAGACGGAGAAGTCGCGCTGTCGCGACCAGAAAGGCGGGGGAGGTGCCGGTGAAGGCATGGGCGCGCACATTGCCTTCGGTGGCATGGGCGCCGGTGGGGTCGGTACGGACCCAGGTGACGCCGTCCAGGGCGGCACCGCGAACCTGCCAGCTTGCGGCGTGGAGTTGCAGACGGATAGGGCGGCCGAGCTCGTCGAGGGCCAGATCGACGGAGCCTGCGTGGTCGCCGGAGGGAGTGGTGATCTGGGAGACATAGCGCCAGCCGGAGGGACCGGGCGCGCAGTGGAAGTGTTCGTCACCGAGAGGAGAGTGATCGTGCGGATCATGGAGCGAATAACGGCCGCGGGGCATGGGGTCTTCCAGGTTCTTCGAGTCCTCGGCGACTGACGTTCTTCCGCTTCCGCGCGCTGTGCGCGCGCTCAGGACGTGCTCTTCCGTACGCGGAACAGGCGCACACGACAGGCCCCCGACACGGGGGTGCGGGGGCCTGTTGTGTGCCGTGTACCGCTGGTGCCGGCATCTGTCGGTACCTGTCGCTGAAGGTGCGTCAGCAGGCCGCCGACCTACTCGGCGCGGCCCGGCGGGCTGCCGGGACGGGCCGGTCGGTGGCGGCAGGGCGGTCGCGGATCAGTAGCGGTAGTGGTCGGGCTTGTACGGGCCCGCGACATCGACACCGATGTACGCGGCCTGCTCCGGGCGGAGCGTCGTGAGCTTCACACCGAGCGCGTCGAGGTGGAGGCGGGCGACCTTCTCGTCCAGGTGCTTGGGCAGCACGTACACGTCGGTCGGGTACTCCTGGGGCTTGGTGAACAGCTCGATCTGGGCCAGCGTCTGGTCCGCGAAGGAGTTGGACATCACGAACGACGGGTGGCCGGTGGCGTTGCCCAGGTTCAGGAGACGGCCCTCGGACAGGACGATGAGCGTCTTCCCGTCCGGGAAGGTCCAGGTGTGGACCTGCGGCTTGACCTCGTCCTTGACGATGCCCTCGACCTTGGCCAGACCGGCCATGTCGATCTCGTTGTCGAAGTGACCGATGTTGCCGACGATCGCCTGGTGCTTCATCTTGGCCATGTCCGAGGCCATGATGATGTCCTTGTTGCCCGTCGTGGTCACGAAGATGTCCGCGATACCGACGACGTCGTCGAGCGTGGAGACCTGGTAGCCGTCCATCGCCGCCTGGAGCGCGCAGATCGGGTCGATCTCGGTGATGATCACGCGGGCGCCCTGGCCGCGCAGGGACTCGGCGCAGCCCTTGCCGACGTCGCCGTAGCCGAAGACGACCGCGACCTTGCCGCCGATCAGGACGTCGGTGGCGCGGTTGATGCCGTCGATCAGCGAGTGGCGGCAGCCGTACTTGTTGTCGAACTTCGACTTGGTGACCGCGTCGTTGACGTTGATCGCCGGGAACAGGAGGACACCGTCACGCTGCATCTCGTACAGCCGGTGCACACCGGTCGTGGTCTCCTCGGTGACACCGCGGATCTCGGACGCGAGCCGGGTCCACTTCTGCGGGCTCTCCGTGAGGGTGCGGTTGAGCAGGCCCAGGATGTACCCGTACTCCTCGCTGTCCGCGGTCGACGGGTCCGGGGCCTCGCCGGCCTTCTCGAACTCGACACCCTTGTGGACCAGGAGGGTGGCGTCGCCGCCGTCGTCCAGGATCATGTTCGGACCGCCGGTGGGGGTGTTCGGCCAGGTCAGGGCCTGCTCCGTGCACCACCAGTACTCCTCCAGCGTCTCGCCCTTCCAGGCGAAGACGGGAACGCCCTGGGGGTTCTCCGGAGTGCCCTCGGGGCCGACCGCGATCGCGGCGGCGGCGTGGTCCTGGGTGGAGAAGATGTTGCAGGACGCCCAGCGGACCTCGGCGCCGAGGGCGGTCAGGGTCTCGATGAGGACCGCGGTCTGCACCGTCATGTGCAGGGAGCCGGTGATACGGGCGCCGGCGAGCGGCTGCGTCGCCGCGTACTCCTTGCGGATCGACATCAGACCGGGCATCTCGTGCTCGGCGAGCGTGATCTCCTTGCGGCCGAACTCGGCGAGCGAGAGGTCGGCGACCTTGAAGTCCTGTCGGTTGGCGACAGTCGTCATAACGAGCTGCTCCTCGTGAATCGGGTCGAGGGTGGGTGCGTACGGCTGGCTCTGCGGCGAAGGACATACGAATGCCCGAGCGCTCGCGGGCACAGTCCGTCGGAGGCCCTCTCTCCCTCGGACGGTCCGTGGGCGGACCGCCCGACCGCCATCAGCAGCGACGTCTGGCACTGGTCACGAATCTACACCGATCGGCCCAGCGGCCCACAGTCGAACGGGGAAGAGAGGGCGACGAGATCAAGTCAAAGAGAGGTCGGACGGTCGCGGAGGTCTCAGTGGACGGTGTCCGGCGTCGGGCCGCCCGCGGTCTTTCCGGGATTGGTGCCCGCAGCGGCGGCCGACTCGTTGTAGATGTCCGGCTCCAGATAGATCACCCGGGCGATCGGGACCGCCTCGCGGATCCGGGACTCGGCGGCGTCGATCGCGCGGGCCACCTCGGCGGCCGTGTCGTCGTGCTGGACGGCGATCTTGGCCGCGACGAGCAGTTCCTCGGGGCCGAGGTGGAGCGTACGCATGTGGATGATGCCGGTGACCACATCGTCGTCGACGATCGCCGCCTTGATCTTCTCGACGTCCTCCGTGCCCGCGGCCTCGCCGAGAAGCAGGGACTTCGTCTCGGCGGCCAGGACCAGCGCGATCAGAATGAGGAGAACACCGATGCAGAGCGTGCCGATGCCGTCCCAGACGCCTTCGCCGGTGGCCAGGGAGATACCGACACCGCAGAGCGCGAGGACCAGACCGACCAGTGCGCCGAGGTCCTCCAGAAGCACCACGGGAAGTTCGGGTGCCTTGGCGCGGCGGACGAACTCCGTCCAGGAGAGGGAGCCGCGAGTGGCGTTGGACTCCTTGATGGCCGTACGGAACGAGATCGACTCCGCGATGATCGCGAAGACGAGCACTCCGACCGGCCAGTACCAGGCCTCGATCTCATGAGGGTGCTTGATCTTCTCGTAACCCTCGTAGATGGCGAACATGCCACCCACCGAGAACAGCACGATGGAGACCAGGAAGGCATAGATATAGCGCTCGCGGCCGTAGCCGAAGGGATGCTGCGGAGTCGCCTCGCGCTGCGCCTTCTTGCCGCCGAGGAGGAGCAGTCCCTGGTTGCCGGAGTCGGCGAGGGAGTGCACGCCCTCCGCGAGCATGGACGACGAACCGCTGAACGCGAACGCCACGAACTTGGCTACTGCGATCGTGAGGTTGGCGCCGAGTGCCGCCACGATCGCCTTGGTTCCGCCTGACGCGCTCATGGGTGCGTGGTGTCCCTTCCTAGGTGCTGCGGCCCTGGCGCCGCGGTACGGCGGGACATTGTTGCAGCCGTTGGGGTGAGTGGTGCATCAGACCACGACAGTGGCGCGGAACACGGTGCCCGTACCGGACAGTTCGGCCTTCTCGCCCGCGGGAACGAAGACCGAGGCGCCGGGAGTCAGTTCGAGGCCGTTCGCCCGAGGTATGCCGGCCGTGCAGAGCAGGATCTGAGGAGTGTCCGCCGTGAGGTCGCGCGGTGCGAGGGAGTTCGGGGAATCCAGGGAATAGCGGGACAGGCGGAACTCGTCCATGGGCGTCTCGTACAGTTCCTCGCCCGAGGCGGAGGCCTCCGGGCGCAGCACCGCGGGCTCGGTCGCTTCGAAGCGCACGATCCGGAGCAGTTCGGGAACGTCCACATGTTTGGGCGTGAGGCCGCAGCGCAGGACGTTGTCCGAGTTTGCCATGATCTCGACGCCGAGGCCGTTGAGATAGGCGTGCGGAACGCCCGCGCCGAGGAAGAGCGCCTCGCCCGGCTGGAGTTGTATGTAGTTGAGCAGCATGGCGGCGATGACACCGGCGTCGCCCGGGTAGTTGTGTGCGATCGACGCATACGGCGCGTAGTCGCCACCGAGGCGTTCGGCTGCCGCTGTGGCCTCGGCGACGGTGATGGCCATCTCGGCGGGATCGGCGCCGAGGACAGCGGTCAGGACCTCGCGCAGCGCGGCCTCTTCGGGATGGGCGTGGAGGATGTCGACATACGGCTTGAGCGAGTCGACGTCCAGCCGTGCGAGCAGTTCGGCGGCCTCGTCCGGAGTGCGGAAGCCGCAGAGTCCGTCGAAGGGAGTGAGGGCGCAGATCAGTTCGGGCTTGTGGTTGGCGTCCTTGTAGTTGCGGTACGGCGCGTCGATCGGGACGCCGCGGCTCTCCTCGTCCGCGTAACCCTGCTTCGCCTGGGCGAGGTCGGGATGGACCTGGAGGGAGAGCGGCGAGCCGGCCGCGAGGAGCTTGAGGAGGAACGGCAAGCGCGGGCCGAACTTGCCGGTCGCGGCGACGCCGAGTTCCGCCTCGGGATCGGCGTCGATCAGGGCGGACAGCGCCTGCTCGCCGGAGCCGCGGTCGAGGCGCGACGGAGCCCCTGGGTGGGCGCCCATCCACATCTCGGCCTGGGGCTCGCCGGTGGGAGCGGTCCCGAGCAGTTCCGGGATGAGTGTCGTGGAGCCCCAGGCGTAGGGGCGCACGGTATTCGAGAGGCGGTCCATGGGATGAGCTTTCTGGTACGTGGTGACGGGCTGGTATGTGGTGAGGGAACTGGCGGAACGGTGGCGTGGTGTAGTGGCGTGGCCTCGGTTCCTGGGCGCCCTGGTCTGCGGTGCTCCGGCCTTTGGTGCTCTGGCCTCTGGCTCCAGGCTCGCCGGCGCCGGGTCATGCCTGGGCGCCGCCGGCGAGGGCCAGATAGACCGTGGCGAAGTCGGTGACGGCGATCAGCTCGGCGAGGGCTTCGAGTTCGCTGCCTTCCTCCGGCTCCAGTTCGCTGATGGCCGTGTCATGGCCCAGCGCGAGTTCGCGGGCCGCGGGCGCCGCGGTGAGTCCGCCGACCGGCCGGTCGCGGAGCAGGACGATACGGGCGCGCAAGGGCTGACGCTCCTCGACCCGGTCGCGGAAGAAGTCGTCCGGATCGGCGCCGCCCGCGAAGTCGCCCGCGAGCAGCGCGCCATGGGCCGGCAGGGCCTCGGGAAGCTGGGCGGCGAGGGCGGGACGGCCGGTCAGCTCGGCCAGTACGTCGGCGAACCGGCGGCCGGCCGGGGCCGCGGCCGTACCCTCCGTCCAGATCAGCGGGAGGCTGTCGGCCAGCTCGGCGGCGAGCGTCTTGGCCGGGTTGCTGTACGTCGCGATGGCAGGGCCGCAGCGCTCGGCGGTACGGTCCAGCCGGTCGGCGACGAGTTGCAGTGTCTCGGCCGGCGCGGTCACCAGGCCGGCGCGGTCCAGGAGCGAGAGCAGCGGGATGAGCAGGGCCCAGAGCGCGCCCGGTCCGGCGACCTGAGAGGACTGTTCCGCCAGCCACTCGTTCGGCGCGGTCGCCATCGGAAGGAAGAGGCCTCGCGAACCGTCGACCGCCTCCGTCAGCGGCGACTGCCGCGGGGCGACGGCGACGACCGTACAGCCACGGCGGTACGCCTGTTCGGCGAGGAGCGCGAGGCCGGGTTCGCTGCCCTCGGTCGTGGCGATCAGAAGCAGGTCCACCGGGCCGGCCCAGCCCGGGAGCGTCCAGCGCAGCGCGCCTGCGGCGGGCGCGACGCCGGTAGGGCGGAGCCGGGTGACGGGCGCGCTGCCGCCTGCCAGGGCGGCGATGAGATCGGCGGCGCCGGTGGCGGCGGCGCCGGAGCCCGCGACCAGCACGGCGCGCGGGCGGCCCTCCGGAGTGAGCGCGGCGATACCGGCCTCGGCGGTGTGCCGTAGAGCGGTACGCACCCGGGCTCCGGCCTCGGCCGCGCCACGGAGCAGACCGCGGCGGTCGGCGTCGGCCAGTGCGTCGGGAGCGTCGAGCAGCGACTCGTCGAGCATGGGATGGGGCCTCCGATCGCCCGGCGCGGGACGCCGTGGCGGCGCTTGGTTGTGGCGCTGTGGGTGCGACTGTGGATGCGGCGCTCGGGTGTTCTCAGGCGCGGGTGTCCTCGGGCGGTGGTCTTCTCAGTCGGGTCAGGCGGGACGACGTGCCTCGTCGACGAGGAGGACCGGGATGTCGTCCCGTACCGGATAGGCCAGGCCACAGTCCGCGCCGGTGCAGATCAGCTCGGGGGTGTCGGCTGCCGTGCTGTCGCTGAGCGGCGCGTGACAGGCCGGGCAGGCGAGGATCTCCAGGAGGCCGGCTTCGAGCGGCATGAGGGTGATGTCCCTTCGAACAGAACAGGTGGATCGGGCCACGTCAGCCTACCGCCGGGCCCCGGGGTGAGGCTCCTTCCGGGGTACGGTCCCGATCCCGCCCGCTCCCCGCCCACTCCAGGTCCTGGTCATGGTCCAGATCCTGGTCCCGCGCCGGGCCCGCCTGCGAGGGCTCAGGCGCGGATCAAAGCCAGGGCCTCGTCCCGGATCTTGGTCATCGTCGTCTCGTCGCGCGCTTCCACGTTCAGGCGCAGGAGCGGTTCCGTGTTGGAAGGGCGGAGGTTGAACCACCACTCCGTACCCGTCACCGTCAGCCCGTCGAGTTCGTCGAAGGTCACGCCCTCGCGGCCCGCGAAGGCCTCGCGTACCGCCTCCGTGCGGGCCGTCTGGTCGGTGACCGTGGAGTTGATCTCGCCGGAGCCGGCGTAGCGGTCGTACGAGGAGACCAGTTCGGACAGCGGTCCGTCCTGGCCGCCGAGGGCCGCCAGGACATGGAGCGCGGCGAGCATGCCCGTGTCGGCGTTCCAGAAGTCGCGGAAGTAGTAGTGCGCGGAGTGCTCGCCGCCGAAGATCGCGCCGGTCTCGGCCATCCGCTGCTTGATGAAGGAGTGGCCGACCCGGGTGCGTACGGGAACGCCGCCCTGTTCCCTGACGACCTCCGGGACCGACCAGGACGTGATCAGGTTGTGGATCACCGTGCCGCCCGGATGTTTGGCCAGCTCGCGGGCCGCCACCAGCGCCGTGATCGCCGACGGCGAGACGCCCTCGCCGCGCTCGTCCACGACGAAGCAGCGGTCGGCGTCGCCGTCGAAGGCCAGGCCCAGGTCCGCGCCCTCCGCCAGCACCCGGGCCTGGAGGTCCACGATGTTCTTCGGGTCCAGCGGGTTGGCCTCGTGGTTCGGGAACGTACCGTCCAGCTCGAAGTACATCGGCACCACATCGAGCGGCAGGCCCTCGAAGACCGTCGGGACCGTGTGCCCGCCCATGCCGTTGCCCGCGTCCACGACGACCTTCAGCGGGCGGATCGCGGAGAGGTCGACCAGGGACAGCAGATGCGCCGCGTAATCGGTCAGCGTGTCCCGCCGGGCGGTGGTGCCCGGCGCGGTCACCCCGGTCACCCCGGTCACCGAGGGCGGAGCGCCCGTTTCGAGCCAGCCCTCGACCAGCGTACGGATCTCCGCCAGGCCCGTGTCCTGGCCCACCGGCGCCGCGCCCGCCCGGCACATCTTGATGCCGTTGTACCGGGCCGGGTTGTGCGACGCCGTGAACATCGCGCCCGGCAGATCCAGCTTCCCCGACGCGTAGTAGAGCTGGTCGGTGGAGCACAGCCCGATGATCGTCGCGTCCGCTCCGCGCGAGACGGCACCCCGCGCGAAGCTCGCCGCCAGTCCGGGCGAGGAGGGCCGCATGTCATGGCCGACGACGATCGCGCCGGCGCCGGTGACCTGGACGAAGGCCGCGCCGAAAAGCTCCGCGAGCCGGTCGTCCAGTTGCTCCGGGTACACCCCGCGCACGTCGTACGCCTTCACGAGCTGCGACAAATCGGCCACTGCGACCCCTCCAGATGTTGCTGCCACTGCGCTCACGACAAACTACCCGTACCGGACCCGCCGTACCGATGGATCCAGAGGCCGGCCATCAAGGCCGGCCCAGAGCCGTCAGCCGCCAACGGTCAGCACAGCCGTCAGCCGTCAGCCGTCACGGAAGCATCCATCCCAGCACCGCCGTGCTCTGCCCCATCACGATCAGACACATCACCAGCAGAAGACCCACACTCCACGGCAGCACCTTGCGCAGCAGGTCTCCCTCCTTCCCCGCCAGTCCCACCGCCGCGCACGCGATCGTCAGATTCTGCGGCGAGATCATCTTCCCCAGCACTCCCCCGGAGCTGTTCGCCGCGGCCAGCAGCTCCGGCGACAGGCCCGACTCGTTCGCCGCCGTCACCTGGAGCGCGCCGAAGAGCGCGTTGGCCGAGGTGTCCGAGCCCGAGACCGCGACACCGAACCAGCCCAGGATCGGTGAGAGGAACGCCAGTCCCGCGCCCGCCGCCGCGACGAAGTGGCCGATGGTGGCCGCCTGCCCGGAGAGATTCATGACATACGCGAGGGCCAGCACCGAGGTGACGGTGAGGATCGCGTACCGCAGCTCGTACACCGTGCCCGCCCACTCCCGCGCCGCGTCACCGGCCCGTACGCCGAGTACGGCAGCCGTGAACAGTCCCGCGAGCAGGACGAGTGTGCCGCCCGTGGCGACGAGCGGCAGCGAGAAGACATTGGCGCCGACCGGCTCGCCCACCGAGTCGGCGACATCCAGGAAGGGCCAGTCGAAGACCTGTGTCGCCTTCGCCAGCAGGTCCTTGACCGGCGGGATCTGGGCGACCGAGAAGATCACCACGATCAGACCGTACGGCGCGTAGGCGCGCAGCACCTCGGGGTGCGGGTCCGCCTGGTCCAGGTCCTCGCTCCGTACGCCCGTGAGCACCGCCGCCCGCACCGGCTCCGCCGCCGGCCTGCGCGCCGAAGGGACCGCCACCAGGGCCGCCGCGCCCGCCAGCGCCGCGCCGATGTCGGCGAGCTGGGCGGAGACATAGTTCGAGGCGGCGAACTGGGCCACGGCGAAGGCCACTCCACAGGCCAGCGCGGGCACCCAGGTCTCGCGCAGCCCGCGCCGCCCGTCGACAAGCCCTATCAGCACCAGCGGTACGACGAGTGCGAGCAGCGGTGTCTGCCTGCCGACGACCGAGGCGACCGTGTCCAGCGGCAGCCCGGTGACCTGGGCGAGCGTCACCACCGGCGTACCCATCGCGCCGAAGGCCACGGGCGCGGTGTTGGCGACGAGCGAGACGACGGCGGCCTTGACCGGATCGAAGCCGAGCGCGACCAGCATCACCGAACAGATGGCGACCGGCGCCCCGAAACCGGCGAGCGCTTCGAGCAGCGCGCCGAAGCAGAAGGCGATGACGAGCGCCTGGATACGTGGATCGTCGGAGAGCCGTCCGAAGGAGCGCCGGAGGATGTCGAAGTGGTGGGTACGGACCGTCAGCCGGTACACCCAGAGCGCGTTGACGACGATCCACATGATCGGGAACAGCCCGAAGAGCACGCCCGCGGCGCCGGCCGAGAAGGTCTGGCCGAGCGGCATACCGAAGGTGAGCCAGCCGACCACGACGGCGACGGCGAGACCGATCAGCCCGGCGAGATGCGCTTTCATCCGGATGACACCGAGCAGGATCAGTACGGTGGCCAGCGGCAGTGCGGCGACGAGTGCGGAGAGTGCGAGCGAGTCGGCGACAGGTTCGAGTTGCTGTACGAACACGACAGTCCTCCGGATTCCGCGATACGGAAACTGATCTCTCACGAACACGGGTGCAGGAATGGTCGTGTCCGCGACAAGTGGAGGTCAATGGACCGCGCAGGATCCGTGCGAAATCAGGGCTGGGCCGGGATACGAGCGAGGGCTCGGGCGAAGGAGACGGCCGGTGACGGCTCAGGAGTCCGGTGAGCGCAGTACCCGCAGATGGCCCCGGCGGCCGACCTCCATCGGATCCGCGCCGCGCGGCGGCTTGCCGCCGCCCTCGGCGGCGCGCTCCTGCGGGCGGGCCGCTTCCCGTACGGCGTTGGCGAGCGCTTCCAGATCGTCGCCGCTCGGGCGCGCGGGAGCCGAACCGTCCGTCAGACGGACGACCTCCCAGCCGCGCGGAGCGGTCAGCCGCTCGCTGTGTTCCGCACACAGGTCGTAGCAGTGAGGCTCGGCGTAGGTGGCGAGCGGGCCGAGGACCGCGGTCGAGTCGGCATAGACGTACGTCAGTGTCGCGACAGCAGGGCGGCCGCACGCGGTGCGCGAACAGCGACGTACAGGGCTCACGACGTTGGACGGTACCGCACTCTTGAGCGGGCCGCGACGACTCTCCACCAGGTCACTCCACCGTGTCGCACCGTGACTTCGGCCACAAGTTGGCTGGAAGCAACTGCCCTGACCTGCATGGGAAGACGCGTGACGGGACAGCGACAGCCCGTCACACAGTCACCACTTGGGGCAAAACCTGTCAAGGAAGGCGAGATCGATGATCGCGAAGCCTACTGGGATCGAGCCCAATCTTGGCCTGAATGCTCAATATGCGACATGCGGTACGAGGGTGGCGACGGCGCGTTCGGCGGCGGCCCGGGAGGGCTACCCTGCGTCAGTGATGGAGAGTCCTGTACCGCCCCGCCCGACCGAGCCACGGCCGCGCCGGCGCGACCGCCACGGCCGCGGAATGCGCGGGCCCGTCGCACCGCCCCAGGTGCCGCTCGCCACCAGCCGCTCGGAGTCGTTCCGCGATCTTGTGCGGGACTCCGTGGACCGACTCGAACGGCGCTGGCCCCAGCTCGCCGAGGTCGAGTTCCTGGTCATGGACGTGCCCACCACGCAGGACGAGACCGTACCGCTCGGCAGCTCGGTCCCGGCGGCCAAGGAGCATCCCGCGCGCATCCTCGTCTACCGGCGGCCGGTGGAGATCCGTACCAAGAACCGGGACGAACGGGCGCTGCTGGTGCATGAGGTCGTGGTCGAGCAGGTCGCGGAACTGCTGGGCCTGGCGCCCGAGTCCGTCGATCCGCGGTACGGACAGGAGTGACCGGACGCCGGGCCCGGCGTCCAGCGCCAGGGCCCGGAATCCGGGATACGGAAAGCCCTCAGCCCACGCCGCCCCGCCGCCCGCCGCCCGTCATCCTCAGTCGCCGAGGATCGACAGGTCCTCCCTGGCCTTCGGTACGGACACCATCCCCCGGTCGTCCGGCAGCGTCTGCACCGTGAACATCGGGACGCCGTCCGACGGCAGCGCGAGCGTGCGCGCCGCGTAGACCGGACCGCCGCCCGCCTCCGGCTCGACCGTCACCGCGTACGAGCCCTTCAGCCCGTTCGGCGCGGACGGCGCGAAGGCCAGAGTCGTACCGGCCTTGACCGTGTACGTCTTCACGACCGGTTCGCCGCCGCCGGTCCCGGCCGAGGACGTGACCTTGACCTTCGCCGCCGCGCCCGGCGCGGTCAGCGAGAGCATGGAGCCCTTCGCGTGGTTGTCGGCCACGGTCCCCCGTGAGGCGATCGGCGCGGTCGCCGGGATGAACGCGATCTCCTGGTCGGCGCCCTTGCCGCGGACGACACGCAGCGCCGCGACCACCGGAGTCGCGCGACCGCTCTGGACCGGGCTGAGCACCAGCGATCCCGCCTCGCCCTTGGTGACGTCCGCGAGGTCGACGGACGCGGTCATCCTGGACTTGACGTGCAGTGTCTCGGTGCCCGCGGGCGTGATCGTGCCGTCGGCGCCCGCGAGCTGCACCTTCAGATCGGCGTCGTCCTCGCCCGGCGCGAAGGCCACCAGCCGTACATCCGTCGCGTCCGCCGGGATACCGGGCAGGACCACTCGGCTCGCCGGATCACCCGAGGCGGCCAGCCAGTCGCTGCCCGCCTTCTCGTCGGCGACGCGCACCACGGCACCGACCCGGCCGGTACGGCTGGTGACATGCACGGTCGCGTCGGGAGCGGTCTCGCTGGTCAGCGTGGAGAGCAGCACCGGCACGCTCGACCTGCCCGGGACCGGAATGCCCTCTCCCACCTCCGACTTGAGGACACCGTCCTTCCCGTACACCTCGATGTCGGCGACGGCCGCGGAGTCGTCCGGATTGGTGAGATGGACATAGTCCTGGCGGGACGCCTCGGTGCTCGCCCCCGGGAACCAGAAGTCGGTGTCCGGGCCCGCGCAGGTCATACCGAGCAGTCCGCGCGCACCGCCGACGCTGACGGTGGTGGTCTGCTGGGTGGTCCAGCCGGGAGCGAAGCGGCCGTCGGCGCTGCCGACGAGGGCGGGCGCCTCGGCGCCGCTCGCCTCGGCGGAGACGGGCTTGCCGGGCTCCTTCAGCGCGAGAAACGCCTTGTTCTGCTTGTTCTGCGCGGAGTCCGTCTTCTTTCCGTCGCTTCCGTCGTCCTTTTTGTCCTTCTGGGTGTCCTTCGTGTTCCCGGCCGTGCCGGCCAGAGTGACGATGGACTCAGTCAGTTCGGCCGATCCGGACGTTCCGGCGCCGGACGTGCCGGCGGGAGTGAAGGAGGTGTACGTCGTCTCCGCGATGTCCGACATGCTCGGCGCCGGGCAGAGCTGGCTGGTGCGCTCCACCGGCAGCCGCGCGGGAGCCTGTGCCACCGCCGCGCCCGTGGAGTCAGGCGCGGTCAGCGTGGCGAAGCCGGTGACGGCGGCGAGGGCGGTGGCGACCGCGATGAGGGAGAGAGTCGTACGGTTCACTGGTTGCTGCTCCCGTCGGGGCGCGGACGCCGGTCGTTCTCATGGCCGTCGGTATAGGGCTGACCGTCGGCGTAGGGCTGCTGTCCGTAGCCGTACGGGTCGTACTGGGACGGGTCGTACTGCTGCGGCACCTGTCCTGGCGCCTGCCCAGGCACCTGCCCCGGGACCTGCCCCTGAGCCTGGCCGGGCATCTGGCCGTCCTGGTACTGGCCCTCCTGGTACGGGCTCTGGTCGTACGAGCCTTCCGCCGGATACTGGCCCTGGTCGTACGAGCCGGCCGGGTACTGGCCTTCCTGGTACTGGCCCGCGGGATACTGCTGATACGGCTGCTGCTGGTACTGCCCGTCGGCGTACTGGCCTTCGCCGTACTGCGCGTTCCCGTAAGGATCCTGGGCGTAGTCCGCACCTGCGTACGTCTGGGCACCGGCACCCGCATCCCAGTCGTATGCCTGCTGCTGAGGCACCGCGCCGTACTGCGGCTGCGGCTCCTCCGGGGCCCCGACGGGCATCGGCGCCCCGGTCTCTTCGCTCCCGACCGTCTCCGCAGATTCCGCGGACCCCGCCTCCGCCGCCGCCCGCAGCCTTCTGGCCCGGCGTCCCTCGCCCTCCACCGGCTGCGCCGGGACCTCCACATCCTCCTCGGGCAGATCGTCGTCGATCTCGCGGCGGCGTCCCGGCAGTGCGAGCACCAGCAGGACGACGGCGAGCGCGACCTGCGCCCAGATCCACGCCGTGTGGGTGATCGGGTCCTCGTAGGTGAGATCCAGCCGGCCGCCCTCGGCGGGCAGTTCGAATCCCTGGGCCCAGCCGTCGACGGTCTTCTTCGTGAGGACCTTGCCGTCAAGCGTGGCCTGCCAGCCCTCGGCGGCCCGGTCCGCGATCCGCAGCACCCGTCCCGCCGCGCCCGCCGGGATCTCCGTATGCGCCTCGACCGGAGCGGCGGCGACGGCCAGCGGCTCTCCCGCACCCTTCCCGTCCACGATGACGGCCCGGGAGATCTGCCGGTCCACCCGCCACAGCGCGCTGCCGTCGAGCTGGCTCAGCCGCGTCAGCCCCGGAGTGGCATCGAGCACCCGGCTCATCTGGCGCGGCGCGCCGTCCCGTACCAGCACATAGCGGATCGCGAACCCGCTGAGCTGGTCGGTCTGGTCGGCGCCGGAGCCCGCGACCAGATTCGCGACGACCTTGTCCAGCCCTGGATCGCTGCCGCCCGACTCGGTCAGCTCGGCGTCACCGAGCCGCCCGCCGGAGCCACGGACCAGGGAGTACGAGACCTCCGCCGGTGTCGTACCGCCGAGCACCAGGGTGCGCGGCTGGTCGCGGGTGATGCTCTCCTCCGCGACGAAGGCCGGGACCTGCACCGGATCGCGGCGCTCCAGCGGGCCCGCCGCGCCGCCGATCATCCAGCCGAACGCGGCCAGCACCGGAGCGAGGCCCGCGGCGGCGGCGATGAGTACGGCGACGGGCTGGCGCCAGCCGAAGTTCTCCGCGGCGACCCGCTCCCGGGCGCCGTCGGCGCCGAGCACGGCCGCCGCGATCAGCGCGATGCCGTAGACCAGGGTGGCCGGGCCCGCCCAGCCGGAGTTGTTGGCGAGCACCGCGAAGACCAGCGCGAGCAGCGCCACGGCCCAGGCGGTACGGATGGCGAACTGCCGCTCGCCACGGAGCAGGGCGGCCAGCGCGGCCAGCACCACACCGATCAGCAGGACACCGCCGACGGCCTTGGGGCCGCCCGGGCTCATGCCGAGCAGATCGAACGCGGAGGCCGATCCCGTACCGAACTCCAGGCCCGCCTCGCGGAAGAACGCGGAGGGCGAGGTCACCACCGACAGCGACCAGGGTGCGAGCAGCAGGACGGGCGTACCGAGCCCGGCCAGGACGCGCGTTCCGTACGCGGCGATGTCGTCGCGGCGCAGCACCAGGACAGCGAGGCCGAGCACCAGTGCCAGCGGCCAGACGACGGGAGTGAACGCCATCGCGAAGGTCAGCAGGAAGGCGTACGCCCAGGTGGCGCGCCAGCTTCCACGGGTGCCGTCGGCGTACGCGCCCGCGCGCAGCCCGTACGCCGCGACGGCTGCGCGGGCGATCAGCGGCAGCAGGATGGCGAGGACGGCCGTGCCGAGCCGTCCGGTCGCCAGCGCGCCGGTCGCGGCGGGCAGGAAGGCGTACGCGACGCTCGCCCAGGCGCGCAGCAGCCGGGACTCGACCAGCGGCCGTGAGGCGAAGTAGGCGGTGACTCCGGCGAGCGGTACGGAGCAGACGAGCAGCAGCGTCAGCGCGAAGCCGGTGGAGCCGAGGAAGAGCGCGGACAGCGCGGCAAGTACGGCGAGATAGGGCGGTGCGGTCTCGGTGTTGCCCGTACCGACCGGATGCCAGCCGTCCGCGTACCGGGACCAGAGGTCGGAGACATCTCCGGGCGCGGGCAGCAGTGCGCCGCCCGCCAGCGCGCCGCCACCGAGCAGTCCGCGGCAGGCGACGAGCGAGACGACGAGCAGCAGCGCGAAGAGCACGGGCCCGGGCTTGTGCACGAGCTTCTTCAGCCGGGCGAACTGTTCGATCTCCAGGAAGTCCGCGTCGTCGTCGCCGGGCCCGGACTCGACAACGCCGTGCCGTGAGCCGCCCGCGTCGGCCTCGTTGCCGGAGCCGAGGCTCACGGCGATCTGTTCGACGGTGGCCCGGACGGTCGCGCCGGGCGGCGGGAAGAGCGGACGCAGCTCCGCCGCCTCCACGACGCCCTTGCCGCGGTGGCGTCGGCCGCCGATGATCCGTCCCGGCCGCAGCAGAGTGCCGAAGAGGCCCATGACCTCATCGACGGCCTGTCCGGGCGCCTTGCCCACCAGATAGGCGAGCGTGCGCAGCAGGGTGCCGACGACAAGACGGAGCAGTACGTACGGAAGGACGGCACTGCGCGCGTTGACGAGCATGGTGTAGACGGCACCGGCCTTGTCGACACGGTGCGGATTGACGACGGAGCGACCCGCGCAGTCGACCGTACGGCGCTCACGCGCGGCGGCCTCCGCGTGCCGCAGGACGGCGTCGGGCGCGACGAGCACCCGGTGGCCCGCGGCGTGCGCGCGCCAGCACAGGTCGACGTCGTCGCGCATGAGCGGCAGCCGCCGGTCGAAGCCGCCGAGCTCCTCCCACACATCGCGGCGGATGAGCATGCCGGCGCTGGAGACGGAGAGGACGGTACGGACCTGGTCGTGCTGGCCCTGATCCTGTTCGCGCCGGTCGAGCCCGGTCCAGCGGCGCCCGCTGTTGGCGATGGAGACGCCGACTTCGAGGAGCTGCTTGCGGTCGTACCAGCCGCGCAGCTTGGGACCGATGACGGCGGCGTACTCGTCGGAGTCGGCGACGCGCAGCAGTTCGGCCAGGGCGTCGGGCTCGGGCGCGCAGTCGTCGTGGAGGAGCCACAGCCACTGCACCGGTTCGCCGTGCGGCAGCTCCGGCATGTCGTACGTGTCGTCGCGCCAGCTCCGGCTGACCGGGTCCCAGCCGCTGGGCCGCTTCAGATAGGGCAGATCGTCGGGCGTGAGCACGCCGGCGGTGCCGACCGCCTCGTCGACGGCCGTACCGAATCCGGAGCGGCGCGCGAGATGCAGGACGCGGTCGGCGCCGAGTGCCTCGGTGAGCAGCCGGGCGGAGTCGTCGGCGCTGCCGGTGTCGGCTGCCATGACGTTCTGTACGGGTCGCTCCTGGCCCAGTAGCCCGGCGAGGGCGTCGGGCAGCCAGCGCGCACCGTCGTGTGAGACGAGCACTGCGGTCACGACGTGCCGCGGGAACTCGGGGACGGTGGCGGGAACGAACGCGGCGGTGGTGGGGGACATTGAGGTAACGGGCCCTCCGGCCGTGGGATCGCCCCGAAGGGGCGCTGGAGCGTCTCGGACGGGGCCCCACACTAACGGCTGGCAACAGGACGGTCCGCCGCCTGCGGGGGAAGGCGCAGACCGCGGACCGTTCGATCGGTACGAGGTTGTGACGATCGGGCGCGACGGTGATCGGGCCAGGACACGGGGAACAGGGCGGCCGGACGGCTCTGTCGAATGAATGAGCGAGCCCGATCGAGCCCGATCGTTATCCGGAGAGCTACCTGGCGGGTTACCTGGCGAAAAGCGGTCAGATCGCGGCCTTCTTCAGTCGCCGTCGCTCACGCTCGGACAAGCCGCCCCAGATACCGAATCTCTCGTCATTGGCGAGGGCATACTCAAGGCATTCCGAACGGACCTCACAGGCGAGGCAGACCTTCTTGGCCTCACGCGTGGAACCGCCCTTCTCGGGGAAGAAGGACTCGGGGTCGGTCTGGGCGCACAAGGCGCGCTCCTGCCAGCCGAGTTCCTCGTCCGCGTCCTCGACCAGCAGTTGCTGGAACAGCTCGGTCATGTGCGCCCCTCGTCTGTCTTCGCGTCCCCGTGATCTGGCCGCTGTCGATTTCGGCCGAACGACACGAGTGAAATTACAAGTGTGTGCTCTGGGCCGGTCAAGCCGAGATCTGCTATTGAGCCCGGTATTCACTCTGCGGAACCAAGGCTATGCGGAAAGTGTTCAAATCACCAAAAACCTGACACATGCCACTGGCCTACCCGCATCCACCTTTCCCGCCACAAGAGACGCCTCACCAAGAGAGACGCCGCCTCTCACCAAGAGAGACGCCGCCTCTCTCCGGGAGAGACGCCACGGACTCCGGACTTGGTGCCGATCCAGCTACGGAAGCGATCCGGATCACAGTCTGATCACAAGGGCGCGACGGTGTTTACGAGCACGGTCGCTGCCCGATGTCTCCGCGAGTGGAGGTGGACAAACCTCTCTGCGGTCGGAGTAACCGGATGAGGTGAAACATTACCGCCAAATCGGTCATCGAGTTGACAGTGGCTACCGGATTCGCCACCTTTGGTGTCATGCCAGTGAGCCCCGCGCACCCCGCGACCCACGTCCGTGGATTCCGCAGCGCTGTTCAGGTTCGCTGTTGCTGTTGTCCTTCGAGCTGTTGACGGCCGCTTCGGGCTCCGGTTGACGGGCGCTCCGGTTGACGGCCGCTCCGGACTCCGGTCGATCGTTCTGATCGCTCCGATCACTTTTGTCTCTTCCCTCCGCGTTCGCGGTGTCCGTCGTGCATGCCCCGCGACACCCTGCGCGTTCTTATCTCCGAGGAACCACCGCACCCATGAACAGCGACAGCGATCTCCAGATCGCCGGCGACCTTCTTGAGGTCCTGCATCTTCTCCAGCCGACCCGTCAGCACCCGGTCACCGTGGCCGAGTTCGCGGGTCTCGCCCGTACGCTCGCCGCCGACCGGGCGCAGTGGGCGCCGCTCGTCCGGTACGACGCCACGAGCCGCTGGTACCACCGGCTGCGTACCGGTCCCGGCTATGAGGTGTGGCTGCTCTCCTGGGTGCCGGGCCAGGGCACCGGCCGGCACGACCACGGCCGGTCCTCGGGCTTACTGACCGTGCTCGCCGGTGAACTGACGGAGCGTTCGGGAAGCGGGAGCCGCACGCTGGTCCCGGGCGCGCAGCGCGTCTTCGCGCCCGGCTATGTCCATGAAGTGGTCAACGACGCGATCGAACCGGCCGTGAGTCTGCACATCTACTACCCGGGTCTGACCGAGATGCCGATGCACGCGGCGCAGTGCGCACCGGCGGCGGAGGATGTCGTACGCGCCTGAGACGCCCGCCCGTACCGGCCCTCAGCCACCGCGCCTCAACGATCATCCTGCGGCTGAGAGGCCCACCCGTCGCCCGACCACCACCCCTCATGGATCAGCCTGCGGCTGACAGACTGTTCCTATGCGCATTGTGGTTCTGGCCGGCGGTATCGGCGGCGCCCGTTTCCTGCGTGGCCTCAAGCAGGCCGCGCCCGACGCGGACGTCACAGTGATCGGCAACACCGGTGATGACATCCATCTGTTCGGGCTGAAGGTCTGCCCCGATCTCGACACGGTGATGTACACCCTCGGCGGTGGCATCAATGAGGAGCAGGGCTGGGGGCGTACGGACGAGACATTCCACGTCAAGGCGGAGCTGGCGGCGTACGGAGTCGGACCCGAGTGGTTCGGCCTCGGCGACCGCGACTTCGCCACCCATATCGTCCGTACGCAGATGCTCGGCGCGGGCTATCCGCTGAGCGCGGTCACCGAGGCGCTGTGCGCCCGCTGGAAGCCGGGCGTACGGCTGCTGCCGATGTCGGACGACCGTATCGAGACGCATGTCGCCGTCGATGTGGACGGCGAGCGCAAGGCCGTGCACTTCCAGGAGTACTGGGTGCGGATGCGGGCGTCCGTGCCGGCCCAGGCGGTCGTACCGGTCGGCGCCGACCAGGCCAAGCCGGCGCCCGGCGTGCTGGAGGCCATCGCCGCCGCCGATGTCATTCTCTTCCCGCCGTCCAACCCGGTGGTCAGCATCGGCACGATCCTGGCCGTCCCCGGTATCCGCGAGGCCATCGCCGAGGCGGGCGTACCGGTCGTGGGCCTCTCGCCCATCGTGGGCGACGCGCCCGTGCGCGGGATGGCCGACAAGGTGCTCGCCGCGATCGGCGTCGAGGCGACGGCCTCGGCGGTCGCGCTGCACTACGGCTCGGGGCTGCTCGACGGCTGGCTCGTCGATACGGTGGATGCGGGTGCGGTGGCCGAGATCGAGGGCGCGGGCATCCGCAGCCGGGCAGTGCCGCTGCTGATGACGGATGTGGACGCGGCGGCGGCGATGGCGCGTGAGGCGCTGACGATGGCCGAGGAGGTACGGGCATGACAGCACCGCTGACTCCTGAGCCGGGGCCGGACTCGGCGCCGGACGACTCGGCGCCGGACTTGGCCCCGGACTTGGCCCCGGCTCAGGCCCCGGCGCCGCATCTGACGCCGGCGCAGGTCCCGTCGTACCGCGTCCGCGCGGTGGCCGGGCTGCCGGAGGTCCGTCCCGGCGACGATCTCGCGAAGCTGATCGCGGCCATCGAGCCGGCGCCGGCCGATGGTGACATCCTGCTGGTCACCTCCAAGATCGTCTCCAAGGCCGAGGGCAGGATCGTCGAGGCGACGGACCGCGAGGCGGCGATCGACGCGGAGACCGTACGGGTCGTCGCGCGGCGGGGGACTCTCCGTATCGTCGAGAACCGGCAAGGTCTGGTGATGGCGGCGGCCGGCGTGGACGCCTCCAACACCGCGCCCGGGACGGTGCTGTTGCTGCCGGAGGACCCGGACGCCTCGGCGCGGGCGATCCGGGACGGACTGCGGGACGCGCTCGGCGTGGACATCGGTGTGATCGTCACGGACACCTTCGGGCGGCCCTGGCGCAACGGCCTCACCGATGTCGCGATCGGCGCCGCCGGAGTGCGGGTCCTGGACGATCTGCGCGGCGGGACGGACGCGTACGGCAATCCGCTGTACGCGACGGTCGTCGCCGTCGCCGATGAACTGGCCGCCGCCGGTGACCTGGTGAAGGGCAAGGCCGAGGGCCTGCCGGTGGCGGTGGTGAGCGGTCTGGCGCATCTCGTCGTCGGCGCGGGTACGGGTACGGGCGACGACTCGGACGCGGACGGCGCCGAGGCGGGCGCGCGGGCGATGGTGCGGGTCGCGGCGGACGACATGTTCCGGCTCGGTACGTCCGAGGCGGTACGGGAAGCGGTCACCCAGCGCCGCACGGTCCGCGACTTCACCGACGAGCCGGTCGACCCGGGCGCGGTCCGCCGCGCGGTCGCGGCGGCGCTCACGGCGCCCGCTCCGCACCACACGACGCCCTGGCGCTTTGTCCTGCTGGAGTCGCCGGAGTCCCGGCTGCGCCTCCTCGACGCGATGCGCGACGCCTGGATCGCGGACCTGCGCGCCGACGGCAAGACAGAGGAGTCGATCGTCAAGCGCGTCCACCGCGGCGAGGTCCTGCGCAAGGCGCCCTACCTGGTGGTGCCGTGTCTGGTCATGGACGGCTCCCACACCTACGGCGACCCGCGCCGCGACACCGCGGAACGAGAGATGTTCACGGTCGCCATGGGCGCGGGTGTACAGAACCTCCTGATCGCCCTCGCCGCCGAACGCCTCGGCTCCGCCTGGGTCTCCTCCACGATGTTCTGCCGCGACGTCGTACGCGACGTACTGGCCCTCCCGGCCCACTGGGACCCGATGGGCGCGGTGGCGGTCGGCCACGCGTCGACCTCGCCGAAGGACCGGCCGGCCCGTGATCCGGAGGATTTCATCGAGGTGCGCTGAGGGCTCGTCCCTCAGCACGGCGTATCCGCTTCACAGCCGGGCGATGTTTCCGACCGGCATACGGGGGGCCCGACGAGCCGGGGTGCGGCCGGAGAGCAGGATCAGGCGGGTGGCGCGGTGGCGTTGGCCGGCGTAGGGCGCGAGGAGTTCCAGCATCGTGGCGTCGTCGGCGTCCCGGTCTCCGGCGAGGGCGTGACCGATGATGCCCGGGAGGTGGAGATCGCCGACGGTGACGGCGTCGGGCGCGCCGTTGGAGCGCTGGACGGTCTCCGCAGCCGTCCAGGGACCGATGCCCGGGATCAGCCGCAGCCGGGCGGCGGCCGGTTCCGGCTCCATGGCCGCGGCCTCCTCCATACGGCGGGCGACGCGGACGGCGCGCAGGATCGTGGTGGAGCGCTTGGCATCGACGCCCGCCTTGTGCCACTCCCAGGAGGGAATCAGCGCCCAGGTCCGCGCGTCGGGCACGACGTACAGCCGCTCGCCGGACGGGAGCGCCGGGCCGGGCGCGGGCTCTCCGTATGTCCGTACCAGCCTGCGCCAGGCGCGGTAGGCCTCGACAGTGGTGACCTTCTGTTCCAGGACCGACGGGATCAGCGACTCCATCACGAGTCCGGTGCGGCACAGACGCAGACCGGGACGGCGGCGCCGGGTCTCGGCGAGGAGACGGTGGCGCGGGACGAAGGCGTCCGGCTCGTCCGACGCGCCGAGCAGTTCGGGAAGCTGCTCCAGCATCCACTCGGCCCCCGGGCCCCAGGCCTCCGCCTCCACGGCACCTCCGCACGCCACGGTCCGGAGCATGCCGGGACCCGCGGGCGTACGGCTGGCCCGCAGATACGAGCCGTCCGGCGCGGCACGGAAGGTCGGATCGGCGGGACCGCGGCGGAGAGGTCCGAGGACGAGCCCGAGGTCGTACGGGCCCGACGGCGTCCACCGGCGGCGGATCCCGTCCACGGGCGCGGCGGGAACGGGCGCGGCGGGACGCGGGACGGTCGGGCGCCGGGCGGCTGAGGCATGCGCCGGGCGTGGAACGAAGCGGCCTGCCACGGGTGAGGTCCTCGGGGTCGGAGTCACTCACGAGAGTACGGGGCGCCCGCTGCTGCCCCGCCCTGCCCCTCTCGTATCCCTCCCGTATCCCTCCCGTATCCCTCCTGGACCAGGAACAAGCCGGTCTCCGCGTGGGACTACTGGTCCGACGAGAATCTCACCGTCGCCGGCGGGAGCGTCGTGTCGCACCAGACGCGGACACCGTCCCGTAGCTCGTTGTCGGCTCCGACCACCGCGCCGTCACCGATCACCGCGCCCGAGAGGACCGAGCGCGCGCCCACGCGGGCGTTCGCGCCGATGAGGGAGTGGGTGATCAGAGCGCCCGGTTCGACGACCGCGTCGGGCAGGACCGCGGTGGCGGCGAGACGGGCGCCCGCGCCGATCACCGCGCCGGCGCCGATCACCGTACCCGCGGTGAGTTTGGCGTCGGGAGCCACGGAGGCCGTCGGGAGGATCAGCCGTTCACCGCAGCGGCCGGGAAGCGCCGGGGACGGAACGCGGCCCAGCACCAGATCGGCGGAGCCGCGGACGAAGGCCTGAGGAGTGCCCAGGTCCAGCCAGTACGTACGGTCGGCCATGCCCTGGAGATGCGCGCCGGCGGCCAGCAGATCAGGGAATGTCTCCCGCTCCACCGAGACCGGGCGCCCTTCCGGTATGGAGTCGATCACCGAGCGCCGGAACACATACGCGCCCGCGTTGATCTGATCCGTGACGATCTCCTCCGGCGTCTGCGGCTTCTCCAGGAACGCCGTCACCCGCCCGTTCTCGTCCGTCGGCACCAGACCGTAGGCTCTCGGATCCTCGACACGGGTGAGATGGAGCGAGATGTCGGCGCCCGTCCGCGCGTGGAGGCCGACCAGCGCGCGGATGTCCAGGCCGGTCAGGATGTCGCCGTTGAAGATCAGTACGGGCTCGTCGGGCCCGGAGCGCAGCCGGGAGGCGACGTTCCTGATGGCTCCGCCCGTACCGAGCGGCTCGCGCTCGGTCACATACTCCAGCTCCAGACCGAACGCCGAGCCGTCACCGAAGTACGGCTCGAAGACCTCGGCCAGATACGACGTCGCCAGAACTATGTGCTCGACGCCCGCCGCCCGCGCGCGGGCCAGTTGGTGCGCCAGGAACGGGACGCCCGCCGCGGGCACCATCGGCTTGGGTGTGCGCACCGTGAGCGGCCGGAGCCGGGTGCCCTTGCCGCCGACCAGGAGGATCGCTTCTGTCACCGTGTCGTCTCCGCTTCCCGCTCGGGCCGGCGTTTCCGTATGCCGTGTGTACGTCATGCCGTACGTACGTCGTGACGTCGTGATGTACGCCGTGCACGTTCATGGATACCTGTGTCCGCACCCGGAACCGACCAGTGTTCGTCGTTCAACGGCCCTGGTAGCTCGCCGCCGTGGTCCGTGTGGTGCCGAGCTTTCCGTAGAGCCTGCTTCCTGGGCAGTCGGTGTTGAATCCGTCCCGGTGCCCTGAGATGGCACGGAGGCCGACCTTGGTTCCCTTCTTGTACTTGCCGCTTCCACTGGAGATCAGCGTGACCTTTCCGCGCGGATCGACGCGATGCAGACCGAGCTTCCACGCGGTGAGCCTGGCGACGGCGGTCGTGGCGGCTGCCGACGGATTCGTACCGCCGTACGTTCCGAGCACCGCGATGCCCATCGTGTTCGCGTTGAAACCGAGCGTATGGGCGCCCTTGACGGGCTTCGCCACGCCTCCCGCGCGCCCTTCGTAGATGTTTCCGCATTTGTCGACGGCGAAGTTGTAGCCGATGTCACGCCATCCGCTGCTCTTGACGTGGTAGCGGTAGATACCGCGCAGGACGGAGGCCGACTGCCGGCAGTCGTAGTTGTTTCCCGTGGCGCTGTGATGGACGAAGGCCGCCGTGAGCCTCTTGCTGTAGCCGAACCGCCTCTCGCGCAGCGACTCGTCCGCTCCCCAGCCCCGGCGGGTGACGATGCGCGGGCGCGGTCCGATGTACGGCTTCGCGGACCGGGCTCGCTCCGGACCGGTGCGACCGGCTCCTGCGCGGCCCGTGCGGCCCGCGCCGGCGAGGCCCGCTTCGGTCTCCGCCTTGGACAGGGCGGGAATCTCGGTGGCGCCGGGCCCGGCGAGATCCGCCGGATCCTTCCCCGGGTCGACCAGTTCCAGGCGCAGCCCGTGCGGCAGCAGTTCGCGGGCCGCTCCCCCCGTACCCGCTCCCTCCATGCCCGGTCCCTCCATGCCCGGTCCCTCGCCGCCGTGTTCCTCCGTACCCGGGCCGTGTTCCTCCGTACCCGGCTCCTCCGCCGCCCGTACGTGGATCTCCACACCGTCCGAGTCGCCGACCCAGAGCGGTGCGGTGGAGCCGCGCACGGTGGCCGCGTCGCGTTCCGTCGTACCGGGATCGGCGCCGTGTTCCTGGTTGTGTGTCTCCAGGTCCTGCCAGCCGGACCAGCCGTGTGTCGCCCTGGCGCGGGTACGGACCTGGACCGTGCCGTGGAGTTCGGCGTCGGCGTCGTCCCAGACGACACCGAGCAGTGAGAAGGGCCGGACCGCGCGGCGGACCAGCCCTTGTGCCGCATCCTGTTCCGGAGCGGCACCCGACGCGCGGTCCGAGGCGAGGGCGGTCAGCGGGAGCGACTGGGTGGACGACCGGGTGGAGCCGGGTGCCGCTTCGGCGTCCCGTGGAGCGGTGATCCGTGGCGCGGCGAGCGCGCTTGTCGGCTGTGACAGTGGAAGGACCAGCGCGGCGGTGCACACCGCTCCGATCGAAGACGCAAGGTAGGCACGCATGTGCCGATCCTGGGCGCGGCCCGCCGGACCCGCCCGCCGGAAAACTGACGGTGTGCCGGTCCAACCGGTGGACGCCTTCACCGGTACGGCGGTGGCCGCCCGGCCCCGCCGCGTACTCTTTCCCGAGTGAACGCCAGCCATCGCACCGCCGCCGACCTGCTGCGATCCGCTCTCGCCACGGATCCCGCCCGCCCTTTGGTCACCTTCTACGACGACGCCACCGGTGAACGTGTCGAATTGTCCGTGGCCACCTTCGCCAATTGGGTGTCCAAGACCGCGAACCTGCTCCAGGGCGATCTCGGCGCGGCGCCCGGCGACCGGCTCGCGCTGCTGCTGCCCGCGCACTGGCAGAGCGCGGTGTGGTTGCTCGCCTGTTCCTCGGTCGGTGTGACCGTCGACATCGGCGGCGATCCGGCCGCGGCCGATCTCGTCGTCAGCGGTCCCGATCCCGAGACGCTCGACGCGGCGCGCGCGTGCGGCGGCGAGCGGGTGGCGCTGGCACTGCGCCCGCTGGGCGGCCGGTTTCCGCGGCCTCCGGAGGGCTTCATCGACTACGCGGTGGAGGTGCCCGGCCAGGGCGACCGCTTCGCGCCGTACGCACCGGTGGACCCGGACGCGCCCGCGCTCGCCGTCGACGGTACGGAGCTGACCTCGGCCCAACTCGTCGCGCGGGCGCGGAAGGACGCCGACGAGCGCGGACTCACCGCGGGATCCCGGCTGCTGTCGGGCCTCTCGTACGACAGTTGGGAAGGGCTGTCCGCCGGACTGTTCGCGCCGCTCGCGGCGGGCGGATCCGCCGTCCTGTGCCGACATCTCGGCCAACTGCCGGCCGACGGGCTCGAAAAGCGCGTCGAGAGCGAGCGTGTGACGCATCGCGCACTGTGAGCGCACTTGAGCACACGCTGAGCCACCACAACCGCGGCTCGGTCGCCCGCGCACCGCGTCGTCATCACCACTGAACGTTCCTGTAACACACACCGTCACCAGGCCGTTCAGGATCAGCGATACCTGCGATTCACAGCAATTCACAGCAACGCACAGCACAACCAAGCGCGGTGTTCGCCCGTCTACCCCAGCAACCGGCGGCGGCCCAGTGCGCCGCCGACGGCTTGAAGGATGGACGCAGACGTGACCGACAGTGCTGGCAGCACGCCGGCCGAACCGGCCGACCCCGACAACGGAGTCAGCGACGACAACGATGCCGAAGCCACCGCATCGGATCTCAACCGCAGGCGCAACTGGCTGCGTTGGACCGCGCTCGGCACTTCCGTCGTGGTGCTCTCCGTCGCCGGTGCGGGCTGGTGGTTCTACAAGAAGCTCGACGGCAACATCACCACCGACACCACCGCCGCCGCCGAGCTGCGTACGTACGAGAAGGAGCGTCCCACCCCGATCGTGCTCGACGCGAAGAACATCCTGCTCATCGGCTCCGACAGCCGCTCGGGCGAGGGCAATGACAAGTACGGGCGCGACGACAGCGGTTCACAGCGTTCCGACACCACGATCCTGCTGCATCTCGCCGCGGACCGGCAGAGCGCGACCGCCGTCTCCATACCCCGCGACCTGATGGTCGACATCCCGAGCTGCCGCAAGCCGGACGGCACCCGCACCACGGACCAGTTCGCGCAGTTCAACTGGGCGTTCCAGTTCGGTGGCACCGCGTGCACGATCCGTACGATCGAGAAGCTCACCGGTATCCGCGTCGATCACCACATGGTGGTCGACTTCAGCGGTTTCAAGGACATAGTGGACGCGGTCGACGGTGTCGAGGTCTGCCTCAAGGAACCGGTCGACGACATACAGGCACAGCTCGAACTGCCCGCCGGGACCCAGACACTCGACGGCGAGCAGGCCCTCGGTTTCGTACGCGCACGTCATGGCATCGGTGACGGCAGCGACACCCAGCGTATGGAACGGCAGCAGCGGTTCCTCGGCGCCCTGTTCAAGAAGGTGCAGAGCAATGGAGTGCTGCTGAATCCGACGCGGCTCTATCCGGTGCTGGACGCGGCGACGAAGTCCATCACCACCGATCCGGGCCTGGCCTCGCTGACCGATCTTTACGATCTGGCGCGCTCGATGCAGAGCGTACCGGTGGAAAAGGTGCAGTTCATGACCGTTCCCCGGCAGCCGTACAGCGCGGACCGGAACCGCGACGAACTCGTCCAGCCCGACGCGGAGAATCTCTTCGAGCGGCTGCGCGAGGACGGACCTGTCTCCGTCAAAACGCCGGACGGCGCCGACGCCGGTCGCACCGACGGACCGGCTGACGGACCGAGCACCACCGCCGACGCCAGTCCCACCGCCGGTTCGACATCCACTGCCGGTCCGGCTCCCACCACCAGCTCGACTCCCACCGCGGGACCGACCGCGACCGCCGGTTCGACACCGAACCCTGGGCCCACTTTCGAGGGCTCAAACGCCGCGGCGGGCCTGTGTGAGTAAAGCAATAATCAAACAAAGTCCTTCAGTCCATGAAGATTGGGCAGATTGCCCGCTTGTAAGAGTCGTGGAATTTGTCACTGGCGTCGTTCGACGCTGAACTGGGCGGATAGTGTGACGCGATCCGGTGCATCGGACCGCGAGGCCCTGCACCGCTGGATCGAAAGACCGAGCGCCTTGGGGGAGGCGCCTCGCGTGGCACCGACGGAGGATTCAAGCAACCGTGGATGCGCATAGCCGTGGACAGGCGGACGAGATCGACCCCGCCGACCAGTGGGTCCTCAACCCGCAGACCGGCAACTACGAACTGCGACTGGACCACTCCACAGGGCAGCCGCCCTCCTCCCGGCCGCGAGGCGCCGGCAGACGTGGCGCTCCGCAACAGGGCGGCCGGAGAACGGCCGCGCCCCGGGACGGTGCCGCGCGCACGCCTTCCGAAGGCCGGTCGACGGCGCCGCGTGACAAGGCGACGGGCACACGCGCCGAGGCGTCGGGGACGCGCGCCGAGAGGCCGCGTGCCGATGTGCCCGGGCAGCGCAGCCGTCGCGCGGGCAAGGGCCCGGCGGCCGACACGGCGCCCGCCGCGGCCGGCCGTCGCAAGCGCAAGGCGAAGAAGTCGGGCAAGAAGAAGGCGCTGGTGTGGACGGGCGGTGCGCTGGCGTTCGTGCTCGTCGCCGGTTCCGTCGGCGCGTACGCCTACTACCAGCACCTCAACAGCAACATCGACAAGATCGATGTCGGGAACGCGGGCAGCGGCGGGTTCAAGAAGGACCAGGCCATCAACATACTGTTGATCGGTACGGACAAACGGACCGGCTCGGGCAACGAGGGCTACGGAGACGCGGGCAGCGTCGGTCATGCCGACACCAACCTCCTGTTCCACGTCTCCAAGGACCGTACGAACGCGACGGTGCTCTCCATCCCGCGTGACCTGATCACGGACATCCCCGACTGCGAGACGAAGACGGCGGAGGGCACCAAGGTCATCCCCGGCGCCTCGCAGGCGCATTTCAACACCAGCCTCGGCCAGAACGGCCGGGACCCGGGCTGCACGATGCGTACGGTCACGGAACTCACCGGGCTGACCGTCGACCACTTCATGATGGCCGACTTCAACGCGGTCAAGACACTGTCCACGGCGGTCGGCGGTGTGGAGGTGTGCGTGGCCAAGGACGTCGACGACCCGAAGTCGCATCTCAAGCTGAGCAAGGGCACGCACACCATCGAGGGCGAGCAGGCCCTCGCCTTCGTCCGTACGCGCCACGCGTTCGGCACCGGGAGCGACCTCACCCGGATCGAGACGCAGCAGCAGTTCCTCAGCTCGATGATCCGGAAGATGAAGTCCGGCGACACTCTGACGAACCCCAAGAAACTGTTCGCTCTGGCGGAGGCCGCGACCAAGGCGCTCACCGTCGACACGGGCATCGGCGACATCCAGAAGCTGAGCGACCTCGCCACGGAGCTGGCGAAGGTCGACGCCAAGAACATCACCTTCACCACACTGCCGGTGCTCGACAACCCGGCGGAGGTCGTCAAGGCCACGGTCGTCGTCAACGAGGCCAAGGCCAAGCCGCTGTTCGCGATGATGCAGAGCGACACCTCGCTCACCGAGGTGAAGAAGAAGGAGCAGGCGGCCAAGAGCAAGCAGGAGGAGCTGCTCAAGGGCCCCAAGGCGGCGCCGGAGGATGTGCGCGTCGATGTGTACAACGGCGGCGGTCCGCAGGGCTCCGCGCAGGAGACCCTGGCCTGGCTCCAGAACGAAGAGGGTGTACCGAGGTCCACCAACAAGGGCAACTCCCCGGGAGCGGATCTGCCCAGGACGACCCTGGAGTACGCGCCGAACCAGGCCGACCAGGCGCGTGCCCTCGCGGACATGATGGGCCTGCCCGCGGCGGCCCTGAAGCCGGGCACGGAGGACGCCGAAGGACTGCAAGCGATGACGCTGACGCTCGGGGCGGACTTCAAGGGCGCGGGCGTGCCCATCACCGGACCGGCAAAGGCGCCGGAGGGTGTGCAGAAGGTGGAAGCCGACAAGCAGGTCTGCGCCAAGTGACGCCGGAACTCCGGCTCATACGGACGATCTGACGAGGGGGGTCTGGGTGCGTCAGAGCAGTGTGAGACGGGAAGGGGCGGACGAACACATACCGCACCCTCGCGAGTTGGGCTGGGACGACAGCCTGTACGAGGACTCCACCGACGGCACAGGCGTCACGGGTACGGAGAGCGACGCGGCGGGTCCGCAGGGCCCGCGCGACGGCGACACTGCTGACGGCACCGGCACCGGCACCGGTCCCGGCACCCAGGAGACTCACCGCGGCGACGGAGCGGCCCCGAACGGAACGGTCGCGGGCGACAACGCCCTGGCCGCCGAGGCCCAGACCACCGAGAGCCGGTCCACCGCGACCCAGCACAAGGCCGACCGGACCGGCCGTGGCAAAGGTGGCGCACGCGGCACCGCCACCACCTCACGCCGCCGCGCGAAACGCGGCGCCTGGCGCATACTCCGCTGGGTCGCCGCCGGGCTCGCGCTCCTGCTGCTCGGCACGGCCGGCGCCGGTTATCTCTACTACCGGCATCTGAACGACAACATCCGCAGCGGCGACCGCAGCGGCGGCTCCAGCGGTCTCGCCAAGCCCGACGCGAACGCCGCGGGCCAGACTCCGCTGAACATCCTGGTGATCGGCTCCGACAGCCGCGCCAAGGCGGAGAACGTCAAACTCGGCGGCAGCAAGGACACCGCGGGCAACCCGCCGCTCGCGGATGTGCAGATGCTGCTCCATGTCTCCGCCGACCGCAAGAACGCCTCGGTCGTGAGCATCCCGCGTGATACGCGCGTCGACATCCCCGAATGCAAGGACACCGAGACCGGCAAGGTCTTCCCGGCGACCAACGCGATCATCAACGAGACACTGGCGCGCGGCGGTGCCGGCTGCACCCTGAGCACCTGGGAGAAGCTGACCGGCGTCTATATCGACCACTGGATGACGATCGACTTCTCCGGTGTGGTGAGCATGGCCGACGCGATAGGCGGCGTCGAGGTCTGTGTCGAGAACAACGTCTGGGACCGCCCGCTGCCCGGTGTTCCCGGCGGCTCCGGGCTCAAGCTGACAGCGGGCTCGCACCATATCCAGGGCAAGCAGGCCCTCCAGTGGCTGCGCACCCGCCACGCCTTCGAGAGCGACCTCGGCCGGGCCAGGGCCCAGCACATGTATATGAACTCGATGATCCGCGAGCTGAAGTCGCAGAACGTCTTCACCGACACCATGCGGCTGACCGGTCTGGCGGAGTCCGCCACCAAGTCGCTGGAGGTCTCCGAGGAGATCGGTACGGTCAAGAAGCTGTACGGCCTGGCCATGCAGCTCAAGAGCGTGCCGACCAACCGCATCACCATGACGACCATGCCGTCGGTCGAGGATCCGCAGAACCGGAACCATCTCGTACCCAAGGAGCCCGATGCCGACCAGGTCTGGACGATGCTCCGTGAGGACGTGGCCTTCGACACCAACGGCGGCAAGGCCGACGCCGGCAAGAGCAAGAAGCCGGCCGAGCCGGTCTCCAAGGATCCGGCCGCGGCGCCCGCCGAGACCGGTGTGATCGTACGCAACGGCACCGGCAGCGAGCAGCGGAGCGCGGTGCCGAACCGCGCCCGTGACATCGCCCAGCAGCTCAACGGCAAGGGCTACACACTGGCCCAGGCGGATTCCACGCCGAGCCCGCAGGAGAAGACCACGGTCAACTTCCCCAGCGCGGATCTGGAGGGCGACGCGCAGGCGGTGGCCAAGTCCCTGGGAATTCCGCTGACTTCGGTACAGAAGTCGACCGATGTGTCCGGCGTCACGCTCGTCGTGGGCGCGGACTGGCGCAGCGGCTCGTCGTATCCGAAGGAGTCCAAGCCGGAGGCGGGCGGGATACCGGACTCGGCGGACGCGATCAACGGCTCGAAGAAGGACGCGTGCATGCCGGTGTACGCGCCGTACCGCTTCTGACCGTCTGCATCTACGTGACGAAAAGCGCCGCCCGGTGGGATCCACCGGGCGGCGCTTCGTATCTTCCGTTCTTACGGCCTCACGGTTACGGCTACGCCTCGACCGTCGGCCGTACCGCCGGGCGGCGGCTCGCGATGACCTTCTTGGCCAGCGAACGCGGGCTGGTCAGAAAGCCGTATCCCCACGACATGTGCATGGTGGCCAGCGCCACCGGGATCTGGAGCCTGGCCTTCAGCGGCAGGCCCTTGCCCGCGGGCACCGAGCCCGCGGCGATCGCCGCGAGATAGCCGGCCGGGACGATCAGGCCCCACGGCGTGAGCACCGCGCCAACAATAATGCCCGCTGCGATGGCGCAGACGGCCGTCGGCGGCGCGAGATAGCGCAGATTGATCGAGCCCGAGTGGTAGCGGGCGACGACATGGCGCCAGCGCCCGTAGTCCTTGTACTGCTTGGCGAGCGCCCTGGCCGAGGGCCGGGGACGGTACTGCACGCGCAGCTCGGGTGAGAACCAGATCCCGCCGCCGGCCTCGCGGATACGGAAGTTCAGCTCCCAGTCCTGGGCCCGGATGAACTCCTCGTTGTAGCCGCCCTGCTGCTCCAGCGCCTCGCGCCGGAAGACACCCAGATACACGGTTTCGGCGGGCCCGGCCTCGCCTCCGGTGTGGAACGCCGCGTTGCCGACGCCTATTTTCGAGGTCATGGCGGCGGCGACCGCGTTCTCCCAGTCGTTCTCGCCCTCGGCGTGCATGATCCCGCCGACGTTCTGCGCGCCGGTCTCCGCCAGCAGCCGGACGGCGGTCGCGATGTAGTCCGGCGAGAGCATGCCGTGGCCGTCGACGCGTACGACGACGGGATGCCTGGACGCCTTGATCGCGGCGTTCAGGGCGGCGGGAGTGCGGCCGGTCGGATTGGGGACGGTCCGGACAGTGGCCCGTGGATGGGACGCGGTCTCCCGGACCAGCTCCGCGGCGATCTCGTCCGTACGGTCCGTGGAGGGCCCGAGCGCGATCACCACCTCCATCTCGCCCTCGTACTCCTGCTCCAGGATGTGCCGGACGGAGTTCCGCAGATGGCGTTCCTCGTCGAGCACCGGCATGATCACGGAGACCGCGGGCGGCAAGGCAGGCATGGAGTCTTCTGGGTCCTTCGGGAGACGTCGGTACGGCGGTGCATACAGCGATGCATACGGCGGCTGATACGGCGGCCACGTTACCGCGAACGGGCGACAGCGACGCGCGCCACCCGTGCGGTGCGCGTACGGTGCCCGGCTGCGCTGATCGTATGGACGTACTACCGCACCCACACCGGACCAGCGCCCACACCAGCACCCGCGCTCCCCCGCCACCCGCTCCCCGCTCCTCGACCACCGCGGAGGTGTCCCCCGTTGACCACGCCACCCCGCTCCCCGCGTCGCCCGTACCGCCCCGTACCGCCCGTCCGTCGCCAGCCCGTGCCGCGCCCACCGGCCCCGGAGAGCCGACGGGAGCGATCCCGCTGGGGAATGCGGGTGACGACGACCGTCTCCGTACTGGTACTGAGCGCCGGCGGGATCGGCCATGCGGTGGTGAGCAGCCTGGACACCGAGATCGACCGGGTGGACGCGTTCAAGGACATGAAGAACCGGCCGGACCCGGGGCACGGTCTGAACCTCCTGCTCGTCGGCACCGACGGCCGCGACAAGATCACGGAGGACGAGCGGCAGAAGTACCGGCTCGGCGGAGCGCCGTGCCACTGCACCGACACGATCATGCTGGTGCATCTCTCGGCGAACGGCGAGCGCGCGAGCGTGGTGAGCCTGCCGCGCGACAGCTATACGGAGCTGCCCGAGCACATCGACACCACCACCGGCAAACAGCACCAGCCGCATGTGGTGAAGCTCAACGCGGCGTACACGGAGGGCGGGCCTAATCTGACGGTCCGGACCCTGGAGCATATGACCGGTGTGAAGATCAGCCACTATCTGGAGGTCGACTTCACCAGCTTCATGAAGACGGTGGACGCCCTGGGCGGTGTGGAGATCTGCACGCCCAGGGCGCTGAAGGACTCGTACACGGGACTCGATCTGACGCCCGGCACACACAAGCTGAACGGCGGGCAGGCGTTGCAGTACGTACGGTCCCGGCATATCGACGGCGCGGCCGACCTCGGCAGGATGCGGCGCCAGCAGCGCTTCCTGGCCGCGCTGATCGACCGGGCCACCAGCAGCGGTGTGCTGCTGAATCCGGTGAAGTTCCGTGATGTCAGCTCGGCAATGCTCACCTCGGTCCGGGCCGACGCGGAATTCGGTACGGAGCAGATGCTCGCCCTGAACGAGGCGATGCACGGTTTCTCGGCCGCGTCGTCGGAGTTCACCTCGGTGCCACTGGCGGAAGCCGGGGCCGGCGTCGCGGTCAAAGGTGTCGGCTCGACGGTGAAATGGGATCCGGTGAAGTCGAAGCGGCTCTTCCGGGCACTGCGCGAGGACCGCCCGCTGACCACGCTGAACGAGCCGAAGCCGACAGGCCGGCCGCCGGAGCGCAAGCCCGAAGACGGCCGGCCCGAAGGCGAGCAAGACGCCGCGCCGGTCGAAGTGGAGCCGAAACGGGTCAAGGTGCAGGTCTACAACGGGACACGCAAGGACGGACTGGCCAGACGGGCCGACAAAGCGCTGCGCGCCGCCGGCTTCGACACGACCCGTGTGCCGCTCAACGCGCGGGAACACGATCAGCGGCGGACGGTCGTGCTGTACGACCCGCGCTGGGACCGCTCGGCGAGATCCCTGGCCGCCGCGCTGCCCGGCAGCGAACTGCGCGCGGTGCGGCAGCAGGGCGCGACGCTCAAGGTGACGCTGGGGACGGACTTCCGGACGGTGACGCCGGTACGTGTCGAGGCCCCGCCGAAGGACCGGTTCGAGACGGTGACCGGCGACCAGGCCGTATGCCGCTGAGAGGACCTAGTGCCCCTCCCGACAACGTTTGCCCCGTCGCGACGCCCAGCACGCGCGCTCGCCGCGTTGGCCAAAACCCCAGGTAGCTCCGCTACAAGGGCTTCCGGCCGCCTTGCGATCACACGCACCGGACGCCGCTCCTCGACGGGCAAACATTGCCGGTCGCGGCACTAGTCGTCAAAGCCTTCCGCCGCGCGCTTCTCCCGTAGCTCCTTGATCGCCTGGCGCCGGGCCAGCCGGTGTGTACGCCGGATCTGGGCCTCCTGGTAGCGCCGCTTGTCGCGCTCCGTCTCCGGGATCACCGGCGGTACGGGACGGGGCCTGCCGTCCGCGTCGACGGCCGCGAAGACCAGATACGCGCTGCCGACCTGGGTCGCCGGAGTGGACTCGTTCCAGCGCTCGGCCAGCACCCGTACCCCGACCTCCATCGAGGACCGGCCCGTCCAGTTGACCTGGGCTTTCACATGCACGAGATCTCCGACCCGCACCGGCTCCAGAAAGACCATCTCGTCCATGGAGGCGGTGACCGCGGGCCCGCCGGAGTGCCGTCCCGCGACCGCGCCCGCCGCGTCGTCGACCAGCTTCATGATCACGCCGCCGTGCACCGTACCGAGCAGATTGGTGTCACTGCCGGTCATGATGTGGCTGAGCGTGGTCCGGGAGGCGGAGGTGGGCTTGCCCGGTATCGGGGACTCCGGACGGTCGGCCTGATCTGTCATGGCCCCCACCTTATGCGCAGGTCCGGCAGGTTCCGGCCGGGTCCGGGCGCGGTACGCACGGCATCGGCCCGTACGTATGACATCGGGCGGTACGCATTGCATCAGCTTGGCAACAGGCCCGACCCGATTTTCCACAGCCCCTGTCAGCGACGCGCCGGCGCCCTGCACACTGGTCCGCATGAATGATTGGCCCGATGGATGGACCGGCGACCGCGACAACCGCGGCGACCGCTACGGGCGCGGGAGCGCGGGCGCACAGCCTGAGGGCGCGCGCGCGATGCCGCATGTGCAGCCTCGTGGCGTCCCCCGGCAGTCGCAGGGGTACGACCAGGGCTATGAGCCGGGATACGACAGCGGCTACAACACGGGCCAGGTCTACGGCTCGCCTCCCGGTAACGGCGGCGGTCACAACGGCGGCGGCCCGCCGCCTCCGCCGAGCGGCCCTCCCGCGCCCCGGTACGCGCCCGACTGGCGCCGCCGTATCAAGATCGGCGCGCTGACGCTGGTCGTCGTGGTCCTCGGCGTCTCCATCGGTACATACTTCTGGGCCGACTCCAAGCTCCAGCGCGAGGTCGATCTCTCCAAGGTCATCGAGCGCCCGGAGGCGGGCGACGGTACGAACTATCTGATCGTCGGCTCGGACAGCCGCGAGGGCATGTCCGCCGAGGAGAAGAAGAAGCTCCACACGGGCTCGGCCGACGGCAAGCGCACCGACTCGATGATGATCCTGCACGACGGATCGAACGGGCCGACGCTGATCTCGCTGCCGCGTGACTCCAATGTGACGATTCCCTCGTTCCGCGGCTCGGAGTCCGGCAAGCTGTTCCCGAACACGGGCCGGCAGACCAAGCTCAACGCGGCCTACGCGGAGGACGGCCCCGAGCTGCTCGTCCGTACGGTCGAGTTCAACACCGGGCTGCACATCGACCACTACGTCGAGATCGGCTTCGCGGGCTTCGCCAATATCGTGGACGCGATCGGCGGGGTGGAGATCGACATCCCGAAGGCGTTCAAGGACAAGAAGTCCGGCGCCGACTTCCAGGCGGGCAAGCAGACGCTGAACGGCGAGCAGTCGCTGGCCTTCGTACGGACGCGGTACGCCTTCGCCAACAGCGACCTGGACCGTACGAAGAACCAGCAGAAGTTCCTCGCGGCGCTCGCCTCGCAGACGGCCACGCCCGGCACGATCCTCAACCCGTTCAAGCTCTATCCGACGATGGGCGCGGGCCTGGACACGCTGATCGTGGACAAGGACATGTCCCTGTGGTCGCTGGGCCAGATGTTCTTCGCGATGAAGGGCGTGACGGGCGGCGACGGCAAGTCGATGAACATGCCGATCTCGGGCAGTGTGGGCGGCAATCTCGTCTGGGACAAGGCCAAGGTCAAGGAGCTGGTGAACCAGCTCAACAACGACGAGAAGGTCACGGTCTCCGGCAACTGATGTCCGTACGTACGACTGGGGCCGGGGCCGCGCCGGCCCTCGTCGGCCCGGTACGGAGAAACCCCGGCCGGGTGCTGGGGACACGGACCGGCCGGGGCGGCGGAGCGGACCGGGAACCTGCGCGGCCATCGGCCTCGTCTCATCGGTTCCCGTTCCCCCGGCAACGCTAGAGCCGTCGGGGGAACGGACGCCAGGGCGGGTGCCAACGTGTGTCATTTCGGCCCGCCGTATCGAGGCTTCTCCTGCCCGGCTTCTCCTGCCTGATCGAGGCGGAGCCGAAGGCTCCCTACGGCAGGTTGCGGGCCATGACTATGCGCTGAATCTGGTTCGTACCCTCGTAGATCTGGGTGATCTTCGCGTCGCGCATCATGCGTTCCACCGGGTAGTCGCGGGTGTATCCGTAGCCGCCGAGGAGTTGGACGGCGTCCGTGGTGATCTCCATGGCGGCGTCGGAGGCGAAGCACTTGGCCGCCGCGCCGAAGAAGGTCAGGTCCTCCTTGGTGGAGCCGGCGGTGACGCGTTCCGACCGGGCGGCGGCGGAGTAGGTGAGCTGGCGCGCGGCTTCCAGCTTCATCGCCATGTCGGCGAGCATGAACTGCACGCCCTGGAAGTCGGCGATCGGCTTGCCGAACTGCTTGCGCTCCTGGACATAGCCCTTGGCGTAGTCGAGCGCGCCCTGCGCGATGCCGAGAGCCTGGGCGGCGATCGTGATGCGGGTGTGGTCGAGCGTCTTCATGGCGGTGGCGAAGCCGGTGCCCTCGGCGCCGATCAGCCGGTCCGCCGGGATACGGACGTTGTCGAGATAGACCTCGCGCGTCGGCGAGCCCTTGATGCCGAGCTTCTTCTCCGGCGCGCCGAAGGAGACGCCCTCGTCCGTCTTCTCCACCACGAACGCGCTGATGCCCTTGGTGCGCTTCTCCGGATCGGTGACGGCCATCACCGTGTAGTAGTCGGAGACACCGGCGTTGGTGATCCAGCGCTTCACACCGTTGAGGACGTAGTGGTCGCCGTCCCGTACGGCCTTGGTCTTCATCCCGCCGGCGTCGGAGCCCGCGTCCGGCTCGGAGAGGCAGTACGAGAACATCGCGTCGCCCTTGGCCAGCGGGCCCAGATACTTCTTCTTCAGGTCCTCGCCGCCGGCGAGTATGACGGGCAGCGAGCCGAGCTTGTTGACGGCCGGGATCAGGGACGACGAGGCGCAGGCCCGCGCCACCTCCTCGATCACGATCACGGTGGCGAGCGCGTCCGCGCCGGCGCCGCCGTACTCCTCCGGCACATGGACGGCATGCAGATCCGAGGCGACCAGCGCGTCCAGCGCCTCCTGCGGGAAGCGGGCCTCCTCGTCGACCGCGGCGGCGAAGGGCGCGATCTTCGCCTCGGCGAGCGCGCGCACGGTATCGCGGAGCATGTCGTGCTCTTCGGACGGGCGGTACAGGTCGAAATCAGCCGATCCGGCCACGGTCTTTCACTCCCCAGGGATGCTAACTACCGTTAAGTAACCCAATTTTAGGGGCGGAGCTCCCACAGGTACAGGTGAGTTTGCCGACAAGCCCTCGGCCTGGGGACAAGCGCCCTGCGGAGCTGTCACTACGCGCGGCTATGCTCAGGCCCGCACCCCGCCCCGCGTCCCCTGGAGCACTCCATGGCCCTCAAGATCACAGTGATCGGCACCGGTTATCTCGGTGCCACGCACGCCGCGGCCATGGCGGAGCTGGGCTTCGAGGTCCTCGGGCTCGATGTGGTCCCCGAGAAGATCGAGATGCTCTCGGCGGGCCGCGTACCGATGTACGAACCGGGCCTCGAAGAGCTGCTGCGCAAGCATGTCGCGGGCATCGAGGGCTCGACCGGCCGGCTGCGCTTCACCATGGACTGGGCGGAGATCGCGGAGTTCGGCGATGTGCACTTCATCTGTGTGAACACCCCGCAGAAGCACGGCGAGTACGCGTGCGACATGTCGTACGTCGACTCCGCGGTCGACAGTCTCGCCAGGCATCTCGCCAGGCCCGCGCTGGTCGTCGGCAAGTCCACGGTGCCCGTCGGCAGCGCGGAACGGCTGGCGGCCCGTATCGCCGAACTGGCGCCCGCGGGCGGCCAGGTGGAGCTGGCCTGGAACCCGGAGTTCCTGCGCGAGGGCTTCGCCGTGCAGGACACCCTGCACCCGGACCGCATCGTGGTCGGCGTCCACAGCGAGCACGCCGAGCGTGTGCTGCGCGAGGTGTACGCGACGCCGGTCGGGGAGGGCTCGCCGTTCGTGGTGACGGACTTCCCGACCGCCGAGCTGGTGAAGACCTCCGCGAACTCCTTCCTGGCCACGAAGATCTCGTTCATCAACGCGATGGCGGAGGTCTGCGAGGCGGCCGGCGGCGATGTCGCGAAGCTCGCGGAGGCGCTCGGACACGACGAGCGGATCGGCAAGAAGTTCCTGCGCGCGGGAATCGGCTTCGGCGGCGGCTGTCTGCCGAAGGACATCCGCGCGTTCATGGCACGCGCGGGCGAACTGGGCGCGGACCAGGCCCTGACCTTTCTGCGCGAGGTCGACTCGATCAATATGCGGCGCCGCCGCGACATGGTGGAACTGGCGCGGGAGGCCGTGGGCGGCGACTCGTCCTTCCTCGGGAAGCGCGTCGCCGTACTGGGCGCGACCTTCAAGCCGGACTCCGACGATGTACGGGACTCCCCCGCGCTCAATGTCGCCGGGCAGATCCATCTCCAGGGCGGGCAGGTGACGGTGTACGACCCCAAGGGAATGGAGAACGCGAAGCGTGTCTTCCCGACGCTGGGGTACGCGGACTCCGCGGTGGAGGCGGTGCGCGGCGCGGATGTCGTACTGCATCTGACGGAGTGGCGCGAGTTCCGCGAGCTGGACCCGGCGGTCCTGGGCGCGGCGGTGGCGCGCCGCCTGATCCTGGACGGCCGCAACGCCCTGGACCCGGCCGCCTGGCGCGCGGCGGCCTGGACATACCGCGCCATGGGCCGACCGCGAGCCTGATCCCGGCCCCGGCCCCGGCCGACAGTTCCGTCCTCAATCGCCGGACGGGCTTGATTTTGCCCCGCCGTCTGGGCACCCGGTACCGGGGTTGGCCGTTCCGTCCTCAAACGCCGGACGGGCTGGATATGCGGGCCCGGACCGAGCCGCAGCCGGACTCCGGGCGGGAGGGGGTCGGGGTCGGAGGAGGTGCGTGTCCGGACACTAAAGCGTGATTTGTGCCGCACACCGGCCCGCACCCAACAACACAACCCGCACGCGGCGTACGGGGGTCCGGGGGTGTCCCCCGGGAAAACACAGCATGCCGTCCAGACATGTACCTCCGGAGGACCCGACACCCGCACCACCCACCGCACCGGCCCCCCGCCGGGAGGCGCACCGCACCGCCGGGACGGCGGGACCTCAGATCGCCGGCCCCCTCCGAGCCCGGTACGTTCGCATTTTTGCTCGGGCTCCGCATACCGACATCGAGCACCACCGCCCACGCCCCGCCGGGCTCCGGTCGTAGTACACCCACTGGCAGTCCTCGGCCTCGCACGCCTTCAGGCGGAGCCAGGTGCCCTCCGTGACCGCCGTCGCTATCGCCTCCGCGACGCGGGACGTCAGCGCGTCGGGGGCCGCGGCCGGGCGGAGGGCGGCGGCGCCGTCGGTGTCGACGGCGACCCGGAGCGGCGCGGCGGCCAGCAGACGGTCCAGGTCGGCCGTCGAGCGGCCCCGCGGGCGGTGGCCCGCGTGGGCGAGGCAGACCGTACGCAGGGCCTCGCGGAGTTCGCGGGCCGCGACCGCGTCGCGTTCGGTGAGGCCGAAGGCCGCGCGGCCGTCCGGTGTGTCGAGGGAGTCGGCGCCCGTTTCGATGTCCAGCGTGTTCACCAGGGCCTCGATCAGGGCGAGCCCTCCCGGTGCGGGCGGCTTGTCATTCATGGTTGCGACGTTACCTCCTGTGCGGGAGCATGCAGTCACCACAACCGTTACCGGTTGCATCGCCCTAGCGGTAACACGCAGCAACGCAGAAGGAGAACGCCATGGCCATCGCCACGCTCGGCACCGTCGTCCTGGACTGCCCCGATCCCGTCGCACTCGCCGGTTTCTACGCGCAGGTGCTGGGCGGTGAGATCGAGGACGACGGTGACGGTTGGGTGGAGCTGACCGGCGCGACCGGGACGCCGCTCGCGTTCCAGATCGCGCCCGGCTTCGTACCTCCGGCCTGGCCCGCGCCGGAGGGCTCGCAGCAGTTCCATCTGGATCTGACCGTCGAGGATCTGGACGCGGCGGAGAAGGGCGTACTGGCGCTCGGCGCGACCGCGCTGGACGCGGCGGACTCCACGCGCTCGTGGCGCGTCTACGCCGATCCCGCAGGGCACCCGTTCTGCCTCTGCGCCTGCTGAAGCCGGCTCGGAGCGCGCCCCGCGTGAACGGGCTCCGGTGCGCGCCGAGCCGGCCGCAGGGACCCGCTCAGGCCTCCCGTTCGCCGTCCAGGTCCTCCAGCGTCGCCCGCGACGGGCCCCGTACCGCCTGGGCGGCGCGCGCCACGTCCTCCGCCGCGCGCAGTGCGCGGACCGAGTTCTGCCAGGTCAGCTTGGCGAGGTCCGCCGTCGACCACTTGCGGGAGAGGAGTTCCGCGATCAGATTCGGATAGCCGGAGACATCGTCCAGGCCCTGCGGAGTGAAGGCCGTACCGTCGAAGTCGCCGCCGATCCCGATGTGGTCGACACCGGCGGTCTCGCGCATATGGTCGAGATGGTCCGCGACCGTGGCCGCCGTGGCGACCGGACGCGGATGCTCCGCCTCGAAGGCCTCATGGATCTTCATGGCGCCGGGCGTGGTGTCGAGCGGATGCAGACCGTGCGCCCGCATGTTCTCGTCCGCCGCCGAGGTCCAGGCCACCGCCGCGGGAAGGATGAACTTCGGTACGAACGTGGCCATCGCGACGCCGCCGTTCGCCGACAGCAGTTCCAGCACATCGTCCGGGACATTGCGCGGATGGTCGCAGATCGCCCGCGCCGACGAGTGCGAGAAGATCACCGGCGCCTCGCTCACCGCCAGCGCGTCCCGCATGGTCGTGGCGGCCACATGCGAGAGGTCGACCAGCATGCCGGTCCGGTTCATCTCGCGGACCACCTCACGGCCGAAGGCGGAGAGCCCGCCCACGCCCGGGACATCGGTCGCCGAATCCGCCCACGCGTTGTTGTCGTTATGGGTGAGCGTCATATAGCGGACACCCAGAGTATGGAGGGCGCGCAAGGTCGCGAGGGAGTTGTTGATGGAGTGGCCGCCCTCGGCACCCATGAGCGAGGCGATCCTGCCGTCGCGGCGCGCACTCTCCATGTCGTCCGCCGTCAGCGCGCGGACCAGATCGCGCGGATGGCGGGCGAGCAACTGGCCGACCACATCGATCTGTTCGAGCGTCGCGCTGACCGCGTCGTCACCGGCCATGTCGGACCGTACGTACACGGACCAGAACTGTCCGCCGACACCGCCGCGCCGCAGTCGGGGAATATCCGTGTGCAGCCGCGCCGACGTGTCGTCGGCGATATCGAGCCGGTCCAGGTCGTAGCGGACCTGCTCCCGCAGCGCCCAGGGCAGATCGTTGTGGCCGTCCACCACAGGGAATTCGGAGAGCAGTCCGATCGCCTGGGCAAGGAACTCGCCGGCGGCGGGAGAGCCTGCGGTCTCAGGCGACTTCGCGGCGGCACGCGATTCGGTCGCGTCCGGAGAGCCCGGCACGCTCACGGCGCTCACCGTCCGAACCCGAAGTGCTCCGCGCCCTCGGCCTTCGCGCGCAGCCGCTTGCCCTTCTCCGTCGCCTGTTCGTTCAGCTCCTGCTGGAACTCCCGCATCCGCGTGCGCAGTTCCGGGTCGTACGCCGCGAGGATACGAGCGGCCAGCAGCCCCGCGTTACGGGCGCCGCCCACCGAGACCGTGGCGACCGGGACGCCGGCCGGCATCTGGACGATGGAGAGCAGCGAGTCCATGCCGTCCAGATACTTCAGCGGTACGGGCACGCCGATTACCGGCAGCGTGGTCACCGAGGCGAGCATGCCCGGCAGATGGGCCGCGCCGCCCGCGCCCGCGATGATCGCCTTCAGCCCGCGTCCGGCCGCCTCCTCGCCGTAGGCGATCATCTCGCGCGGCATCCGGTGGGCGGAGAGGACATCGACTTCGTACGGGATCTCGAACTCGTGGAGGGCCTTCGCGGCGGCCTCCATGACGGGCCAGTCGGAGTCCGAGCCCATGACGACGCCGACCAGTGGTCCGGCGAGAGAAGAGGTCATTCGGTGATCGTTCCTCGGAGATAGCCGGCGGCATGGCGGGCGCGCTCCAGCACGTCGTCCAAGTCGTCGCCGTAGGTGTTGACATGCCCCACCTTGCGGCCGGGCTTCACGTCCTTGCCATACATATGGATCTTCAACTGCGGGTCCCGGGCCATACAGTGCAGATAGGCGGCATACATATCGGGATAGTCGCCACCGAGGACATTGCACATGACCGTCCAGGGCGCGCGTGGACGCGGATCGCCGAGCGGCAGATCCAGCACGGCCCGTACATGGTTGGCGAACTGCGAGGTGATCGCGCCGTCCTGGGTCCAGTGCCCGGAGTTGTGCGGGCGCATCGCCAGTTCATTGACAAGGATGCCGGGCGTCCCGTCCGCGTCGCGGATCTCGAAGAGCTCCACCGCGAGATGGCCGACGACTCCCAGCTCGGCGGCGAGCCGCAGGGCGAGCCGCTGGGCCTCGCCCGCCAGTTCGTCGGGCAGACCGGGCGCCGGCGCGATGACCGTGTCACAGACTCCGTCGACCTGCCGCGACTCGACCACCGGATAGGCCACGGCCTGGCCGTGCGGCGAGCGCACGATATTCGCGGCCAGCTCCCGTACGAAGTCGACCTTCTCCTCGGCGAGCACCGGGACGCCGGCCCGGAACGGCTGCTCGGCGTCCTCCTCGGACCGTACGAGCCAGACGCCCTTGCCGTCGTAGCCGCCGCGCACCGTCTTCAGGACGACGGGAAAGCCGCCCACCTCGGCCGCGAAGGCCGTGACATCCGCCGGACCGGCCACGATGCGGTGGCGCGGGCAGGGAGCGCCCAGCTCGGTGAGACGGGCGCGCATCACACCCTTGTCCTGGGCATGCTCCAGCGCGTCCGGGCCCGGCCTGACAGGGATACCGTCCGCCTCCAGGGCACGGAGATGCTCGATCGGGACATGCTCGTGATCGAAAGTGATCACATCGCAACCGCGCGCGAAGTCACGCAGCGTGTCCAGATCGCGATAGTCGCCGATCACGACTTCGCTCACCACCTGGGCCGCCGAGTCCTGCGGGGTGTCACTGAGGAGCTTGAATCTGAGGCCGAGGGGGATACCCGCCTCGTGGGTCATACGGGCGAGCTGACCGCCGCCGACCATGCCGACTACCGGGAACGTCACGCTCCCAGGGTATCCGCCGCCCGCCGTGGCCCGACCGCGTGCGACCGCCGTCCTCCGGCGCGTCGCTCGCCCGCCGTCAGCCATCACGCACCGCCACATTCAGCTACCTGGAGTTGTGGTTTTCTGTCACATACGGTCGCCCAGGCGGCCGTGAGAGGCCCTGGTTAGCATGGTCGGAACTGACGTCGACCGGACGGGGCTGAACAGGCATATGAGCGAACGGGGCGCACTCCGCGTGCGACTGGACCGGCTCGTACGCGAGGTGGCCAAGTTCGGCGCGGTGGGCGGCGCGGGCCTGCTGGTCAATCTCCTGGTCTTCAATCTCGTACGGCACACCACTCCGCTGCCCGTGGTCCGCGCCAGCGTCCTGGCCAGCGTCGTGGCGATCGCCTTCAACTATGTGGGCTTCCGCTACTTCACCTATCGCGACCGCGACAAGAACCGCCGTACCAAGGAGCTTTCGCTCTTCCTGCTGTTCAGCGCGGTCGGCCTGGTGATCGAGAACGGTGTGCTCTACACCGCGACCTATGGCTTCGACTGGGACAGCCCGCTCCAGAGCAATGTGTTCAAGTTCCTGGGCATCGGCGTCGCCACGCTCTTCCGTTTCTGGTCGTACCGCACCTGGGTGTTCAGGACGCTGCCGGGCCCCGGCCCGAGCGGTCCCGCGGTCGCGTCGTCCGCGACGGACCGGGCTCTCGCGCGTGCGCGTCAGCGGACCGGACGGTCCTGATCATCTTTCTGCGGCTTGCGCGTACCGGCCTCACGGCTCAGAAAGAGCGCGAAGACCGGCGGCTGCTGCTGGAGCAGCTCCAGCCGGCCGCCGTCCGCCTCCGCCAGATCGCGCGCCACGGCCAGCCCGATCCCGGTGGAGTTGCGTCCGCTGATGCTCCGCTCGAAGATCCGCGCGCCGAGATCCGCCGGTACGCCCGGGCCCTCGTCGGTCACCTCGATCACACTCTGGTTGCCGGTGACCCGAGTACGCAGCGCGACCGTACCGCCACCGTGCATCAGTGAGTTCTCGATCAGCGCGGCGAGCACCTGGGCGACCGCGCCCGGAGTGCCGACGGCCCGCATGCCCTGCCGGCCCGAGCAGACGATGGCGCGTCCGGCGCTGCGGTAGGCCGGGCGCCACTCCTCGATCTGCTGCTTGACGACCTCGTCCAGGTCGAAGGCGACCGCCGAGCCGGTACGCGGATCGCGGGCATTGGTGAGCAGCCGCTCCACCACGTCCGTCAGCCGCTCCACCTGCGTCAGCGCGACCATCGCCTCCTCCTTCACGGTGTCCAGGTCATCGGTGGCGGAGATCTCCTCCAGCCGCATGGACAGCGCGGTCAGCGGCGTACGGAGCTGGTGCGAGGCGTCCGCGGCGAGCCGCCGCTCGGCGGTGAGCATCCGCGCGATGCGTTCGGCGCTGGAGTCGAGGACATCGGCGACCCGGTCCAGCTCGGGCACTCCGTACCGCTTGTGCCGTGGGCGCGGATCGCCCGAACCGAGGCGCTCCGCGGTCTCCGCGAGATCGGTGAGCGGCGAGGCCAGCTTGTTCGCCTGCCGTACGGCCAGCAGGACGGCGGCAATCACGGCGAGCAGGGCCACCGCGCCGATGATCAGCAGCGTTCTGCCGACCTCCCGGTTGATGGAGGAGCGGGCCTCCTCGACCGTGACGGTCTCGCCCTCCTCGCCGTCGGCGTGGCCGCGGATGACGCTGCCGGTGGGACGGGTGCCGATCTCGACGGGCGCCCGTCCTGGGATCTCGATCCTGGCGTACCGCGTCCGGTCGATCTGCTCGGAGAGGACCTTGGCCGAGATGTTGTCGCCGCCGAGAAGCCGGCTGTCGACAATGCTCACCAGGCGCACCGCCTCGGTTTCGACGCTCTCCTGGGCGCTGTTGCTGATCGTGCGCGTTTCCACGATGACGAGCGAGACACCGAACACGGCGATGACGACGAGCACCACGGCGAGCGTGGAATTGATCAGACGACGGCGCATGGTGCTGCCCTCCGGGCGAGGTGACGCGTTCGACGGCCCGAGGCGTCGGCTCTACCGCAGTTCTGCTTCAGCTCTGCTTCGGCGCTTGTCGAATCTCTTCTTCAGCTCTCTTCTTCAGCTCTTCTCGAAGCGGAAGCCGACGCCCCGCACCGTGGCGATGTAGCGCGGGTTCGCCGCGTCGTCGCCGAGCTTCTTGCGCAGCCAGGAGATATGCATATCGAGCGTCTTGGTGGAGGACCACCAGGTGGTGTCCCAGACCTCGCGCATCAGCTGGTCACGGGTGACGACCCGGCCCGCGTCCCGGACGAGGACCCGCAGCAGGTCGAACTCCTTGGCGGTGAGCTGGAGTTCCTCGTCCCCCATCCAGGCGCGGTGCGACTCGACGTCGATCCGTACGCCATGGGTGGCCGGTGCCGGTGCCGGATCGGCGGCGCCGCGCCGCAGCAGCGCCCGTACCCGGGCGAGCAGCTCGGCGAGCCGGAACGGCTTGGTCACATAGTCGTCGGCGCCGGCGTCCAGTCCGACGACGGTGTCCACCTCGTCGGCGCGGGCGGTCAGCACCAGGATCGGTACGGCGTGGCCCTCGGCGCGCAGTCTGCGGGCGACTTCGAGGCCGTCCATGCCGGGCAGGCCCAGATCGAGCACGACCAGATCCACACCGCCCTGGAGTCCGGCGTCCAGCGCGGTCGGACCGTCTTCGCGGACCTCGACCTCGTAACCCTCCCGGCGCAGGGCGCGGGCCAGCGGCTCCGAGATGGAAGCGTCGTCCTCGGCGAGCAGTACACGGGTCATGTGGTGATGGTAGACCGCACCGGGCGGCGCTCGGGCCGCCTGGTGGGCAGCGCTCGGGCCGCGCTCCGCGACGCCTACGGGTCCAGGGTTCGATCCGGTGATCCACCTTCGAATATAAGTGTGTTATTCCATCACCACCTAGGATTCATTATCCCAAGTCCCTTCATATACCACTCTGTCCTGCCGTATGGTGGCTGGACCCATCGCCGGTGCGGTGCCGGAAGGAACGACGACCCATGGCGTCCAGCCTGACGAAGGACTCGCCCAGCCTGCCGGCGGGCCCGGAGAAGACCTTCTTCGGCCACCCTCGCGGACTGGCCACTCTCTTCATGACCGAGATGTGGGAGCGCTTCAGCTTCTACGGCATGAAGGCCCTGCTGACCATCTATCTGCTCTCCGGCGGCCCCGACGCGTCGAAAGGGCTTCAGTCCGGCGGGCTCGGGATGGATCTGGCCACGACCACGGCCGTCTACTCCATCTATCTGTCGATGGTCTATCTGCTGGCGCTGCCGGGCGGCTGGCTGGGCGACCGCGTCTGGGGCCCGCGTAAGACCGTCACGATCGCGGCCTGCACGATCATGACGGGCCATCTCGTACTGGCCCTGCCCGGGTCGAAGACCTTCTTCGCCGGGCTGGCGCTGGTGGCGCTGGGCTCGGGGCTGCTGAAGGCGAACATCTCCACGATGGTCGGCCACCTCTACGAGGGCACCGACGACCCGCGTCGCGACGGCGGCTTCACCGTCTTCTACATGGGCATCAACATGGGCGCCTTCTTCGCGCCGCTGGTCATCGGCACCGTGGGCGAGAAGTACGACTGGCATCTCGGCTTCGCCCTCGCCGCCGTCGGCATGGGCATCGGTCTGCTCGTGTTCCTGCTCGGTACGAGGCATCTCAGCCCAAGCAGCAGCGTGGTCCCGACTCCGCTCTCCCGCGAGGAGCGCGCGACCTGGCTGCGCAAGGGCATGGTCTGGCTGCTGGTCGCCGCGGTGTTCTACGGCGTGGTCGGCCTCAGCGGTCACTTCAGCTTGAACTGGGCGATGGTCCCGCTGACGCTCGCCGGAGTCGTCATCCCGGCCGGAGTGCTGATCCGGATCAAGCGCGACAAGGAGCTGACCTCGGCCGAGCAGACCAGGATGTCCGGCTACATCTGGTTCTTCGTCGCCGCCGCCGTCTTCTGGATGATCTACGACCAGGGCGGCTCCACGGTCCAGGCGTTCGGTACGGCCAAGGCCGCCGACCAGCTCTTCGGGCTGACGTTCCCGACCTCCTGGTACCAGTCGCTCAATCCGGTGTTCATCATGGCGCTGGCGCCGGTCGCCGCGTGGTGCTGGCTCTGGCTGAACCGCAGAGGCCAGGAGCCCAGTACGGTCGCGAAGTTCGCCGCCGGGCTGTTCTTCGTCGGCGTCTCGTTCCTCTTCTTCCTGGTCCCGCTGGTGATGTCGGGCGACGGCACTCTGGTCAGCCCGATGTGGCTGGTGGGCATCTATCTGATCCAGACGGTCGGCGAGCTGTGTGTCTCGCCGGTGGGTCTGTCGGTGACGACGAAGATGGCGCCGGTGAAGTACGCGAGCCAGATGATGGGCGTCTGGTTCCTGGCGGTCACCGCGGGCGACTCGGTCACCGGGATGCTCTCCATCGCCGGAGTCGATCTGAGCCGCGCGGGAGTGGTGGGCCTGGAGGCGGTGCTCGCCGTCGCGGCGGGCGGCGCGGTCTTCATGTACCGCAGGAAGGTACGGGCGCTGATGGGCGGCATCCACTGAGGACGCGGCGGACCGGCGTATGTGTGTTGTTACCGTCGTATGCATGCCGGTTACGCACGTTTACATACGTTTACGCGCGTTACATCGGCGGCGCGGCCAGCTCCGCCCAGACCGTCTTGCCCGGGGTGCCCGGCGTTCTGATCACGCCCCAGTCGAGACAGAGCCGCTGGACGATGAACATGCCGTGCCCGCCGGGCCGTCCCGCGCGGTGCGGAGTGCGCGGCGCCGGTTGTCCCGTACCGCGGTCCGTGACCTCCAGCCGCAGCACTTTGGCGGTGCAGGCGACCCGTAGCCGCTCGGGTCCCTCCGCGTGCAGACAGGCGTTGGTGACCAGCTCGGAGACGACGAGCAGCACATCCTCCGCCGCCGCCCGCCGGTCCGCGGCCGACGCGGGAAGCCACCCCCAGTCGTGGAGCGCCTGGCGGGTGAAGTCGCGCGACAGCGGGACGACACCGCTGGCGCCGGAGAGCGCGAGCGTCCGCACCCGTTCGTCGGACGGCGCGGAAGGCGTGGGAGGCGCTTCCGCGGCGTCCGGCTCGGGGCCGAGGTCGCCCGGCCGAGGCTGCCGGGTGGTGCTCATCAGCGCTTCACCTCACCGATTCACCAATTCGCGAGTTCATCAATACAGAGCGTGCGGGATCCTGTGCGGCCCGCCCCGGGGTCTTCTGCCCCTCCGAATCGTGACAACACCCACTTCTCGGAAAGGCGCGCGAGTCGGAACGCCAGTCGGAACGCGAGTCGGAGGAAGCCACCTGGGGCTCAGCCGACTCAGCCGACCCGGTCAACTCAGCCCATTCGGCCGGTTCAGCCGGTTCAGCCGGCTCAGTCAGTCGGTCAGGGCGTCTTCCATCGAGCCATGGACGGTGAACACCGCGTCCGCGCCGGTGATCTCGAAGACACGCGCCACGACCGGCAGCATGCTGACCAGATGGACTCCTCCCCCAGCGGCCTCCGCCTTGAGACGGGCGCCGAGCAGCACATTGAGCCCGGTGGAATCACAGAACTCAAGCTGCGAACAGTCGATCACCAGGCGTGCCCGGCCCTGTTCGAGCGCGTCGTCGAGAGGCGCCCGCAACAGCTCGGCCGTGTGGTGATCCAGCTCACCGGCCACGGTCACTATCTCGCTCCGGCCCTCGGTCCGAACCCCGACCCGAAGCCGGCCCCGATTCACGCTGCCGACCGTCTGGCGGTCCATGCCCGTCCTCTTCGCCGTTGTCAGATGCCGTGTGTCAGATGCCATCGCCGGTCGAACATTACGCCTTTCACCCGGAGCCCGGTACTCCAAGTCCCCAGCATTGCGGGCAAATAGCACAATTTACACTTGCAACGATCCAGGGTGAACCGGTAGGGCTGGAAGAGACACATCCGACACGGCCGGCTTTGGAGGCGCCGCACACCGCTGCGAACACGTACTGGCATCGGCAGCCATATGCCGAGAACGATGGAGGAGACCATGTCACCCCCGCCCCCCGCCCATCAGGTCACCGCTCCCGAAGTCCCGGAGAGCCTGGCCGATCTGCCCGAGATTCCGCCCTTCGCCGAAGTCGGCGCCATGGACGCACGGGCCCTGTCGAAGACGCTCTTCGCCCGGCTGGAGTCCCTCGAAGAGGGCACGCACGAGCACGCATACGTCCGCAACACCCTGGTCGAACTGAATCTCGCCCTGGTGAAGTTCGCCGCCGGCCGGTTCCGCACCCGCAGCGAACCGATGGAGGACATCATCCAGGTCGGCACGATCGGCCTGATCAAGGCCATCGACCGGTTCGAGCTGAGCCGCGGTGTCGAGTTCCCGACCTTCGCGATGCCGACCGTCGTCGGCGAGATCAAGCGTTTCTTCCGCGACACGTCATGGTCGGTACGCGTCCCGCGAAGACTCCAGGAACTCCGCCTCGACCTCGCCAGAGCGGGCGACGAACTGGCGCAGCGGCTCGACCGCGCGCCCACCGTCGGTGAACTCGCCCGGCGCCTCGGCATCTCCGAGGACGAGGTTGTCGAAGGCATGACGGCGAGCAACGCCTACACCGCGAGTTCGCTGGACGCGCAGCCCGAGGAGAACGACACCGAGGGCTCGCTCGCGGACCGGATCGGTTACGAGGACCACGAGCTCGAAGGCATCGAGTACGTCGAGTCGCTCAAGCCGCTGATCGCATGCCTTCCGCAACGGGACCGTAAAATCCTCTCCTTGCGCTTCGTCGCCAATATGACGCAGTCGGAGATCGGCGAGGAGCTCGGCATCTCCCAGATGCATGTGTCCCGGCTGCTCTCGCGCACGCTCACCAGGCTCAGAAAGGGCCTGACGCTGGACGAGTAGCGCCCGGCGGCGGCCACGGCCGTCGCGACACCGTCGCCGGAAGGGCCCGCCCGCACACAGGGCGGGCCCTTCGGCGTTATTGACGGCTCGTCCGGTATGGGACACATTGAGCCGGGGGCAGGGGGGAACGGAATGGCTCTTGGGGAGGGCTGCCCGCCGGAGCACTCGGTGCTTCCGGCGGGCACGGGACACTCGGGGCACTCGGGGCACTCGGCGGACGACGGCGCGTCTTCGGCGTACGCGACGCTGGAGGCGCTGATGCGCCAACGGCTGGGCAGGGAATGTGTGTACATGCCCTCATGCCGTCTGGGGTTGTATGTGGCGCTGCGCCACTGGTGCCCGCCCGGTGGACGCGTCCTTATGTCGCCGGTCAACGATGACGTGATCTTCTTTGTGGTGCTCGCGGCCGGACTCCGTCCCGTACAGGCGCCGTTGAACGCGCGGGACGGATCTCTCGACCTGGCGGCCGTGCCCGACGCGTACTGGCGCGGGCTGTCCGCCGTACTGACCACCAATCTGTACGGGAATCCCGATCCGGCGCCCGAACTGCGCGCCCGGTGCGACGCGTTGGGCATTCCGCTGATCGAGGACGCGGCGCACGCGCTGGGCAGCGAGGTGGCGGGAGAACCGGTCGGGAGCTTCGGCGACGCGTCCGTGTTCAGCCTTTCCAAACATGTGGGCGCGAAGACCGGTGGGTTTCTGACGGTGGCGGATCCGGCGTTGCGTTCGGAAATGGCCGCGGCCCGGGACGCGTTGCTGGAGCCGGCGCGTCTCACCTCCGAACTCGCCTACGCGCTGCGTCCGTACGCCGAGGCCGGAGTTCGCGGACTGCGGCTGGTACGGGCGGCGCGCGCGGCGCTGCGGCTGCTCGGTCAGGAGGAGCGCGCGGAGATCCGGATGCCGCTGCGGCCCGGCGAGCTGACGCGCGCGATCGACGGCGGCGCCGGTCTCGCGTCGCTTCATCCCTGGATCCGGGTCGATCTGCACGACTACCGCCTCCGGCCCGGCCGCGTACGGCTCGGACGTACGGAACGGCTCCTCGCCGGCCTGGACGCACGGCTCGACGCCCACCGGCGCGGTACGGAGAAGCTGCTGGCCACTCCGTGGGCGGGTGGTCCCTGGAGCGGCAGCCGCTCGGGCGGTCCGGTCGGCGGCCCCGACGGCGGTCCGGGCGGCGGCGCAAGGCCCGTACAGCCGCTGTTCCGGGTGCCGTTGCTGGTCGAGGACCGGGACGCGGCGATCGCCGCCCTCGCCCGGCACCGCGTCACCACCGGATATCTCTACGATCCGCCGCTGGACGTCTACGCGGGCGAGGTCTTCACCGATCCCTCGCCCTCGCCGGGACCGGCCGCCTGGTTCGCGCGGCACGCGCTGCCGGTCGACCCGCGACGGGCCGACCAGGTGATCTCTGTACTCACCGCGCTGGGCGCCCGGCCGGTGGAGCAACCGGACGAACGGCCCATGGAACGAGGAGGGCTCGGCGGCGAAGGGTTCGGCGGCGGTGGCTGACACCGCCCGGTTGGGGAAGCCGGCCGCCGGCCAGGCGGACTCCGCGCCCGGCGCCTCGGGGACACAGCAGACGCAGCGGACACAGACGGAGTCCGGCGGCGGCGACTCGATGTTCCGCAACGCCTATGCCCTGATGCTCTCCACCGGTGTCTCCGCCGCCCTGGGCCTCGGCTTCTGGCTGGTCGCCGCGCGCTACTACACGGAGGAGGCCGTAGGGCAGGGCTCGGCCGCCATCGCCGCCATGCGGCTGCTGGCCTCGATCACCGCCACCACCATGATTGGCGCGGTGGTGCGCTATGTGCCGCGCGCCGGCCGGGCCACCGGGCCGCTGGTGTGGCGGGCCTACACCATCAGCTCATTGGTCGTGTGTGTCGCCTGCGTGGTGTTTCTGCTGACGCTCGATCTGTGGGGCCCGTCCTACGCACCGCTCGACGGCGTCATGGCGGGCCTCGTCTTCACCGCCTCCTGTGTCGCCTGGGCGCTGCTCACGCTCCAGGACGGTGTGCTGACCGGGCTGCGCAAGGCCTTCTGGGTACCCGTCGGCAACGCCGTCTTCTCCATCGGCAAGCTGCTGCTGCTCGCCGTGTTCGCCGGCGCGCTGCCCGTACTCGGAGTCTTCGTCTCCTGGGCAGCGGCCATCGCCCTGTCCGTACTGCCGCTCGGCTGGCTGGTCTTCCGCAGGCTCATCCCTCGGCAGGCGGCGGCCGACCGGGACCGCGAGCCGCCGCGGCCGGCCGACATCGGACGGTTCCTGGCCGGTGACTCGGTCGGGGCGCTGTTCAGTCTGGCAATGATCAATCTGCTGCCGGTGATGGTCGCGGTCCGCTTCGACGCCGCGCACAACGCCTTCTTCTACACGGCCTACACCGTGGGCGGCACGATGGAGTTCATGGCCATCAACATGGCCTCCTCGCTCACCGCGCACGCCTCGCACAGCCCGGACCGGCTCGCCGAGGGCGTACGAGGAGCGCTGCGCCGGATGACGTTCCTGCTGGTGCCCGTGGTGCTGGTGCTGGTGCTGTTCGCGCCGCAGGTCCTCGCGCCCTTCGGCGACGACTACGCGCGCAACGGCACGACCGTGCTACGGCTGCTGGCCGCCGCCGCCCTGCCCCGGGTCGTCGTGGAGCTGTACATCGGCGTACTGCGGGTCCAGGGCCGTACGGGCATGCTCGCCGCGCTCCAGGGCGCCATGTGCGCACTCGTCCTGGGCAGCGCGCTGTTCCTGCTCGGCCCGGCCGGGATCTCGGGCGCGGGGCTGGCGATGCTGCTGTCCATGACGCTGGTCGCGCTGGTGGCGGCGCCGGGACTGCGGGCGGCGCTGCGGGACGGCCACCGTACGGGACGGGAGCGCGGGGGCGTGCGAGGGCAGGAACAGAGGGCGGCAGGGCTAGACGCAGGCGCAGACGAGTACGGCACCGAGTGGGCTCGCAGGGCCGCCCGGCGCCGTCGGGACACGGCCGAGGAAGCGTCGCGGGAGCGGGCGGAGTACGGCACGACCTGGGCGGAGCGCACGGCCTATCTGCGCGGTGTCCACGACACCGCGACTCCGGCCGTCGGCCTTCCGATATCCGTTCCGTCGCCCGCGCCCGCGGCCGTATCCGCGCCCGTCGACGAGAGCCGTACGGTCAGTCTGCTGTGGCTGCTGCTCGGGATCGCGGGCGGACTGTTCTGGTCGCCGCTCGCACGGGCCGAGGACATCGGCCTCGATCGGCTCACCGGTGCCCAACTCCTCGATGTGCTGCCGCCGTTCACCCTGATCGCGGGCATCCTGCTGATCGTCGTCCAGTGCGCCACCGTCTCGCTCGACCGGCCGGGCCCGGTGCTGCTCGCGCTGGGACCGCTGACCACTTTCGCCGCGTTGCACTCCGCGCCTCCGCTGCTGGGCATACCGCCCGACCGGGCGTCAGGTCTCTGGCACGGTGCCGTCGCGGACCTTCCCGACGCGGCGCTGCGGGCCCTGCCCATCGCCCTGCAACTGCTCTGCCTGGTGCTGACCGCCCTCACGCTGTGGGCACTGCGTACGGACGGACGCGTCACGGCGAGCGTGGTGTGGGTGCTCGCCGTGACGGGCTGGGCGGCGCAGCACCCGTTCGCGACGGTCGCGCTGCCCATGACGGCAGGGCTGTGCGGGCTGTGCGGAGTGACGGCGGTGGCCCTCGCCGTACGCCGCCACCGTCACCGTCACCGTGCGGGAACGGGCTGGCGGAAGTACGGATCACGGCCCGCTTCGCGATAGCCCTCCAGCGCCGGGCCTTTGTTGACGGTGAGATCGCAGTGCCGGCCCGGTACGGGACGGTTCCAGTGCACCAGCGCCCGCACCCTGGGAAGCGTCGGCACGACCTCCGGGATCTTCTCGTACCAGCCGCGCTGCCGGCCGGGACGGGCGGGATCGGGCGCCGTACTGAACTCGGCGAGCATGACCGGCTTACGGTCGGACACATTCGCGCGCAGCCACTCGTAGGACGGCCGCTGGCTGCGCTCGAAGTCCAGCCAGTTCGGTGAGTCATGGCAGGCGAAGTAGTTGTACTGGTCCATGCCGATCCAGTCCACGTACTCGTCGCCCGGATAGAGCGACTTCATCAGCTCGGCGTTGCCCAGATAGCCGGAGACCGTCCACACCCACACCACATTGTCCACACCGAGCTTCTCGAACCGGTCGTGGATATGGCGGTATGCGGCGATGAACTCCTCGGGCGTGCCCGCGTCCGGAGTGCGGAAGTCGGTCTCCTGGTCGAAGGAGAAGAAGACGCGCTTGCCGTACGCCTTGAGACGGCGGGCCTGCGGATCGATGATCTCCTCGTCGAACTTCCCGGCGGCGACATTGCGCCAGCCGAGCTGGGTCTCGGTCCAGTTCTTGTGGTGCGGCTCGGTCCATACGGTGGACTCCCAGGCCAGCATCAGCATCCGGTCCCGGCCCAGCTCGCGTTCGTCGGGCGTGAGCAGCACACCGTCGCGGGCGGTGTTGGACATGTCGTGGTAGTTGTAGACGAGATCCAGCTTGCGGCCGATCTTCTTCTCGAAGCCGTACACCGCGTCCTTGAGCGAACCGTTCTCCGCGTACGGCACATACGCGCCCCACCAGGCGCCGCAGGGCGGCTCCAGCAACGGGCCCGCCGCGCACGGTCCGTCGGCCGAGTCGTCCCTGCCGCCGGGCGCTCCCGGTCCCGTGGCTCCGATACCGAGACCGACGAGCAGCGCGCCTGCGGCGGCCAGGACGAGCGCGATACCGGTGGACCGCCGCCCGCCCTTGGCTCGGCGGCGCGAGCCCTCCTCGGTCCGGCGCCGTGCCGGTATGCCGGTCACCGGCCCCTCCAAGGGCCCGGTTTGAGACGCTCGGCGGCCCGTAGGCTCGCGGCCTCCCGGGTCGCTGCGGGCAGCGGTACGGCGGGCAGCGGCGCGACGACCGTACAGAAGGCGGCGAGCGAGGCCAGGAAGAGCGTGACCGAGTAGCCCTCCACCAGAAAGAGCGCGGTCGCGGTGAGCGCGGCGAGGGACAGGCTCAAGGGCGCGGCGAGTGCCACCGTCTCCAGCCGGGCGCCGGACAGGGTGTGCGCGGCGGGCCTGGGCAGGAGCAGCGCGAATCCGGGACCGAAGGTGACGAAGAGCAGGACAGGCAGCCAGCGCAGCGGGGAGCCGCCGGGCAGGGCCGTGGCCGCGAGCGCGACCCATCCGGAAAGGGCGAGGGCAGCTCTGAGCCATGGCTGCGCAGGGAGCCGTCGTGGTGTCCGGGTACGGATGGGTTCCTGTGCCTGGTCCGGTTCTTGCGTCTGCGCTGGTTCTTCTGCCTGGTCCGGTTCTTGTCTCTTGTCGGCGGCCGGAGCCCGCGAGTCGGCCGGCTTCTCGGTGTCCGTCACGTTCTCCGTGTCCGTCACGGCGACTGCCTCCTCCTCGTGCGTCATCGGTCAGCCGTAGCCGTAGCCGTGGTGGTGGCGGCGGTCTCGGTGGGATCCGGTATGTGCTCAAGTACGAGCCCGTGCTCGTTCTCCTCGACCACCCGGAACAGCGGCGAGGCCTTCAGCGCCGCGCTCATCCGGGCGAAGCCGCCGGGCGGCAGATATCCCTCGCCTGCCGTGGCCCTCTCCTGGGTCCGCGTGAGGATGACATAGGCCGGCCGCCCGTCCGGAATGCCCGCGTCGAGATATCCGGCCGGATCCCTGAGCATCTTCAGGTTCTCCGGCACTTCCTGTTCGGTGAAGAACCAGCGCTCATAGTGGTCGTAGCGGTAGTAGGCACCGGCGAACGAACCGGTGGTGGCCAGGATCAGCGCACCGTCCGGAGCACGGTCGTAGGCCCGTCCGACCAGCGCGGTCTCCGCCGGAGGCGCGTACTGCATGGCCTCCTTGCCGTAGTACGACGGCAGGAAGCCCGCCAGCAGGGCGACCAGCGCCACGGGCAGCGCCACCGCGCCGGTCCCGCGAGCCAGCCGCCGTGCCCTGCCGGTCCCGGCGACGGCGGGGACCAGGGCCGCCGCGGCGAAGAACGCCGTGCCGGGCAGCCCGAACAGATAGACGCGGAAGAGCATTTCGCCGCCGTAGTCGTTGACGGCGAAGAGCGGTACGGGCGCGGCGGCGGCCAGCAGCAGCGGCAGGGCGCTCCTGGTCAGCGCGCGCCGCAGCAGCACGGCCACGGCGGCCAGTACGCCGAGCACGGCCACCATCAGGATGTTGGCGTTACCGACCAGCTCGGGCCCGGGACCGGTCGGTTCACCGGCGAACCCGGCACGGGAGTTGCTCAGCAGATCGCCGGCCGTGTCGCGCAGTGTGCCGAGCGTGTCCAGGAACAGCACGCGGCCCATCGTCAGATCCCAGACGAGCATGATGACGCCGGTGACCACGAGCAGCCCGAGATTGCGGTAGCGCCGGGTGAGACAGAGGGCCATCAGCGTCATCCCGAGCATGACCGGAGTGAGCTGGTGCGAGGCGTTGACGGCCGCGAGGAGCGGAGCGAGCAGCGCCACACCGATCGCCCGCTGCCGAAGGCCGGTGGGCGGTGGTGCGGAGGCCGCGGCCGGATCGAGAGACGACCGGTCGCGCAGCCGCCCGGCGGATCCCGGCCGTACGAAATGCCGTACGACCACGGCGAACACGGTCAGGAAGAGCAGATAGGCGAAACCCTGCGGCGAGAGATAGTCCTGTCCGACCCAGTTGGCGAGCTGGAAGATCCAGACCGCGGTCCACACCAGACGCCAGTCGTCGCTGAAGGTGCGGTAGATCAGCACCAGGACCGGCATCGTCAGCAGACCGAACGCGACGGGCGCCCAGTTGGTGTACACCGCCGCGCCCTCCACGCCGAAGGCACGGACCAGCGCTGCGTTGAGCGAGAAGAAGCCGGGCCACTGGTCGTACGCGGACATACCGCCGGAGAGTTCAACGGTGGGATGTACGGTCCCTTCGGCCAGCAGCCGGGCTATCACGGCATCGTGCTTGGACGCCCAGGCATAGCGGACCGAGTCGTAGAGCAGGGCGGGCGGTGCCTTGAGCGCCACGAGCAGAGTGACGCAGTAGGTCAGCGGCCACCAAGGAGCGGTGCCCGCGCGGCGCAGACTGACCAGAAAGCCGGCCGTGAGCACCAGCAGTGCGGCGTAGAAGGCGATCGGGAACCGGTCGAGAAGCCCGAAGTCGCCCATGCCGTGGAAGTCGATCCGAGGTAACGACCAGCTCCACAGGGCCGCAGCGACCACCAACGGCAGCCAGGTCAGGAGCAGTTGAGGACGGAGCAGGGCCGCCTTCGGGCGGCCCGGTCCACGACGGCGTGAGGGAAGGCGTGAGGGAACGGGCTTCTGTGCCTGGGCGTCCGACGGAGCGTCCGAGGCGGGCGCGGGCGCGGTCTCGGGCATGGGCGTACGCGCGGACTCGGCTGTGGGACCGGGCGCCGGATCGGTCTCGGGCTCGGGCGGTGGCTCGCTGCTCCCCTCGACCGGCGTGGGCACAGGCTGCTGCACAGTGCGACTCCCCCCACAGATGTGGTCGCGGCCGTCACGCCGCTGTCCCTGAAGCGAAGTATAGGAACTCTCAACGCGTTTGTTTCGGTTCTAACCGGCGAACTCGGGCCCCCGTATCCGGGCCCTCGCGCCTCGGTACAGCCGCCATCCCAGCGTGCGCGGTGAGTCGGGGAAGGGCGCGGTCCTGGCCCGCTCGCCGTCGGCCGCGCCGCCCGCCATCCAGGACGCCACGTCCGCCGCGGTGTGCGTACGGCGCACGATGAGCCGGGAGATGCGGTACGTCTCGTCCCGGTCCGAGCTGTGCGCATGGCGTACGGCGACGGCGGAGGCGTATCCGGCGCGCGCGGCGGCCCGGCGCACGGCGCGGCTGTTGTAGCCGTGCGGATAGGCGAGATGCGCGACCTCATGGCCGAGTGTGTCCTCCAACGCGCCTTTCGCGTCGCGCAGTTCACGGTGGAGGTCGGCAGGGCGGAGAGTGTCGAGCTGGGCATGGGTGACGGTGTGGGCGCCCACCTCCATGCCGTACCGCTCCAGCGCCGGTGCCTGGGCGAGCGTCATCATCGGCGCGGGCGGCAGCAGGCTGGTCAGGCCCGGCGTGATCGCTCCGGTGGTCAGATACGCAGTGGCGGGCAGCGACCGGACGGCGAGCGCCTCGGCCGTCGGTCCCGGGAGATCGGCGAAGCCGTCGTCAAAGGTGAGCACGACGGGCCGCGCCGGTACGGGCACCTCGGCCGCCGCCCCCGCCTCCGCCCCCGCCGTCGCCCTCGCACGGCCGGTGAGGGTGCTGATCGTGACGGGAGTACGGCCGCTGGCGAGGACGGCGTCCAGATGGGCGGCGAAGTCCCTTGGTGTGACGGTGAATTCGGCGATCCAGGCAGGCGGATCGTCCATCACGGCGTGATAGAGAAGGACCGGAATGGGCGCCGGCGGACTGTCGCTCATGACCGCCTCCGGACTGCGCGACGGTGGATCCGTGCCTCGCCGAGTGCCGCACCGCGCGCCTGACGGCGTACCCGTACGCGCGCCTTCAAATAGCCGAGCGGGCCGTACAGCATCCCTCGGCGCTCCAGCCGGGAGAGATCGCGCGGCCAGGGATGGGCCCGCGCGCCATGGGTCCCGGGCGCCGGCTCCCCGGCCGGATCCGGGCGGTGCGCCGTGATCGCGCGGGCGTGGGCGAGACCGCGCGGCAGCTTGGCGAGCAGCGCGGGCAACAGTGCCGGACGGCGGACCAGGATCGCGGTGAGATAGGCGGTCAGGCCCGCGCCATATCCGTACGCCTGGTTCCGCAGGTCCTGCCAGGTCTCGCGGTGGTGGTGCCAGACGAGCGCCTCCGGCGCGTAACGCAGTCGGTGCCCGGCGGCCAGGATCCTTACGAAGGCGTAGAGGTCGTCGCCGCCCTTGGCGGGAGTGCCGGTGCCGGTGGCGGGATCGAAGCCGCCCACGGCCCGTAGCGCCTCGGCACGGAACGCCATATTGGCGCCGGACCCGAAGCTGCCCGCGGTGAACGGGAACAGCGGCTCGTCGGCGGGTGGACTTGCCGGATCGTACAGCCGGGGCTCGAAGCCCTTGGCGAAGCCGCCGTGGCTCTCCAGCAGGATCTGCGCGGAGGTGGTCAGCCGGGCGGGGAGGATCAGTCCGGTGACACAGCCGAGGCCGGGATCGGCCGCGAAGGGCGTGGTGAGCGCGGTGAGCCAGTGCGGATCGGCGATCACATCGTCGTCGGTGAAGGCGATGACCATGCCGTCGGCGGCGGCGACACCGCAGTTGTGCGCGACGGCCAGACCGGGACACGGCTCCTGGACGTAGTCGACGCGGCCGGCGTAACGGGACACGACAAGATCGCGCGTGGCGGTCGTGACAGGAGCGTTGTCCACGACGAGGACACGGAAATCCGGATGGTCCTGCGCGAGAAGCGAGTCGAGCGCACGGGCGAGCTGTCCGGCGCGCTCGCGGGTGGCGACGACGACGGTGGTACGAGGAGGCGCGGCGAGCGCGGTCGCGGGCCGCGCGGGTTCTGCGGGCGCTGGCTCTGGGGGCGCAGGCGGCTCGTACGGGTCCTTCCGCGCGCGGAAGACGGCCGTGAGGACCTCCGCCGGATCCTCGTCCGCCCTGACATGGCCGAGCACGGTGGCGGCCGGGCGGCCCCGGAGCCGTACGAGCGCGAAGATGTCCCCGGCGCCCGGAGGCGGGCCGCCGAGCGCCGGGCCGAAGGACAGCACCGGGCCGTCCGGGCTGTCCGGACCGTCGAGATCGAGATCCAGTTCGGCCACGGCGATGGGCGGCAACTCCGTTAACTCGGAAGGCCGTCCGTCGGACGCGCGCGCCGCAGACGCAGACGCAGACGCAGATGTGGATGTGGATGTGCTGGGCGTGTATGTCATCGGCTCCCCCGTCGGTGATGCGGCCCCCGCCGTCACTTCTCCCGCAGCCGGCCCACCCGGCTCAGCGTCCGCTGCGCGTATCCCGCCAGCCTCGGCCGGCTTCTGACGAAGCTGTGCGCCCTGCGGGACGGCTCCCGGCTGAGCCAGTAGAGAGCCGCCCGCGCGCCCGGCCGCGCCACGGAGCCCTCGTACACCCGCAGTCCGCCGGTCTTGAGCGCGTCCTTGTACTCGGCGGCCCCGCGCCCCAGATCGAGCGTGTGGATCCCGGCCGCCGCGGCGGCCTCGGCCATCCGCAGATGCAGGATCAGTCCCGGTGAGTACTTGGCGAACGCCGGATCGTACGCCGGGAACCAGCAGGCCAGCACCGTGCGCGAGCGCAGCCCGAAGTGAGCGGCGACCGGCCGGTCCGCGACATAGAGCACGGAGAGCACACCGGAGCAGCCCGGCGCACGGGTCTCGGCCAACTGCCGTACGAGCGCGCGGATCCACTCCTTGGCGAAACGGTCACGGCGGCCCGTCCTGCGGTACTGCGCGGACTTCCACTCCATGAGCGTGCGCAGGGCCGCCGGATCGCGTTCGTCGAAGACGAAGCGGACCTCGCCCGCCTGGCGGCCGAGTCTGCGCTCCTTCGCGGCCGTCGTCCTGAAGAACTTGGGCGACCGCGCGCGCAGGCCCGTCTCGTACGCCTCGTATCCCTCACGGACATCGATGACCGGGGACTCGAACTCCTCGGCCGCAGCCGGAACGAACAGCTCCTGTCCCGGCTCCAGATTGTCGAACTCCCAGGCGGAGAGCGCGCAGGCCTTCAGCAGACCGGTCGGCGACAGCCGCAGGCCGCTGCGGAACACGCCTCCCTGCACATCGGACACACCGAGGCCGATGGCCCTGCCATGCCCCAACGGCCCTGTCTCGTAAGGGAAGAAGCCGACGGGCTCGCCATACCGGCCACCGGCGCCGGCCCGGCCCCCGCCGCTTCCCTCGCCTCCGGCGCCGTATTCGTACAGCTCCTCCCGCACCACCGCCACCCGGGCGCCGGGCCGTACACGGCCGACAGCGCGCGTGAACTCCGGCTCCATGAACGGGCTGGCAGGCGCGCCGGACAGGGCCCGTAACGCGCGCCATGCGTCGATCTCGGTCTCGTCAAGATCTGCCGGCGCGGCAATTCGGATACGCGCCCGATGGCGCGCAGCACTACGTACGTCAGTCATTTCGACCCCCCGGTCCCCAACCCCACCGAAAGGACGGTACCGACCCAAATCGTTCCGGGATAGTGCGCGGCGACCATTCGCCAGAGGCCGAACAACTACTGTCCGAAGCGGTCCGATCGCACATAGGATCGCAGGACGCATCGACCGCGACGCTCGCCCGGAAGGAGGTCTCCATGCTCATGTCACACCGGACGGATCCGATGAGCGGCTTCCCCCAGGCCGCCCATGCCGCCCTGCTGACACAGGAAGCCACGGCCCGCGTCGTGCTTCCCGGCGAGGCGCCGGCCATGGCGGCGCTCGGGCACGAGGCGCTCAAGGAGTTCACCGGCCGCCCGGATGTCGCCAAGGGCGCCGAGCACTTCACAGCGCCGCGTGAGGCGCGGATTCCGGACAGAGCGCCCGCCGGGCGCGGCGGTGTGGTTGATCTACGCGCGGAGGAGGGCACCGCGGCCGATCCCGGTGCCGAAGCCAACGCCGATCTCGACCTCGGTCCCGGCCCGGGTACCACCGCCAACACCTACGCCGACGCCGGTTTGGACGCTGGTGTGGCGGAGTTTCGTGGACAACAGTGTGAGCGAACTGCCCATGGTGCCCGGGTAGTCCGCCGTGTGTTCGATTGTGGTTGTCAGCTCACGTATTCATCGGACCGTACTCATCTCGGGTGGTCATAGACGTAGTCCCACGGCCAGGGCGATCGTGAGCCCGAGCGTGCAGACCGCGACGACGAACCACGTCTGATGTTTCGCTTCGGGCGTCATGGTCGGCCTCGTCCTTCGCGCTCACGCAGATAGTCCATGAATGTGCGGCACATCCGTGCCATGGCCCGCATATGGACCCAGTTGGCCATGGCCCCGTCGCCCGGCCCGCTCTCCGTCAGGTCGTACCAGTCCTTGAGCGCGCCCTTCGCCCGCACCGTGTGCTCGGCCTCGGGCACGCTTTCGACCACGCCCACGAGCCGCGCTCCATGGGCGATGAGCCGCTCGGTGAGGTCGGCGATCTCCTGCGGCGGAGGCATCAGACGATGGGGAGCCAGGGCGCGATCGGCGTCGAAGGCGATCGCGTCGAAGTCCACGGCTATGGAGGTGGCATCGTGGGCCATGGCCTCGGTGTGCGCGTTTTCGTCTGTGCTGCCGGCTCTGTGGTCTGTCACTGTGGTCACCTTGGCCCCCGTCTTCGTGTGATCGGCGTCTACGAAGAGAAAACCGCGTTATCAGCCTCCACGAGTACCGTGGAAGCAGGTCTGAGAATGAAAGCCATGAACGCACTGGGGGAGTTGAGAGCATGGCGAGTAACTCACGCACACCCAATACCGGGCTGGCCTGCCTGCTTGAGCAGGCGAAGTGGTCCCGTTCGCAGTTCGCGCAAATCATCAACCGCATGGGTGCCGAAGCCGGTCTCGAGCTTCGTTACGACCAGTCCGCCGTCTCCCACTGGGTCGCGGGCACCATGCCGAAAGAGCAGGTCAGACCGCTGATACTGGAGGCGTTCGCGCGGAAGCTCAACCGGCCGGTGACACACTCGGAGGCCGGTCTCGCGGTCGCTACGGCCGGCTTTTCCGCTGCGCGTACGTCCGTACACGGGGCCGTACACGGGTCTGCGCAAACGTCTCTGCACGCCTCGCCGGGCGATCCGGCGGCGGCTCGCCTCAACACCCTTGAAGAACTCGTCGACATGGGACGGGCGGACATGGATCCGTCACGCCGTGGCCTGATCGCGGCGGGTCTGTTTTCGGCCGCCGTCGTCGTCCCGCTGTTCCCGGATCTGGCGCAGGCCGCCACTCCGCCGCCGGCCGCTCCGGGGAAGCGGACGGTCCGGATCGGCGCACCTCAGGTGCAGGCCGTACGGACGATGACGGATCGGATCGCCAATATCCTCGATGAACTCGGAGGCGGTCACGCGCGTCCGATGGCCGCCGCGTTCCTGGTGAACACCGTCATGCCCTGGCTGAAAGCGGAGGCCGCGGAGCGCGTACGGAACGACATGCTGGCCGCGGCGTCCGATCTGGTCTATCTGACCGGATGGATGGCGATGTACGAGCGCGCGCACGGGCTCGGCCAGCGCTACTACCTCAGGGCACTCGAACTGGCGGGCGCCGCCGAGGACCATGTCACCTACTGCCGCACACTGCGCGGCATGTCCCTCCAGGCGTCCAATCTCGGTTACGGCAGGCGGGCGTTGGAACTCGCCGACTCGGCCGCCGAGGCCTCCTCGAAGGCGGAGCCGCGCCTTCAGGCGTTCCTGTCGGGACAGCAGGCCCATGCCGCCTCGATGGTCGGCGACAAGCGCCAGGCCTTCACACGGCTGCGCGAGACGGAGACGGCGCTGACCAAGGCGGACAACCGGCGCGAGTCGATCGGCGGCTACGACCAGACCGCCTATCTCTTCCATGTGTCGCACGTGCTGTACGAGTTCAAGGATCTGCCGGGCTCGATCTCGGCGCTCCAGCAGTCCTTGAAGGCGCAGCAGAAGAACGAGCGCCAGGGCCGGGTCCACTTCCTCGCGGTGCTGGCTCAGCGCCAGTTGGAGCTGGGCCATCTTGAGGCCGCGTGCGGGAGTTGGTGGCAGTTCCTGGACGACTACGAGCATGTGTCCTCGGCGCGCGGGGACGAGCACTTCGAGACGATGCGGCGGCGGCTGAAGCCGTACGCGAAGACGCGCGCGGTGCAGCGGCTGCGGCCGAGGATCGACGAGGTCGCGGTACTGAAGGGCTGAGCATCGGCCGTCGGAACATCAGAACATACGCAGGCCGCCACGCCAGACGGAGGAGACCAGGGGGACTCCCGGGCGGTAGGCCAGATGGACATGGCTCGGGGCGTCGAGAAGGACGAGGTCGGCGCGGGCACCGGGCGTGACACGGCCGATGTCCTGGCGGCGCAAGGCCGCCGCGCCACCCGCGGTGGCCGACCAGATCGCCTCGTCGGGAGTCATGCCCATGTCGCGTACGGCGAGGGCGATACAGAACGGCACGGACGAGGTGAAGGACGAGCCCGGATTGCAGTCGGTGGAAAGGGCGACGGTCGCGCCCGCGTCGAGCAGACGGCGGGCGTCCGGCCAGTCGGCGCGGGTGGAGAACTCCGCGCCGGGAAGGAGTGTCGCCACGGTGTCGCTGTGGGCGAGCGCGTCCACATCGGCGTCGGTGAGATGGGTGCAGTGGTCGGCGGAGGCGGCGTCGAGTTCGACAGCGAGCAGCACTCCGGGACCGTACGAGAGCTGATTGGCGTGGACACGGGGCTGGAGGCCCTGCGCCAGGCCCGCGGTGAGGATCGCGCGGGCCTGGTCGCCGTCGAAGGCGCCCTGTTCGCAGAAGACATCGATCCAACGGGCGTACGGAGCACAGGCGTCGAGCATCTCGCCGGTGACGAGGGCGACATACGCGGCGGGATCGTCGGCGTACTCGGGCGGGACGATGTGCGCGCCGAGATAGGTGACCTCGTCGGTGTGATCACAGGCGATACGCACGGCGCGGGCCTCGTCCTGGACGGTCAGCCCGTAGCCGGACTTGGTCTCCAGGGTGGTGGTGCCCTGACGGAGCGCCTCGGCGAGATAGCGCGCGACATTGGCGGCCAGCTCGGGATCGGTCGCGGCGCGGGTGGCGGCGACGGTGGTGCGGATGCCGCCCGCGGAGTAGGCGCGTCCGGACATCCGGGCGTTGAACTCCTCGGTGCGGTCACCGGCGAAGACGAGATGGGAGTGGGAGTCCACGAAGCCGGGAACGGCGGCCCGGCCGCCCGCGTCGACGGCGTTGTCAGTGGCGGGTGCTTTGCTTGATTCACCGACCCAGGCGATGTGGTCGCCGTCGATGACGACGGCCGCGTCCTGGATCAGACCGATGGGGGTTCCGTCACCGAGGGAGGAGTCGTTGGTGACCAGACTGGCGATGTTGGTGATGACGGTGGACGTGGGCGTGGTCGTGGCCGCGGTCATGGTGGTGGTGATGCTCATGGCGGGGGTTCTCTCCTCCGGCGGCTTCGGCCTGCGCGGCTCGGGTGGCCCGGGTGGCCTGGGCGCTGTAAGGCGTACGGGGGCTGTCGGGAGTCCGGGAGTTGTCGGGAGTCCGGGAGCTGTCAGCCGCGCAGGGCCGCGATGGACTCGGCGAGGGCTTTGGGCACATCGGGCACGAGCGTATGGAGCCCGTCCCGTACGAGATGACGGCCGCCCACGACGGTGTGGCGTACATCCGCCGCGGAGGCGGCGAATACAGCGGTCTCCGCACCGAGCCGTGGCAGCGGGCCCGCTGTTCTGACCGTGTCGAGCGCGATCGTGACGAGATCGGCGAGCGCGCCGGCCTCGATCCGGCCCGCCTCCGGCCGCCCGAGCGCCGCGTGGCCGCCGGCGGTGGCGGCGTGGAGGAGGGACGCGGCCGTCCAGTGGCCGCGGCTGCGGGAGCGCAGCCGTTCGTTCAGCTCCATCGCGCGGGCCTCTTCGAGGAGGTCGATCACGGCATGGCTGTCGCTGCCGAGCGACAGCGGCGAGCCCGCGCGCTGAAGCCGGGCCGCCGGGCCGATGCCGTCGGCCAGATCGCGTTCCGTGGTGGGACACATACAGGTGCCGGTGTGGCCGGCGCCCAGCAGGGTGATGTCCTCGTCGGTGAGATGTGTGTTGTGGATCCCGGTGGTGCGTGCGCCCAGGACACCGTGGTCGGCCAGGAGCCGGGTGGGCGTGCGGCCGTGGACGGCGAGACAGGAGTCGTTCTCCGCGGTCTGTTCGGAGAGATGGACATGGAGCGGGGCCCGGCGCGCCTCGGCCCATTCGGCGACGGTGGCGAGCTGTTCGGCGGGGACGGCGCGTACGGAGTGAATGGCCGCGCCGATCAGGGCGTGGTCGCTGTCCTTGAGCGCGGAGACGCGCTCGGCCCAGGCGTCGGCGGTGCCGTCGGAGAAGCGGAGCTGATGGCGCTCCAGCGGCGCGCCGCCACGGCGCTTGCTGAGACCGGCGGAGAGATAGGCGGTGTCGAGGAGCGTGATCCGGATCCCGGCCTCGGCGGCTGCCGCGATCAGGGCTTCGCCCATCGCGTTCGGGTTGTCGTAGGGCGTGCCGTCCGGCGCGTGGTGGACATAGTGGAACTCACCGACGGCCGTGATACCGGCCAGCGCCATCTCGGCATACACGGCGCGGGCGAGCGCGTGGTACGAGTCCGGAGTGAGCCGGGCGGCGAAGCCGTACATGAACTCGCGCCAGGTCCAGAAGGTGCCGGAGCCGACCTGGACGGTGGAGCGCAGGGCGCGGTGGAAGGCATGGGAGTGGGCGTTGGCCAGCCCTGGGAGAGTCAGTCCGCGCAGTACGGTCGCGCCGGGCGGCGGCGCCGGGACGCCGGTGCGCACCTCGGTGATCCGGCCGTCGTCGGCGGTGACACCGACGGTCACACCGGGCTCGACATGGTTGTCGTGCCAGGCGTACTCCAGCCAGTACAGGACGTCGGGCGTCCGGTGGGCGACCGGTGCGGTGCCGGTCTCCGGTGTGCTCCGTGGGACTCGGGCGGCCTCCGCGATCGCGGCGGGCGTCATGATCCGTGTCCTTCCCGGCGCCGCTGTCGGCCGGGCGGGCTTCGGCCGCTCCGCGGACGGACGTGCTGCCGCTGTCGGCTGCGTCATGTGCACGCGAGTCCTTCCAGTACGTCGGCGAGTGCCAGGATCCCGGCCACGCAGTCGTCCTCGGCGGCGTACTCGGCCGGAGAGTGCGAGACACCGGTGGGATTCCGTACGAACAGCATGGCGGTAGGGATGGAGCCGGACAAAATACCCGCGTCATGTCCCGCGCCGGTACCGAGGACAGGGACCGCGGACCGGGCTCCGGGACGCTGTCCGAGGATCTTGCCGAGTTCGTCCCGCAGGGCGTGCTCGAATTCGACGACGGGAGTGAAGGACTCGCGTACGACCCGTAGTTCGATACCGGCGCGGTCCGCGTGGGCCCGGGCGGCGGACTCGATACCGGCGACCACGGTGTCCAGGGCGGACTGGTCGGCGGCGCGGGAGTCGAGCCAGCCACGGACGAGGGAGGGAATGGCGTTCACTCCGTTGGGCTCGACGGAGACCTTGCCGAAGGTGGCGAGGGCCCCGGCGAGTTCCGCCTCACGGCGGGCGGCGAGCACGGTCTCGGCGTAGGTCAGCATCGGGTCGCGGCGGTCGGCGAGCCGGGTGGTGCCCGCATGGTTGGCCTCGCCGTGGAAGTCGAACCGCCAGCGGCCGTGCGGCCAGATCGCGGACGCGATACCGACAGGATCACCGGAGAGATCGAGCGCGCGGCCCTGCTCGACATGGAGCTCGATGAACGCGCCGATACGCGCGAGCCGTTCGGGATCGGGCCCGATGGCGGACGGATCGTGTCCCGCCGCCTCCATCGCCCGGGGCAGCGGAACACCGTCTCCGTCGCGCAGTTCCTGGGCCTTCGCGGCGGTGAGTCGGCCCGCGGTGAGCCGGGAGCCGACGCAGGCGAGCCCGAAGCGCGCGCCTTCCTCGTCACCGAAGTTGGTGATGGCGACGGGCCTGGTGAACCGCGCTCCTCTGCGGCGCAGTTCATCGAGCGCGGCGAAGGAGGAGACCACACCGAGAGGACCGTCGAAGGCGCCGCCGTCGGGTACGGAGTCGAGATGCGAGCCGGTGACCACGGCGTCACCGGCGAGCGGATCGCCGAGCCAGGCCCACTGGTTGCCGTTGCGGTCGAGTTCATGGACCAGCCCACGGGCCTCGGCCTGCGCGCGGAACCAGGCGCGGCAGTCGGTGTCGGCGGCGGTCCAGGCGTAGCGGCGGTAGCCGCCGCTGCCCGGGTCGCGTCCGAGCGGTGCGAGATCACGCCACATCTCATGGAAGGAGGGCGGGCTTGCCTCGGACGCGGCGGGAGCGGACGCCCGCGCCGCCGTGCCCGTAGGGGCCGTAGGGGCCGTAGGGGCCGTTCCCGTACGAGCCGGACTTGTGTCCTCGGGATCGCGCGGAGTCATGACGGGACGCCCTCGCCGACTGCGGTGGCGGCCTTGTCCTCGCGCATGGGGATGCGTACGGCGCGTTCCTCGGCGACCGATTCCGCGAGGTCGTAGCCCGCGTCGACATGGCGGATGACGCCCATGCCCGGATCGTTGGTGAGGACTCGGCGGATCTTCTCGCCCGCGAGCTTCGTACCGTCGGCGACCGAGACCTGCCCTGCGTGGATCGAGCGGCCCATGCCGACGCCGCCACCGTGGTGGAGCGAGACCCAGGAGGCGCCGGAGGCGACATTGACCATGGCGTTGAGCAGCGGCCAGTCGGCGATGGCGTCGGAGCCGTCGAGCATGGCCTCGGTCTCGCGGTACGGCGAGGCGACCGAGCCGCAGTCGAGATGGTCGCGGCCGATGACGACCGGCGCGGCGAGTTCGCCGGTGGCGACCATGTCGTTAAAGCGCTCGCCCGCCTTGTCGCGCTCGCCGTAGCCGAGCCAGCAGATCCGGGCCGGCAGGCCCTGGAAGTGGACGCGTTCGCCCGCCATCCTGATCCAGCGGTGCAGCGACTCGTTCTCCGGGAAGAGTTCGAGGATCGCCTTGTCGGTCTTGTGGATGTCGGACGCCTCACCGGACAGCGCCGCCCAGCGGAAGGGTCCCTTGCCCTCGCAGAAGAGTGGCCGGATATAGGCGGGTACGAAGCCGGGAAAGGCGAAGGCACGGTCGTATCCGGCGAGTTGGGCCTCGCCACGGATGGAGTTGCCGTAGTCGAAGACCTCGGCGCCCGCGTCCATGAAGCCGACCATCGCCTCGACATGGCGTGCCATCGACTCCCGGGCGCGCAGGGTGAAGTCGGCGGGCTTCTCGGCCGCGTAGGAGGCCATGTCGGCGAAGTCGACACCGAGCGGCAGATACGCCAGCGGATCGTGCGCGGAGGTCTGGTCCGTGACGATGTCCACGGGCGCGCCCTCGGCGAGCATCCTGGGCAGCAGTTCGGCCGCGTTGCCCAGCAGACCGATGGAGAGCGGCCGGCGCGCGTCGCGGGCCTCGGTCGCCAGCCGGAGGGCATGCTCCAGGCTGTCGGCCCGTACATCGAGATAGCGGTGCTCGATCCGGCGGTCGATGGCTCGCGGATCGCAGTCGATACAGATCGCGACGCCGTCGTTCATGGTCACGGCCAGCGGCTGGGCACCGCCCATCCCGCCCAGACCGGCGGTGAGAGTGATCGTCCCGGCCAGCGTCCCGCCGAACCGCTTGGCGGCGACGGCGGCGAAGGTCTCGTACGTGCCCTGGAGGATGCCCTGGGTGCCGATATAGATCCAGGATCCGGCCGTCATCTGCCCGTACATGGTGAGCCCGAGGGCCTCCAGCCGCCGGAACTCCTCCCAGTTCGCCCAGTCGCCGACCAGATTGGAGTTGGCGAGCAGCACGCGCGGCGCCCACTCATGGGTCTGCATGACGCCCACCGGACGGCCGGACTGGACGAGCATCGTCTCGTCCTGCTTGAGCGTGCGCAGCGTACGGACCATGGCGTCGAAGGAGCGCCAGTCGCGGGCGGCCTTGCCGGTGCCTCCGTAGACGACGAGCTTGTCCGGGTGTTCGGCGACCTCGGGATCCAGATTGTTCTGGAGCATGCGGAGGGCGGCTTCCTGCTGCCATCCCAGGGCGCTCAGTTCCGTACCGCGCGGTGCCCGTACGGGGCGGGGTCCCGACATGGCGTTGCCTCCTCCTTGATGGGTCTGCCGTTCCTCGGCGGGCCCGCCGGTCCTTGAGGTCCCGTGAGGTGTCCCTTGAGGGCCGCGACCCGATGGACTTGTTGGCTGATCTATTCACATCCTGGCCAGATGAATACTTGTAGTCAACCGCTGCGTGGCCGCCCGCCGGATGATTGGCTGGAGTCCATGGCCTCGGTTCAGCACAACAGTCAGAGCGCGGATCACGGCGCGCGACACGACAGCCGGTCCGGTACGGATCGCCGTACGGCCGGATCCGCGTCCGGACACGGCGAACGCGCCGGACACGACGGACGCACCGCACGCGCCGAACACGCCGACGCGGCGGCCCGCCGCGATCTGGCCGTACGGGCGGCGGTGGCACAAGGGCTGATCAGCGAGTCCGAACCGGTGGTCGCGCTGCTCGACGTGGCCGGAATCCGGTCCTCGGCCGCCGCGCTCCGTACCGCCTTCGACGAGGTCGTCGCGCCCGGCACCGCCGTACTGCACGCCTTCGCCGTGAAGGCGACCGCGCTCGTGCCCGTGGTGCGTCTGCTGGCCGAGGAGGGCATAGGCGCGGAGGTCGCCAGTCCGGGTGAGCTGGCCATCGCCCGCGCGGCGGGAATACCGGCCGGCCGTATCGTCCTCGACTCGCCCGCCAAGACCACCGCCGAGCTGCGTGAGGCCATCGCCCTCGGGATCGCCGTCAACGCGGACAATCCGCAGGAGCTGGAGCGTATCGACGCCCTGATCGGCTCGGGCGCGGCGGGCCCGGGCCCGGTCACCGTCCCGTTCGGGCTACGGGTCAATCCGCAGATCGGAGCCGGCTCCATCGGCGCGCTGTCCACGGCGACGGCGACCTCGAAGTTCGGCGTCGCGCTGCGCGACGAAGGCGCCCGCGCCTGGGTCGTCCAGGCCTGTCTGGACCGTCCCTGGCTGACCAGGCTGCACACCCACTCCGGCTCGCAGGGCCTCCCGCTGGAGCTGATGGCGCAGGGCGTACAGGCGGTCTACGAACTGGCCGAGGAGATCAACGCGGCAGCGGGCCGCTGGCAGATCGACACCCTCGACATCGGCGGCGGCCTCCCGGTCAACTTCGCCTCCGACGAGGAGACACCGACGTACGCGGCCTACGCCCGGCTGCTCAAGGAGACCGTTCCCGGGCTGCTGGACGGCCGCTACGGACTGGTCACCGAATTCGGCCGGTCACTGGTCGCCAAGCACGGTCTGGTCCTGGCCCGCGTCGAGTACGCCAAGTCCGCCGGAGGCCGCCCGATCGCCGTGACACACGCGGGCGCGCAGATCGCCACACGTACGGTCTACAACCCGGTGTCCTGGCCGCTGCGCATCGCCGCGTACGACGCCGGCGGACGGCCCAGGAGCGGCCCGCACGTGGCCCAGGACATCGCGGGACCGGCCTGCTTCGCGGGCGATCTGCTGGCCGAGAACCGGCCGCTGCCGCTGCTGGAGCAAGGTGACTTCGTCGCCGCGCTGGACACGGGCGCGTACTACTTCACCAACCACTACGCGTACAACAGCCTTGTCAGACCGGGCATCCACGGCTTCACGGTGCGGCCCGGCGCCGGTACGGACGGGCCCGGCGCCGGTACGGACGGTCCGGGCCGGGTGCGCTTCAGTACCGTACGAGCGCCACAGACGGTCGAGGAGATCGTCAGCGAGTCGGGCGGCGCGTACGCGGACGCGCTACTGCTGGACGAGAAGGCGTAGGTCCCGGCGGCCCGACCGCGTTCTGTCGGCATGTTCCGATGGAAAATGCCGGAACTCCCTCCCGCCGCACCGACGTTGCGTAATCTCACGGTTACTGCCGCACAGCAGTGCACCCGTACACCCGGCCGGGAGGGGGAGCCCGCGTGCCCGGAATCGACGCATGCCTTCAGGAAGCCATGAGCCTGCCAGGAGCGCGTGGAGCGGCGATTGTCGACTGGACCAGCGGACTCGCCCTCGGTACGGCGGGCGAGTCGCCGGGCGGCGATCACGAGGCCACCGCCGCCGAGACGGCCGAACTGGCCAGGGCGGCGGCGGAGTACACCGCGTTCGCGCCGACGGCGACCACGGCGGCGGCCGGGAGGTCGTTATCGGGACCAGGATCGGCCGACGGCGTAGACGCCGACTCCGACTCCGACGACCAGGACAAGGGCCCGCCCGTCGAGGACCTGATCGTCACCAGCCGCACCGGCTATCACATCCTCAGCTTTGTCGAGACGACCTTCGACAGCAGCGTCTTCCTGTATCTCTGGCTCGACCGCGACACCGGCAATCTCGCCCTGGCCCGGCTGCGCCTCGGCCAACTCGCCGAACGGCTGGTGCTGGGATGACCGCGAAGGCTCCCTTACCGGCGATACCGCCGACGCCGCCCGCGCAGTCGGCACAGTCGTCCGCCTCCGTCTCCCCGATGCTCGTCCGGCTGGCCGGTGAGCGCGCCACCGGCGCCCTCCTCCGCGACCACGGCACGCTCTATCTCACCGACGGCCGCATCGTGCACGCCGAGAGTCCCGCCGCTCCCGGCATCGACGTCCTGCTCACCGCGGGCGGCCGGCTGCCGCGCGAGGGCTGGGAGGAGGCGGTCGACCGGGCCGGTGCCCGCCGCGAGGTCGGCAGATTCCTGGTCGAGAGCGGCCGGCTCGGCGACGGCGAGCTGGAGATCTGCCATCTCGGCGCGCTGTTCGACGCGGCCTTCTTCGCGCTCGCGCCGGGCAGCGGTCCCACCCGCTTCCGTTACGGCGTGGCGCACTGGATCGGTCCCGTACGGCCCGTACCTGCGGCGGCCGTCGAGCGGGAGACGCTGCGCAGACGCGAACTCCTCGACCGGGTCTGGCCGTATCCGGCCGTCGACACCGCTCCCGTGGTGGCCCGTCGGCCCGCGCCCGGCCAGGCCGTCACCCGCAGGCAGCGCGTCCTGTTGGAACTGGCCGACGGAGCGCGGACACCGGTGGCCATCGCATGGGCCCTGGGCCGGCCCGCCTTTCACACCTTGCTCGATGTCCGGCGGCTGGCCGCGGCCGGACTGGTCGAGACGCCCGACGAACCGTCGGCGGCCACGCCCGCCGCCGTCCCGTCCTGGGTCGCGACGGTGGCCGCCGACCCGGACATCGCTCTGTTACGCCGGCTCCGCGACGCCCTGGAGGCAAGCCTGTGACTCCCCGCTCCATTCACCAGCCCGTTCGCCGCCTCGTCCGGTACGCCGCCACGGCGTCATGAGGCGCGCTCTGCGGGCACGTGCCGAGAGGAGACAGCTCATGACGGCAGAAGCCGAGGTGCTCGGTGAACTCAGACGGCTGCGGGCCCGGCTGCCCCAGCTCACGGGCGCGCTCGCGGCCAGTACGGACGGGCTGGTGCTGGCCCAGGACACCGCCGAGGTCGAGCCCGAGGGAGTGGCCGCGCTCACCGCCGCCGCACTGGGCGTCGCCGTACGGCTGACGGACGCCACGGGCCAGGGCGGATTCCGGGAGCTGGTGATCCGTGGCGAGCTGGGCTATGTCGCGACGTACGCGGCCGGCTCCTCGGCGGTCCTGACGCTGCTGGCGGAGCCCCGGATCAATGTGGGCCGGCTCCATCTGGAGGGCCGCCGCTCGGGCGCCCGTATCGGCGAACTGGTCGACGGCGCCCTGGAACGGCTGGAGAACGCCTGAGCCGGAGCCGAGCCTGAACACCCACCGGGCGTCCGGAACTCCCCGGACCTCCCCGGACCTCCATCGGAACGGAAGGAAGTGCGACATCCATGGCCAACACCGACGCAGCCCTCAAGCAGGCCACGACCGCCATCGAAGGAGCCCTCGGGGCCGCTCTCGTCGACTACACCAGCGGTATGGCCCTCGGTACGGTCGGCGGCGGCAAGGACCTCGACATGACGGTCGCCGCGGCCGGCAACACCGATGTGGTCAGGGCCAAGGTCCGCGCGCTGGAACTGCTCGGGATCAAGGACGAGATCGAGGACATCCTGATCACGCTCGGCGGCCAGTACCACCTGATCCGGCTGCTCAAGGGACGCGGCAACAACGGGCTGTTCCTCTATCTGGCGCTGGACAAGTCACGCGCGAATCTGGCGATGGCCCGCCATCAGCTCATGAAGATAGAAGCCGACCTGGAGGTCTGACCGGCCAGCCCGAAGCCGGGCCCTGTCCGGATACGGGTACGGATACGGCCCGACGCGGCGGGGCCCGCAGGCGGTCGACCGAGGGTGCGGCGCGTGGCCCAGGGGCCCGGGATCGGCTCCCGAAGCCGGAGGCCGGGGCCCGGGGCCGGAACCGCAGCCCGGTGGCCGAAGCCACGCACCGGAACCGCAGGCCGTGCCCAGGGCCACCGGTCGGGGGCCCTTCCCCGATCGGTATCGGGATCCGGGCATCGCGATCCGAGGCCCGAGCCCGAACGGACGGCGCCCGGCCCGTACACCCGAGCCGCCCCGCCCGAGCGCCCCCGCTCAGCGGCGGCGGGCTCCGCCCGGGCGGGCGTCGCCTGCGGCGACGCCCGTCGTGCGGAAGCCCTTCACCTGCTTGCCGACGGGCCGGCCGGAGCCGGCCCAGTCGGTGCGTACCCAGAGCAGTTCGTCCTCCCGGCGCTCACGCCGTCCCAGCCAGCCGGCCTTGAGCCACAGACCGGCGCCCGCGCCCGCCAAAGCGAGGCCGCCGGCGGCGGGCAGCGCCAGCGAACCGGCCACGGCCGCGAGGAAAGCCGCGAGCAGCCACCAGCGGTGCGCGCGCCGCCAGTTCCGGGCTGTCACCCGACGGTCCTGGAGGTAGTCGTACCGGCCGGCCCGCTCGGCCCGTTCCGCCCACGCGCTGTATCTGCGTCGGCGTACGAGAGCGACGGCGGCGGCACACACCACGAAGAGCGCCGCGCCCGTGTAGACACCGATCCTGCGACCGGTCAGTCCGGGAAACAGGATCCCGATCCCGGTGGCGAGCACTCCGAGCCACCACAGCGGGACCGCACCGGCCCGTACGATCACTGCCACCCGTGCCAGCGACTGCCCTCCGCGCCCCACTGTCCGCCTCCTCGTCCCGGTGAGTTTGGCGGGCAGATTAATGGCGTTCTCTGAACTTTTCCTGAGAACAGCACGATCCGTCGAACCGGCGGCGCACAAACCGCTCGGCCAGAACCGGATCAGCCACTCGGCTACCCGGCCACCCCGCCGCTCGGCTATTCGACGAACAGCCCCCGCGCCGCCGCCCGCGCGTCGAACTCCTCCAGCCGCGCCTGCGCCTCCGGCAGCCCGTCGCACATCGCCTCCAGCAGCATCCGTCCCAGCAGCATCGGCGCACACGCCGTGTCGAAGGCCAGGCCGGTCCCGACGGCCGCCGGAATCAGCAGATCGCTGTGCTTGGCGACGGGCGCGAACGCGGAGTCGGCGACCGTCACCACCGTCAGCCCGGCCGACCGCGCGTACGCCAGCGTCTCCACGACCTCCTTCGGATGGCGCGGCAGCGCGAAGCAGAGCAGCGTGCTCGCGCCCGCGTGCCGGGCGGTGTCGATCCGGTCGGCGAGCATCGTGCCGCCCTCGTCGAGCAGCCGTACGTCCGGATGGACCTTGGCCGCGAAGTAGGCGAAGCCGCGCGCCTGCGAGGAGGCGGCGCGCAGACCGAGCACCGGCAGCGGACGGGACGCGGCGAGCAGCCTGCCCGCGCGTTCGACCGGCTCCGGGTCGGCGAGCAGCTCCGCGAGCTGCCGCAGATTCTCGATCTCTCCGCGTACGGCCTGCTGGTACTCGTTGAGGCCGGCCCCGCCCTCCGCGGGAGCGCCGGGCGCGACCTCCCGCAGATGCCGGCGCAGCGCCGGATAACCGTCGAAGCCGAGCGCGACCGCGAAGCGGGTGACGGACGGCTGGCTGACTCCGGCCAGTTCGGCCAGTTCGACGCTGGAGAGGAACGGCGCGTCGCCGGCCCGGCGCACCATGCTGTGCGCGATGCGCCGCTGGGTGGGGGTCAGCCGGTGGCCCTCGAAGAGCTGCTGGAGTCGGGCGGCAGGGCTGTCGCTCATGCGATCCCCCTTGTCTGATCTGTGAGATCTGTCAGATCTGTCTGATCGTTACGCGTGCGGGTGGTGGCAGTGGTGACCGGAGCGGCCTGGACAGGATCGGCGGCGGCCAGCTCTGTGAAGCGGTCGAGCAGCGCGGCGGCTGCCGTCACATCATCGGTCAGCGGACGGTCGCCGACCTCCTCGTCGAGTACGGTCTCGGCCAGCTCGAAGGCCCGCCCGACCGGGAGTCCGGGCTCGGGACGCAGTCCGCGCTGGCGCAGGGCCCGTACGGCGGCGACGAGTTCACAGCCGACGACCAGGCGGTACGCGCTGCCCGCGCGCAGCGTCTGACGCGCCGCCAGCGAGGCGAAACTGGCCTGCTCCTCCACGCCTCGGGACAGTACCGCGTGGCCCAGCGAGGCGGGCGCCGAGTAGGCCCGCAGATCACCGAGGGCGGCTCCGGCGGCGTACTCCAGGATCATCACACCGGAGCTGGCGGGCTCGCCGTCGGCGAGGAAGGGCCGCAGCCTGGTGAAGGCGGGCTCGTTGAGCGCGGAGAGCCGGGAGGTGGACAGCCGCGCCGTCTGCACCAGCGAAAGCCTGAAGTGGTCCAGCGCGAGGGCGAGTTGGGCGAGATAGAAACCGCCGTGGTGATAGGCGGCGGGCACCGGATCGGCCTCCGTGCCGGGGCTGATCAGCGGATTCTCGGCGGCGGCGTTGATCTCGACGGCGAGCGTGTTCTCCAGCGCGTCGGCGGCGTCGCGCGCCGGGCCATGGATCTGCGGGACACAGCGGAAACCGTACGGATCCTGGATCCGGCCGAGCGGCGGCCCGGGCCGTTCCGGAGCGCCGAGGAAGCGCCGCATATCGGCGGCGACGGCGTACGAGCCCGGGTGCCGGCGCGCGGCGTGCACGGGCTCCGCGTACGCCTCGTACGAGCCGTCGACGGCCAGCAGGGAGAGCGCGGCCACCAGTTCGGTGGCGGCGACGAGCCGGCGCAACTCGTCCAGGGCGAGCGCGGACTGACCGAGCGTCAGGGCGTTGCTGCTGATCAGGGCGAGGGCGTCGTTGTTGTCGAGGGCCTGGGGCTCGGGAACGTGGCCGCCACGCGCGCCGCCGCCCTTCCCTGCGCCCTCCCCGCCGCCCTCCCCGGTGTGTTCCCAAGCGTGTTCCCAAGGACGTTCCCCGACGAGCGCGAGGCCCAGCTGCGCGAGCGCCGCGATGTCGCCCGTACCGACCGAACCGTATTCGTTGACGACGGGATACGCACCGGACTCCAGCGCCTCGCAGAGCGCGGTGACGACGGTCGGGCGCAGTCCCGCGCCGCCCGCGAGCAGCTGATTGGCGCGCACCGCGAGCATGGCGCGGACCTGACGGGCGGGCAGCGGATCGCCGATGGCACCGGCATGGCTGCGCAGCAGCCGCAGCCCATGGTCGGCGGCGGCCTCGGTGGGCACGGCCTCGGTGCGGTTGGCGCCGACGCCGGTGGAACGTCCGTACACCCGGCCCGAGCCCGCGAGTTCACGGGCGAGATGCCAGCTCTGCTCGACGCGCTTCATCGCCTCGGTCCCGGGTACGGGACGTGCGGCGCCGTCCGCCAGCCGGACGACATCGGCGACCGGGAGGCTCTGTCCGTCCAGAACGACGAGGGAGGTGCCTGCCGGGGCCGGTGCGTGCCCACCCAACGGGTCCACCATGTGGGACGACATCATGCGCGAACGCCTCCATTCCAGACGTTACGTCTCACCCTGCGACCAGCCGTAACCAGTGATTTACGCCAGGGCATTGACAATCTATTCAGCCACCAAGAACTCTGCATGACTATATGCAAGCCGGGCAAGGGACGACTGATGATCAGATTCGACGCGGTGAACAAACGCTTCCCCAACGGCACCACGGCGGTCCACGACCTCACTCTGGAGATGCCGGAGGGCGGTGTCACCGTCCTGGTCGGCTCCTCCGGATGCGGTAAGACCACCACGCTCCGCATGATCAACCGGATGGTCGAACCGACCTCGGGCACCATCCGGCTGGGCGGCAAGGACGTCCTGGAGCAGGACGCCGCCGAGCTGCGGCGCGGTATCGGCTATGTCATCCAGCAGTCCGGGCTCTTCCCGCACCGTACGGTCCTCGACAACATCGCGACCGTGCCGCTGCTGCTGGGCTGGGGCCGGCGGAAGGCCCGTACGCGGGCGGCGGAGCTGCTGGAGACCGTCGGGCTGACGGCGGAGGCGGGCAAGCGCTATCCGCATCAGCTCTCCGGCGGCCAGCAGCAGCGTGTCGGAGTGGCCAGGGCGCTGGCGGCGGATCCGCCGGTGCTGCTGATGGACGAGCCGTTCGGCGCGGTCGACCCGGTGGTACGGACACAGCTCCAGGACGAACTGCTCCGTCTCCAGAAGGATCTGAACAAGACCATCGTCTTTGTCACGCACGACATCGACGAGGCGGTACGGCTCGGCGACCGGATCGCCGTCTTCCGTACGGGCGGCCACCTCGTGCAGTGCGCGGCGCCGGCGGAGCTGCTGGCGCGCCCGGCGGACGGATTCGTCGCCGGCTTCCTCGGCGCGGAGCGCGAGCTGAAGCTGCTGTCGCTGACGACGCTCGCGGAGGTGCCGGTGGAGCGGGCGCAGGTGGTACGGGAGGGCGAGCCGGCGCCGCGGGCGGGCGGCGGACCGTATCTGGTGGTGTCGGCGAGGAACGAACCGCTGGGCTGGCTCGATCCGGAGCCGGGCACCGCCGGCGTGTCGGTGCCGGTACGACCGCTGCGCGACACGGACTCGCTGCTCGCGGCGCTGAACGAGTCGATCGCGTCGCCGACGGGCCTGATAGTCCGGGTCGACGCCGAGGGCGTGCTGACGGGAGTCACCGCACGGGAGACGATCCACGAGCACGCGGGCCGCAGACACCAGGAGGCGGCGCGGGCGGCCCGGGAAGCCGGGACTCGGGAAGCCGGAGGCCGGGATGCAGGAGCCCGGGAAGCCGACTCGCAGACGGGCACGGGTGCTACGGCCCCGAGCCCGCCGGCATCGAGCCCGCCGGCACCGAGCTCGCCGATACCGAGCCCCGCAGCACCGGCCGGGACCGGGCCGAAGAGCAGCGCGCCCAAGACCTCGGACGGAGCCCTATGACCATCGAATGGGCATGGATCTCCGACCACGCGGGCGATCTCACCACCCTCACGCTCTCCCATCTCCAGGCCGCGCTCACCGCCGTACTCCTCGGTCTGCTGATCTCCCTCCCTCTCGCGGTACTCGCCCACCGTGTGCGCCCGCTGCGCGGCTTCCTTCTCGGGCTCTCCAACGTCCTGTTCACGATCCCGTCCATCGCGGTCTTCGTCCTGCTGCTGCCCGTCTCCGGGCTGACCAGGACCACCACCGTCATCGGTCTGACGATCTACACGCTCGTCGTGCTGCTCCGGAACACGGTCGAAGGGCTCGACTCCGTACCGGCCAAGGCCCGTGAGGCCGCCGTCGCCATGGGCACGCGCCCGCTGCGTACGCTCCTCACCGTCGAGCTGCCGCTCGCGCTGCCCGTGATCATGGCCGGTGTACGGATCGCCACCGTCATGTCGATCTCACTCGTCAGTGTCGCCACGTACATCGGTGACGGCGGTCTCGGCCAGCTCTTCACCGACGGCTTCCAGCGCGACTTTCCCACGCCGGTGGCGGCGGGCATCGTGCTGACTCTGCTGCTCGCGCTGGTCGCGGACGCGCTGCTGGTGGCCGTGCAGTACGTCCTCACGCCCTGGACGAGGGATCGCCGGACAAAGGATCGGCACCGGCAGCCCAGGCAAAGGCAACAGCGCCCGGCACGCGGAAGGGCCTGACACCCCATGTACGAACTCTTCAAGGACCTGGGCTCCTGGCTGGTCTCGGGCGAGCAGTGGACGGGAGCCGACGGCATCGGCCACCGGCTCGCCGAACACCTCCAGTACTCCCTGCTCGCGACCCTGATCGCCGCCGTCATCGCGCTGCCGCTGGGACTGCTGATCGGGCATACGGGCCGGGGCGCGTTCGTCGCCATCAATCTCGCCTCGTTCGGCCGGGCGCTGCCCACGGTCGGTCTGGTCGTCCTGGTCTTCCTGACGAGCGGTCTCTCCATGACGCCGGTGTATGTGGCACTGGTCGCGCTCGCCGTGCCGGCCATCGTGACCAATACGTACGCGGGAATGACCGCCGTCGATCCGGAGGTGAAGGACGCGGCCCGGGGCCAGGGCATGCGCGGCCACCAGGTGCTGTTCCAGGTCGAGATCCCGCTGGCGCTTCCGCTGATCATGACCGGGTTGCGGCTCGCGCTGATCCAGGTGGTGGCCACGGCGACCATCGCCGCGTATGTCAGCTTCGGCGGACTCGGCCGGTATGTCTTCGACGGTCTGGCCCAGCGCGATCTCGTCCAGGTGCTGGGCGGCGCGGTGCTGGTGGCGGTCGTCGCCGTCGTCCTCGATCTGGCGCTGTCCGGACTCCAGCGCGTTCTGTTCCGCCGTCGCACCGCCGCCTAGGGAGACAACTCCGATGACCTCACCGAAGACCTCGCCGAGCACCTCGCCGCAGACCCGTAGGGCCGTACTGGCGGGCCTGCTCGCCGGAGCCTCCGTACCCGTACTGGCCGCGTGCAGCACCGGCATCACCTCCCTGGACGGCCAGGGCGCCGGCGGCGCGGGAGGCGGCTCCAGCGCGGGCGGCATCACGATCGGCACGGCCAACTTCACCGAGAACCAGATCCTCGGCCATCTCTACGCGGCCGTACTCGAAGCCGTGGGCGTGAAGACGACCGTCCGTGCCAATCTCGGCACGCGCGAGATCCTGATCCCGGCGCTCAAGGGCGGCGACATCGATCTGCTCCCGGAGTACCAGGGCGCGCTGCTCCACTACCTCGACGCGAAGGCCACCGCCACGGAGGAGGGCGAGATGCAGAACGCCCTCGCCATCGCCCTCCCGGCGGGCCTCCAGGTCCTCCCGTACGGGCAGGCCGAGGACTCGGACGCCTTCGCCGTCACCCGCGAGACCGCCGAGAAGTACGGCCTCACGACGCTGGCGGACCTGAAGAAGCAGAACGGCAAGCTGGTCATCGGCGCCGCGCCCGAGGTGAAGAAGCGGATGGTCGGCGTCATCGGGCTCAAGGAGGTGTACGGCGTGGAGTTCAAGGAGTTCAAGTCGCTGGACTCCTCGGGCCCGCTGGTCAAGGGAGCCCTGAAGAAGGGCGACGTGGACGTCGCGAACCTCTTCACCACGGACACGGACATCGCCGCCGAGGGCTGGGTGGTCCTCACCGACCCCAAGAACCTCGTCCCCGGCCAGCACATCGTCCCCCTGATCGCCGACCGCAAGGCCGACTCAACGGTCCGCAAGGCCCTGGCCCGCCTCGGCAACACCCTCACCACAGAGGCCCTCACCGAACTCAACCGCCAGGTAGACAAGGACAAAAAGGACCCGGACGACGTGGCCCACACCTGGGCCACCACCCAGGGCCTGACCAAGACGTGACCGGTCAGGCGCGTGCGGACCGCGCCGGGCTGGTGAGGGCCCGAGGTGAAGTGGGGGGTTAGCCCCAATGACCCCGGGGCGACGGTGTTCGTACCGTGGCGGGCATGGAAGCCCGCGACCCTGAGCTGAAGAAGGAACTCGACGCGACCCTCCGGGCGCGGCATGAGTTGGGGGCGGAGTATGAGCCCGCGCTCGTCGAGTCGTTCCTGGAGAAGGTCGAGCAGCGCCTGGACGGTACGGTCGAGCGCCGCGTCCGGCGTGAGCTGGCCGAGCGGCAGATGGCGGCTGCCCGGGACGCCCGTACGTCCAGCCCCGTGGAGGGCTTCGGGGAGCGGTTCGGTTTCGGCGTCATCTCGCTGATCCTGGCGATCCCGCTGTCCGCCATCGCCGCGGTGAACGCGGATATCGAGGGCCTGGTCGTCTGCTGGCTCGGGATCTTCGGTGTCAACGCGGTCCATGCCTCGCGCGGCCGGCCCTGGATACTCGGCAGGCGCCGCCGCTCCTCCGACTGGGAAGAGTGAGCACGAAGAGTGAGCACAAGGAGGGGTGCAAAAGATAGTCGCGGGGACCGCCGCACCCCCGTTACCGGGGGGCGGGACGACGGCGGTCCCCGCGAGGGACACGGTCCGGGTCAGGGCCGGTGTGCGTGTCCTTGGCGTCCATGGAGGTCCGGGAGCCGCTCCGGAGGTCCTTGACGCCGACAACAACTACTGTGCAGGACGCGTGTTAAGCGGGTGCTGCGTGGACGTGTCGCGCTCGTACCACTTTCGCGGATACGCGCCACCGCCCATTGAACCGCCCGCTACACAACCGTCGAGATCAGGCCTTCGACAGATACGCCAGCAGATCCTGCCTGCTCACAACCCCTGTCGGCTTGCCCTCCACCAGCACGATCGCCGCGTCGGCGCCGTCGGAACCGCTCAGCGCGGCCATCAGATCGGCCACCGGTTCGCCCGAGCCGACCTGCGGCAGCGGCGACGACATGTGTTTCTCCAGCGAGTCACCGAGCGAGGCCCGCTGAGTGAAGAGCGCGTCCAGCAGCTCCCGCTCCACCACCGAACCGATGACCTCCGCGGCCATCACATCCGGATGTCCGGCGCCCGGCTTCACGATCGGCATCTGCGAGACGCCGTACTCCCGCAGCACCTCGATCGCCTCGCCGACCGTCTCCTCCGGGTGCATATGGACGAGCGTCGGGATCGCGCCCGCCTTGTGCCGCAGGACATCGCCGACGGTCACCGCGCCGCCGCCCTGGTCCAGGAAGCCGTAGTCGTTCATCCACTCGTCGTTGAAGATCTTGCTGAGATAGCCGCGACCGCTGTCCGGCAGCAGGACGACCACGACATCGTCGGGCCCGAGCCCCTCGGCCACCCTGAGCGCGGCCACGACCGCCATCCCGCAGGAGCCGCCGACGAGCAGGCCCTCCTCCTTGGCCAGCCGCCGCGTCATCTGGAAGGAGTCCTTGTCGGACACGGCGACGATCTCGTCCGTCACCGTACGGTCGTACGCGGTCGGCCAGAAGTCCTCGCCGACGCCCTCGACCAGATACGGCCGGCCCGAACCGCCCGAGTAGACCGATCCCTCCGGATCGGCGCCCACGATCCGTACGCGCCCGTCGCTGACCTCCTTGAGGTAGCGGCCGGTGCCGCTGATGGTGCCGCCCGTGCCGACGCCGGCCACGAAGTGGGTGATCCGTCCGTCCGTCTGCTTCCACAGTTCGGGACCGGTCGTCTCGTAGTGCGAGCGCGGATTGTTCGGGTTGCTGTACTGGTCCGGCTTCCAGGCGCCCGGCGTCTCACGCACCAGCCGGTCGGAGACGTTGTAGTACGAGTCCGGATGCTCGGGATCGACGGCCGTCGGGCAGACGACGACCTCGGCGCCGTACGCGCGCAGCACATTGATCTTGTCCGTGGAGACCTTGTCCGGGCAGACGAAGACACACTTGTAGCCCTTCCGCTGGGCCACGATGGCGAGACCGACACCGGTGTTGCCGCTCGTCGGCTCGACAATCGTGCCGCCGGGCCGCAGCTCACCGCTCTCCTCGGCGGCTTCGATCATGCGCAGGGCGATCCGGTCCTTGACCGAACCGCCGGGGTTGAAATATTCGACCTTCGCCAGGACTGTCGCCTGGATCCCTGCGGTCACGCTGTGCAGCTTCAGCAGGGGGGTATTGCCAACCAGACTGATCATCGAGTCGTGGAATTGCACCGTTGTCTCCGGGGTCTCCGTGATGGTCCGGCCAGGGTATGCGTACGCACGCGAGATTGGGCCATGGTCCTTACGGGGCAGTTAGCTGGTGTACGTACCCATACTCGTGCGTACGGCTGCGTACGCGCGCGCGTACGGCGGCCCGTGCGTACGGCCAGAGGGAGGTGGCTCGGACTGTGTCGAGGGCGAGAGTGGCACGGCGGATCGCCGCGGGCGCGGCCTACGGCGGCGGGAGCATCGGCCTGCTGGGAGCGGCCGGCGTCGGAGTGGTACTGGCGGAACTGCAACTGGCGAAGCGGTCGGTGGGCGGCGGAGCGGCACCGGTGCCGCCGAGCGGCGACGGCTGGTACGGACTGGCGTACGGGCAGGGTCACGGGCACGGACGCCACGGACTCGGGCACGCACGGGCGCACGCGCACGGACACGCGCACGGGCACGCCGAGCCGCTGCGGATGGGCATGCTCGGCGACTCCACGGCGGCGGGCCAGGGCGTACGGCGGGCGGGACAGACTCCGGGAGCGCTGCTCGCCTCGGGGCTCTCGGCGGTCGCGGAGCGGCCCGTGGAGCTGCGGAATGTGGCGCTGCCCGGCGCCCAGTCGGACGATCTGGACCGCCAGGTGACCCAGCTCCTCTCGGATTCGGCGCGCGTCCCGGACGTCTGCGTGATCATCGTCGGCGCGAACGATGTGACGCACCGGATGCCGGCCACCCGTTCGGTGCGGTATCTCGCGGCGGCGGTACGGCGGCTGCGTACGGCAGGCGCGGAGGTGGTCGTCGGGACCTGCCCGGATCTCGGCACGATCGAGCCGGTGTACCAGCCGCTGCGCTGGCTGGCCCGCCGCGTGAGCCGCCAGCTCGCCGCGGCGCAGACGATCGTGGCGGTCGAGCAGGGCGGCCGTACGGTCTCGCTGGGCGATCTGCTGGGCCCGGAGTTCGCCGCGAATCCGCGGGAGCTGTTCGGCCCGGACAACTACCACCCGTCGGCGGAGGGCTACGCGACCGCGGCGATGGCGGTCCTGCCCACGCTCTGCGCGGTGCTGGACCTCTGGCCGGAGACGGACCACCTGGACGCGTCCCGCGACGAGGACATGCTCCCGGTGGCGAAGGCAGCCTCGGCGGCGGCGTCCCGGGCGGGTACGGAGGTCACGGCGGCCCGCGCTCCCTGGGCCCTGCTGAAACACCGCAGACGCCGCCACCTCCCGACACAGACGGAAGCGACCCCGACGGAACCGAGCCAGGTGCCACGGGAGGTATGACCCGAAGGTGTGACCCGCCGTCCGCTGAGCAAGCGCTTAGAAAAGAGGTCCTCGTCACACGACCGGTCGGGTGACCTCGACGCTACGTAGCGGTAACTTCCACCTCAGCCCTGCCTTCTCTCCTCCTGGAGCCGTGATGCCCGAAGCCGTGATCGTCTCTGCCGCCCGTTCGCCCATCGGGCGGGCCTTCAAGGGATCGCTCAAGGAAGTGCGGCCCGACGACCTGACGGCCACGATCATCGAGGCCGCGCTCGCCAAGATCCCTGAGCTGGATCCGCGCGACATCGACGATCTGATGCTCGGCTGCGGGCTGCCCGGTGGCGAGCAGGGCCACAATCTGGGCCGGATCGTCGCCGTACAGCTCGGTATGGACCACCTCCCGGGCTGCACGATCACCCGCTACTGCTCCTCGTCCCTCCAGACCTCGCGGATGGCGCTGCACGCCATCAAGGCGGGCGAGGGCGACGTCTTCATCTCGGCCGGTGTCGAGATGGTCTCGCGTCAGGTCAACGGCTCCTCGGACGGGATGCCCGGCACCCACAACCCGCTCTTCGCGGACGCCGAGGCCCGTACCGCCTCCGTCGCGCAGAGCGAGGGCGCGCGGTGGCACGACCCGCGCGAGGACGGTCTGGTCCCGGACGCGTACATCGCGATGGGACAGACCGCGGAGAATCTGGCCCGGTTCAAGGGCATCACGAGCGAGGAGATGGACGAGTTCGGCGTACGGTCCCAGAACCTCGCCGAGGAAGCCCTCAAGAACGGCTTCTGGGAGCGCGAGATCACGCCCGTGACGGTCCCGGACGGCACGGTGGTGGCGAAGGACGACGGACCGCGTGCCGGAGTCACGCTGGAGGGCGTACAGGGCCTCAAGCCCGTCTTCCGGCCCGACGGTCTGGTCACGGCCGGCAACTGCTGCCCGCTCAACGACGGCGCCGCCGCGCTCGTGATCATGTCCGACACCAAGGCGCGCGAGCTGGGCCTGACGCCGCTGGCCCGGATCGTCTCCACCGGAGTCACCGCGCTGTCGCCGGAGATCATGGGATACGGCCCGGTCGAGGCGTCCCGGCAGGCGCTCTCGCGGGCCGGGCTGACCATCGGTGACATCGATCTGGTCGAGATCAACGAGGCTTTCGCGGCCCAGGTGATCCCGTCCTACCGCGACCTGGACATCCCGCTGGAGAAACTGAACGTCAACGGCGGTGCCATCGCCGTCGGCCACCCGTTCGGTATGACCGGCGCCCGGATCACCGGCACACTGATCAACAGCCTCCAGTTCCACGACAAGCAGTTCGGTCTGGAGACCATGTGCGTCGGCGGCGGCCAGGGCATGGCCATGGTGATCGAGCGACTGAGCTGAGGCGCCCGCCCGGGCCGAAGTGCCCGAGCCGAGCCACTCCCGGCGGCGCGCGACCTGTCCGAAATGCGGAGACTCGTCGCGCAGCGTAGCCGGGCAGTCCGGAATCGCATAGAAGAACCCCACCGATCCCCAGTCGTGACTGAATCTCCCCCAGGATGTGACCTAGTCCCGGGGGAGATTCGTTTGTCCAGGTCAGGGCGCCAATGGGAGTAAACCTAAGGCCCAAAGACCTGTCCATTTCGTGACGTAATGCACTGACGGACGGATCCCGCCCACGACAAGCTGAGGTAGGAAGTCGGGGGTATCGATCGGAACGGGAGTAGTCAGTGAGCGCCATGTCTCTTGCCCTGCTGCTGACCACAGCCGCCGCCACGGCCGTGGGCGTCGCTGCCCTGCACGCCGCTCATGGACTGCGCAGGCAGGTCAGCGCCCTGCGTGGCGAACTGGCCGCGGCGAACCCGGGCGGTCTCACCGCCGCCGTACCGCAGGCCAGAAACGCCGACCGGACCGACTGCCCGGATGCCATACGGACCGCCGTGGCCGAGGCCCTCGCCGAGGAGCGTGAGCGCGAGCTCGCCGAGGCGCGCGCCTTCTGGGCCGCACAGGAAGCGCGGGACGCGGCCGACACGCCGTCGCTGCTCGGCGGACTCGCGGGCCTCGGCGCCGAGGACGGACCGTTCTACATCCCGCGCCAGGTGGACTTCGCCGGTTTCGAGTCGCTGGATCTCGACGCGGCCGAGGCTCTCGACAGCTTCGCCGACTATCCGGACCTCAGCGAGATCAGTGAGGTCAGCGAAGTCAGTGAGGTGAGCGGAGTGGGCGGCAGCGGCGGTATCGGCGAGGTCGGCGACTTCACGGAGGACTCGCCGGAGCTGGCCGCGGCCCGCCGCCGGCATCCCTCGCACCCGGACTTCGTACCGCTCCAGACGCCCGTCGTCACCGACCACGAGCGCACGATCACCCGGCTCGAAGAGCTGGCCGCGACGCGTACGGCGCTCGCCGATGTACGGCCGGGCCCGCTGGGCACGCTCGACGTCTATGTCTTCGCGGACGGTACGACGCTCTGTATGACTCCTGGCCACCGGGAGACCGCCGAGCGGCTCGCCGCGGCACTGCGCGCGGGCGACGCGCCGTTCCTGCTGGGCGGCTCCGGTGTCTCCGGCGCGTACACCCTGACGTTCTCCTACGGAGGCGACGGCAGCGGCACCGACCATGACGCCACCGGCCGTGACACCACCGGCCCCGGCGCCGATGGAGAAGCCGCCGACGGAGAGGGCGCCGAGCACGTCTACATCCTCGCGGACCGCGTCATCGCCTCGCTGTAGTCCCGCGCGTAGTCCCTCACAGGGCCGCGCGGCCGACCGCCCGCTCGACCGACCTCACGGCCTCGTCCAGCTCCCTCACGGACGGGGCCGTTCTCAATGCCTCGGCCAGATCCGCAGCCGCGACGGTGAGCTGGTCCGCGACGACGAAGACACCGGCGTCCGGCATGATCCGCGGCTCCTCGCCGGGCGCGTCGAGCCGCTGGGCCCGTACGGACAGTTCCCTGGCCAGCGCCAGTGCCTCGGCCGCGGCACCACGCCGGAGCCTGCTCTGCGGAGCGGCCCGCAGCCGGTCGGCGAAGCGGTCCACGGCGGCGGTCAGCGGCGTTGTATCGAGCACCCGGCCGACCCTACGCGCCCGGCCGGGATCGCGGCCAAGGCATGGCCAAGGCAGAGCCAAGGCATACAGGAATGGCTACGGGACTGTTGCCAACAGGCCAACGCTCGGGCACGGTGGCCTGAAGGACCAGTACGCGCAGAGCGTCCGGAGGCGCCGATGTCCCTTGTCTTCTCCGAAGAGACCCACCGCAACATGCTCTCCCGCATCCCTCATTGCACCGGTCGTGAGATCTCCGACTGGCTGCGCGCCGTCGAGGAGGGCCCGTCCCTCATCCGTTTCGAGGAGAAGGTGAGCTGGCTGAGGAGCGAGCACAACCTCGCATACGGACACGCGAAGGCGATCGTCCATGAGTACGACCTGAGGCGGGCGGCCCGCCGTCTGCTCTGACCGGCCGTACACACAACAGCCGCGCACACAACAGAAGGGGCCCGCGGGCACCAAGCCCGCGGACCCCTCAGCGCTGTATCGGCGTGTCAGCGCGTCAGACGGTCACCGCCGTCGTCAGCCGCTGCCTTGAAGGCGCCGTCAGTCGTTGCCTTGAAGGATCGACAGCAGCCGCAGCATCTCCAGGTAGATCCACACCAGAGTGAGCGTGAGGCCGAAGGCCGCGAGCCAGGACTCCTCGCGCGGAGCGCCGTACGCGACGCCGTCCTCGACCTGCTTGAAGTCCAGCGCCAGGAAGCACGCGCCGAGAACGATCCCGACGATGCCGAAGACGATGCCCAGACCGCCGCTGCGGAAGCCGAGGCCGTCACCGCCGCCGAAGACGCTGAAGAGCATGTTGGCGACCATCAGGAGCAGGAAGCCCATGGCCGCGGCCATCACGAAGCCGTAGAAGCGGCGCGTGACACGGATCCAGCGCATCTTGTACGCGAACAGCACACCGGCGAAGACCGCCATCGTGCCCATGACCGCCTGGATCACCACGCCCGGCGCGATGTACGTGCTCACCGCGCTGCTGATGACACCGAGGAAGACACCCTCGAAGGCGGCGTACGCGAGGATCAGCGCCGGAGCCGGCCGGCGCTTGAAGGACTGGATGAGCGACAGGACGATCGCCACCAGCGCGGCGCCGATCGCGATGCCGTACGACTTGCCGATGTTGGCCGGGTCGACCGGCAGCAGGACCCACGAGAGAACGGCCGTGAGGATGACCGTGCCCAGCGTCGTGGCGGTACGGGTCACGACGTCGTCGATCGTCATGACGTCGGTGCGCGCGGGCGCCTGCGGTCCCGCGCCGTATCCCGCGCCCTGCTGGGGCGCGTACGGGTTGGTCGCGTAGGGATTGGTCGCGTACGGGTTGGTTCCTACGGCGGGGCTCCCGGCCTGCGGCGCCGCGTTGAAGCCCGCGTGGCCGTTGTCGCGGCTGAAGCCCCGTCGCGAGAAGACCGGGTTACTGCTCCTCATCTCACTCCTCCATGGCCACCCTGCGTGGCCTTGCCACAAGAGTAATAGGGACGCAAAGCGTCTGCCCTAGTGCTGGGGGAGGATCTTTCCAGGATCGTGACACCACACGCGTGCCGCGCGTCACACCGGCGGCCGTCGGACGGTCGGAAATGTGCCCGGAACCGGACTTGAACCGGTACGCCCCCGAGGGGCAGCGAGGTTTAAGCTCGCCGTGTCTGCATTCCACCATCCGGGCACGCGCGACGCCGCGTTGGCACATGAGCCTATCGGGACACACCACTCGAACAGCCGAGCGGCAACCCGATGTTGTCTTATTTTATTGACGTCTGAGGGTGCGTCAGGGCACGTACCGAGCCATCCGCACATGCCGGGCGCGGGTGGTCAACTCGTACCCAGGCGTACAGGAATGACGAAAAGTCGCCGCCCGGTCACTCATTCGGCACAACGCCGGGGCCCTCCGTCCCGGGTGGACACCACTCAGGGGCGGTGTCATACCGAAGGAGGAGGGCGGCGCGCGGCGGTCAGACCCAAGAGGGCCCCGGGAACGGGCATCGGGACGGACGACCCGCGCCAAGGCGGCGCGGAGGATGGAGTCGTTCCCACCGAGCATCCGACAAAACAGGAGTGTCCTCCCGTGACCACCACCCCGATCGCCCACCGCGCCACCGCGGTGGCCGCGCGCGCCTCCGAACTGTCGAAGGTCTATGGAATGGGCGAGACCCAGGTGGTCGCCCTCGACCGGGTCACCGTGGACTTCCGCCAGGGCGAGTTCACCGCGATCATGGGGCCTTCGGGCTCCGGCAAGTCCACCCTGATGCACTGCGTCGCCGGTCTCGACACCTTCAGCGGCGGATCCGTACGGATAGGCGAGACCGAACTCTCCACGCTCAAGGACAAGCAGCTCACGCAGTTGCGCCGGGACAAGATCGGCTTCATCTTCCAGGCGTTCAATCTGCTGCCCACGCTGACGGCCCTGGAGAACATCACGCTCCCCATGGACATCGCGGGCCGTAAGCCCGACCGGCTGTGGCTGGACCAGGTGATCGCGATGATCGGGCTGGCCGACCGGCTCGGCCACCGGCCCACCCAGCTCTCCGGCGGTCAGCAGCAGCGGGTGGCCGTCGCCCGCGCGCTGGCCTCCCAGCCCGAGATCATCTTCGGCGACGAGCCCACCGGAAACCTGGACTCGCGCTCCGGCGCCGAGGTGCTGGGCTTTCTGCGCAACTCCGTACGGGAGTTGGGGCAGACGGTCGTCATGGTGACGCACGACCCGGTGGCCGCCTCCTACGCGGACCGTGTCATCTTCCTCGCCGACGGCCAGATCGTCGACGAGATGCTGCACCCGACCGCCGACGGTGTACTCGACCGGATGAAGGCCTTCGACGCCAAGGGCCGTACGAGCTGACGCCGGACAGGCCTCAAGCAGACGTCCAGCGGGCGTCGAGCAGATTTCGAGCAGACCTCAAGCAGACTCCAGCGGAACGCACCGGATACCGCACCCGGGCCGACGGCACCGACGCCGACCGGCCTCGCGTGCCGACCGCGCCTCCTGTGCCGACAGCGTCTCCCGTGCCAACCGCGTGCCTCTCCTCGCCTCTCGCGAGCCTCCCGCCGGCTTCTCCGGCCCGCGCCTTCCGCCGCCCGGCCCATCCCATTCCACCAGGACTCCCACCATGTTCCGTACCGCCCTGCGCACTGTGCTCGCGCACAAGGCCAGACTGCTGATGACCGTGCTCGCCGTCATGCTCGGCGTGGCCTTCGTCTCCGGCACCCTGGTCTTCACCGACACCATCGGCAACGCCTTCCGCAATCAGTCGGCCAAGAGCTACAAGGACGTCGCCGTCGCCGTCACGTCCCATGACGGCCGTGGCAGCCGTGACAACGGCCCGAAGAAGGAAGGCGAGCAGAGCCCCGGCATCAGCCGGCAGACCGTCGAGAAGATCGGGGCCGTCGACGGCGTCGCCTCCGTCACCGGCCGTGTCAGCGGCTTCGCCGGAGTCGCCGACGCGGACGGCAAGCTCATCGGCAACGGCTGGTCCAACACCGGTGCCAACTTCGCGCCCGGCGCGAACGGCCAGGACTCCGCCTACACCTTCACCGACGGCTCGGGCCCCACGCGCGACGACGAGATCGCACTCGACAAGTCCTCGGCCGCCAAGGGCGGTTACCAGGTCGGCGACCAGGTGCGCGTCGCCACCAACGGACCGGTGAAGGAGTACGCCCTCTCCGGTGTCTTCACCACCGAGGACGGCGCGGTCAACGCGGGCGGCAGTCTGGTCCTCTTCGACACCGCCGTCGCCCAGAAGCTCTATCTGGAGCCCGGCTACTTCATGGACGTCACCGTCACCGCGGCGCCCGGCGCCTCGGACAGCGCGATCCTGACCGACGTCAAGGGCCTGATCGGGAAGAACGCCGAGGCGCAGACCGGCAAGCAGCTCGCCGACGAGCAGGCCGCGAACATCGAGTCGAGCGTCTCCACGCTCAACCAGATGCTGCTGGCCTTCGCCGCCATCGCCCTGTTCGTCGGCGTGTTCCTGATCTCGAACACCTTCACCATGCTGGTCGCCCAGCGCACCAGGGAGCTGGCGCTGATGCGCGCCGTCGGTGCCTCGCGCCGCCAGGTCAAGCGCTCGGTGCTGGCCGAGGCCGCGGTCGTCGGCGCCATCGCCTCGGCGGTCGGCTTTCTGGTCGGTCTCGGTCTGGCGACCGGACTGCGGTCCGCGATGGGCTCGTTCGGCGCGAAGATGCCCGCAGGGCCGCTGGTGATCTCACCGACCGCCGTCGGCGCGGCCTTCGTCGTCGGTGTGCTGATCACCCTGATCGCCGCCTGGCTGCCCGCCCGCAGGGCCGCGAAGATCCCGCCGGTGGCGGCGATGAGCAGTGTGCACGCCGTGGCCACCACCAGGTCCCTGGTCGTACGCAACTCGATCGGCGCGGTACTGGCCCTGCTCGGCGCGGTCCTGATCGTCGCGGGCGCGGCGGCGGGCGCCGACAACGGACGGCTGCTGATCGGCGGGGGCGCGTTCCTGACGATGATCGGTGTCATCGTGCTGATCCCGCTGCTCTCGCGGCCGGTCATCGCACTCGTACGGCCCGCCCTCCAGCGGGTGTTCGGCGTCGCCGGCAAGCTGGCGGGACAGAACGCGGTCCGCAATCCGCGCCGTACCGGAGCCACCGCCTCCGCGCTGGCCATCGGGCTCACGCTCGTCACCGGTCTCACGGTGATCGGTGTGACGATCGGCCAGGCCGTGGACCGGATGACCACGGACAACATCAAGGCCGACTACATGGTCACCATGGCGAGCGGCGGTCCGCTGGACGAGTCGGCCCTGACCGCGCTGGAGAAGGTGTCCGGTGTGAGCGCCCTCTCCCCGCAGCAGGCCACCTCGCTGAAGATCAAGGGCGAGTTCCACGCCACCTCGGCGGTCACGCCCGGAGACATCGAGAAGGTCTTCGCCTTCAACGATGTCTCCGGCTCGCTGGACACACTCGGCCAGGGCGGGATCGCGGTCGCCGACAAGACCGCGGAGTCCAACGGCTGGAAGCCCGGTGACACCGTCGAAGTCACGTACTCCGACGGCAAGTCCGCCCGGCTGAAGGTCGGTGCGGTCTATGCGGGGAACGAGTTCCTCTCGCCGGTGCTGATCTCCAAGGACCTGGTCGCCCCGCACGAGTCCAAGCCGTACATCCCCGAGGTCTGGGTGAAGATGGACGGCGGTGCGAGCGCCGCCCATGAGCAGGCGCTGGTGGACGCGCTGGGCGACAACCCGGGCATCGACTTCATGGACCAGCAGGACATCAGGAACACCTTCGGCGGCTTCATCAACACCGCGCTGAACATCATGTACGGACTGCTGGCGATGGCCCTGATCATCGCGGTCCTCGGAGTCGTCAACACCCTGGCGATGTCGGTCTTCGAGCGGCAGCAGGAGATCGGCATGCTGCGGGCGATCGGCCTGGACCGCAGCAAGGTCAAGCGGATGATCCGGCTGGAGGCCGTGGTGATCTCGGTCTTCGGCGCGGTGATCGGAGTGGTGCTCGGGACCTTCCTGGCCTGGGCGGTCGGCGAGACGTTCAAGGACTCCATCCCGGGTTACACCCTGGTCATCCCGTGGGACCGGATCGGGATCTTCCTGGTGCTGGCCGGGCTGGTGGGTGTGCTGGCCGCGCTCTGGCCGGCGCGCAGCGCGGCGAAGCTGAACATGCTGACGGCGATCAAGACCGAATAGCGGTACGCGGCGGGCGCCTACGCGGCCCGATACGCGGTACGAACCCGCGCGGCGCGGCACGCGCGAAGAAGGGCCGGATCTCCCGACACGACGGAGGTCCGGCCCTTCCCGCTCGTCTGCCTCCTCCGGCCCTTCCGGCTCCGTCAGACGCCCCAGGCGCGGGCCCGCCACGGCATCCCGGAGGCCCCGGCCTCCGGAGTCTTCACGGCCAGGATCTGGTTGACACCGATCCTGTTGCGCTCGAAGGAGACCGCGGACGCCGCCATGTAGAGACGCCAGACCCGGGCGCGGCCGGGCGAGGTGCTCCGTACCGCCTGGTCCCAGTGCTTCTCCAGATTCGCCACCCAGCGGCGCAGCGTGAGCGCGTAGTGCTCCCGGATCGACTCCACGTCCCGGGCCTCGAAGCCCGCCTCCTCCAGCGTGGCGACGGTCCGGCCGAGCGGGGCCAGTTCGCCGTCGGGGAAGACGTACGCGTCGATGAACGGATCGATGCGGTACTGGCTCTCGTCGCGCTCCGGGCGCCGGGCGATCTGGTGGTTGAGCAGCCGTCCGCCCGGCTTGAGCAGGGCGTAGAGATCGTCGGCGTACTCGCGGTAACGCACGGAGCCGACGTGTTCGGCCATCCCGATGGAGGAGATCGCGTCGTACGGACCGTCCCTGACGTCGCGGTAGTCCTGGACCCGGATCTCGACCAGGTCGGCGAGCCCTTCCTCCGCGACGCGCTTGCGCGCATAGGTCGCCTGTTCCCTGGAGAGGGTGACTCCGGTGACGCGGGCGCCGTACTCACGGGCGGCGTGGATGGCCATCGAGCCCCAGCCGCAGCCGACGTCGAGCAGCCGCTCACCCTCCTTGAGCGCGAGCTTGCGGCAGATCAGATCGAGCTTGTCGCGCTGTGCGTCTTCGAGACTGAATCCGGCGTCGCCTTCCCAGTACGCGCAGGAGTAGACCATGGACGGGCCGAGCACCAGCTCGTAGAAGTCGTTGCCCACGTCGTAGTGGTGGCTGATCGCCTCCTTGTCCCGGCGCTTGGTGTGCAGCGCGCCGTACCGCCGCCGTACCTCCTCGGCGGGCGGTGCGGGCGGCGGCCAGGGGCCCGCGATGCGCAGGAGCGTACGGGCGGCGGCCCGCAGCCGGGGATCGCGCAGAGGATGGACCTCGTCCTTGGCGTCGGCGCCGCGCGCCCAGATGAACGCGGCGAGCCGGTCGAGAACCGCGAAGAGATCGCCGTCCACATCGATCTCACCGGCCACCCAGGCGCGTGCGAGGCCCATCTCGCCCGGCTTCCACAGGAGTCGGCGCAGGGCGCGTCGGTTACGGATGATCAGGGTCGGGGCGTCCGGAGGACCCGATTCGCTGCCGTCCCAGGCACGGATACGGACCGGGAGCGGAACTCCCAGCAACTCCTCGGCAAGAGTGGTCAGCCGCAGCGCGGCGTCGGCCATGGCGCACACCTCCGTGGTGGCGGATACGGACATGCTCAACACCACGTAAACACCGGACGGGTACGGATGCAGTCCCTGCGGCTCGCAATGGACCGGCAAAATGCCTGCACCCACCACACACTTTCCTGGCGGTGTGCGCCTTTTCTCCCAGGCGGGGGTGTGCGGGTGACCGTACGGAGGGAGCCGGAGGGTAGGCCGTCGGAGCGACCGCAGGTACGAGAAGGGCCGCTCGCACCACGGATGGCGAGCGGCCCTTCTCGTATATCAGTTACGTCAGTTGTGCCGGTGACCGAAGGCGTACCGGCGGCCCGGCCTCAGGACGCCTTGGCCCTCTCCGGTGTCGGCGTGACGGCGGCGACGGCCGGCGGGCTGGGCTTGGCGGCCTCGTAGAACTCCTCGCGCGGTGTCTCCATCGCGCCGAGCGAGACGACCTCGCGCTTGAGGAACATCGCCAGCGTCCAGTCGGCGAAGACACGGATCTTGCGGTTCCAGGTCGGCATGGCCAGACCGTGGTAGCTGCGGTGCATGTACCAGGCGAGCCGGCCCCTGAGCCTGATCTTCATCTTGCCCATGACGATCATCGCGACGCCCTTGTGCAGTCCCAGACCGGCGACGGCGCCCTTGTTGGCGTGGCTGTACTCCTTCTGCGGGAAGCCCCGCATACCGGAGATGACGTTGTCACCGAGCAGCCGCGCCTGGCGCAGCGCGTGCTGGGCGTTCGGCGGGCACCAGGCGTTCTCGGCACCGGCCCTGCGGGCGGCGACATCCGGGACCTGGGCGTTGTCGCCGGCGGCCCAGATGTAGTCGGTGCCCTGCACCTGGAGCTTCTCGCTGGTGTCCACATGGCCGCGCGGGCCGAGCGGCAGACCGTAACGGGTGAGGGCCGGGTTCGGCTTGACGCCGGCCGTCCACACGATGGTGTTGGAGTCGACCTCAAGGCCGTTGTTGAGCACCACATGACCGCCGACGCAGGAGTCCATGCCGGTCTTGAGGTAGATCTCGACGCCGCGGCTCTCCAGATGCTCCTTGCCCCAGGAGCCCAGCTTCGGGCCGACCTCGGGAAGGATCTTGTCGGCGACGTCCACGAGGATGAAGCGCATGTCCTCGCGCTTGACGCTGGTGTAGTACTTTGCCGCGTCGCGCGCCAGGTCCTCGACCTCGCCGATGGTCTCCGCGCCGGCGAAGCCGCCGCCCACGAAGACGAAGGTGAGCGCCTTGCGGCGGACGTCCTCGTCGGTGGTCGAGTCGGCCTTGTCGAGCTGTTCGAGCACATGGTTGCGCAGGCCGATGGCCTCCTCGATGCCCTTCATACCGATGCCCTGCTCGGCGAGGCCGGGGATCGGGAAGGTACGGGAGACCGCGCCGAGGGCCACGATCAGATAGTCGAAGGGCAGCTCGTAGGCCTCGCCGACGAGCGGCGCGACCGTGGCGACCTTGCGGTCCTGGTCGATGGTGGTGACTCGGCCGGTGAGCACCTCAGCCTTGGGCAGCACGCGTCGCAGCGGTACGACGACATGCCGAGGCGAAATGCTGCCGGCGGCGGCTTCGGGGAGGAAGGGCTGGTACGTCATGTACGAGCGCGGGTCGACAACCGTGACGGTCGCCTCCCCGTAGCGCATCTTCTTCAGAATGCGACGAGCTGCGTACAGGCCTACGTACCCACCGCCTACAACGAGGATCCTGGGACGCTCCGTGGTGCTCATGCCATCGAGTATCCACCCCCCTCGGAGGGGGTGCTCGTGAGCCCCTTCACAAGGTCTGCGCCCTATGGTGCTACACTGCGCGGCTCACATGATCGAGATCACGGTGCCCCCAGGGAACCAAGGCCCTCCGCCGGTCGTTGCCCACCCCCTGTGAGCTGGCCCTCCACCCTCGCCACCGCCCGAACCACCCGTCCGGTTCATGCGCCCGTAACGCGTCCGGAACCGCCCGGTATAAGGACGCGGTGACCCATCGATGGCCCCACTCGGCCGTATGGAACCGCGGCGGCACTCAAGAGGCTCGAATTCCTTGTGAAGAACTTCACGAACTTTCTCGCGAGGCCCTCGGCGAAGGCCTGAACGGACGCCGGAGCGGGGCTCACACGGGCGACGGAGCCGGGGCTTCCACCCCTTACTCAGCGCCCTTAGCGGTGTACACAATCGCGCGTACACTGGCACTATGACCGACATCTCTGTGACCGTCCGCGAAGCCCGCGCGCACCTCGCGGACCACATCAACCGCGCCGAACAGGGAACGCCCACGGTGATCACTCGAAACGGCGTGCCGGTGGCCGCCGTGGTTCCGATCGCGGACTTCGACGCGTTGGAAGAGGCGGCCGATGTGCTGCTGGCACGGGAGGCGGAAGCGGTCCTCGCCGAGGGCGGCCCGACCGTGACGATGGCCGAACTGCTGGCGGATCTGTTCACCGACCGCGGCGAGCCCGCCGAAGGCGCGGCATGAAATACGCGTTCCGCTTCACCGCCGCCGCACAGCGGCAACTGCGGGCCATCGACCGGCCCGCGGCCATGCGCATCCTGACCGCGCTGACCGCCCTCGGCGACGACCCGTACCGCGAGGACGCCGACATCAAGAAGCTCACCGGCCCGTCGGGCCTCTACCGGCTCCGCGTCGGCAGCTACCGCGTCGCTTACCAGATCAACGACGGCGAACTTCTCATCCTCGTGGTCAAGGTCGGCGACCGCCGCGACCTCTACCGCAGCCTCTGATCGGCCGCGGCTCTCCTCCACCAGCAGTTTCAGCGCCGCAGAGGTGCCGACGTAGTGACGTAGCAGAGACTCACCAGGACTCCTCCTCGCGCAACGCGGCCAGCGCGTCACTCAGCCGGTCGCCGCCGTCGCCCGCCCGCATCCGCGGCCGGTAGCCGGGGCGCACCGCGGCCCGGACCTTGCCCTCCGCCGCGAGCCGGTCCAGTACCGGCGTCGCCTCCCGCTCCTCCACCGGCACGATCCGCGCCACCAGGCGGCCGTACTCGGTCACATCAACCGTCTCGCCGCGCCGGACACGAGCCGGCACCTCGCTCGTCGCCGAGTGCCGCGCGCCAGGCGATGCCGTCCAGGATGTCGTGTTCGCTGACGACGACCTCGGCGGCGCCGGTGCGTTCCATGAGGGTGAGGAGGATGAGGGCGCCCGCGCCAATGACGTCGACTCGGCCCGGGTGCATGACCGGGATCGCGGCGCGTTCGTCGTGGGTGGCGGCGAGCAGTTGCCTTGTGATCTCCGCTACTCGGGCGCGGGAGATACGGGAGTGGTGGATCGCGGTGGAGTCGTACGCGGGCAGGCCCAGCGCGATACCGGCCACGGTGGTCACGGAGCCCGCGAGTCCGACCAGGGTGCCAGGCTCGCGCAGCGGGACCGTCAGCTCCGCGAGGTCGAGGGCCGCCTCGATGTCCGCGCGCATCGCGGCGATCTCGGCGGTCGTGGGCGGATCGCTGACGACACCGTCCCGTACGAGATGGCGCTCGGTCAGCCGTACACACCCGATGTCCACGGAGCGCGCGGCGCGTACCCGGTCGTCGCCGACGACGAACTCCGTCGAACCGCCGCCGATGTCCACGACCAGATAACTGTCCCGGCCCGGCAGCTCCTTGGTGGCACCGGTGAAGGAGAACTCCGCCTCCTGGTCGCCGGTGATCACCTCGGGCTCCACGCCCAGGATGTCCAGCACACCGCGGACGAACTCGTCGCGGTTCTCGGCGTCGCGCGACGCGGAGGTGGCCACGAAGAGGACGCGCTCGGCGCCGTGCTCCTTGATGACGGCGGCGTACTCACGGCACGCCTCGAAGGTCCGCTCCAGCGCCTCGGGCGCCAGCCGGCCGGTCCTGTCCACGCCCTGGCCGAGCCGGACGATCCTCATCCGCCGGTCCAGATCGACCACTTCGCCCGTATCCGGGTGAACGTCGGCGACCAGCAGGCGGATGGAGTTCGTACCGCAGTCGATCGCGGCGACCCGGGTCATACGCGCTCCTCGTCCTCGTCGTCCCCGTCGTTCTTATCCGCGGGCTTGTCCGCGGGAGCGCACGGGCTCACGCACGGGCCCTTCGCCCACCACTCCGGCAGCATCGCCAGCGCCTCGTCGCCCAGCGGATTCACGCCGGGGCCCGCCGCCAGCGAGTGGCCGACCAGGACGTGCAGACACTTCACCCGGTCCGGCATACCGCCCGCGCTGGGAAAGCCCTCCAGCACCTCGATGGCGTCACGGCGCGCGAGATAGTCCTCGTGCGCCTCGCGGTACGCGGCGGCCAGCTCCGGATCGGCCGCGAGGCGCTCGGTCATCTCCTTCATGACACCGTTCGCCTCCAGCGTGCCGATGGCCGAGGCCGCGCGCGGACAGGTCAGGTAGTACGTCGTCGGGAAGGGCGTGCCGTCCGGGAGCCGCGGCGCGGTCTCCACGACGTCCGGCTGTCCGCAGGGGCAGCGGTGCGCGATGGCGCGCAGTCCGCGCGGAGGACGGCCGAGCTGTTCCTGGAACGCGGCCACGTCCGCCTCGGTGGGCTCGGTGCGTTCAGTCTGCGGAGGAGGGATGTCCATGCCTGCCTTGGTTCTACGGTTCTGGTTCTGCGTGCCTGATACGTACGGAGGGAGGCCGGGCCCTACCGGTCCGGGCGGTCCGCGTCGTCCACGCCGTCCAGGACATTCGAGTACCAGGGACGGTCCGTCGCGTCCCGCTCCTCACGGCGCTCACGCACCGCCTCCGGGTCGATCATGGTGTAACCGGTCTCTCCCGGCATCACATAGTGGAGATGCTCACGGGCCAGCCGCTGGATGTACGCGTCGTCCTGGAGCCGCGCCTTCTCGTCGCGCAGCTCCTCGACCCGCTGCCGCGCCTCCCGGGCCTCCCGCTCCTGCTCGGCGATCTCGTTCCGCTGCGACACGTACTGCCGCATCGGATACGCGAGCGCCACCACCAGTGTGCACACCACGAGGGCGAGAAAGGCCGCCCGGCCGGTGAGACGGGAGCGGCGGTCCTGGCGGCGGTTCTGCGAGCGGTAGACGCGCGCGGCGGTCTGCTCGCCGAGCAGCCGCAGCCTGGTCGCGGTGGTGAACCGGTCCCGGTTCCCGGCCATGGCTCGCCTCCCCTGTCACGTGCGTACGTCCCCGGACACGGTACGGGACCGGGGCCGGGGACGTACGGACGACGGGCGGTACGGACGGGACGGCAGCCCCGCCCGGCAACCGCCGCTGCTGCGCCTGCGGGCGCCTGCCGCGTCTGCCGCGCGCTGCGCCCGCCACGCCTGCCGACTGCCGAGTCGCTCAGGCGGAACGGAACCGCGGGAACGCGCTGCGGCCCGCGTACACCGCCGCGTCGTCGAGGATCTCCTCGATACGCAGCAGCTGGTTGTACTTGGCGACACGGTCCGAGCGGGCCGGAGCGCCGGTCTTGATCTGACCGCAGTTCACCGCGACGGCGAGGTCCGCGATGGTGACGTCCTCGGTCTCGCCGGAGCGGTGGGACATCATGCACTTGAAGCCGTTGCGCTGGGCCAGCTCGACGGCGTCCAGCGTCTCGGTCAGCGAACCGATCTGGTTGACCTTGACCAGCAGGGCGTTGGCGGAGCCCTCCTCGATGCCACGGGCCAGCCGCTCCGGGTTGGTGACGAACAGGTCGTCACCGACGATCTGCACCTTGGAGCCGAGCTTGTCGGTGATGACCTTCCAGCCGGCCCAGTCGTCCTCGAAGAGCGGGTCCTCGATGGAGACGAGCGGGTACGCGGCGACCAGCTCCTCGTAGTACTCCGTCATCTCGGCGGCCGAGCGGGACTTGCCCTCGAACTCGTACGAGCCGTCCTTGTAGAACTCGGAGGCGGCGACGTCCAGCGCGAGCGCGATGTCACGGCCCGGCACATAGCCGGCTTCCTTGATGGCTTCGAGGATCAGGTCGAGCGCGGCGCGGTTGGACTCCAGGTTGGGCGCGAAGCCGCCCTCGTCGCCGAGACCGGTGGAGAGGCCCTTCTGCTTCAGGACCTTCTTGAGGGTGTGGTAGACCTCGGCACCCCAGCGCAGCGCCTCGGAGAAGGACTCCGCGCCGATCGGAGCGATCATGAACTCCTGGATGTCCACATTGGAGTCGGCGTGCGAGCCGCCGTTCAGGATGTTCATCATCGGAACGGGCAGCAGATGCGCGTTCGGGCCGCCCAGGTAGCGGAAGAGCGGGAGGTCCGAGGCCTCGGAGGCGGCGTGCGCGACGGCGAGCGAGACACCGAGGATGGCGTTGGCGCCCAGCGAGCCCTTGTTCTCGGTGGCGTCCAGGTCGATCATGGCCTGGTCGATCAGGCGCTGCTCGGTGGCGTCGTAGCCGACGAGCTCCGGGCCGAGCTGCTCGATGACGGCCAGTACGGCCTTCTCGACGCCCTTGCCCAGATAGCGGTTGGCGTCTCCGTCACGGAGTTCCACGGCCTCGAACGCACCGGTGGAGGCACCGGACGGGACGGCAGCACGGCCGGTGCTGCCGTCGTCGAGGCCGACCTCGACCTCGACCGTGGGGTTGCCTCGGGAGTCCAGGATTTCCCGGGCTACGACGACGTCGATGGACGGCACGAGCATCTCCTTCTGGGATGTGACGCTTGGAGTGCAGGGTCTCATTGGCCTTGCGGCATGAGCCTAACCGGCCCGGAGGCGTCGGCCGGCCGGTGCCCGCCCGCTGGGACGGATCAAGCACCCGAGCGCCTCGGCGCGCCGATGAGCACCGCCTTGAGTGCCGTGTTGAGCACCGCTCCGAGTACCCTCCGCGTCCGTCCTGAGTCCGTCCTGAGTCCTCCCTGCGTATCCCTCGCGTACGCCCGGACAGGCGCAGACCGCGGCCCGGCGCGTACGGGGATCACGCGCCGGGCCGGGCGAGTCAGGTCAGCTCGGGTCGGGTCGGGTCGGGTCAGGTCAGGTCAGGTCAGATGGAGCTGCTGGCCCGGGTAGATGAGATCGGCGTCGCGGACGATGTCCTTGTTCAGCTCGAACAGCTTCTTCCAGCCGCCCTTGACCTGGTGCGCGGCGGCGATCTTGGAGAGGCTGTCACCGGACTTGACCTTGTACTCGCCGTCGCCCTTCTTGAACGTGGTGGCGGCGCCGGTGGCGGCATCCGTGGCGGCGCGGCTCTCGCCGCGCGAGGCGGGCTGCGCCTGCTGCCGCTTGGGCTGGGCGGGCCGGGTCTGCTGCTGGGGCTGCGCCTGCTGCTGGGCGGCCTGGTCCTGTGTACCGGAACCGGAACCGGAACCGGAATCAGAGCCGCCGCCGGAGTTCGAACCGGACCCGGAGCCCGAGCCGGAACCGGAGCCCGTACCGGAACCGGAGCCTGTGCCGGCCGAGCCACCGTCGTACGCGGCGTTGGAGAGGTTGACGCCACAGGTGGGCCACGCGCCCTTGCCCTGGCCGGCCAGCACCTTCTCGGCGACCGTTATCTGCTGGGACTTCGAGGCGAGGTCGGCCCTGGCCGCGTAGGCGGTGCCTCCGTACGCGGCCCAGGTGGAGCTGCTGAACTGGAGGCCGCCGTAGTACCCGTTACCGGTGTTGATGGACCAGTTGCCGCCGGACTCGCACTGGGCGACCCGGTCCCACTCGGAGGCGGTCGCGGCGGAGGCGGAGGTGGCGCCGATCAGCGGGACCGCGACGGCGGCACCGGTGATTCCGGCGAGCGTGGCATAGCGGGCGGTCACGGAGCGGGAGGGACGGCGGTGCTTGCCCTTGCTGGAACCTTTGCTGGAACGCGGCATGGAACTCTCCTCACCGACGCCTACGAGGTGAGCTGTCGGGTTCGGGCCAAGTGAGTTGCCCGGCCGGACGCTCGCGCATCCGGCTTCACCCCGAGCCGGTCGTCGGCCGTCTCTCGACGGCCGGGGCCGGCACAAACCGTGGGTCCCCCGCTCCTGCCTTCGGCGCATGACGCGACGACTACTCCCCCCGACCGACGGCAGGATTCGGCGTGACGGTCGACGAGGCCCGCGGTGCGAGCGGTTCAGACCGTAATCACAGGCCCGCCGGTTCTTCAAAGGAGACATCAGGGAAATAACGCCCTTACCCACCGCCCAGGTTTACGCATTTCCGCTGGTGGGAGCAGAAAGCAGGGCAACGCACAGGGCAAAAGTCCCTAGTTGCAACAAAGAGACCCTTGTCTCACTTGCACAGAAGCGGACATAGAACCGCGAACTACCCTCTGAATCCGCGCCACTTCACGGCGGGATCAAGGGCTGAACCAAGGGCTGGACCAAGGATTGAATCAAGGCGGCATCAAGGCCGGGACCACGGGCGGGATCAGGGCCACGGCCGGCGAGAACACACCGAGAACGCACCGAGGGCGGCCGGTACCGGCCGCCCTCGCTCACCTCACAGCCATCGGCCCGTACGCCTTACAGCCACCCGCCGAGCACCTTCTGCCCGTCGGCGACCAGCCAGTTGCGCTCGGCGGGCTGATCGGCCTCCGCCGGAGCGGGCGATTCCGTACGATCCGGCAGGCCGTCCGTACTGCGCGACAGGCCGTCACCTCGTGAGGCATGGCGACCGTATTCAAGTCCTTCATCCGAATTGCCCGTTACGGCATCCTCCTGGGCGGCCTCACCGCGGTGCTTGCCCTTGGCCGACTCCGTACCGCCGGTGGCAGTGCCACCGAGGCCGAGCCCGTCGGTGCCCTCGGCGCCGTCCGCGGAAGCTCCGGACGTGGGCGTGCCGGCCGAACCGGAAGGGACCGGCTCGCCGGGCCGCACGCCCGTTCCGTCGGCCGGAGCGGAGGGCTCGGCGTCCGGAGCGCCGGAGGGACTGCCCGTCGGATCGGCGCCCTGGTCGCCCTGCGAGGCTCCCGTGGAGCCGGAGCCGGAGCCGGAGCCGCTTCCGAGACCGACACCGGGCAGCAGGGTGCCCGTCAGCCCGGAGACCGACGCACAGCTCGACCAGACCTTCGAGCCCTGCGCTTCGAGGATCTTCTCCGCCACGGTGATCTGCTGGGAACGGCTGGCGAGGTCGGGCCGGGCCGCGTACGCGCCGCCGCCGAAGGCGTCCCAGGTCTCCTGGCCGAGCTGGAGGCCGCCGTAGTAGCCGTTGCCGAGGTCCGCGCTCCACATACCGCCGCTCTCGCATTCGGAGACACGGTCCCAGGTGGAGGCGTCCGCCGCGCTGGCGCCCGAGGCGGCGAACAGCGGGATGGCGATCGCCGACCCGGTCACCCCAGCGGCGACGATCAGAGCGGGGGCCTGGCGTGGTCTGCGGTGTCGGCCGTTCGCGGAGCGCATGCGCTTGCCTTCCGTGTGACTGTCGTTTCGACTACGGCGTGTTGCTGCTGAGTCGTCGGTGAACGTAGCGGTACTCGAACGTCTGTCACAAGTCGATGCAGCGGAGATCACGTGAAAGTCACATTCCTGACGGTCCGTCAGTTGCAGCTTCCTGATCGGGCCTCGAAACCGGCAGCGGTCCATCAGCCGGACAATGGCGTGAACTGCACCGGAAGTGTGCGCAATCCACGCATGATGAGCCCTCCGCGCCAGCGCAAATCGGCAGGATCCACGGCAAGCCGCACATCGGGCAGCCGGGTCAGCAGCGTCGCGAGAGCGGTCTGTCCTTCAAGGCGGGCGAGCGGTGCGCCGAGGCAGTAGTGGATGCCGTGCCCGTAGCCGAGGTGCTGATTGTCACGCCGTGCGAGATCGAGTGTGTCGGGCGAGGCGAACCGTTCCGGGTCGCGGTCCGCCGCGGCGAGTACGACGAGTACGGGATCGCCCACCGCGATCCGCTGCCCGCCGAGCGTCACCGGCTCGGTGGCGTACCGCCAGGTCGCCAGCTCCACCGGACCGTCGTGGCGCAGCAGTTCCTCGACACCCGTCGCGAGCAGCTCCGTCTCGCCCGCGTCGAGCGACCGCTGAAGCCGGGCGCGCTGCTCCGGGTGGCGCATCAGCGTATGGACGCCGTTACCGATCAGGTTGACGGTGGTCTCGAAACCGGCGAAGAGGATGATGAAGGCCATCGCCGCGGCCTCGTTCTCGGTGAGATGCTCGCCGTCGTCACTGGCCCGGACGAGGCCGGAGATCAGATCGTCGCCCGGATTCTCCCTTTTACGGTGGATGAGTTCGGCCAGATATCCCCGGATCTTCTTGACCGACCGCGCCACACCGCCGCGCGGCCCGCCGCCGTGGCCGGCTTTTGAATGCCGGATCATCATGCCGGCCCAGTCGCGGAAGTCGTCCTGGTCCTCGGCCGGTACGCCGAGCAGATCGCAGATCGCGTAGATGGGCAGCGGGAAGGCGAAGTCATGGATCAGATCCGCCTCGCCCTTCGCCGCGAAACCGTCGATGAGCCGGTCGGTGAGCTGCTGGACGCGAGGCCCGAACTCCGCGATGCGCCGGGGCGTGAACGCCTTGGACACCAGCCGGCGCAGCCGGGTGTGGTCGGGCGGATCGATATTGAGCAGATGCGTCATGAGATCCGCGTTGCGCTCCCCGGGAATCCCGGTCTTCCCTTTGGCGTGCGCCGCCTCCGCGTGATGAACGGGATTCTTGGACAGCCGCGCATCGGCGAGCGCCGCCTTGGCGTCCCCGTACCGCGTCACGAGCCACGCCTCGACACCACTGGGCAGCCGGGCCCGGTGCACGGGCGCGTGCTCACGGAGCCAGGCGTAGGCGGGGTACGGGTCGGTGGCGAACTCCCAGGTGAAGAGCTCGGGGGCGGGGGCGGGGATGGGAGGCTTTTCGGTCACCGGTTGACGGTATCGGGGCGGGCCTGGAGACCGTCGGGTGCGGGTGTGTGGCCCAGGCGACCTAGCTGGGCCGGCCGGGTCTGTTGAGCAGATCGCCCAGCTCATACACCGCCGCGCCGTCGCCGTCTCCAGCCGCCACGCGCAACCAGTGCTCGGCCTGATCGCGCAGCAGCCTGCCGAGCAGGGCGGCGGATGTCCGGTTCCCGGTCTCGGCGGCGGTCCTGAGGTACGGAATCGCCTCCAGGACGCTGCCGTGTTCGGCGAGGTAATCCCCCGCCAAGTATGCGTACGAGGAATTAGCGTCGGCCGCCGCCCGGTACCAGCGTGCCGCCTCCACCACGTCTCCCGCATCCTCACAGAAGACGGCGAGCCAGAGCATGGCGTCGATGTCCCCCTTCTCCGCCGCTGGGAGCAGGGCGGCTTGGGCTGCGGTTATCTTCTCGGGTTCGGACATACCGTCGATTCCCATGTCCATCGCGAACCCCCAGGCGAAGTAAGGCATCGGCGCCATGTCCGGGCACCGTGCCCCGTCGGCGACCAATGAGCCGTACGCACGCCAGGTGCCGGGCTCCGGACCCGCTACGAGCAGCCCGGTGACACCGTGCCTGGTCTCGGTGGCCCAGGCGAGGGCGTCCTCGAACGACTCGCTGCTCGCGTCCGCGATCTCGGGACCGTACAACTTATGGATCGCACGCAGCAGTTCCAGCGGCACCGGCACACTGATCCCGTGCCGCGCGAGATCGATCGCGGCCCGGACCAGCAGATGGCCACGCGGGTGCGCGCTGGGGCGCCGAGCTCGGTTCCACCGCGCCCAGAGGTCGGGACCAACGGCGAGGTACTGGGTGACACCGCTGTCACCACGCCGGTTCAGCGCACCGGCCAGCCGGGCGTCGTGGGACGACAGCTTCATGAGCCGTGACAGCTCGTCCTCGCTCCACCGCGAGGACAGTTCGACCGTCTCCGCCCTCGCCAGCACCCGGGAGTTCGTGGCGGAATCGAAGCGGTGCTTCTCGTACTCCTTCTCGCTCATCGTGGCCAACACGATCACGCGCTGCTGGATCAGTTGGGTGAGCAAGCCGGGCGTCAGCCCGTGCCCGCCCAGGTGGTCCTCCAGATCGTCCAGCCATAGGACGTACGGGCCGTCGGAACGGCTGCGCAGCAGCGCGGGCAGCGTCCGGAGGTCCGTACCTGGGCTGGGCGCGAAAACCTTCCCTCGGCGGCTCAGACCGGCGCTCAGCGCCTCGTACGCGGTCCTCGTCTTGCCGGACAGGCGCTCGCCCGTCACCACCACCAAGCCGCCCGACTCGGCACCGTCCCAGACCAGGTTGCCGAGCCGCACGTCGTGATCCCGCTCCACATACGGCGTGAGGTCGGGCTCGTCGCGGAAGGTACGGGACATCCGTACGCCGAAATCGAACGGAAGCAGTTCGTCCGGCCGAGGCCAGTCGTCGGGCGCGGGTAGGCCGCCTGCATGGCCTCCGTCGCCGAGGTAGAACGACCCGATTGAGCCCGTCTGTACGACGTTACCGACGACCGCACCACCGGAGATCCCGTTATGGGTGGACCCGGGCCGTTCCCGCTCCGTCTCCGCCTCCGGTGCGCCCCAACTCGTGCCCATTCCCGCCCCGTTCCCCCGCATTCTCACCAATCGCTGTCGCCACGTTACTCAGTGGCGACGCCGCCCGCTTCAGCCGTGCGGATCGCGTCCCGGTAGGTGCGGGCCGCCGCGCGGAGGGCTGTTTCCGGGTCTACGCCTGCCTTTTCGGCTTGTACGGCCATGGCGAGCAGGTCGTAGCCGACGCCGTCACCCGACGGGAGCGGGACGTCCAGGCCTGCCGTGCGGACACGGCCCGCGAGTTTGGAGGCGAGGGCCAGGCCGGGCTGGCCCAGAGGGATGCCGTCGGTGACCGAGTCGCGTTGTTTCTCGACCGCTTTGGTGCGGAGCCAGTGCGCCTTGACGTCCTCGGGCGTCTCGGCGGTCTCGTCGCCGAAGACATGAGGATGGCGGTGGATCAGCTTCTCCACGATCGTGGCGGCGACATCGTCTATGGAGAACGGTTCCCCCCCCTCTCCCCCCTCTTCACCCTCCTCCAGGCCGTCCTGTGCGATACGGGCGTGGAAGACGACCTGGAGGAGTACGTCACCCAGTTCCTCGCGGAGTTCGTCGCCGTCGCCGTCCTCGATCGCCTCGACGAGTTCGTACGCCTCCTCGATGCCGTACTTGGCGAGTCCCTTGTGCGTCTGGACCGACGACCACGGGCATTCGCGCCGGATCCGGTCCATGACATGGACGAGATCGAGAAGACGGGCGCCGGGCAGGTCGTAGGAGCCGGGGAGCAGCTCCAGGTCGGGCATCTGGACGCGGCCGGAGCCGGCGAGCCGGGCGAGGCCGTCGGTCAGGGCGCCGTCGCCGGTGCCGTCGCCCGCGCCCCCACCGTCGACGCCGGTGGACGGGATGACCACAACCGTACGGCCGCCGGCGCAGGCGTCGACCAGTTCCTGTGCGGTGGGCGCGGGTGTACCGGCCTCGACGGTGATGCCTGCCTCGCGCAGATACGGCAGCAGCGGATGGCCGCCGTCGGCGCACAGCACGCGGTCGGCGGCGTGCAGCGTCTGCCAGGCGGGCCAGGACAGGAGTCCGGGCGCGACCCGGTGGCTGACGGTCAGCAGGACGATACGGCCGGAGGTGGCGGGAGCTTCGTCTGTCACCACTCGAACCTACCTCCGGCGCGCCTGCGGCCGGACCGCGGCGGTCGACCGCTCAGCCGGGCAGGTCGGCCGGGCCGAGCGGCCCGGCCGTCAGGCGCCCGACGGCTGCTGCTCCGGGGCCTGGCGGGTGACCTGGGTGATCCAGGGCAGCTTGGACTCGCCGAGCCGGACCTGCTTGTAGTCCCAGCTTCCGTAGCGCGGATTGACGTCGATACCGAGCTTCTCCGACGTCTTGGTCAGATCGGCGAGCACGGTCTGCTGGCCCTCGGGCGTCATGGTGTTCGCGCCGAGCGCCTGGGCCAGCTTGTTCAGCAGGACCTCACGGCGGATCGCGGCGTCGATCTGCCCGGCGGAGAGCGCGCCCTGCTGGAGCAGCATCGTGGCGAACTGCTGCTCGCCACCCGACTGCGCGGCGGCCTGCTGCCGGGTGGTCTGGATCTCCTTGCGGCTGATCTTCACACCGGCCTCGTCGGCAGCCTGCTGAAGGATCCGGTCGAAGATCAGACTGTTCAGCTTGGCCTGGCTGAGCTGCCCGGTGTTCTTGACGAGCTGCGCGCCGTCCGGCGCGGCCTCCTGGGCGTCCCGGACGTCCCGTACCTGGGCCTGGATCGTGGACACCTCGATCCGGTGGCCCCCGACGACCGCCGCGGCTCCGGGATGGGCGTCGTTGCCGCAGGCGGTGAGCAGAGGGGCCGCGGCGAGAAGCGCGACGGAGACGGAGAGCGCGGTGCGACGGCGGCGGTGCAAAGTGGGCCTCCCGGCGTGATTGTGCGGCGATGCACAAGGCCTTGCAGTGATCGATGGTAGGCAGTGGACGTGGCCTGGGCCACTGGTTCGACCAACGATTCACGTGGAGATTGAGGCACGTGCGCGGATTCACATGGTCCGGGTGCGCCTACCTCACCGCGTGGCGCCCGGTCTCCGGCCCAGAAGCTACACCTGCCGCCCCTGCCTCGTGGGCAGCAGCTCGGACCACCGCAACCATCTCCGGCGACAGATCGACCCAGAATGCGGCACCCCAAGCGGGCGTAAATGAGCCGTGACCCGCCCAGGCCCACCCAAGATCGCCCGTCGGCCCGCCGCCGTCGCCCACGAGACGCTCTCGACACCCTGAGCACCGCACTCGACGGACCGTGCCGTCAAACACCCCCGGCGGCCCCACCGGAAACAGATCCGGTGGGGCCGCTGGGGCACTGTGCGGCTGCGACGGTCGGCGGTGCTTCATTCCGTGCAGAGCGGAAATCCAGAGCGCACCATCAACTTCGCCTATTGTGCGGGACCAGTGATGGGGTCATCTTCGGGGGAAATGTTGACTCCTATGCATCCGACTACTTTGAGCGGGTGCGGGTCGAGGTAGAGCTGAAAGAAATATCCTGCTCGCTTGCGATCGTCCACGTAGGCCACAAGAAGGCCCCGCTCGCCCATTTCAGCGAGACTCGCAAGGCATTCCGTGACCCCGACAGTCGGCTTGCCACGCCGTTGCAAGGTCCTCATCCTTCCGCGGCAGATGCCCTCGAGCCTCGCCGCTGAAATTGGGTGGAGCCAGATGTCGAAATGCGCTCCGGACAGTAGTGCATCTTGGGCCCGGATGCCGGCCTCGGAGTCAGACTCGAATGCGGTGAGCAGTTCACTCACAGATACTTCGTTCACCTCATCCCCCTGTAACGTTCGTCCAGGTTCTCCCAAAGTCAAAGCTAACTCCGTGGGCTTGGATCTCTCCAACGATGAGAGGCTCATCCTCGCCGAATGACCGATCCCACTGACTGTCATGGATTTGAATATTCCGCGATGGCCCCACGGGGGGATCTATGCCTGCTGCCCTGATGCGCAACATCACACCTTCCCCAACCCGTTTATTATTCAGGTTCTCCGCACCATAGATGGCAACTTCGGGGTCATCCGTCCAAGACGTGAAGATGGAATCCATATTATTGCTACCCACGCGATCGCCTATGTTCGAGTGGCCTCCGACGGGAACCGCACGGCCTTGAGCAGCGGCATCATAACTACGGTGCCCCTTGGCGAGACCGCGATACAGATATCCATCAGCGTTCGCTTCACAGTTGTGGACCAGGACCGGCGTAGCGCCCGCCGAGACATAGTACGTGTGCTGCGTGGCTCCATCTACCTGCTTTTATGCAGGTCAAGCGCAGTTTGCTGGTCCGGTGAAGTGCGTGGGTGTGCGGGGTTGATGCCGTCACTACTGCCGTCAGTCGGTTCAGCCCAGGTAGGGGATTTCACGGTGTTCCAGGAAGTGCTGGAGCCTGAGTCGTTGGGTGTGGTGCATCGGCAACTGCTCGATCTCTTCGGGCGGTACGAAGCGGAGTTCGGTGGACTCGTCGGAGATTGCCAGTTGGCCGCTGGTGATGCGGGCGGTGAAGCAGATGTTGAACTGGCGGCGGACCTCGCCGTCGGTGTAGGCGAGGATGTGTTTCGGGTCGGTGTAGGTGCCGACGAGGCCGGTGATCTCTACGTTGAGGCCGGTTTCTTCCTTGATCTCGCGGACGGCCGTGCCGGGCAGGGAGTCGGTGAGGTCCATGCCTCCGCCGGGCAGTGCCCATAGGTCGTTGTCGCGGCGGCGCTGGAGGAGGATGCGCCCGTGGTCGTCGGTGACGACGGCGGAGGCGGCGACGACCATGCTGTTCGGCTTGGGCGCGGCGGGGTCGTCGTAGTAATCGGTGCGGGCCACGGTCAGCCTTCCTGTTCTCTGAAGCAAGGCGTCGAACTCGTCGTGATCAAGGAACTCCTCGGCCACACCCACATCGGCGTCACCGCCACCGTCTACGCCCACGTCCGACTCCGCCTCCAACAAGACGCCACCGACACCCTCAGCACCGCACTCGACGGACCGAGCATCAATCCCAACCGGGCCGAGGGCGACGAACGGCCGCCTTGCACCGCCTCCGTCCGCTGACGTTGCCGTCAACTACTGCCGTCAGAAACCCCGGCGGCCCCACCGGAAACAGATCCGGAGGGGCCGCTACGGCACTGTGAGGCTGCGACGGTCGGCAGTGCCCTATTCCGCGTGGAGCGGAAATCCAGAGCGCACCGTCAACTTCGCCTGCCTGCCCCCCTCAGCGATGCCAGACACACTGATGAAAATCTCTACCCCTCCGTTACATCAGGATCAAAGACATCTTGCGAGGGAACTATCAAGCCAATGCATGCGATCACTCGCTTAAGGTCGGTGCTGAGGAACACCATAAAGCAATACCCCCCCCTTTTTCGGTCATCAATAGACCCGACCAGAAGTTCCTGGGTATCGCATTCCGCGAGGCTAACCACCGCCTCCTCGAAACCCAATGATGGGCGATCGAGTTTCTGCAACCTCCGCAATCGCCGAGCGTAGGTGTGATGCAGTCTCGCGGCAGGCACTCTTGCTGGCCAGATTTCGAACGGCGCCCCAGCGACAAGGGCGCTCTTGGCCTGCGAGTTGACAGTGGATTCGACAGTGAATGCTTGCTTCAGCTCATCTCGCTCCACTTGTACCCCTATCGCGATCGCGGATTGAACCATGGCCCATCGCCGATCCTGATCTCTGTCGCGTCGATAGGGCCGACGATTAGATGCTCCTCCTCGAAGAAGCCTTTGTCGATGTCCGTGTCATGGACCTGAATATCCCTACTCGGCCCCACGGGCACCTCCAGATCGGAACGACGGATCCGCATCACTACTGAGCCCTGCCCCCACTCGTCCACCTCTTCTTGGGCTCTCCACTCAGCGTGACTCCAGGAAGTGAATGGACTATCTGTTTGGTTACCCCCGACATGCGCCGCTGGACTGGAGGGACCGCCGATCGGAACAGCTCGGCCTTCAAGTGCATCGGCATGCTTCGGATGCCCTTTTCCAACACCTCGATAAAGGTATTCACCGCCGTCACCGCAGTTGTGAACCAGGACCGGCGTAGCGCCCGCCGAGACATAGTACGTGTGTGCCGTGTCTACCGTGAGGTTGTAGACCGCCGCCTGCTGGGTCCAGGACTGGACTGCCTTGAGCTGGACCCAGGTGCCCTTGCCCGTCTGGAGCCATTGGCCCGGCTTGAGGTCTTGGGCCTTCTGCCACTTCTTGAGGTCCGGGACCCAGAAGGGATGGCCGTTGGTGGCGGTGATGGTGGCGGTCTTGTCGCCCTTGTCGCCGTCCGTGTCGACCGTGAGCTTGAAGAGGTGCTTGAGGCCCTTGCCCTCTATCGTCTGGGTGACCTTCTGGGACGAGGTCTTGCCCGTCGTCGGGTCGGTGGCGAGCACCTTGTCGCCCGCTTCGACATTTTCGATCGGTTTACGGGTGCCGTCGGCCATCACCACCTCTGTGCCGGGCACAAAGCTCTGGGCGACGGCGGCTTGGGCGACCTCGCCGGCCGTCTGCGCGCAGGTGACCGCCGTCTCGACCTTGTCGACCACGTTCTCGACCTTGTCGAGCTTCTCGGCCGCCTTCGCGATGTCGTCCGAGTACTTCGCGGTCTTCGCGACCATCCGGCCGGCCTTCGCCGCGCGGACCAGGCCCGCGCCCGCGCCGCCCAGGGCCAGGCCCGCCACCGTGGCGACGGCCCAGGCGCAGGCCTCCGCGTCGCCCTTGGTCACACAGTCCTTGATGTCGTTGAAGCCCGTGACCTCGCCGACGAAATTCCCGGCCGTCTTCAAGGCCGCGGGAACGTTGTCGATGGCGAATTCAACGGCGTTCGAGACGCTCTCGACGACGACGCCGTTCGCCGCGACCGCCAGGGCGCGCAGATCATTGACGGCCTTGCCGGCGTCCACGATGACATTGCGCGTAGCCGAGACCAGGATCGCCGGCAGATTCGGATCGGCCGTCACGATCGCCGCGGCCACGACGATTATCGGTGCGGCAGCCGCCACGATATGCGGGATCGGATTGTGCTTGGCCGCGAACGTCGCCACCTGCTGGGCCCTGTGGGTGATGGCGACTCTCGCCGCGTGGTACCGCTGTCGGGCCTCGGCCGCTTTCGCCACAATCCATTGGGCTGATGACTTCTTCACCGACTCGTATTTGTCATTGGCCCATTTGGTCGCACTCGCCAGCGCGTTGACAGCCGCCTTCGCGCCCGACTTCCGGTAGACCCACGATGCGGCTTGGCCGGCCATGTCCAAGGCCTTGTTGAGCGCGGCACGCGGATGGCGCACGGTGTACATCGCCGCGTTGTAGACCGCGCTCGCGGTCTTGTAGATCACGCGGCCGACCCTGGTGCTCTGGAGCTTGCTCTTGACCTTGCTCTTGGCCTTGTTCCAGGTCCTCGCACACCAGCCGCAGCTCGGCCAGTTGCCGTCCGGGTCCGTGTAGTCCAGCGGCGCGCCGGCGCCGTACGTGTACCGGTTGGCGAGAATCGACGCGCCCGAGGCATAGGTGTACGCGTCGCGGGAGTCGAAGGTGCCCGTGCCCGGGTCGTACCAGCGCGCGCCCATGTTGACCTGGTCGGTCTCCGGGTCGGTCCAGTCGCCCTGGAAGCCCGCGTTGCCCGCGACCTCCTCGGAAGAGGCGGCGATCGTCTGGCCGAACGGGTCGTACGCCGTTGATGAGGACAGCGACGACGCCGCGCCGTTGGTGGGCGACATCCCGCCGACCAGATCGCCGTGCTCGTCGGAGACGGTGAGCTGCGCCGCACCGCCCTCGGAGACCGACATCAGCTCGTCGGCGGCTCCGCGTCCATAGGTGGCCGAGTTGTCCTTGACCGGATCGGGCGCGAGTCCGGCGTACGTGAAGTCCACACCGTTGCGGTCGGCGACCCGGTCCAGTGCGTCGTAGGTGTACGAGGTACCGGACTCGCCCGCCTTCGTCAGCCGGTCGAAGGCGTCGAAGGTGAACTCCTCCTCCAGCCCGGAGCTGGTGCGGGAGGTGAGTGTGCCGCGCGAGGAGTAGTCGTAGGTGTAGTCGCCGTCGGACAGCAGCCGGTTGCGCTCGTCGAACGTGGCGGTCTTGGCGCCGTTCTTGACGCGGTTGCCGCTGTCGTCCCAGCCGTACTCCGTCGTCGTGCCGTCGGCCGTCCAGGAGGTGAGCCGGCCGGCCTGGTCGTAGCCGTAGGTGTTCTTGCCCGCCTTGGCCGTTCCGGTGGTGGTCTTGCCGACGAGATGGTCGTTGGTGTCGTAGTCGTAGTCCGTGGCGGCGACCGGAGCACCACCGCTGTTCTTCACCGTGTCGGTGTCGACACGGCCGAGCTTGTCGTAGGTGAAGGAGCGCGACTGACCGGAGCCGTAGTCGACCCGCTCGACGGCGCCGGAGCCGTCGTAGTCATAGGTCTGCCGCACTCCGGTGAGCGGATCGTCGGCGGTGGCGAGCTGCTGGCGCGCGTAGGTGAAGGAGGCCGTTCCCGCGGCGTCGGTGCGTTCGGTGAGCAGACCGTCGTTGTTGTACTCGTACGAGGCGTCGCCCGACGGGCCCTCGGCCGTCAGCAGCAGACCGCGGTCGTTGTACTCGTACGCGTTGTCGCCCTTGGGCGAGGACGCCTTGATGAGCCGGCCCGCCGCGTCGTAGCCGAACTTCTTCTCCGCGGTGGCGACCTCGGCGCCCGCGCCGCTCTCGCGGATCAGCTGGCCTGCCTTGTCGTACTCCCGTTCGCGTGTGACACCGCCCGGCGCGGTCACCTTCACCGGCCGGCCGAGCGCGTCGTACGCCGTTGTCCAGGTACGCTCGGCCGCTGACGGATCGCGAGCGGTGGACGGCTCGATGACGGACTCGGGCAGACCGAGCGTATTGACCGTGTAGACCGTCTTGTTGCCACGGCCGTCGGTGTAGCGCGTGCGGTTGCCGAGCGCGTCGTAGCCGAAGGACGTGGTGATCGACTTGGTGTCGGTGACGGGTTCCGTCTGGCTGGTCAGCCGGTCCAGCGCGTCATACGCGAAGATCGTCTGACGTCCCTGCGCGTCGGTCGCGGTGGTGAGATTGCCCGCCTGGTCGTAGCCGTAACCGACCTTGCGCAGCTCGCTGTTGGTAGCGTCCAGATCGGCGTCCTGGACCAGCTGGCCGAGCCCGTCGTAAAGCTTCGACGAGCTGCGCCCGAGGCCGTCGGTACGGCGCACCTCGCGGCCCGCGATGTCGTAGCCGAGCTGAGTGGTCACATTGGCCGCGTCGGTCACCCGGGTGATCTGGCCGAGCGCGTCATAGCCGAACTGGCTGAACGCACCGCTCGGCGCGGTCTGCTTGACCACATTGCCCAGGTCGTCGTACTCGTTGCGGGTGGTGAACGCGGCGGGTACGGGCTTGCGTTCGATCTGAGTGGTGGTGAGCGGCCGGTCCATGTCGTCGTACGTGCTCTCGGCGCGGGCTCCGTCCGGACCGGTGACCGAGAGCACCTCGCCGGTGCGGGTGTACGTGTACGACCACTTGGCGCGGTCCTCGCCGTTGCCCGTGGCCTCGTCCCTGACCATCAGACGGTTCTGCCGGTCGTACTCGTACCGCGTCACCCGGCCCAGCGAGTCGGTCGACTCGGTCACATTGCCCAGCGCGTCATAGGCGTTGGTGACGGTCGGCGTGACGGGAGTGGTCGTACCGGGCGGGATATACGCGGGCGCGGTGGCGGCGACCACCCGGCCCAGCCGGTCGTACGTCGAGCGGTTGACATTGCCCAGCGCGTCCATCGAGTCGGTCACGGCGTCGAAGGTGTCGTAGCCGGTGAAGGCGGTGGGCCGGGAGGCGGCCGGCGCGCCGCCGCCGGACTCGGTCATCACCTCGGGCGCGACCGTGCTCACCGGACGTCCCAGCTCGTCATAGGTGTACTGGGTGGTCCGGCCGCCCGAATCGGTCCGGGACGTGGTCAGACCGCGCTGGTCGTAGGAGTACTTCGTGGTGCGTGACTGGGTGCCGTTCTCGATGGTCTCCTGCGTGGCGTTGCCCGCGTCGTCGTAGACATAGCTGACGGTCTCCGGATTGACGCTCACCGGCCAGGGCACATTGGACGGCAGACCGCCGGAGGTCGTGGTCTTCACATTGCCGGCGAGGTCGTAGGTCACCGAGGTACGGCGGGCCACTCCGCTCGGATCGGTGACGGTCGACTGGGTACGGCCCACGGAGTCGTAGGTGTACTGCGTGACGAGCTTGCCGTTGCCGGACGTCTCGGTGAGGACGTTGCCGGCGCCGTCGTACGTGTTCTTCTCGATGACGACATCGCGCTTCGTGCCGTCCGGATTGTGGAAGTCCTTGAGAGTGACGGACTTGACCAGGTCGTCGCCGAAGTACTCGTAGACCACGGTGCGGCCCATGGAGTCGGTGTTACGGGCGACGCGGCCCGCCATGTCGTACGCGTACGACGCCAGCACCGTGTAGTCGTTGTCGCCTCCGTCGTCCTCCCAGTCGCGCAGCCGTGACTCGGCCGGCATGTTGCGCGCGGTGTAGGTGTACTCGAACTGGTTGCCGTTGGCGTCGACCATCGAGGTCTTGTTGCCGAAGACGTCGTAGGTGTACGAGGTCTCGCCGCCCTCGGCGTCGGTCACCTTCTCGGGACGGCCGCGGTCGTCCAGGTCGAAGATCATCGTGCGCGTGGCGTCGCCGCCGAGCAGATCGCTGACCTCGGTGCGCACCACATTGCCGTCGGCGTCGTAGGTGGTCAGCGTCTTCTGCTGGTGCTGCGTCTTCTGCCGGTGCTCGGCCACGGCGACGGCGTTGGTCGCGGCCGGATCGGTGACGGAGACCAGCCGGGAGAGCTTGTCGTAGCTGAAGGTCGTGGTGACACCGGCCGGCTGGGCGTCCGAGACGCTGGTCTCGGTGAGCTTTCGGCCCAGCGCGTCATAGGTGAACTTGGTGACCATGCCGGACGGTTCGGTCAGCCACGCCAGGTCGCCGCTCTTGTAGTAGCGGTAGCGCGTGATCTTGTTGAGCGGATCGGTGGTGGTCAGCGGCAGACCGGTGGCCGTATTGCCTCCGTCGACCGCGGGCTCCGAACCGTTCGTGTAGACGTGCCGGACCGTACCGCCGTCGGGAGAGGTCTGAAGGAGCAGCGAGCCCTTGTCGTTGTACTGGTACTGGGTGCGGTAACGGTTGTCCGTGGGCCCCGAGGAGCGGCCGTCGCGCGTCTCCGAGGGCTGGTCGGCCCGCAGGTCGAAGTCGCCCGTCGGCACCGGATAGGTGGTGTACGACGTCTGGCAGTCGTCCTTGGCCCGGCAGGTCTTACGGCTGGTCACATTGCCGCGGTCGTCGTAGCCCAGCGTGACGGTGTCGCCGTTCTCGCTGGTGATCTCGGTCTGGTAGCCCTTGTCGTTGTAGCCGTACGTACGGATGGCCACACCGTCGACGGGATGCCGGATGAAGTCCGGCTCGGCGCCGCCGTCACCGGGCGGATTGGTGCAGAAGGCCGGATCGCCCGGATCGGGCTGGGTGCAGATCTCGTCCGGCGGTTCCGGCGAGTCCGACGGCGACGGAGTGGCGGACTCGCGGGCGCCCAGCGCCATCGGCTCGCCGTAGCGGAGCATCTGGCCGGTCAGTCCGTCGTACTCGTAGAAGTACGGCGCGTCCATCGGGTCATGGACCTCGATGGTGCGCCGCAGGTCCCGGTCGTCGCCGAAGACCGCGGGCGAGCCGATCTTCCAGGTGCCGCCGTTGCGGTCGGTGTACTCCTCGACACGGTCGCGCGAGGTGTCGTACTGGACCTCGGAGGCGATACGGCCGGAGGGCAGTGTCGTGGAGGTCAGCAGATCGGCGGTGCGTCCGCCCTCGCGGAAGTGTCCCGCGACCACGGACGAGCCCAGCGGATGGTGGTAGACGGCCACATCGTCGAGCGTGCCGACGAAGGACTTGGCGGCGTTGGCGCCCCAGCCGGGCCAGGAGGCCGGAGTGACCGTACGGGCGGCGCCGATCTGGTTGTACGTCAGATCATTCTGCGTGAGCTGCTTGCCGCTCAGCGTGCCGGAGAGCTTGCCGTCCAGATACAGGCTCTGGGTGGAGCCGGAGACGGAGAGCACGGCGTGATGCCACTTGCCGTCGTTGACGTTCTTGGTGATGTCGGTGATCGGCTCCACGGTGCCGGTGGCGAACTGGCCGCGCAGCTTTCCGTCCGTACCGACGTAGAGCAGCGGGCCGCCGGCGGTCGGCGCGGTGCCCCAGGCCTTGTTCTGGTAGCCGACGAGCGGGCCGCCGACACCGGCCGCGAAGGTCTTGAACCACACCTCGACCGCAGCGTCACGGCTCTTCTTGAGCGTGCCGGAGGGCAGGTCGACACGGGCGTTGGTGCTGTTGAAGGTGGCCGCCGTACCGGGATCGCCGGTGATACCGCCCTCCGCGCCGAGCGTGACATCGGTGTAGGTGCCGCGGTCCTTGCCGAGATTGACCTCGACGGCGCTGTTCGCGGCCGTGCCCTCGTCCTCGCCGAGCCGCCAGTACGACTCGGGACGGGCGTCGAGCACGGTGGAGCGGTAGTGGCTGCCCGCGCCGTAGCCGTACTGGGTGCAGCCGCCCGCCGGATCGCACACCTTGTCGAGCCGGTCTCCGGTGTAGGTGTACGTCCAGCTCAGCGCCGCGCCGTCGACGGCGTTGGTGGCCACCTTGGTGACATGCGCGCCGGTCCAGGTGAAGGTGAGCGACCGGCCGCTGCGGGCGTTGGCGGCGGTGGAGATCTTTCCGCCGGAGTAGGTGTAGGTGACGGCCGTGGAGAACGGATCGGTGATCTTCGTCAGCAGACCGGAGTTGCTGAACTCGTACGTCGTGCCGGTCTTGTCCTGGAGCTTGTACGTACCGGCCGTGGCGTCGGCGGTCAGCTTGGCGAAGCGGCCGGACGGCGGCGCGAACGTACCGTCCGTGTTCTTGCCGAAGCGGACGTCCTGGCCGTCCGGATAGCGGATGACGACATTGCCCGTCCCGTCGTCGTCGGGTGTGAGCCTCATGTCGTACCGCGTCGACCAGCCCGCGCCGAAGGCGGCGTCACGCCTCGGGTCCAGGCTGTTGTACGTCCGTACGAGCGTCAGATCCGGGCCCACACCGGCGACGGAGGCGTCGATGGCGGCCGTGGTGAAGTTGCCGGCGTTCGGATCGAACTCCTTGCCCTGGGCCTCGGCGAGCCGCGAGGTGATCTCGGGCTGCGGGACGGCGGCGATCAGCGCGACCTGCGCGGTCGGCACCTCGTTCGACGCGTCCTTGACGAAGCCGCGCCAGAGATACGTCGTGCCCCACTTCAGCCGTCCGGCGGGCACCGGGTATGCGGATCCGGACTGATAGGCGGAGGTGGTACAGGCGGTGGGCTTGTTGTCCTTGTCCGCCTCGCAGATCTCGAACTTGTACTGGAGCGTGGATCCGGGCGGCGCGTCGATGTCGACGCCGGCCGCCCAGAGCTGCGGAGTGAGCGTCTGCGCCTGGTATCCGTTCGGCGGGAACTGCTCCTTGACCACCGGCGCGATGTCGAAGACCTGGAGGATCAGCCGTCCCGGCGGCACCTGCTCGTCGGTGAAGACCTTGCCGCCCGTGCGCACCATCGTGAAGTCGAGCATGTAGGTGCCCGGCGGCAGCGCCTTGATGGTGGCGTCGAAGGTGATGCGTCCGCCGTGGGCCACCTGGCCGGTGACATTGGCCGCGCGCTGCTGTGTGACCAGCTTGCCCTTGGAGTCGTAGGCCCGGTAGGCGAGGTAGTAGCCGCTGGAGGTCCAGGTCTCGGCGCCCTTGTTGGTGACGGTGACCTTGACCTTGCCCGCCTGGTTCTGCAGGACCGGCGGATCGGGCACCGGCTTGGGGAAGGAGTACGAGGCGTTGTACGGCGAGTGCGTGACGAACAGCGTCGGCGGATTCGCGGTGGTGTCGCCGGTGAACTTCTTGAAGCCGAGCGAATCGGTGGCCGAAGCGCGCAGGGAGAGCCCGTAGTTGGGCTGCGTACCGTCCGCCCAGCGCTGCACCAGGTCACGGCCGCCCTTGCCGAGGTTGAACAGCTCACCGGCCGCCGGGCAGCCGGAGGACGAGGAGCCGAGGGCTATGTAGCCGTACGCGAAGGACCGGGAGGCGAGCGCACCGCCGACCGACGGGCCCGGGTAGGAGCCGCCGGTCCCGACCGTCCAGGACTGGGTCACCGGATGGACGGAGACGGAGCGCGGCTTGCAGGAGGCCGCGTCGTAGTTCACCACCTGGAGCTGCGCACCGAAGATGTTGTGGTTCTTCAGCTTGGTCTCAAGGCCGGGAAAGCCGAGGTAGGAGGCGGTGGAGCCGGCCGGGCCCTTGCCGACGTGCAGTTCACTGGCTCCCGAGACCGCTCCGCTGCTCGTGACATACATCGAGGAGGACGACTTGGTGGTGTCGACCGAGGGATCGACGCGTACGGGGAACTCGCGCGCCGGATCGGTGAGCCAGTCGCGATCGACGCTGACCCGGAGGGCCTGGCCGCCGTCCCGCTCGATCAGTTCGTAGCGGACCGCGTGGGAGACGACGCGCCCGGCGTCCTCCATGAATCCGGCGGGAATGGCGGCCTTCGTACGGCCCTGGCCGTCGGCGAGGACGACGGAGCCCTCACCGCCGTCGGCCGCGGTACCGGGCTTGGCGGTCAGACCGGTCAGCCGGAGCGGGAAGACAAAGCTCGTCGGCGCCTCGGCGGAGCGCAGGACCAGCGTCTCCTTGACGCCGCCCGCCTGCGAGTCCAGCCACAGATCGGTCTCGGGCAGTACATCGGAGTAGCTGACCCGGTCGCCGTCCGCACTGCCCTGGGCGGCGGCGGCGCCGTCCAGCCCGTATGCGAAGGACTCGCCCGAAGGGAGAGCAAGGGCGGCGAGCCGGTCCGCGTCGGCCCGGTCCGCGAGCCGGATGTCCACGGAGTCCGAGGTGTTGGAGAAGGCGCCGTCGTCCGCGTCCGACTCGACCAGCGAGGGATCGATGGGCCGCCAGGCGCCGCTGTCGTCCTTGTAGTTGACGGGAACGGTGGACAGCTCGGTGGTCTCGGTGCCGTCGGCGTTGGCGTACGTACGGCTGCGCGCGCCGCGCTCGGAGACGATCTCCTTGCTGGTCCTGCGGTCGAAGCCCTTGACGTCCGCGACGTCCGCGGCGGGCGGTGTGCCGACGGAGGCGGTGTTGCGTCCCTTGTCCGGCTTGTTCACGGCCTGGGCGCGCAGCGGATACTTCGCACGCAGCGACGTCCCGGTACGGCGATTGGTCTTGTCCGCGACGAGATGGTCACGTCCTTCGGCACTGCCCCAGCGCTGACCGGGCCCTTCGGCTCCGGGCAGCGGATCGGGAAAGAGCGGGAAGCCCGCTCCCGCGACCGCGAGCGTGCCGACGGTGAGGACACCGACGGCCGCCAGGGCGATGGCCTTGAACCAGCCGCTACCCCGGAGACGAGTCATCAGGAAGCGTTGCGCAAGCCTGCGGTACGCCGGCACGGTCCCCCCACTGGGCCGAGTTGAGTGATCTTCAAATCATGATGAGTGCATGACGAATGTGTCGAGTCGATTACGGAAGGTTCACCCGGTGGTCGATTGCTCAAGATTGTTGTTCACCCGAGCGCTACCGCTCCGTTCACCCAGCGACGCCTAGCGTCCAACGCATGACTCTCAATTCGCCTCGTAGCTCGGCACGTTGGACAGCGCTGGCCATGGCAGTGGCCGCCTCTCTGCCTCTGCTCGTAGCGGTTCCCGGCAGCGCTGAGGCCGCCGCTCCGGTCACCTGCGGCTCGAACGGAGCGACATACGGCATCGACTCGGCCGGCAAGCTGATGAGACAGGACATGCCCTCGCCCATCTCGGGCAACACGCTGCCCGCCGCCACCACCATCGACACGGGATGGACCGGCTACGGAAAGCTCATGGCCGGCCCTGGAGCGACCTTCTACGGGATCAAGTCGGACGGTCTGTACTACAGCCACCGGATCACCGCGAGCAGCACATGGGACGTGCACCACAAGAAGCTCACCACAGGTTTCGCCCAGTTCCGTACGGGCGACAAGGCCGATGACGTCACCATCGACCGTGGCGGCTACCTCTGGGCGTTCGAGACCGAGACCGGAGCGCTGCGCTGGTGGCACTACAGCGTCAGCGGCGATGACGTCACCGCCACAGGCGGCAAGATCGTCGACATGGGATGGGACCGCTACGAGGCGATCTACGCCGGCGACAAGGGCGTGCTCTTCGGACGCGCCGCCGACGGAAAGATCTACCGGTCACGCTACGACGTCACCAGCCAGCGCTGGCTGGAGCGCCATGTCCTGGCCTCCTCCGCGGACTGGACCGACACGAAGTCGATGTCCACCTACGGCGCGGACACGCTGTTCCGGGTCAAGGGCAACGGCGAGGTCCGCTACTACCGCTACGACGAGGACACCCGCGACTTCCCGGTCTACAACAAGCTGGTGGCGAACAGCGGTTGGGCCAACGCGTACACAACGGTCTCCACGGCGCCCGACATCTGCCGGATCGACACCGACCACACGCCCGCGTCGCCGGCCGTGGCCCTGCAGCCGTACAGCCGCGGCGCCGTGCTCAAGTCCTCGGCCGGCGGGCTGGCGTACGCGTACACCGACAACCTCGGATATATCCGGTACGGCCGTCAGGACGATCCGTCGGACTTCAACGGTGTCAAGTGGGAGACGATCTCCGGCAACGAGGCGGCGTACTCGGGAGAGCCGTCGCTGGCCGAGCACACCGACGGCCGGATCGTGGTGACCGCGCTCAACACCGCGGGCAGTGTCGCGCAGCGCAACCAGGCCGCCAAGGGATCGGCCGACTGGGGCGGCTGGATCGATCTGGCCGGCGCGATGGCCCAGCCCGCCGTCACCGCCAAGACTCCGTCAGGGCTGCTCGTCCAGTTCTCCGTCGACGCGAACGGCGCTCCCTGGTACCGCCTCCAGCAGCGCGCCAATGTGGACTTCATGGGCTGGACGCCGCTCTCCGGCACCGGCATCTCCGGACAGCTCACCGCGGTGACCGTCCGCGACGGCGTCCAGCTCTTCAGCAAGAACGCCTCCGGTGTACTGAGCACGGCGCTGTTCAAGGAGCCCGGCACCATCTCCTCCTGGACGGCGCTGGGCACGCAGACCATCACCGGCACTCCGGCGGTGGTCGTCTACCCGGGCTACCGTCTCCGTGTCTTCGCCACCGACCAGACGGGCACGGTCGTCACGACCGTCCAGGCCACCGAAGGCGCCGCCTACGACGCGTGGACCACGGTCGCCGGTGTGACGGCAAAGGGTTCGCCCGCCGCCGTGATCAGCCCGCTGAACGGCATTACCGAGATCGTGGTACGCGGCGCCGACGACACGATCTACCACACCGGTGAGACGGTGCAGGGCAGCGGGACCTGGCGCGCGTGGAGGCAGGAGAGCGAGGAGCTCTCCGCGACCGAGCCGAACGTGTTCACCTTCACCGACTCGTCCGGTCCGACCTGGGCCTACTCATTCCGCACCGCGGACAACCAGACGCGGCTGTACAGCGTCCGTCCGGACTTCGCGCTGAAGCGGGCCGAGGCCTCCGGCGCGGCGAAGCAGTCCGAGGCTCCCGCCTTCACCGCCCATTCCCTGCCGGCTCCCCCGACGAACTGACACACGAAGGAGCAGGAGGGCCGGCCGCAGCGATGCGGTCGGCCCTCTTTCCCTGCTCGGGCCTGTGCCGAAGCGACTTGTCCTGGTCCGGCCTGTCCCGCTCCGGGCGGAGCATGATCGTACGGGAAACCACGAAGGTGACCGGAACGGCCGCGGCGGCTGCGATCAGCGGCGCGTAACGGCTGCTCAGACGCAGGACGTCCACCAGCAGATAGACACCGCTCGTGGTGATCACGAAGTTCGCGGCGTTGGTGAGCGGGAAGAGCAGGAACTTCCGCCAGGTGGGACGCGTCCGGTAGGTGAAACGGCTGGTCAGGAAGAACGATCCGACCATGCTCAGCAGAAAGGCCAGGACGTGGGACACGACGTACGGCAGTCTGTTCAGCAGGGCCAGGTAACACGCGTAGTACGTGCCGGTGTTCACCACCCCGACCAGGGCGAATCTGAGGAGCTGGACCCGGACCGTCATCTCCGTACGCGCTCTCCCCGAGTGAAGTGACCGGCGCGCCGCCGGCCCTCAGGAGTGTGACACAAGCGGCCCGGCCCGAGCTGGTGGCCACACCTCCACATTTCGTCCACTCCCGCCTCATCAAGACTTCATCTTTTCGGCATCCGCAGATGGTCCGGAAACGGAGGCACCGGCGTACGTTCCGCGCATGTCATCCCTACTGAGCAACCGGCTGGCGAAGCGGATTCTCCGTCCGGTCGCGGCCCGAGTGGATCAGCGCGTCAAGCGGTCGTCCTCCTCCCTGCGCTCCGATGTGGAAACCCTTCAGCGCGAGGTGAAGGAGCTGCGCAATCAGCAGTATGTGGTGGGCCTGCTGTTCAACAAGATGGGCCGCAGTGGTCCCCGGGTGTTCACGCCTGCCGCGTTCAACACTTTGGTGCGTCAGATCGCCGATGTGACCGGGCAGGAGGGCGGTGTCGCGCGCCGCAACGCCACCATCGCCTTCCGCAATGTGATCGCGATGGAGGCCCTCGCCGTGGGCCGGCTGGCCGGCTCCACCGCCAATATCTGCGGCAAGCTCGCCACCGTGCCGCTGCTCGACCCGCCGAACAAGGACGTCCTGGAGATCGGCACTCTGCACGGAGTCTTCGCGGCCACGCTGATGCGGATGCTGCACCGCGCGGGCCTGGAGGCGCGGCTGACGATCGTCGATCCGCTCGCGGGCAGCCAGCTCCAGCCCGGCGCGGGCATGGGCGCGGACCCGACCGGTACGCCGGTACGGATGGATGTCGTACGCGAGAATCTCCTGCTGGGCGGCCGTGCGGGCGCCGAGGCCCGGATCGAGCAGGGCTTCTCCGGCGATCCCGAGGTACGGGCCGCGGTCTCCGACCGTGAGTACGGCGTGATCATCGTGGATGGTGACCACTCCGCGGAGGGCGTACTCGCCGATCTGGAGTGGGCCGAGGACATCGTGGCTCCCGGCGGGATCGTCGTCCTTGACGACTTCGGCGACGGGAAGTGGCCGGGCGTGAAGGAGGCCGCGGACAAGCATCTCGCGGGCGGCACCTCACGGCTGGAGATGCTCGGCCGCGTCTCCACCTCGGCCTTTCTGCGGGCGCGCGCCTGACAACCTGTGGGCCTGCGCCTGACAAGTCGGGTTGGTCCGGACCCTATTGACGAAAGGTCTGGACCAACTTACGTTAAGCGCGTCGCATCGCACCCGTACGCCTCCGGGTCCCCCACGCTCCCGGCCGGCCGGGGCGGAAGGGAGCACGGCATGATCGCTCGGACGGTACGTTTTCTGGGGGCCGGCCTCGCCTTGGCCTTCGTTCTGCAAGGGCTGATCGCCGCGGCGCCTGGCGCACCTCGTGCGGCGGGCGCGACGAGCGCGGCGCAGGATGTCACCTGCGCGGTCAAGTCGAAGCCCACGGGCAAGGTGCTCCAGGGCTACTGGGAGAACTGGGACGGCGCCGCCAACGGTGTGCATCCGCCGCTCGGCTGGATCCCGATCACCGACAGCCGTATCCGTGAGCACGGCTACAACGTGATCAACGCGGCGTTCCCGGTCATCCGCTCGGACGGCACCGTCCTCTGGGAGGACGGGATGGACGCGACGGTGAAGGTCGCGACACCGGCCGAGATGTGCGCGGCCAAGGCCTCCGGGCTCACGACACTGCTGTCGATCGGCGGCGCCACGGCCGGTATCGACCTCAGTTCGAGCGCGGTCGCCGACCGGTTCGTCGCGACGGTGGTGCCGATCCTGAAGAAGTACAACTTCGACGGGATCGACATCGACATCGAGACCGGTCTGGTCGGCAGCGGCAACATCAACACGCTGTCGCCGTCGCAGGCCAATCTCATCCGCATCATCGACGGCGTGCTCGCCCAGATGCCCTCGAACTTCGGTCTGACGATGGCGCCGGAGACGGCGTATGTCACCGGCGGCAGCGTGGCGTACGGCTCGATCTGGGGCGCGTATCTGCCCATCGTGAAGAAGTACGCGGACAACGGCCGGCTCTGGTGGCTGAACATGCAGTACTACAACGGCAGCATGTACGGCTGCTCGGGCGACTCGTACTCCGCCGGCACGGTCGCGGGATTCACCGCGCAGACGGACTGCCTCAACCGGGGCCTGGTCATCCAGGGCACCACGATCAAGGTCCCGTACGACAAGCAGGTCCCGGGACTGCCGGCGCAGACGGGCGCGGGAGGCGGTTATATGGCGCCGAACCTGGTCTCGCAGGCGTGGACCAGGTACAACGGCGCTCTCAAGGGTCTGATGACCTGGTCGGTCAACTGGGACGGCTCGAAGAACTGGACGTTCGGGAACAACGTCAAGGCGTTGCAGGGCCGCTGAAAACAGGGCCGCTGAACAGGCTTTCGCTGAAAAGGCGTTCAGGGCCTGGGTGTTCAACGCCCAGGCCCTGATGCCTGAACTGGACCGGCCCGAGTAAGTCCTACGCCCTGAACCGCTGCTGGCGCTCCAGCGTGCGGCGCAGTTCCGTCGGGAGCGCGTGATAGGCGCCGTACGCGCGCTCGGTGTCCCAGAGCAGATTCTGCAACTGCTGCCGGGCCGCCGCGTGATCGCCCACCGCGAGCAGCAGATTGGCCACGCGGTGCCGGATGTCGAAGGCGCGGCCCGGATCGGTGAGCGCGCCCGGCTGTCCGCTCTCGTAGTACGGAAGGACCGCGTGGTACTCGGCCAGCGCGGCGGACGCCTCGCCGAGCTGCTCCAGACACTGCGCGGCGTCGAAGCGGAACTGGAGCGTCTGCGGATCGCCCGGGCCGGCCTCCGCCGTACGGTCGTCGGCGAGTCTGCGCAGCTCGGGCAGCGCGCGGCGGTACTGGCCGTCGTCCATCAGCGTCGAGGCGTACTGCTTGCGCAGGATGCGTACGACCGGTGAGTGCTCGCCGTGCTCCTCGGCCGCCGCCGGGAGGATATCGCCGAGGATGTCCACCGCCCGCGCGATACTGCCCTCGCCGAGCAGCCGTTTGACCTCGTCCACTGCGGCGGCGACATCGGGCCGCTGCGCCGGGACCTGCGCTCCGCGCGGCGCGGGCGCGGTCGGCGGTGTGCTGACGCGGTCGGGCCAGGGAGCGTGCGGACGCAGAAACGGGCGCGTCGGATCGAGCGGTCCCGTTGCCGGGCCGCCGCGCGGCGGCAGCAGCGGGATGAGCTGTTCGTACACCTCCTGCGCGCCGGACGGGCGGTGCTGCGGATCCTTGGCGAGCAGCCGCAGCACGAGCGTCTCCAGCGCCTCCGGTATCTCGGGCCTGATCCTGCGGACCGGCAGCGGCGCCTCGTAGAGATGGCGGTGCAGCACACCGAGGGCGGTGGTGCCCGCGAACGGGACGCCTCCGCTGAGGAGTTCATGGAGCAGCACGCCGAGCGCGTACAGATCGGTGTACGGGCCGACCGCGCCGCCCATGGCCTGCTCGGGAGCCATGTAGGCCGGGCTGCCGATGGGCGATCCGGTGTGGGTGAGCCGGGTGGTGTCGCTGTCGATGACGGAGGCGACACCCAGATCCAGGACCGTGACCGTACCGTCCGGCTTGACCATCACATTGCGCGGCTTGAGGTCGCGGTGGACGATCGGCACGGCGTGCACGGCGGCCAGTACGGCACAGAGCTGGGCGGCGACCGAGACCGCCCATGGCCACGGGTAGGGATCGTGCTCCGCGAGATGGTCGGCGAGGTCGGCGCCCTCGACGTACTGCATGACGAGATAGAGGTCCTCGTCGTCGCTGCCCGCGTCATGGACGGTGACCAGCCCGGGATGGTCCACCCGGGCGGTGACACGGCACTCGCGTACGAAGCGGCGCCGCATCTCCTCGGCGGCCGTCGCGGCGGCCATCCGGTCGGGACGGAGCAGCTTCACCGCGACACGGCGGTCGAGCCGCTGGTCGTACGCCGTCCAGACCTGGCCCATACCGCCCTGGCCGATGAGCGTGGACAGCTCGTAACGACCGGCGATGACACGCCCGTTCACCGCTCGTTCCGGCCTTCCCGGTCCTCCCGGCCTTCCTGTCCCTTGCGCAGGATGTCGCTCAGCTCGTCAAGCTCGGCACGGACCTGGTCGATACGCGGCGGAGTCTGCGGCTGATGCTGGGGCTGGGGCTGGGGCTGATGCCGTGGCGCGGACTGCGGCTGCGGTTGCGGCTGTGCCTGTGGCTGGACCGGCGCGGCGTACGGAGGCGGATAGGTGTAGCCGTACGGCTGCGGCGACGGCACCGCCGATGGTGGCATGGATGGCATGTACGGGAACGCGGATATTCGGCCGCTCTCGGCGTAGTGCCCGATGTCGAAGACCAGGAAGTAGGCCGTGATCGCGACCGCCGACAGCAGGAGCAGGACCAGCAGAACGAGGTCCGTGTTCGTCGGCTCCGCATCCGCGGTCGTCGCGATGTAGAGGAAAAGGCCCAGCTCCGAGCCGAGAGCGGCGCAGAACAGCAGCCAGTCGACCGCCCGGCGCCGCACGACCGCGATCCTCAGCATCGCCGCCCAGCCGAGAAAACCGAAGCTCAGCACCGTGAGAGCCACGAACAGCACCCGCAGCGAGATGAGCACGGCGAGGTGCGGTCGCCGCGGGGGCGGGGGCGTCGGCGCGAAGCCGGGGCCGAACATGACTGCTCCTGGGTGCCTGGTGGACTGAGCTCGCACGGAAATCTCGCACGGGAATGCGGATCCGAGCGTATACACCGACACGGACAACGGGTTACGGGTTGCGCCGAACCGTTGTCGAGCTGATCACATCGGAACGCTGCCGTCCGCCAGACCGTCGTACAGCCCTTGTACGAGCTGCTCGCCCAGCTTTCCCGCCAGCCTCAGCGCGTCCTCGAACTCGGCCAGCGCGCGGAAGCGTTCACCGTACCGCCGCTGGTCGGCGAGCGGCAGCCGGGGAAGCTGGAGCCGGCGCACATCGAGCCGGGTCGCGGTGGAGGCATAGCTGCTGGCCCGGCGGGCGTTGGCGGTGCCGCGCAGAAAACCGGCCAGGAACCATGGATCGAGGGCGGCCGGATCGGGCCGCAGGAGCTGGAGATTGCGGCCGAGCGCCGCGCCCGCCAGAGCCGCGTCCATGACGCGGGCGACCGCGCCGCCGCCGAGGACGGGCACGACCACATCGCCCTCCTGGATCCGTACGGGCTCCTCGGCCACGCCCTCGGGAAGCACACCGGAGGGCGCGCGGCCCGCGAGCACATCGTGTTCGGTGAGAACGGGTACGGGCACGGGCACGGGCGGTGCGGGCACGGGTGCGGACGGTACGTGCGATACGGGTGGTACGGACGTGGCGTCGGCGGTGGCGCCCGAGCCGCCCGCGTACAGCACGAGGGCGCCGGCGCGGGCGAGTTCACCGACGGTGGTGGTGGGCCGGTGGACGGGCGCCGGGCCGGCCGACTCGGCGCCCGCCGTGAACGGAGCGTCGGACGGCGTCAGTTCGGCCGTCCGACGGAGCGTGTCGGTCAGCCGCTCCCGTACGTGGACCAGTTCGGCCGTACCGCCCGCGGTGGCCGGAGGCGGCAGGTGGCGGGCGGGAGCCAGATCCACATCGTCGTCGAGGAGTTCGACCACGGGCACCGCACGGCTGACGCCCGGTCGCTCCTCGGCCGTGCCCAGCCGGTCGAAGGGCGCCCAGGCGTCGAGCACGGTGGCATGGACGGTCGTCCAGTCGACGCTGTCCCGGCCGCCGCCCGTGTCCCGGCCACCGGTCGTGGAGAGTTCGGCGGTGTCGACCAACAGCAGCTCGGGAGAACGGCGTTCGCCCGCTACGGGCTTGCGCAGGATCCAGAGATGGAGCGGAATGCCATAGGGAGGCGCGGCTCCGGCCGGCAGGGCGACCACGGCGCGCAGGGCGCCGCGGCGCAACAGATCGGCCCGGACGCGACGGCCGGAGCGGCGGGACGCGACGGCGGGCGGCATCAGCAGGACGGCGGTGCCACCGGGCCGCAGCCGGGCCAGCGCGTGCTGGGCCCAGGCCAGTTCGGACTCCGTACGGGCCGGGAATCCGTACTCCCAGCGCGGATCGTAGGCCAGTTCGTCATGGCCCCAGTTGCGCTCGTTGAACGGCGGATGGCAGAGCACGACGTCGACGGCGAGCCGAGGGAAGGCGTCGGCGCGCAGTGTGTCGCCGGCGCGCGTGCGGACCTCGGCTTCCGGGTGGTCCGTGCCGTCCGCGTGGAGGGCGAGGCGCAGTCCGGCGAGCGCGGCGAGTTCGGGAGCGGCCTCCTGGGCGTACAGGACGGCCGCGTGCGGTACGGCGCACAGCAGCGCGCCGGTGCCGCAGGCGGGATCGAGGACGGTCACGCTCTCGGCGGAGGACGCCTGAGCAGACGGGGTCGAGGCGGACGGGATCGCCAGCGCGGCCATCAGCGCGGCGGCCTCCGGCGGAGTCGGTGTGTACTGGCGCGGATTGGCGTCGAGATGGCGGCCGAGCAGAAACTCGAAGGTCCGGCGCGGGCCCAGCTCCGCCGCCAGTTCGGCAACACTCCGCAGCAGCGGGACGGAAGGAAGCAGTTCACGCGCGCCCGGAGTGCGAACAGCGCTCTCCGTCGGCGCGCCGAAGTGCACGGCGAGCACCTCGCCGAGCGCCACCGGCAGCAGTTCCACGAGCTGGGCGTCCGACGCGGCGGCCAGCTGCCGCCACCGCGTGGGCCTGTCCCGTACGAGCAGCAGGACGCAGCCGGCGCGGACAAGGGCGGTGGCGGCGGTCGCGCTGTCGCCCGACAGCTCCTGCCAGACCCGTTCACGCAGCGGTACCTCGGCGAGTTTTCCCTGGTCACGCAGCCACTGCTCGACCTGGTTCAAGGCGAAGGACGGGCTGGTCTCGGTGCCGCCGACGGGCTGCGGGAAGTCGGCGTGCCGCCGTCGCCAGTTGCTCACGGCGGCCCGTCCCACGCCCGCGAGCCGGGCGATTCCCGCGGCCGTCACCTCTGTTGCGTTCTCCGGCACCTGGCTGCCTCCCTCACCGTGCGGCTCCGCTGTGGCCGTGCGCTGTGACGCTGAGCATAGCGGTGTGATCGAACAGTCCGATTCACAGCGTAGACCAACCCAAGGACGACATTCATTGTTGACTCGGTTCACAGCTTCTGCTGTTATTGACTCATCGCCACACGGGATGGCTTCGAAGTCCCGCTCACACTCGTATGCCAGTCCGCGGAGGCACACCCATGTCGCAGTCCTCACCGCAGTACCCGCAGTCGTCGCCGTATCCGCAGGCGCCGGTACCGCCGGGACACGGCGCTCCCATGGCCGCCCGCAACGGCCTCGGGATCGCTTCCCTGGTCCTCGGGATCATCGGTGCCGTCTCGGGGCTGATCCCGTTCCTCTTCTGGCTGGCCGGTGTCCTCGGGCTGATCGGGCTGATCCTCGGGCTGGCCGGACGAGGCAGAGCCGGACGCGGCGAGGCGACGAACAAGGGAGTGGCCACCTCGGGTGTCGTCCTCGGACTGCTCGCCCTGGTCCTCGCGGCGGTCGGCGCGTTCCTCACCTTCAAGCTCGTGGGCGACGCGGTGAAGGAACTGGACGAGGCGACGTCCTCGGTCAGTTCGGCACCCAAGGCGGCGGGCGGTACGGACGGCAAGGACGGCGGCGGCAAGAGCGAGATACTCGGCTCTGGCGACTCCGCCGTCTACGACGACGATCTGACGGTCACGGTCTCGGAGCCCACCGCCTATACGCCCGGCGAGTACGCGGTCGGCCACACCAAGGGCAACAAGGCCTACAAGGTGACCGTGGTGATCGAGAACGCCGGCAAGAAGAAGTTCGACGCCGGGCTGGCGACCGTCATAGCGCGGGCCGGCGAGGACGGTGTCGAGGCGGAGTCGATCATCGACGACACCACCGGAATCGGCTTCGGCGGCACGGTCATGCCCGGCAAGAAGGCCACGGTCCTGTTCGCGTTCGACGCGCCGTCCGCCGCCAAGGCGCTCACGGTCGAGGTCAGCCCGGGCATCCTGCACGACTCGTCCCAGTGGGACCTGAAGCTCTGAGTCCCGGCGCCACACGCGCTACACGCACCGCACGCACCGCTCGCACCACTCCAGCCATATCGCGGCCACGCCGCATCGCAGCCGATCGCAGTCACCGGAGAACCGTTATGACCGTCACCACCGCTCCTCGAATCCGCCGTGGCGCACTCGCCGCCCTCTGCACCGTCGCCGTCCTGACGCTCCCGGCCTGCGGAGCGACCGGCTCGGACGGCAAGGACGGCGGCAAGGACGCCAAGGATCCCGGCAAGTCCAGTTCCAGCAAGAGCAACTCCGGCGAGAAGCCCGAGCCGTTCGCGGATCTCTCGGGCCCAGAGATCGCCGAGAAGGCCTTCGCCGCCATCCGCGCCGCCTCCTCCCTCACGCTCAAGGCCGATGTGAAGGAGGGCACAGGGACCGTCCTCACCGATATGGCTCTCGACAAGAAGGGCGACTGCGCGGGCACGATGTCGATGAACGGCGAGGGCACCGCGACGGTGTCCAAGGTCGGTGCGACCGTCTATATGAAGTTCGACGAGGAGATGCTGCGGGCCCAGGGCAAGGGACAGCCCAAGGAAGAGACCGACGCCGTGGTCAAGATGCTCGCCGACCGCTGGGTGAAGACCGACGCCAAGGCTCCGGACGCCAAGGACTTCGTCGGGTTCTGCGATCTCGATGAACTGCTGGCCGAGTTCGAGGACGGCGACAGCGTCGCCCGCAAGGGACCGCTCACCACGGTGGACGGACAGCAGGCGATCACGCTCAACGAGACCGACGGCGCCTCCGACTACACCATGTATGTCGCCACCGAGGGCAAGCCGTATCTGCTGAAGATAGTCGTCAAGGGCAAGGACGCCGGCACGATGGCCTTCACGGACTTCGACAAGCCCGTTCCCGCCGAGGTCCCCGCCGACAAGGACATCGTGGACCTGGACGGCCTCGGCGGCTGACGCGTCGGCACATCGGCACATCGGCACATCGCACCAGGGAGGCCACCGCAGGGGAGTGGCCTCCCTCTCAGCTTTTCCCGGCGGGCGGCCGGCCGCCCGGCCCGACCGGCCTGTCGTCAACCGCCGATCTGTCGTCAGCCGCCGCACTGCGCGAGCATGGTCCTCTTGTCCGGTGCCGTCACCGGCAGTTCGTACTTGAGCGCCACCTGCGCGAACCGCACCGCGTACGAGCAGCGGATCGCCTTGCTGGGCGGCAGCCAGGACGCCGGGCCCGAATCGCCCTTGGAGCTGTTGGACGGGCCGTCCACCGGAAGAAGATTGAGCGGATCGTTCGCGAGCTGCTCGCGCTTGTCCTTGTCCCAGCGGGCCGCGCCCAACTGCCAGGCGTACGACAGCGGCACCATATGGTCTATCTGGACGGCCGATGCCTTCTGCTTCGTCCAGTCGATGTCCTTGCCGGTGTACGGGTCGTACAGCGTCATCGACATCACGACACAGTCGGAACCTGAACGGAACCGAAGGTTCTGGCCGTCGCGCTTCAACAGGTCGTTACGCGTGTCACAGCCGTTCCGGGCCAGTGGCACACCGTCCGCCGTGTCCATCCACGCGTAGCCGAACGCGTCCCGTGAGTAACCCGTCTTCGGCCCGCGCCCTTTGGTGGACAGTCCGGCGATCAGATCCCGGGCGGCCGACTCGTCCTTCTCCGAGGAGATCGCCGCCAGGCCTGGCTTCGTACCGTCAGGATCGGCCAAGGGACTGGTCCCGTGGCCGTCGGTGGCCGTCGCTCCACCGCCCGGCCAGCCGCTTCCGTCGGACAGCCCACTCCCGTCGGACAGCCCACTGCCGGTGCAGCCTGTCAGCACCGCTCCGAGTACCACTGTCCCGACTACCGCTGTGACGCGGCCGACAGCCTGTCCACCAGACGCCCGCACTCCGCGACCCCCCACTTGCCCGCCCTTCCGCCGAAAACCTTCTGCCGACACAGTCGCACGGCTCAGCCCGAAGTGGTGCGGTCGGGTGGGGTGTCCAGGCGGGAGAACATTCCGGTCAGTCCCTTCTTCAGGAACTTCGCCAAGGGCCGCTCGACAAGGCGGTGTACGAGCCAGCTCAGCACCAGCATTCCGGCGATCAGCCCGATCACCAGCAGCCGAGCGTCGACGCGGTCGCGCAGATAGTGGATCACCGCGGTGCCGACCGCGTAGTGCATCAGATAGAGCGGATAGGTCAGGGCGCCCGCCGTGGTCAGCCACTTCCACCGGATCCGGTCGGCCAGGCCCAGCGCGACGCCCGCCATGACGAGCAGGAAGACCGTGTACAGGAAGACCGAGCCGCTCCAGGTCGACACGTCCTCGAATTCGACCCGGTGCAGGATGTCGTTCTGCGACATCACCCAGGACATGCCCAGGATGCACCACAGCAGCGGATCCTGGCCGAAGCGGTGCATGAGATACAGAGCAAGCCCGGCGATGAAGAACCACGCGGCGTCGGGGTTGGTGAGCGTGATCAGGACCGGGATCCCGGACTTCCCGGCGAACACCGCGGCCGTGCCCCAGACACAGCAGAAAACGACCACCTTCCGGTAGGTCAGACCGGTGGCCACCACGAGCAGGAAGATGAGATAGAAGCGGAGCTCGGACCAGAGCGTCCAGTAGACATTGTCGACGTCCGGCACGCCCATGCCCTTCTGGAGCATGGACAGATTGAGGATCCACTGCGTGGGCTTCAGCGGCTGGAAGACCGCAGGCAGGACGGTCAGGACCGCCGTGGTGAACAGCACCGCGAACCAGTAGGCCGGATAGAGGCGGATCACCCGGGAGACGAAGAAATCCCTCGGCCGCCGTCCCCAGGAGGACATACAGATGACGAAACCGCTGATGACGAAGAAGAACTCGACACCGAGCCAGCCGTAGGTGGCGACCGGAAAGACATCCGGGAAGATCTCCGAGACCGGACGGCCCCAGATGGGATTGTCGGGCCGGTCGGCGCGGGCCGTGCCGATGTAGTGGTGCACCACCACCATCAGGGCCGCCACGAGGCGCAGCCCGTCGATCACATAGAGCCTGGTCCCGCGCCGCTCGCCCGGCGGCGCGGCGGACCGCTCCCGTCCGGCGGGGACAGCGGCGGGAAGGGTACTGACATCGACCATCTCGGGCTGCGGTATGTGACGCTCGTCCGTGGTCGTCTCGGCCTGCTTCATGTGTCCTGTTGCCCATCTGGTGCGGTCGAGGCAACCGGACGGGGCGCAGAAGGGCAAGCGCGTACACCCTGGCGGTTCAGCCGTTGCCCCGCTGAACGGTATCCAGGCAGTCAAGGCGGCCATGGCGAACTGAAGGTGTCCAGAAGGCAACGAGGAGCTCAAGTGTGGCCTCTGTCACTCGGCGCCTACGGGCGTGGGGGTGGGGGCGGCGGCCCACACAAAAAACCGCCACCGGCCCCCCGGCCCCCCCGCCCCCACCCCCCCCAAAAAACCCCCACACCACCACCCAGGCCGCCCCCCCCCCCCCCCCCCCCCCCCCCCCCCCCCCCCAC
>NZ_JBHWGS010000002.1:0-448010 GCF_042732975.1 Streptomyces sp. NPDC059743 | reverse complement strand
GGCGCTCTCGTCTTACGGTTGCGTACCTCTTGCACGGGGCTGTCTCTGGTTTGCGCTCGGTCCCGGGCCCCCCGGGGGGGGGTTGCCCGCCCGCCCCCCCCCCACGCCCGTACCGGAAGGTGTCCCGTACCGGACGGTGCCTACGAGCCCAGGATCGTCGCCAAGAACTCGCCCGTCCACGCCAGCAGTTCCCGGCCCACCACCGGCTTTCCGCCGATCTTGCCCGTCGTCGGGCGCGGGACCAGGATCTGGTGGACGGCCGGTTTGATGACCGTACGAGGATGGAGCCGCTTGAGGCGGAGCTCCTGCGACTCCCTCAGCTCCACCGGCGCGAAGCGGATGTTCTGGCCCTGGAGCACGATCTCGCCCACGCCGCACGCCCGCGCGAGCATCCGCAGGCCCGCCACCAGCAGCAGATTCTCCACCGGCTCCGGGAGCTTGCCGTAGCGGTCGGTCAGCTCCTCGCGGACCGCCGTAATGTCCGCCTCGGTGTTGGCGGAGGCGATCGCGCGGTACGCCTGGAGCCGCAGCCGCTCGCCCGGCGCGTAGTCGTGCGGGACATGCGCGTCCACCGGGAGCTCGATCTTGACCTCCAGCGGCGGCTCCTCCTCCACCGAGCCGTCGACCGACGCCCGGTAGTCCGCGACCGCCTCGCCCACCATCCGTACGTACAGGTCGAAGCCGACGCCCGCGATATGCCCGGACTGCTCGCCGCCGAGCAGATTGCCCGCGCCGCGGATCTCCAGGTCCTTCATGGCGACATACATGCCCGCGCCCATCTCCGTGTGCTGGGCGATCGTCGCGAGCCGCTCGTGCGCGGTCTCGGTCAGCGGCTTCTCCGGCGGATACAGGAAGTACGAGTATCCGCGCTCCCGCCCTCGCCCGACCCGGCCGCGGAGCTGATGGAGCTGCGAGAGACCGAAGTTGTCACCGCGCTCCACGATCAGGGTGTTGGCGTTGGAGATGTCGATTCCGGACTCCACGATCGTCGTGGAGACCAGGACGTCGAACCTCTTCTCCCAGAAGTCCACCACCACCTGCTCCAGCGCGTTCTCGCCCATCTGTCCGTGCGCCGTCGCGATCCGCGCCTCGGGCACGATCTCGCGCAGCCGGGCCGCGGCCCGGTCGATCGACTCCACCCGGTTGTGGATGTAGAAGACCTGGCCCTCGCGCAGCAGCTCGCGCCGTACGGCCGCGCCGATCTGCTTCTCCTCGTACGGTCCGACGAACGTCAGCACCGGATGCCGCTCCTCCGGCGGTGTCGTGATGGTCGACATCTCGCGGATACCGGTGACGGCCATCTCCAACGTACGGGGAATGGGCGTCGCGGACATGGTCAGCACATCCACATTGGCGCGGAGCTTCTTGAGCTGCTCCTTGTGCTCCACGCCGAAGCGCTGCTCCTCGTCCACGATGACCAGGCCCAGATCCTTGAACTTGGTCTCGGCCGAGAACAGCCGGTGCGTACCGATGACGACATCGACCGCGCCCTCGCGCAGCCCTTGGAGCGTGGCCTTCGCCTCCGCGTCCGACTGGAAGCGGGACAGGGCCTTCACGGAGACCGGAAACTGCGCGTACCGCTCGGAGAACGTACCGAAGTGCTGCTGCACCAGCAGTGTCGTCGGCACCAGGACCGCGACCTGCTTACCGTCCTGGACCGCCTTGAAGGCCGCCCGTACGGCGATCTCCGTCTTGCCGTAGCCGACATCGCCGCAGATCAGCCGGTCCATCGGGACCGTCTTCTCCATGTCCTCCTTGACCTCGGCGATGGTGGAGAGCTGGTCGGGCGTCTCCACGTAAGGGAAGGCGTCCTCCAGCTCCCGCTGCCAGGGTGTGTCCGGGCCGAAGGCATGGCCGGGAGCGGCCATGCGCGCCGAGTAGAGCTTGATCAGATCGGCGGCGATCTCCTTGACGGCCTTCTTGGCGCGCTGCTTGGTCTTCGTCCAGTCCGCGCCGCCGAGGCGGTGCAGCGTCGGGGCCTCGCCGCCGACGTACTTGGTGACCTGTTCGAGCTGGTCGGTGGGGATGTAGAGACGGTCGCCGGGCTGGCCGCGCTTGGCCGGCGCGTACTCGACCAGCAGATACTCACGCGTCGCGCCCTGCACCGTGCGCTGCACCATCTCCACATAGCGGCCCACGCCGTGCTGCTCGTGCACGATGTAGTCGCCCGCCTCCAGCGTGAGCGGATCGATGGTCTTGCGGCGCTTGGCCGGCATCCGGGCGCCGTCCTTGCCGGCCGCCTTCTGGCCGGAGAGATCGGTCTCGGTGAGCACGGCCAGCTTGAGGTCAGGATCGACGAATCCGTAGTCGATCGAGCCGGTGGCGACATGGACGACGGCCGGAGTGATCTCGGCCAGACCACGTACGCCGCGCGCCCCCGGGGTGTCGAGCCGGGCCGGGATGTCGAGCCGGGCCGGGATGCCCTCGCCGCTCAGCACCTCGACCGTACGGGAGGCCGTGCCATGGCCCTCCGTGACGAAGACGGTGCGCCAGCCGTCGGCGAGCCAGCCCTTGGTGTCGGCGAGCGCGCGGGCGGTGTCACCGCGGTACGACTCGGGCGCGTGCATCCCGAGCGTGATGGACTCCTCGGTGAGGTCCTCGTCAACGGCGAACGGGGACACCGACCACCACATCATGCCCAGCTCGCGCGCCCGCTCCCGGACGTCCGCGATGCCCCAGAGCGAGGCCGCGCCGACATCGATCGGGGCCTCGCCGCCGCCCGCGGTGGCGGCCCAGGACGCCTGGAGGAACTCCTGGCTGGTCGCCACCAGGTCCGCGGCCCTCGTCCTGACCCGCTCGGGATCGCAGACCAGGGCCATCGCGCCGGCCGGCAGCACGTCGAGCAGCAGCTCCATGTCGTCCACGAGGACGGGAGCGAGGGACTCCATGCCCTCGACCGCGATCCCTTCCGCGATCTTGCCGAGCAGCTCGCCCAGCTCGGGATGCTCCTCGGCGAGCGCGGCGGCCCGCTCCCGTACCTGCGGAGTGAGCAGCAGCTCACGACAGGGCGGCGCCCACAGTCCGTGCTCGGCGACCTCCAGGGAGCGCTGGTCGGCGACCTTGAAGTAGCGGATCTCCTCGACGTCGTCGCCCCAGAACTCCACCCGCAGGGGATGCTCCTCGGTGGGCGGGAAGACATCCAGGATGCCGCCGCGCACCGCGAACTCGCCGCGCTTCTCGACCAGCTCGACCCGGGCGTACGCGGCTGCCGCCAGCGCCTCCGTCACCGCGTTCAGATCGGCGCTCTGCCCTGAGCGCAGCGCCACCGGCTCCAGATCGCCGAGCCCTTTGACCTGCGGCTGGAGCACCGACCGTACGGGCGAGACCACCACGCTGACCGGGCCGGCCGTCGGATCGTCCTTCGCGGGATGCGCAAGCCGGCGCAGCACGGCGAGCCGGCGGCCGACGGTGTCGGAGCGCGGGGAGAGCCGCTCGTGCGGCAGGGTCTCCCAGGACGGGTACTCCACAACGGTGTCCGGGTCCAGCAGGGACCGCAGGGCCGCCGCGAGATCCTCGGCCTCCCGCCCGGTGGCGGTCACGGCCAGCACGGGCCGCCCGGCCTCGCGCGCCAGCGCGGCCACGGCGAAGGGCCGCGCGGCGGGCGGTCCGACCAGGTCGACATGCCTACGGTGACCGGCGGTGGCGGCCTTCACCGCTTCGGCGAGCGCCGGATCACGGACAACGGCGTCGAGCAGACCGTGCAGGCTCATGAAGGGGTTCCATCCAGGCGGTGGGCAACGCGAAGGACCCGACACGTCGCACGGGCCGGGGGTTCTCCAGCGTACGACGCGCGACGGACACCGGGGGACGGGGCGGCCGGGCGGGGACGGACGGGACCGCCTGGCTGCGGCCGGGACCACGCGCAGGGCCGGGACCACGCGCAGGCGGGGGCGCCCCAGGTGGGACGCCCCCGCGCGCACGGCCGCTCAGGCCAGGCGGGTCTCCCACGAGAGGAGCCATACGTCATTGGCGGCACCGGCGTCGGTGCACCGGTACTGGATGAGCTGGTTGCCCTGGCCCACGCCGCCCTTGACGTTCAGACACTTGCCACTGGACCGGGCCACGAGCTGGTAGCCCCGGCCCTTGGGGACCAGCCGCCACTGCTCATTGGCGGCGGTGCCGCATGTGTACTGGATGACCGGCGTGCCGTCGGCCGAGCCGCCGCCCTTGACGTTGACGCACTTGCCGCTGGTGAGCGACCTGAAGCGGTAGTAGCCGCCACCCGTGCTCTCCGGCTCCCAGCGCTCATTGGCCGCGCGGGACAGAGGCCACTGGATGATGTCGGCCCCGTTCTCCGAGGAGTTCCCCCGTACGTTCGCGACCTGCCCCGGGTCACTCGCCAGCCGCAGCGTGATCTGCTCGACCGTAACGGCGCGCGGCGAGCCCGACTCCTCCGCACCACCGGCAACCGCCGGACTCAACGAGCCCACCACCACAGCAACACACCCGGCCGCCGCGACGGCCGCCATCCCCACGTTCCTGCGCATGCCCTTGACCATGACGCATCCTCCTGCACTCTCGGTTCACTACCGTTCGTAGCGAATCCAGAGCGGAGTGTAATGGACAGATTTGCCCCCAAACCTGGCCCTGAGACTGGCACTTACGTCCGAGCACCCACGCCCGCGCCGGGACGCCGAAGCGCCGGCCGTGAAGGACGATGGCGCGAACCCGCCCACATGCGACGTTGCTTTGCGTAATCAGTCCCCGTAAAATCTGTGACACTCATACGCCGGGCTCCTCACCGGAGGCAGCAATGAACCGTCCCTGGGAAGCAGATCCTTCCGCGTTATTCGAACGGCGCCTCGGCAGGACGGCGCAGGAACTCGGAAATTCGCAGGACGAGGAAGACTGCCCGGACATCTGGCAGCTCGACAATGGCGATGTCGTGGTCATAGGCCGAGATCTCACGGCAGTCTATTCGGCGAGGTTGCCTGCCGGAGTCTCTCTGGCGGCGGATGAACGCCTTGTGGTAATCCCCGGCAACATGCTCAGTGCGGCGAAAGTGGATATTCCGGATGCTTGATCTGAATGTGCCGACGATCGACCCTGAGTTGGGTGTGCGGCTCGTCAGCAAGGACTACAAGCGCGACTTCAGGGAACGTCAGGCAGTCATCCACGACGGCGCCTCGTGGAAACTGGAGCGTCGGCAGTACTTCGAGGAACAGAACAGCCCCAGCCGGGACGCGCTCACTCGTGGTGACTGGCAGGAAGTGCTACGCCTCTTCGCCGAGACCCGGGACGCCATCATGGCCAAGGCACGGGAGTACGACCGTCGCCGGTACACCTTTCACCGTGTACGCATTGTGGAGCAGCCTGTCACGCCTTATGTGCAGTGGGAACTGTATTCGCTGGTACAACAGGACGAGCTAGGCGGAAACCGCGTACGGATCGTCACCGCGGAACAAGTGGCGGACGCCGAGAAGGCGCAGCAGCTTCCTGAAATCGTGGTCCTCGGCAGCCAGACCCTGTACAACGTCATCTACTCCGACAATGGACAGCCCATGGGGGCGATCCGTTTCACCGACCAGCAGCAGGTCCGTTCCTGGGAGCACTACATTCAATCGCTCTACAAGGTGGGTGAGGACATCGCCTCGTACTTCGCACGCGAAATCGCCCCTCTGCCCGCGCCCGTCCCGTAGCCGGAGTGAATCATCGACGAGCACAGCGATCCGTCGAACAGTGCATCAGACGTGCCCAGCAGATCCCGCAACGACCTGTCGGGGGCGTCCCATGACGTCGTCCAGGCCGGGAGCGTCACCGGCGGGGTCCACTTCCATCGGCATGGAACGCCCGGAGGGGCCCCGACCAGGCGCGAAGGCCCCGTGCCACGGCAGTTGCCGGGCGACAATTCTCGTTTCATCAACCGCACCACCGAACTGGACCGGCTGAACGCTGTCCTGCCCGCCGAGGACGGCGACCCCGTCACCACCCCGGTCTGCGTCGTCGCGGGCACCGCCGGTGCGGGCAAGACCTCGCTCGTACTGCACTGGGCCCATCAGGTCCGTGACCGCTTCCCAGACGGGCAGTTGTACGTCAACCTGCGCGGCTACGACCCGGGTCAGCCATTGAGCGCGCAAGAGGCCCTGCGCGGATTCCTGTCGGCTCTCGGTGCGCACGCCGACTCAGTACCGCAGGATCCCGAAGCGGCCAGCGCGTACTACCGCTCCTTGCTGGCCGACCGCACCATGCTGATCATCCTGGACAACGCGGCCAGCGTCGCCCAGGTCCGTCCACTGCTGCCCGGCAGCACGCGCTGCCTGACGGTGGTCACGAGCCGCAGCAGGCTGTCAGGGCTCGCGGTACGGGACGGAGCGCGCCGACTGACACTCGGCACACTGCCCGAGCCGGAAGCCGTGGCTCTCCTTCGCGCAGTGACCGCTGACTATCGGGCCGACGACGATCTCCTTGAGTTCACCGAACTCGCCAGGCTGTGCGCCGCACTGCCGCTGGCCCTGCGCATCGCCGGGGAACGCGCCGCGAGCAGCCCACATCTGCGTCTGGCCGATCTGATCGCCGAGCTGCGCGACGAATCCGTCCTCTGGGACGCGCTCAGCATCGGGGATGCCGAAGAGGCCGAGGCCGTCCGTACCGTATTCGCGTGGTCCTATCGCGCCCTGCCCGAACCAGGCGCGACGCTCTTCCGGCGGCTCGGTCTGCATCCCGGGCCGGAGTTCGGCCTGCGCGCCGCCGCCGCGCTGGCCGCGCTGCCCGTCGTCAAGACGCGGCAGTTGCTCGACTCCCTCGTGGGTGCGCATCTTCTGGAGCAGACGGGACCCGACCGCTACCAGTTCCATGACCTGCTCCGCGCGTACGCCGCCGAACTCGCGCAGCAGGAAGGGCCTTCGGACGAAGCACAGGCCGCTCTTCACCGTGTGCTGAGCTGGTATCTGTGCACCGCCGAGGCAGCACGAGGCAAGCTCGCACCCGCCGTGGAACGAACGCCTCTCCCCGAGCCGCCCGACGAGGCCGCGCCACCAGTGGATTTCGCGGACTACGACACGGCGATGGACTGGGCGGAGCGCGAACACACCAACCTGCTGCGGACAGTGACCGCCGCTGCCGGTGAACACGACGTACTGGCATGGAAGTTGGCGCTGGTCCTCTGGTACGTGCAGCCGCCGGCCGCGTCCATGACCGACTGGCTGGCCGTAGGCGCCACGGGACTGGCCGCTGCCCGCCGGGTGAACGACTCTGCCGCCGAGGCCCACCTGCTCACCTGCCTGGGTCTGGCACACCACCGGATCAATCAATGGGACGAGAGCCTGGACTGCCACCGGCAGGCACTGTCGATCCGCCGCGCCAACAGCGACCGCTGGGGCGAAGCGGATTCGCTGAACCTGATCGGTCTCATCGAGCTGCGCCGCCGTCAACTGGATGCCGCCGCATCTCATTTCGAGCAGGCAGCGGCGCTCTGGCAGGCGGCGGGCTCCGAGCGCTGGGCGGCCTCCGCCCTGTCGAACCTGGCCACGACGCACTACAACGCCGGGCGCCTGCCGGAGGCTTCTGCCTATGTCCATGAAGCTCTGACCGCTCACCGCGCAATCGGGAATCCAGGTGGCGAAGGCAACGCACTGCGCATACTGAGCTGTTTGCAGCGCGAACAGGGCGAGTTGGAGCCGGCCCTTCGTTCAGCCGAACAGGCCCTGGACATCGCCCTCGCCCTGCGTGACCAGATCTACGAAGGCTATTGGCTCCTCGCTCTCGGCGACGCCCAGCGTGAACTTGGCCGCCTCGCGGACGCGCTCGCCTCGTACCAGCGCTCCGCCGATCTGCACCGGCGCCTCGGCAACCGCAGTCGCGAAGCGATGTCCTGGCTGGGTGCGGGCGAAACGTACCGCGCACTCGGCAGACCGGAGGAAGCGGCCCACTTCCACCGACGGACCGCCGCCGCCCACCACGACCTCGCCGACGCCTGGAACGAAGCACTGGCCCTGGAGGCGCTGGCGGCAGCCCTGACCGACACGGACCCTGCCGCAGCGCACCGGCACAGGTCCCAGGCGCTGCAACTGATCGCCCCGTACGAGGACCCACGGGCAACGGCTGTACGCGAACGCCTCAACCGGCAGGACGCGTAGCCCCGAAAGCGCCGGCGCTCCGCCGAGCGCGAGTCAGGCCGCCTCGTGAAATTGGCGTCCAGAAGCCTGTGCGGGCAGGCTTGTCCGGGGCGTGATTTCGCAAGGAGGCGCTGTCTGTGTCGAGCTTGAAGGCTGGTCTGCTGGTCCGTCGGTACGAGCCCCGGGACGAGGCCGCTGTGCTCGCCCTGGTCAACGCCGACCGGATCGCCGGGCAGCTGGAAACGACGGCGGCGATGCTGAACGAGGCCCTGGCCGGGCGCTCGCCGGTCGACTCCGGTTGGTGGGCCGAACTCGGCTCTCCGGTCACGGAGGTGGTCCACGACACCTCCGGAGCGGTCCTGGGCGTTGTGTCCTACGCAGTGAGGCCGACGGACGATGTCGGCTTCATCCTGTGGCTCCACGGACGCGAGAACCCGGACATCGTCAGCGCCCTGATCGCACACGCGCTCGCCGCGCTGGGGCCTCGGCGGACGATCTCGGCGTTCGAGTTCGCCTCGGCCCTGTCGCTGGGGCTGGAGGGCCTGCCGTCGCGCCACCGCCCCGTAACTCACAAAGCGCTGACAGCGGCAGGATTCGAGGGCCGGGACCTCTGGCGTTACATGCATGCTGGGCTGCCACTCACTGGCCTGCCCCATACCGTCAACTGCCAGGTGACCGACTGCGAGGATCCGCCGGGCAAACGCCTGGAGATCAGGGACAGCGGCACCCTGGCCGCCGAGGCAACCATCGGCCGGCCCGTGGACGGCATCGGCGTGCTCTGGTGGATCAGCGTCGCGCCCACCGCTCGGCGGCGAGGACTGGGCCAAGCCCTCCTGAAGTCCAGCTTCGACCTGCTGCACGACCTCGGTGCCCGCGAAGTGATCCTGTTCGTCGATGACGACGCCCCCGCCGACCACCCGGAACGCAGCCGCGCAGCAGCCAACCGTATGTACGACCGCGCCGGCCTGGTCGAGATCGACCGGCTGTTCTCCTTCACCCGCCGCCCTTGAGGTCAGCCGATCGCGGCGCCGTGTCGGAGTGCCCCGACGAGCCAGTGTTCGAGTGCGGCAACGACCAGAAGGACAGCGGGGTCGGTCTCGACGGCGAGCGCGGCTCGGTCGATCAGTCCGGCCTCGGCGCAGACCGGAGCGGTCCGTCCGGTCACGGCCTGCCTGGCCAGAGCAGTGGTGAAGTACTGCTTGCGTCGCGGCAGCACGCCGAGCGCGTGCCGGGGCAGAAGCCGGACAACTTGGGCCTTGCAGCGCAGGTAGGCGGTGGGCAGGCCGGGATCGTAGCGGTCGCCGACAGGCAGAGCGAGCGCCGCAGCGAGAAAATGCTCGGTCAGAAAAGGGGAGCCTTCGGGCAGGAGCCCGGAGGGCAGGATCGCCTCGCGAGGGAAGACCGCGTCGTACGCGTCAGCCTCCGACCAGCTTCGGTCGGCCTCCGCATGTGCGGCGATCCGTGCGTCCACCCATCGTCGGCCCCAGTCGGTGGCCAACTGCCGGTAGGGCTCGGCCAGGACAGCCGGGGCAACCGGATCGGCCCAGGCCGTCCAGTTCGCAGCCCAGTAGGCCCGGGTCCGGGCCTTACGGGGAAGCAGCCGGGCGGCCAGCGCCGCAAGCTCGCCGGGCAGGCCCGGCCCCGAGGAAGCGACGTCTGCCGCGTAACGGCCTGCCGCCTTCAATCCACGGCGGCGGGCGACGGCCGCGGTGGCGAAGCGGGGAATGCCCAGTAACTCGTCGGCGCCGTCGCCCGAGAGCAACACCCCGGCGCCGAGATCAGCGGCCCGGACAGCCGATGCCGCGTTCGCTTCCGGCAGCGCGTCCAGGCGAGGGCCGACCGGTGACCATACCGGCTCGGCGCGGTCCCGTGCCGGATCGAGCACCACCAACTCGGCACGCAGGTCCAGGTCGCGCAGGAGAGCGCGGACGACCTCGGCGGCGCCGCGGCCGGTGTCGTCCACGAGGTTGGTGGTCAGTGCGATCACCCGGCGGCCCTCGGCCGCCTGGAGTCCGTGGACAAGGACCGCAAGCGAGTCCAGGCCGCCGGAAACCAGCACTCCGACCGCCTCGGTGTGCTTGATCTGCTCGGCGACCGCCGCCGCGAAAGCCTCCGGCAGCCAGTGGGCACAAGAAGAGGGCGGTGTGTAAGGGATGCGGCGAATGCCTCGCCAAGGTGCGGCGGGCGCGAACTCGCCCAGCATCGCCGGCGGGGCCAGCAGCAGTGCGAGCGCCGATAAGTCGACAACAGGAACAGGGCCGGCGAGGGCCGGCGGATTCACTGACCGTGCTCCGGCCCCGTCCTCGAACAACGGGTGGAGATTCACCGGCGCCGAAGCGTCTTCAGCCCTTGGAACAGATCCCTGGTGAACGCCCAGGTTCGCTGCCGGGCGGCACCGGACGGCAGCCCTTTGCTGCCCTTGCCGTGCTGTCCGTCGCCAGGTGTGGACTTGGTGGACACAAAACCCTCCCCGAGAGGTCGCGCGGCTGCGGAAAACCCGCGCAGACGGCTCCCGCCCGGGGCATCCCGAGCGGGCTGGACATCACACCCCTGAAAGGGCATTAGTCCTAGGGCTATATTCGAAGGGGGTACGCGCTCTCGTCAATAGGGCTAGGGGTAAGTTGTCCGAGGACAGGTCAAGTGCCCGAGGAGGACGTTGATGAACCACCCCGCCTATCGGCAGGTCGCCCTCGGCCTCCGGGCGGCCATCGAGCAAGGGAGGTACCCCGAAGGGACCGCGCTCCCGAAGATCACCGACATCGCACGCGAGCACGGCATCGCCAAGCAGACCGCCCGCGAGGCGATCGCAGAGCTGGAGACCGAAGGGCTGGTGGAAGTCATCCGGCGTCGCGGCACCATCGTCCGCGTCCGCCAGGTGAAGCGCCGCCTCACCCGCGCCCGACAGGTGTTCCGCGACGAACGCGGGTATTACTTCGACCCGGCTTCCCAACCCTGGGCCGCACTGGAGACACCTACCGTTGGCTGGGGCCCGGCTCCACGCGACGTCGCCGTGGCCCTCAGCGTAGAGGCGGGCGAGGACGTGCTGATCCGCGACCGGATCATGGGCGATCCCGACACGCACCGGCCGATACAGCTGGCGACCAGTTTCCTGCCAGCCGCGATCGCTCGCGGGACCAGGCTCGCCGAGCGTGACACCGGCCCCGGCGGCATCTACGACCTCCTCGAAGACATGGGCCATGGCCCTCTGGTCTGGGAGGAAACAGTCAACTCCCGCATGCCCACCCCGACCGAGACCGCCCGGCTCGGCCTGCCCAAGGGCGTCCCGCTGCTGCGGATTGTCCGCACCACCTCCAGCCCCGACGGCAGAGGACTGGAAGTCAACGACACCCGTATGTCCTCCGACGAGTTCGAGATCGGGTACCCCGTCACTCGCCATCCATCCGCCGAACTGCCCAGATAGGGCGAGCAGGGCCCCTTCGGGGCGACGTCAGGCCGCCTGGGCCTGGTCGTGTACGTCAACGCCCGGCGGCGCGAGCCATACCAGGCGTGGGGAACACTCCTTCGACCGCGGGAAGTACCGCACGGCATGATCCGGCGCCGTGAGCTGCCACCGCCGTCCGCTCTCGATCTGAGTGACCTCGGCCTTCCCGTCCTCGTACGCCAACCCCCACGCGACGACCATGGCGTCCGCGTCGTCCGTGTCGGCGCAGTACTCGATGACGACGGCGAAGAGCCGGGGTGCGGTGTCACGTACCAATTGGTACAGCTCTCGCCCGAAGTCGAACGGCTCCAGGGCAGGGTCCTGCGGCAATACGGTCATGGGATTCCCCTGTCGGAAGAGGGCGGCACCTGCCCGCCGAGGCCGGGCATGGCGATGTGAAGGCGCCTTGCGGCGCGGCCAGTTGGAGTGGCCTGACTCACACCGTAGCCCTTCCGCTATGATTCATCTACCTACTCCGACGTGAGACATCCAGACGAGTGAGGGAGAAGGATGCGCCCCAAGAATCTTCCGGCCACGGTGCGGCAACGGCGCCTCGGCTCCGAACTCCGCAGACTCCGCCAGCAGGCGGACCTGACCACGGCCCAGGCCGGTGTGCTCGACGGCTCTTCCCAACCCCGCATCAGCAGCATCGAGTCGGGCCGTTACGCGGTGGGCGCGGACCGGGTCCGAGCGCTGGCCCGGAGCTACTCCTGTACGGATGAGGCGTATATCGAGGCACTCACCGAGATGACCGGCGGCCGGACGCGCGGCTGGTGGGACGAGTACCGCGAGATGCTGCCTCCAGACACCCTCGATCTGGCCGAACTGGAGCATCACGCCACGTCGATGCGTACAGCGTCGGTGATTCATCTGCCGGGCCTGCTCCAGACCAGAGCCCATGCCCACGCGCTCATGAGTGATGCGGTACCAGTACTCGCACCGCACGAGGTGGAACACCGTGTCTCGTACCGGATCAAACGGCAGGTGGTGTTGTACGGAGAGAATCCGACGCCGCTGACGGCGGTCATCCATGAAGCCGCCCTGCGCATGGGTTTCGGCGGCCCCGAGGTGGCCCGCGGGCAACTGAAGCACCTTCTCGACGCAAGCGAGTTGGAACACGTCACCATCCTGGTGATCCCGTTCGGCGCGGGCACCTTCCCCGTTGCTGGGGCGAGCATCTACTACATGGCTGGAGTGGTCCCGGCGCTCGACACAGTCCAACTCGACACGGAACATGGCGCCACATTCCTCGACGCCCAACCGCACTTGATCAGGTATCGGACCGTTCTGGACCGCATGGAGGGCTGTACGCTCAAAGCGACGAAGTCCCGCGATCTGATCCACCAAATCGCGGCAGATTTGTGAGAAAGGGAATCCACGTGTCCGCCCTCCAGTGGCAGAAGTCCTCCTTCAGCCCCAACGCGAACGGCTGTGTCTACATCGCTACGGCCGACGACGGCACGATCAAGCTCCGCGAGAGCGACGACCCGGACACCATCGTCACGACCAGCCCCGAAAAGCTCCGCGCCTTCATCCTCGGCGTCAAAGCAGGCGAGTTCGACCACTTCGTCACCGACACCGCTCCGGACACCGCGTCGCCCGAGCAAGCCTCCTGACGCGCGGTCCTAGCCGAGGGCCTCCAAAATGTCCGCGGCGTGCGCGGCGGACAGGGAGGTCGGGTCCGCGGTGCGCTCGTGGCGCGCCAGGTCAATGCCTGTACGGATGATCGCGGCGCACTCGCCGTACAAGGTACGGCCGGGGCGCTCGTCCTCCTCGCAGCCGAGGACGGCGGACAAGGTCCACAGCAACGCCTCGCGGGTCGCCTGACGTGGCGGGCTCGCGAACCATATGGCCATCAGCACCGCGCACACCGCCGGTGCAGGGGGCTGGAGGTTCGACTGGATGAAGATGTGGTCGTCCAGCGCGTGAAACGCGGCCGGATGTCCCTCGGCCGCGTCCCGCAAGGTCGAAACGAGATGGCTTGCGGAGCGTCCGCAGCCGCACTTGTACGTCTCCCACTCATGCCGCGCGATCTCCGCCCCCACCGCGTCGTCCACCAGGACACGGTGACTTGCGCAGCAAGCCCGCTCCCCCGCCCGACGTGATGTCAACGCCCGCTCCTCCTGTCCCTTGCCATGCCGGGCGCCGGGTGCTTCGAAAACCATCGGCACGGCATCTCATGGTACGAACCGGCACCATCCCCCATCTGAACAAACGGCGGATCACATCGGCAGCCGCCAGCTCGGCCCGTCCGGGTTGCCCAGCCAAACGGTCTGCGTCTCGTCGGTGACGGTCATACCGAAGGCGTTCTGGTCCGGCGATCCTGCCGCCTGCCATGTCAGCAGAGCTGCCTCCACCTGGTCCCACAGCCGCAACGGCCCGCTCTGATGAATCGTCCAGCCGGCTCCAGCAGGTTCGGTCCAGGCCTGGGATCCGGTGGCCACGTCCACGAGGACCACGCTGTCGGCCATGGTCACGAACTCGGCCGAAGGCGCCGCGAGTTGGGCGACGAAGTGACCGGTCCAGTCATCGAAGAGGCCGGGATCGACACGACTGGCACGGGCTTCGCCCGCACGGGGGACCAGAGTCGGGCGGGGCGGACGTTCATGGGGCCGGGCCAGCATGTACGAGATGGTGTCCCCGATGAAGCGGCCGGTTGCCACGCCCTCGTCGTCGAGAGTGAGACGGATCAGCCCGGAGGCTGTCATCCACCCGCTGAGAGTGGTGGTGATGGTGCCGCCGTCGCGGATCTGCCACAGCCAGGAGTGGGGAATGTGCCGTACAGCGCAGGTGGCGACCACGGCGTCGTACTCGGCCCCCTCGCGGTATCCCTGGAGCCCGTCGCCCGTGACCAGGGTCGGAGAGCAACCGACCGCGCGCAGATGCTCCGCGGCGCTCTTCGCGAGACCGGCGTCGTACTCGACCGACGTCACGTTCCCCTCGCCCAGGCGGTGGCAGAGGATCGCGGTGGAGTAGCCGGTCCCCGTACCCACTTCCAGCACCTTGTCTCCGTCGCGGATACCCGCGACTTCAAGCATCCGTACGACCAGAGAGGGAAGGGTGGACGAAGACGTAGGCCTGCCGGCCAGTGGACCGGGCGCATCAGCGGCGTCCACTCCATCCACCTGGGTCACCCATGTGGTGTCGGAGTACGCGAGCCGCAGCCACGCCTCCTCACCGACCTCGGCACGGTGTACGGGTTCCCACACCGACCCATTGACCCGGTAGAAGTCCTCCCCCAGAAAGACATCACGGCGCACAGCCTCCACCGCCGCGCGCCATGCGGGGTCGGTCAGCGATCCGTTCTCGCTGATCCGGTCGGCGAGGATACGGCGGAGTTCCGCGGCTTCAGCAGTCATGGCGCCTTCCTGAGTGGTGGAGTTGATCGGCGAGAGCGACAGCGATCCGATCAGTGATGGGATCGGGGAACCAGGCCCACTGGCCGTTCGGGTTGCACTCGTACATCCACCAGCGGCCCCGGTCGTCAAGCCCGAAGTCGAAGGCCCCGAAAACAAGCCCGAAGGCGTCCATATAAGCCCTCGCCCCCTTGGCCACTTCCGAGGGTGTCTCGATCAGGGTGTAGGACAACGTGTCATAGTCCCGGCGCCAGTCCAGGCCGGAAGCCCCGTCGATACGCACCGCGAACAGTGCGTCGTCCACCACGGTCAGACGAACGTCAGCCACCTTGTTCACACGTTCCTGGAACAAATGGATCGTGTGCGCGACGCCTGCGCCGATGTCCGACGGATTCACCTCCTCGACCCACACAGTGAGCCCGTCGGCGTCCTGACCGGGGTAGTCGCTGTTCCGGACAGGCTTGTAGACCACCGGTCCATGGTCCCTGGCGAACTGACGCGCCTGTTCGACATCGTTGGTGACCAGAGTCGGCGGGATGGTGAGCCCGCACCGAGCAGCGGTGGCGAGCTGGGCGGGCTTGTACTCGGCGTCACGGTTGCGCCAGGGGTGGTTGACATAGTGAGCGCCGGGAAGCGCGCCAAGGACGCCGCCGAGCCCGTACCGGGCCTGGTCGAGACACCAGCGAGCGTCCTGCTCGGCCAGGCCTTCAGTGGCTGCATAGGCACTCGGCCGACGCCAGTAAACCGAACGTATCCGGCCCAGGTCGATGGTACGGGTCGCCGTACGCACACTCCCGCCGAGGCCGTCCGCGTCCAGGGCCGCGTTCACCACGACGGTGGCAGGGAAGTCGCCGGGGTCCAGCCGGACCACCGGAACTGCGCGGGCGTTCAGCTTCTGAATGACCAGGTCGGCGGTGACGTCGTCCATCGCACTGACGATCAGTACGCACGGCTCATCCATGTCATGGACCATCAGTCGGTGTCACCGCTCTGGTCACTTCCTTCGTCTGGAGTACCGTCCAAACTGGTCTTCGGCTTGGTCTTCTTCGATACCCTCCGTAAGGATGGCGTCACCACAAGTTTCCGCAAGGTCTCACCAAGGAGGCGGACGTGGAACTCACCCTCATTGCGAAAGATCCCGATTCGGAGCCCAGTGGCTCGCCGACGCTTTACCGAACCGACCGAGGGTCATGGGTGATCCAGGGCTGGGTGGTGACCGACCCCGACGCACTCGCGGCGATGACGATTCCTGAAGGCGAGACATGCGTGGAGATCCCCGATCGGATGATCCCTTTCTTCCGGCAGCAGCAGTGATGCGTCCGGTCAACTACCAGGAGCTCAACGACTTGTGCAAGAGCATCAAGAAGTCGTTCGTGCATCTGGAGACCCGGGACGCCTACGGCACCGAAGTCGAACTGCCGCACATGGCGAAGTGGCGCCGGGGCGAGCCCGACGACTTCGCCTGGCTCGGCTGGTGGCTGGAGATGCTACGTGGCCACCGCGCCGTCGGCCGGACGTGCCGCCGGGCCCGGATCGTGTCCGAGCCGGTGAGTGACTATCAGCGGTGGACGATGAGCCATGCCGAGGTGTTCATCGACGCGGGCGAGGACATCCGTTACCTTCCCCGTCCGAAGCTGGCGACGGTCCCGCTGCCCGGAAGCGGCGACTTCTATGTCTTCGACGACGAACTCGTCCTGTTTCTCCACTACGCGGGCAACGGGACGAACGCCTCGTTCGAGATCACCGAGGACACGCGGACGGTGCGAACATGCCGGCTTGCCTTTGAATCCGTCTGGGAGCTGGCGACACCGTTCCGTGAATACCGACCCGCTTAGCTCAGTTGTCCAGGCACGCAAGGAACTGGGCGGCCGACTGCGTCAGCTCCGAAGATCGGCGGAGCTGACCGGCAAGGCGGTGGCCGACGCCACGGGTCAACATGTCACCCGTGTGAGCCGCATCGAAAACGGTGCCCAGGCACCCACCGAGCGCAATATCCGCGACTGGTGTGTCGTGTGTGGCGCCGAAGACCAGATACCCGAGCTGATCGCGACTTCCCGGTCGGTCGAGTCCTCGTATCTGGAGTGGTCCAGACAGTCCCGGGCGGGCATGAGACGCCTCGGCGACCTGCACTCCGTCGCCACCTACCGGCAGACCTCGACTTTCCGCATCCACGAACCCATCGTGATGCCCGGTATCTTCCAGACGGAGACGTACATCCGCCAGATGCTCGCGGTCTGGTACGCGTTCCTGAACGCGCCCGACGACGCCGACGACACCGTGGCCATGAAAGCAGAACGCACCGCCATCGCGTTGAGCCCGTCCAAACGCATCATGGTGGTCCTCGGCGAACAAGCGCTCCGCACCCGCCGAGGCACAGCCTCCGACCACGCCGACCAACTCGCCCACCTGCTGTCGCTCATGCGCCTTCCGTTCGTATCCGTCGGCGTCATCCCGGCCGACGCACAGCGCCGGGCCATCGGCACCATCGGTTTCTGGATCTTCGACAACAACGCCGTCGCCCTGGAAACGCCCACCGCAGCGATCAAGGTCACCAGGCCGCAGGAAATCGCGCTCTACGTTGCGATGTTCAAGCAGCTGCAACGGGAGGCCGTCTACGGCCACGCGGCACGCCAACTGGTTGCCAAGGTGCTCGCAAGCCTGTGAATCCCTGTCCTGCCCGGCGACAACGACAGGCCGGTAGGTCCATAGGTGGTACGGCATGGCTCCGGCCCCGGTGGGTGTTGGAGGGCACCCACCGAGGCCGTGAGGCTTACCTTATCGTCCCTGCTCGTCCTACTCCGTGGCGATCGCGTTCAGTACGTTCATCCGGCCCGCGCGGAACGCCGGGACCAGGGCGGCGAAGAGGCCCACGAAGGCCGAGGCGACGAAGACCGTGAGGATCGTCGGCCAGGGGATCTCCAGGACGCCGAGGCCCTCCAGGGCCAGCAGCTTCTGGGCCGCCGTGCCCCAGCCCATACCCAGGCCCAGGCCGAGCAGGGCGCCGAAGAGGGCGATGACCACCGACTCCAGGCGGATCATGCGGCGCAGCTGGCGGCGGGAGAGGCCTATCGCGCGCAGCAGGCCGATCTCGCGGGTGCGCTCCACCACCGACAGGGCCAGGGTGTTCACCACACCCAGCACCGCGACGATGATCGCCAGGGCCAGCAGACCATAGACGATATTGAGGAGCTGGCCGATCTGGTCCTTCAGGTCCTGCTTGAAGTCGGTCTGGTTCTGCACCTTGTACTGCGGATAGGCGGCGAGCGAGTCCTTGAGGGCCGCGTACGCCTCCTTCTCCTTGCCGTCCACGGCCGACGCGAACATGATCATGTTCTTGGGCATCTTGTCGGTCGGCACATACTCCTCGGCGGTCGTGATGTTGGTGTACATCGCGCCCTTGTCGACATTCGTGTCGTCCGAGGTGATCGCCGCGACCTTCAGCTTTCCGGTCCGCCCGCCCGGGAATACCACCGACATCTCGTCGCCGACCTTCACTCCGTGCTCCGTGGCGTACGCGTCGCCGACCGACATCGCGTCCTTGCCGTACGCCGCGGACAGCTCGCCGGCGGTGGTCTCGCGACGCAGGTCCTGGGCGTACGTCGGGTCCGCGGCGACGATGTCCTCCCAGTCGGTCCGCCCGTCCGGGGCGGTCAGCTTGATCTCGACCGACTTGTACTCGGTGACATGCTCGATGTCCGGCGCCTTTTCCAGCGCCGCCTGGGCCTGCGGCATGACCGGCTGGCCGTTGCTCGACTGGATGATGAAGTCCGCGCCGACCGACTTGTCCAGCTCGTCCGTCGCCGAGGCGACCATCGAGGAACCGACCACCGAGAGACAGGCCACCAGCGCGAGCCCGATCATCAGGGCGGCGCCCGTCGCTCCCGTACGCCGTGGATTGCGCAGCGCGTTGCGCTCGGCCATCCGGCCGACCGGGCCGAACATCCGCAGGACGAACGTGCTCAGCACCCGGATCAGTCCGCCCGCGAGCAGCGGACCGATGACAACGAATCCGATCAGCGTGAAGACCACGCCCACACCGAGGAAGAGCGAGCCCTCGCCCGCCTCCTCGGCTCGCGTCGAGACGAGCAGCGCGGCGGCGCCGGCGCCCGTGAGCACCAGTCCGATGATCGCCCTGATCAGACCGGCCCGTCCGTCGGAGGGCGTACCGGCGTCGCGCAGCGCGGCCATCGGCGAGATCTTCCCGGCCCGCCGCGCCGGTATGTACGCCGAGACGACGGTGACCACGATGCCGAGCACCAGCCCGACCACCGGAGTCGTCCACTTCACCGTCAGATCCTGGGTGGACAGCTCCATCCCCACGGAGGACATGATCTGCATCAGCCCGACCGCGAGCCCCACTCCGGCGGCGACTCCGGCGACCGAGCCGAAGATCCCGAGCAGCACGGCCTCCAGCAGCACCGAGCGGTTGACCTGCTGACGGCTGGAGCCCAGCGCCCGCATCAGCCCGATCTCCCGGGTCCGCTGGGCGACCAGCATGGAGAAGGTGTTGACGATCAGGAAGATCCCGACGAGGAAGGCGATCCCGGCAAAGCCGAGCATCGCGTACTTCATCACATCGAGGAACGAGCCGACGTCCGCGCGGTTGGCGTCCGCGGCCTCCTGCTGCGTCTGGAGCTTGTACGGTCCGCCCGCGAGCAGCGCGGCCACGTCCCGCTTGAGGACATCGTCGCTGACGCCCGGCTCGGCGGTGACATTGACATGGGTGAACAGGCCGGTGCCGCCGAGCAGTTCACGCTGGGAGGTCGCGGTGTCGAAGTAGACGACGGCCGCGCCCGGGTTGGTGACGGTGAAGGTGGCGATCCCGGAGATCTTCGCCGTGAGGTCGCCCGTGACCGCGATGGTGCGCAGTTCGTCACCGATCGCGAGATGGTGCTTCTCGGCGGTGTCGGCGTCGACCATCATCTCGGTGGGACCGCGCGGAGCATGGCCCGAGGTGATCTCCATCGAACGGAGGTCGTTACGGGTCCAGTTGCCGGCGATCGTCGGAGCGCCGCTGGTCGCGCCCACGTTCTTGTTGTCGGCGTCGACGACGGTCACGCTCATGCTGCTGACCGCGCCCTCGGCGGACTTGACGCCGTCCGCCTTCCGTACGGTCTCCACAAGAGAGGCGGGCAGCGTCTCGGGCTTGCCGGTCTGCGATATCTCGTCACCGCCCTTGGCGGCCTTGGGACTGACCGTGACATCCGAGGAGGTCGCGGCGAAAAGCTTGTCGAACGTTGTGTTCATCGTGTCCGTGAACACGAGCGTGCCCGAGACGAAGGCGACCGACAGCAGGACCGCGACGGCGGAGAGCGCCATCCGTCCCTTGTGCGCGAAGAAGTTGCGCATCGAGGTCTTGAACACGGTCACGACGTACGCCCCCGGGCGTCGAAGTCCTTCATACGGTCGAGTACGGCGTCGGCCGTCGGCCGGAACATCTCGTCCACGATCCTGCCGTCCGCCAGATACAGCACCCGGTCCGCGTACGACGCGGCCACCGGGTCATGGGTGACCATCACGATCGTCTGGCCCAGCTCATCCACGGACCTGCGCAGAAAGCCCAGCACCTCGGCGCCCGCCCGCGAGTCCAGATTGCCGGTCGGCTCGTCACCGAAGATGATCTCGGGACGGGCGGCGAGCGCCCTGGCCACCGCGACCCGCTGCTGCTGACCGCCCGAGAGCTGGGTCGGCCGGTGCTTGAGCCGGTCGGCGAGGCCCACCGTCTCCACCACCCGCTGGAGCCACGGGCCGTCCGGCTTACGGCCGGCGATGTCCATGGGCAGCGTGATGTTCTCCAGGGCGTTGAGCGTCGGCAGCAGATTGAACGCCTGGAAGATAAAGCCGATCCGGTCCCGGCGGAGCTGGGTGAGGTGCTTGTCCTTGAGCTTGGTGATCTCGGTCTCGTCGAGATGGATCTCGCCCGAGGTCACGGTGTCCAGACCGGCGAGGCAGTGCATCAGCGTCGACTTGCCGGAGCCGGACGGGCCCATGATCGCGGTGAACTGGCCACGGGCGATGTCCACATCGACATGGTCCAGCGCGACGACCCGAGTCTCGCCCGAGCCGTACGCCTTGACGACCTGCCGCGCTCGCGCCGCGACGGCCGTACGCCCTCCCGTGCCCCCGTGCTTGGGGATCGTTACAGCCGTTGTCACGGTATGTCTCCTAAGTCAGTTGATCGACAGTCAGTGCGTCGGTGCGGTGCGGGTGCGTCGGTGCTGGTGCATCACTGGGGCACATCGGTGTGGTCGGTTCACCGATGGCTTCGTGAGCTCGTGCTTCAAGTCTGTTCGTTTCAGGGCCCCGGCGCGCTGGTGCCCAGCGCAGTCTTCGCCTGAGGTTTTCCCCACCCCCGTGCTACGGAGAGCCCCCCTCGTGCGCTCTCCGTGGCGTAAGACCAAGGTAAGGAACGCGGGCCGGGCTTCTCGTCCTCCATCGGGACGAACCGTCCCTGGCCGGATGTAAGGAGAACCCCCTAAGGGTCTCCACCTTCGGACGGAGACCCTGGGTGGAGACGGTGGAGACCGGTGGAGGCGGACGGTGGAGACCGGTGGAGGCGGCGCATGGAGCGGATCGCGCCCTCCCGCCGCGGGAGGTACGGGTGAGAAGGTGTCTCCCGACGAGATACATGCATAGGGAAGGGATCCCGTGAGCGGCGCCGGCGACAGTACCGAGGACACCGGACGTACCGAAGCGATACCCGAAGCCCCGCCGGTGGGCGCCAGTCCGCCGCCGGGGCCGAACCAGACCCGACCGTCCGTGCCGCCGTCGAGACCGTCATCCGGACCGTCACCGTCTGCCGGGGCATCTGCCGGGCCCGCGCTCAGGCCGCCGTCCGGACCGCCTGCCGGGCCCGCGCCCGGACCGCCGTCCGGACCGTCCGCCGGGCCCGTGCCCGGACCGTCATCAGGCTCGTCTGCCGGAGCGCGTGAGCGCGGCCGAGGCCCGGTGGTCGCCGCCCTGATGCTGGGCATGGCGCTCGCCGCCCTCGACGGCACCATCGTCTCCACGGCCGTCCCTCAGATCGTGGGCGACCTCGGCGGATTCGCCGTCTTCTCCTGGCTGTTCTCCGGCTATCTGCTCGCCGTGACGGTCACGCTGCCGGTGTACGGAAAGCTCTCCGACACCTTCGGCCGCAAGCCCGTACTGATCGCGGGCATCGTCGTCTTTCTCGTCGGCTCACTGCTCTGCGCCACCGCGTGGAGCATGGCCTCCCTGATCGCCTTCCGTGTCGTCCAGGGCCTCGGCGGCGGCGCGCTCCAGGGCACGGTGCAGACCATCGCCGCCGATCTCTACCCGCTCAAGGAACGGCCCAGGATCCAGGCCAAGTTGTCGACGGTCTGGGCCACCTCCTCGGTCGCGGGACCGGCCCTGGGCGGACTGCTCGCGGGATACGCGGACTGGCGCTGGATCTTTCTCGTCAATCTGCCGGTGGGCGTGGTGGCGCTCTGGCTGATCGTCAGATACCTGCGCGAACCGGGCCGTACGACACCGAGCCGTACGACAGCGCAGGGCACGCGGCCCGGCCGCAGGGCACCCGGCCGTACGACACCGGCGTCCCCGGGCGCGCGTACCGCCTCCGCGCTCCGGCACCGGGTCGACTGGGCGGGCGCGCTCGCCGTCTTCGCCACCGGCGCGCTCCTGCTCACCGCGCTCGTCCAGGGCGGTGTCGCCTGGCCCTGGCTCTCCGCGCCCTCCTTCGCCTTCCTCGGCGGCAGCGCCGTCCTCGCCGCGGTTACGGTCGTCATCGAACGACGAGCCGCGGAACCGATCATTCCGGGCTGGGTCTGGCGTCGCCGTACCATCGCGGCCGTCAATCTGGCGCTCGGCGCACTCGGACTGCTCATGGTCGCGCCGACTGTCTTCCTCCCGACGTACGCGCAGTCCGTGCTCGGCCTCGGGCCGATCGCCGCCGGCTTCGTACTCTCCGCGATGACACTGAGCTGGCCGGTCAGCGCCGCCCTGTCCAACCGTGTCTACAACCGCGTCGGTTTCCGGCAGACCGCCGTCATCGGGATCTTCCTCGCGATGCTGATCCTGCTCGCCTTCCCTCTCCTCCCGTTCCCCGGGCAGGCCTGGCAGCCGGCGCTGATCATGCTGCTGCTCGGCGGCGCACTCGGGCTGTTCCAGCTTCCGCTGATCATCGGAGTGCAGGCGACGGTCGGCTGGTCGGAGCGGGGAACGGCGACCGCGTCGATCCTCTTCTGCCGCCAGGTCGGACAGAGCGTGGGAGCCGCGGTGTTCGGCGCGGTCGCCAACAGCGTGCTCGCCTCCCGTCTCGCCGATCCGCCCTCGCCAGGACTCCCCCGCGATCTGGACTCGGTCTCGACCGCCCTGGAGAATCCGGCCGCGCTCACCGCCGAAGCCCTGGAGTATCTGCGCCGGGCGGTCGACGCGGCGGTGGACCGCGTCTATCTGGGCGCGGCGGTCGCGGCGGCGCTGGCCCTGCTCGTACTGCTCGTACTGGCCCCGAAACGCTTCCCGGTCATCGCCGAGAAGGACACCGACTGAGCGCGCCGCCCGTAGTCGTACGAACCTCCGGACTACGAACCTCCGGACGCGGATCGTCCCGCACGTGACCGGTCCCGCACGTGACCGGTCCCTATGAGAAGGCCCGGAGGTATATGGCCCGTCCCCATTGTGCTCCGGTCACCCGCCGCCGAAGATCCTCGGCACCGCACACCTGGGCCCCCACAGTGAGGACACCCCATGACCACGGCACCCCCACAGGAGCCGCGACCGGAGCCGGGCACGACGACCGGCCGGGAGCCCTGGCCCGCGCGGATGGCACTGCGCTTCACCGCCTTCTCCGAGAAATGGCTGCCCGACGCGCTGGGCTTCGTACTGGTGGGCACCTTCGCGGTCTTCGCCCTCGGCCTCGCGACCGGCGAGAGCCTGTACGGCGCGCCCTCGGATCCGGCGGCGACGACCGGATACGGACTGGTGGACGCATGGGGCCAGGGATTCTGGTCCCTGATCACCTTCACTCTGCAAATGGCGATGATCATTATCGCCGGATACGCGGTCGCGGTCTCACCGCCGGTCGGCCGGCTGATCGCCAGGATTGCGCTCGTGCCACGGACACCGCGCGGAGCCGTCGCGTTCACCGCCGCCGTGGCGATGGTGACGTCCTATCTGAACTGGGCCTTCAGCCTGATCTTCACGGCGATCCTCGCCAAGGAGATAGCCCGCAGGGTCACAGGCGTGGACTACCGGGCCCTGGGCGCGACGGCCTTCCTCGGACTCGGCACCGTCTGGGCCCAGGGCCTGTCGGGATCGGCGGCGCTCCAGGTCGCCAGCGCCGCGTCGAGCCCGCCCGCCGTCCAGGAGGTCATCAAGGAGGGACGCGGCAGCGGACTCATCCCGCTGACGGAGACCATCTTCCTGTGGCAGGGCATCGTGGCCACGGCGATCATCTTCGTCATCGCCGTGGGCATGGCCTGGTTCCTCTCGCCCTCGCCGGAGCGCGCGAAGACCGCAGAACAGCTCGGCATAGACCTGGGTCCCAGTGTGGCCGAGCAGCGCTCACCGCTGCGGCGCAACCGGCCCGGCGAGTGGATCGAGTACAGCCCGGTCTTCGCGATCCTGCTGTTCGCACTCGGTGTGTGGTACCTGGCACGCCACTTCGCCCGCGCGGAGGGCAGCGCCCTCAACGCCCTCGATCTGAACACCGTCAATCTCATCCTCATCCTGCTGGCGCTCATCCTGCACTGGCGGCCGGTACGGCTGGCGCAGGCCGTCAAGGACGGCACACCAGCCGCCTCAGGTGTGCTGCTTCAATTCCCGCTGTACGGCGGGATCTTCGGGATGATCGCCTTCACCGGACTGAGCAAGACCATCGCCGGCTGGCTGGTGTCGGTCTCGAACGAGTTCTTCTATCCGGCCCTCATCGCGATCTACAGCGCCGTCCTCGGAGTCTTCGTGCCCAGCGGCGGCAGCAAGTGGGTCATCGAGGCGCCGTACGTCCTGGACGCGGCCAACCAGCTCCATGTCAATCAGGGCTGGGTGGTCGTGGTCTACGACCTCGGCGAGGCCAGCGCCAATCTGCTCCAGCCGTTCTGGATGCTGCCCACGCTGACGATCCTCGGCCTCAAGGCGCGCGACATCATGGGCTATACGTTCGCCATGTTCCTGGTGTGCTTCCCCGTGGTGCTGATCCTGGTCACGCTGTTCGCCCGCACGCTCAGCTTCCCGTGAGGCGCGTGAAGCCGCCGACGCGCGTGAAGCCGCCCGGGCCGGGAGGCCGCTGAGGCTGTCGAGGTTTACGGTCGGTCGCGGTGCGCCTCCCACGCGCGGAAGGCGCACCGCACCGCTCAGACAGGCCTCACAGCAGCCCGTCCCACATCTGCTCCAGCAGCACCGACCACCAGTTCTCCGGCGACGACAGCGCCGCCGCGTCCAGCGATATGAGCTGTGCCTGGAAGTCGACCGTCCAGCGGCCCGCCTGCTCCGGGTTGAGCCCGAAGCGCAGCCGCCACATCCGGCCCAGCAGCGCCAACGACCGTGTGAACTCCGGCAGTCCGGTGTTCACGAACTGCGGCGGCACCGACTGCCCGCCCGGGCCCGCCTCCACCGGCACCGCCATGATGTGCGCCGTGCCGTACTGGACACAGAGCGCGCGCCCGAAATCGCTGCCCACCACCAGATACGAGCCCGCGTCCGGCGCCGCCTGCACCTGCCGCTGCGCGGCCAGCTCGGCCAGCGTCGGCACCACCGGCTGCGGAGGCTGCGCCCAGAAGAACGGCCCGAAGTCGGCCGGCAGTCCCGCCCATACCAGCGTGCGCGCCACGATCTCCGGTACGCCCTGACGGGACACCGCCCGCTGGTCGAACCGGCAGATGCCCTGCGGACCGAACGCACCCATCAGCTCCTGCGCAACTCCCTCCGGCGGAACCGGCGGCGCGGGCGCCAACTGCGGCAGCGGAGCACGCACCGGCGCGGGCCGCGCGGGCCCGTCCGCCACCTGATGCAACTCGCCCTGATGAGTCAGCAAATGACGCATGCCCTGCTGCCGGCTCGCGTGATCCTGACCGTACGGCGCGACACTGGTGATCCGCACCTGCGGCCAGGTCTCCCGGATCATCCGTGCGCAGTAACCGCCGGGCAGCTCGCACGACTCCAGCTCCGTGTGCAGTTCGAGCACCTGCTGCGGCGGCACGTTCAGCGCGCGCAGCTCATGCAGGATCTGCCACTCGGGATGCGGAGTGCCGGGCGCGGAGCGCCGGATGAGCTGGGCCTCCGAGCCGTCGGGCGCGCGATAGCGCAGCACGGCCTGATAGCCGGGCCCGACGGTCGGCAGACCGGACGGCGGCTGCTGCGGATAGCCGTACGCCGCAGCCGCAGCCGGAGGCTGTGCCGACGGCGGTACGTGACCGGGTACGCCCGGCGGTACGCCAGGAGCCCCGAGCGGACCGGGCGGACCGGGCGGACCAGGAGGCTGCGGAGCCGACGGCGGTACGGGACCGGCCTGGCCGGGTCCTGCCGGCATCGCCGCGACATGGTGCCCTCCACCGGGCGGCACACCGGGCGCACCAGGAGGGCCGGGCGGCTGGGCAGGCGTGCCCGGAGCGCCGGGCGGACCGGGTGGGCCAGGAGGCTGCGGGGCGCCTGGACCGCCGTGGTGCGAATCGGCGAGCACCGTCTCCGCGTGCTGCACTCCGCCCGGAGGCGTACCAGGACCACCGGGAGGTCCCGGCGGGCCGGGCGGACCAGGAGGACCGGGCGGCCTCGGTGCGCCGGGCCCCGACGGGCCCGGCCCGGCGAGCATCGTCTCGGCCAGGTGCGCTCCCTCGGAAGGCGCACCCGGAGCACCGGGCGGCCCAGGAGGAGCGGGCGGACCGGGCGGCGAGGGCGGACCGGGCGGCCGTGCTCCCTCGGGACCGGTGTTCGAGACCAACTGCGTGGGCAGATAACCGCCCGCCGGAGCACCGGGCGCGCCCGGCCCCGACTGCGACGGCGCTCCGCCCGACGGCCGTGCACCCGGAACACCGGGCGCGCCGGTCGGCGGCGGAGTCTCCGCGCCACCGCCTTGCCCGCCGTGCTGCCCACCGGGCCGCGCTGCGGAAGCCCTGCCGGCCGCCGCTTCGCCGCGCTCGCCGCCGACACCGGCACCGTCCCTGCCCGGCCTCGGATTCACCGCCGTGGGCGGCAGTTGGCTGCCTCCCGACATCAGCGCGGTCGGTGCGTCGGCGCCCACGACGGGCGGCGGAGTGTCGTCGTCGTCCGAGCCGGAGAGCGGCGGCGCGAAGACCGTCGCGGGCAGCGGTACGGAACCTTCGTCGGCCGAGCCCGCGGCATTGGTGTCCGTCCCGGCCCAGGGCGTGGCCCCGGCGGGCTCGTATGCATGGCCGGCGCCACCGCTGTAACCGCCACCCTGCGACGAGAACGAGGACGAGGGCGTGGACTGAGGCGGCACCGCGGACGGCGCCACAGGCGAGGCCGGGGGCCCGGAAGCCAGTCCGGCGCCCGGAACCGCCAACCGCGTCACCGCCGAGGAAGGATCCGAAGGCGCCTGTCTGTCCGCCGCCTCCTGGAGCCACTCCGGCGGGCTCAACAGGAACGACGTCTGATTCAGATCGATACGCTGCGGCGGCTCCGGCGCGGCCGGCGGCGCCTCCGGCACTCCGTACTCCTCCTCGTACCGTCGGATCACCTCGCCCACCGGCAGCCCGGGCCACAGCGTGGCCTCGCCGCTGTCCCGCGCGATGACCAGCCGCTGCCGGCCGCCGTCCGACCTGGGCCCGGCCTCACGGTCCTCCGCCCAGACCACGAAGCCCAGCTCGAACTCCCTTACCCGGACCTCCCGATGCTGATATCCGGGCAGATCGCCGTTGACCCACTCTTCCGCGCGCTCCTGCGCCTGCGCGAAGGTCACCATCGCGCTCATCCCTCCACCGGGACGGCGCGCGCGAAGCCGCCGTCCACCATCAGGTTCGCCACGGTCTCCAGCTCCGGCGGACTGCCCGCCAGCCTCAGCAGAAAGGCGTCGAAGTCCTCACCGCAGGGCAACAGCAGCCGCTCCACCCGCTCCTGCACGCTCCAGCCGTCCCGGTCCCTGGCGTCGTCGTACGCGCAGAACCAGACCGAACCCACCCGGTCGCCCCGCACCTTCACCGCGAGAATGCCGCCCTGGACAAAGGCGACACCCAGATAGTCCTTGGTCAGGTGGTCCCGCAGGCACTTGTTGACATACACCAGGTCATTGACCGCGGCCTCCTCGCGCACCGTGAAGAACGGCTGGTCCACCAGCAGCCCCAGCTCCGGATCGAGCGCCGCGCCCACCGGCGCGCAGCCGCCCGCCGCCTTCAGGAACGCGCGATACGGGCCGGGCAGCCGATAGCCCAGATCCTCCTCGACACCTTGCAGTTGCTGCTCGCTGACCGACACCGCGCCCTTCGGCAGCCCGAAGTGCACCGGACGGGTCTCCTGGAGCGGACGCGTGCCGCGCTTGCCATGGTCCACGGCCGTCGTCGCGAGCCCGCCGTGATGCCGCAGCAGCGCCTTCACCTCGACCGGCACCAGCACCAGCCGACGCGAGGCCGGAAGGTGATGCCAGGTCCAGCCGTGCGGAGTCGCCACCGAAGGGATCGTGTCCCACAGCTCATGCCCAGCGGCATGCAGCGCGGCATTGGCCGACACATAGTCCGTGAGCCGCAGCTCGTCCACACCGAACCCCTGCGGGGGCTCGGCTATCTCCGCCGCCGCGCGCGCGTACGGCGAGAAATCCGGATAGCCGGACTCATCCACCCGCACCCCTCTGGGATGCCGGGAAGCCCGGACCGGGTCCGGGAAATGCACGACCTGCCCGGCGTAGGCCGCGTTCGGTGGCGCGGCTTGCTGCCCGAGCCGACCTGTCGTCATGGCGGTTGCCCCCTGCTGCTTCCGGCTGGTTCCACAGCCCTGATTCCGCACAGCCTATGCGGTGGGACAGGAGAGGCTCCGCGCTCCTCCACAGGGCCAATCTGATAATCCCCGCCACGCCCATCCCTGCAATCCTTCCCGTGTTCACCCCGGCCACCAACCGTCCCCGGAACCGACCACCGTCCGTCCCCGGGACCGGCCACCACCCATTCACCGCACCGGCCACCAACCGTCCTTCGGACCGGTGACCAACGGTCACAGGCGCGTGACCCAGCGCCGACGCCACGCCATGATTCACGCCCCAGCTTCCCGACCGCCCGGCGCATTTGGCAGTCTGTCCACACAACCGGGGGCGTGACACCAGCGGCTACCAGCCGCGGGCGCGGGGAGGGGACAGCACTTGCACACCGCAGCAACAGACGCATCCGGCGACCCACGCCTCGGCTGGAGCACCACCGAACCACACCGTCCGCCCGTGCTCCACAGGCGCCGTGACGGCATCCTGCCCGCCGTCGCCGCCGCGCTCTCCGTACGCGGCCGGACCACCCTCACCTGCACCGGAGGCAAGGCCGACCAGCCGCCCGAGCTCCATCCGCTCGTACAGGACTTCCTCGACACCCTCACCAGTGGCCAAAGGGAACGTTTCACCGGACGCTGTCCCGAAGCGATCCTGCTCTCCCGCCACCTCACCGCGGCCGAGGCCGACCGCTCCAAACGGGCCCGGCGCAAACCTCTCACCCACGGCGAAGCACGCCGAACGCTCAAACACTCCAAACTGACGGCCCGTCGTATCCGCGAGGACGGCGACCCGCTCCACGGCAGCTACGCGCCACCCTGCCGCTCCTGCTCGGCGCTGCTCGCCCACTTCGGCGTACGTCCCGTCGACCCGACCCAGAACGGCTGAGCATGCCCGACCTCGACACCACCCGCTTTCCCGTGCCCGTAGACGCCGCGCTGCGCGAGGCGGGCTGGCAGCCGGGACGCCGGGACATGCGGCAGGCCGAGGAGTGGGCCGACGCCCTGCGCGCCCACATCACGCCCGCGGGACACCGGCTCAGCGTCTTTCCCGCCGCCGTCGAGGCCTGGGCGGAATTCGGCGGACTGCGCCTCACCGCGCCGGGACCGGGCCGCCAGATAGCTCCCGCCTCCGTACTGATCGACCCGCTGGCGGGCCTCCATCTCGCCCGTACGCTCGCGGACCTCGGCCGGTCCCTGGACACCGAGATCAGCCCGCTCGGCGAGGAGAACGACGGCCAGGCGGTCCTCGCCATCGACGCCACCGGCCGCGTCTTCAGCATCGACCACACCGGCGACTGGTACCTGGGCCCGGACCTCGACCAGGCACTGGGCACACTGCTCACGGGCATGGAACCGTCGAGACTGACCTCGGGCTGACCGGGAACGGGCGGGCTTACGAACGAGCGAGCTCGCGGGCCGCCGAGCGGGCTGGCGGGCTTACGAACCGGCCAGCCGGCGGGCCCGGGCTTACGGGCCGACGGGCTTACGGGACCCACGAACCGGCGGGCTTACGCAGCAACACCTCACGCGGACCCGAACCGAAGCAACGCCCTACGCCGGCGCCCGGTCCGGCAGCACCGCCGACACCCGGAAACCGCCCGCGTCCGTCTCCCCCGACACGAACACGCCGCCCAGCGCCAGCACCCGCTCCCGCATCCCCACCAGACCGTTCCCGCCGCTCGGCAGCCCGGCGTCCTGCGCGCCACCGTCCGAAGGCCCGTTCTCCACCTGCATCGCGACCTCCGCCTCCCGGTGCGCCAGGCGGACCATCACCTTCGCGCCCGCCGCGTGCTTCAGCACATTCGTCAGCGCCTCCTGCACCACGCGGTACGCCGTCTGCTCCACCTCCGGCGCATACGAACGCGACTCGCCCTGCACCGAAAGCTCCACCACCATGCCCGTCTCCCGGGACTGGCCCACCAGCGCCTCTATGTCCCCCATACCGGGCATGCCGGGACCGTCCTCGGCCGCGGCGGCGGCAGCCGCGGCAGCAGCCCGTCCCACAGCCGCCAGCGGAACCGCCGGCGAGAACGGCGCCTCCGGCGAACCAGGCGAACCGTCCGCCGCCTTACGAGCCGCCACCTGCTCACCGGCCCGCAGCACCCCGAGCATCTCCCGCAGCTCCGTCAGCGCCTGCCGACCCATGTCACCCACCAGTGCGGCGTTCTTCACCGCCTTCGGCGGATCCTTCAACGCCACCGCCTGCAACGCCGCCGCGTGCACCACCATCAGGCTCACCCGGTGCGCCACCACGTCATGCATCTCACGCGCGATCCGCGTCCGCTCCTCCGTACGCGCCCACTCCGCGCGCTGCTCGGCACGGTCGGCGAGCAGCGAGAGCTCCTGCTCCAGACTGTCCGCCCGCTCCCGCAGGCTCTCCATCAGCCGCCGTCTCGCGCCGACATAGAGCCCGAACAGCACAGGCGGCGCGGTCAGCCCCACCGACATCAGAACCGCGACCACGGGCACATACCAGCCCGTCGAGCCGAACGCCGTGTCCATCACGTTCTGCCGGGTCCTTACGAACGTGACGATCAGCGTCCCCACGAGCGACATACCGGCCAGCGCGCCGATGATCCGGCGCGGCGCCTCCGAGGCGGCGAGCGTGTACAGCCCGACCAGCCCCATCAGATAGCCCATCTCCGCCGGCGTGATCGCGATCGAGACCAGCACCACGGCGAACGGCCACCGCCGCCGCACCAGCAGCACAGCCCCGGCGAACAGCCCGAACAGCACCCCGAGCGGCACCGGCAGCGCGGCGGTGTCCGCGAACCGGACGCCCTCCAGCGCGCACTCCAGCGCCGACACCAGCGCCAGCCCCACATCCAGCACGGCACTGCGCCACCGCCCCCACCACCACAAACCGCGGGGAGTCACTCCCGCGGCGTCCTGATGCGCCCCCGTTGTGGTCATGTCTCCCACCCTACGGGCGCCCGCACCTCATTTTCCGGCGACCGCCCCACCACAAACCGCGACCGGGTGCCTCACCATTCGAGTACTGCAAAGCGCCGACCTTTACCGTCGCATCGAGGGCTGGTGGTACGGCATAGTAGGGGCTGCACTCAAGCCTGATGTCTCAAATCGGGCATAGGCGACAAACTATCCCGGGTCGTCTAAAGGCAGGACAAATGGTTTTGGTCCATTGAATGAGGGTTCGATTCCTTCCCCGGGAGCTGCTCAGTTCGGGTCCCGACCTCACCGGTCGGGACCCGTCCTCGTTTCCGGGGCGAAACCCCCCGGTATCCTGCGGTTGTCCACCACCCGAAAGCCGAAGGGCATTCCCGTGAGCGCCAACCGCCCGGCAGCCGTCGTCGTTCTCGCAGCGGGTGAAGGGACCCGCATGAAGTCGAAGACTCCCAAGGTTCTGCATGAGGTCTGCGGGCGTTCGCTCGTCGGACATGTCGTGGCCGCGGCCCGTGAGCTGGGGCCCGAGCAGCTTGTCGTTGTTGTGGGGCATGCGCGGGAGCAGGTCGAGGGGCATCTCTCCGCCGTGTACGAGGGCGTGCGCACCGCCTATCAGGCCGAGCAGAACGGCACCGGGCATGCCGTGCGGATCGGGCTTCAGGAGCTGGGCGGGACGCCCGACGGGACCGTGGTCGTCGTATGCGGTGACACGCCGCTGCTGACCGGCGAGACGCTCAGGGCGCTCGCCGCGACCCATGCCGCCGACGGCAACGCCGTGACCGTACTGACCGCCGAGGTCCCGGACTCGACCGGCTACGGGCGGATCGTCCGGGACGGCGTCAGCGGCGCGGTCACCGCGATCGTGGAGCACAAGGACGCCACCGAGGCGCAGCGCGCGATCCGGGAGATCAATTCGGGCGTCTTCGCCTTCGACGGGCAGCTTCTCGCGGACGCGCTGGGCAAGGTCCGTACGGACAACAGCCAGGGCGAGGAGTACCTCACGGATGTGCTGGGCATTCTGCGGGAGGCCGGGCACCGGGTGGGCGCGTCGGTCGCGGTCGATCACCGGGAGATCCTGGGGATCAACAACCGGGTGCAGCTCGCGGAGGCGCGTCGGCTGCTGAATGAGCGGCTGCTGGAGCGGGCGATGCTGGCGGGAGTGACGGTGGTCGATCCGGCGTCGGTGTTCGTGGATGTGACGGTCACGTTCGAGCCGGACGTGGTGGTGCATCCGGGCACCCAGCTTCTCGGGTCGACGCATCTGGCCGAGGGCGCCGAGGTGGGGCCGAATTCGCGGCTGCGGGATACGCAGGTCGGCGCGGGCGCCCGGGTGGACAACACGGTCGCGGACGGCGCGGTGGTGGGCGAGGCGGCGATGGTCGGTCCGTACGCCTATCTGCGGCCGGGTACGCGGCTCGGGGTGCGGTCGAAGGCCGGTACGTATGTGGAGATGAAGAACGCGACGATCGGTGAGGGCACGAAGGTGCCGCATCTGTCGTATGTGGGGGACGCGACGATCGGCGAGCACACGAACATCGGTGCCGCGAGTGTCTTTGTGAACTACGACGGTGTGCGCAAGCACCACACGACGATCGGCTCTCACTGCCGGACCGGGTCGGACAATATGTTTGTGGCGCCCGTCACGGTTGGGGACGGTGTGTACACCGCGGCCGGTTCGGTGATCACGAAGGACGTTCCGGCCGGTGCGCTGGCCGTCGCCCGGGGCCAGCAGCGGAATATCGAGGGCTGGGTGGCCCGCAAGCGTCCGGGGAGCGCCGCGGCGCAGGCGGCCGAGGCGGCTCGTACGGCACCGGAGAGCGCCGAGAACGAGAGCTGACCGGAAGCTCCGGAAGCTGACCGGAAACAGATGCGCCGATCTCGGCGTACCGTGATATCTGCACGATTCGGCTGGCTCGCAAGGCGACACGCGGGCACAGCGGCCATCAACACGTCTGAGGAGACAGTGCTGTGACCGGGATCAAGACGACCGGCGAGAAGAAGCTGATGCTCTTTTCCGGCCGCGCCCACCCCGAGCTGGCCGAGGAGGTTGCCCATCAACTGGGTGTGGGGATTGTCCCCACCAAGGCATTTGATTTCGCCAACGGTGAGATCTATGTCCGGTATCAGGAGTCGGCGCGCGGTGCGGACTGCTTCTTGATCCAGAGCCATACGGCTCCGATCAATAAGTGGATCATGGAACAGCTCATCATGATCGATGCTCTGAAGCGGGCCTCGGCCCGGAGCATCACGGTGATCGTTCCCTTCTACGGCTATGCCCGTCAGGACAAGAAGCACCGCGGCCGGGAGCCGATCTCGGCCAGGCTGGTGGCGGATCTGATGAAGACCGCGGGCGCCGACCGGATCCTGACCGTGGATCTGCACACGGACCAGATCCAGGGCTTCTTCGACGGTCCGGTGGACCATCTCTTCGCGCTGCCGGTCCTGGCGGACTATGTGGCGGGGAAGGTGGACCGGTCGAAGCTGACGGTGGTCTCTCCGGACGCGGGCCGGGTGCGGGTCGCGGACCGCTGGTGCGACCGGCTGGGCGCGCCGCTGGCGATCGTCCACAAGCGGCGCGACAAGGACGTCGCGAATCAGGTGACGGTCCACGAGGTGGTCGGCAATGTGGCGGGCCGGGTCTGTGTCCTGGTCGACGACATGATCGACACGGGTGGCACGATCTGCGCCGCGGCGGAGGCGCTGTTCGCGCATGGCGCGGAGGATGTGATCGTGACGGCGACGCACGGCGTGCTGTCGGGTCCGGCGGCCGACCGGCTGAAGAACTCGCAGGTGAGCGAGTTCGTGTTCACGAATTCACTGCCGGATCCGGGCAATCTGGATCTGGACAAGATCACGGTTCTGTCGATCGCGCCGACGATCGCCCGTGCGGTCCGTGAGGTCTTCGAGGACGGCTCGGTGACGAGCCTCTTCGAGGAGCAGGCGTAGCACGGCAGGCGTAATCACAAGAGGCGCAGCACCTCCGCGCCCGGCCCTTGACCGGTGCCCGTAGATCGATTTCTGAGGCGGCCTCCCCGCCGGGTAGACTCAGCGAGTTGCTCGGCGAGGGAGGCCGCACTGTTCCGGTGCGGCGGTCCGTTATCGACGCGCTCTTCGTAGCAGGCCTGTCGTGGCCGGGTGACGGCCGATTCCGGTCACCTTCCGCCCGTTTCTACGAGGAGTGCAGCCATGGCTGAAGTCAAGATCAGCGCCGAGATCCGTACCGAGTTCGGCAAGGGCGCCGCCCGCCGTACGCGTCGCGCCAACAGGGTTCCCGCGGTCATCTACGGCCACGGCGCCGACACCGTCCATGTGACCCTGCCGGGCCACGACCTGATGATGGCGCTGAAGACCGCGAACGCGCTGCTCGGTCTGGACATCGAGGGCCGCCAGGAGCTGGTGATCCCGAAGGCTGTGCAGCGCAACGCGATCAAGGGCTTCATCGAGCATGTCGACCTGCTCGCGGTGAAGCGCGGCGAGAAGGTCACCGTCGAGGTCGCGGTGCACACCGAGGGCGAGCTGGCGCCGGGCGCCAACCTGCTGGAGAACGTGCTCAACACCCTGACCGTCGAGGCCGAGGCCACCCACATCCCGGAGTCCGTCACGGTCTCCGTCGCGGGACTGGGCGCCGGTGACTCGATCGTGGCCAAGGATGTCCCGCTGCCGTCCGGCACCACGCTGGTCACGGACGAGGACGCGGTCGTCATCCAGATCCTGGCCGCGCAGGCCGAGGAGCCGGCCGCGGAGGGCGAGGGCGCCGCCGAGGGCGCCGAGGCCTGATCCGTACGCTGTGCCCCACGGGGTGGCAGGGCCGCCGACGGCCCTGCCACCCCGTTCGCCTGTACGGAGCACCTGACGCACCACCCGTATACGTATGCGAGGAGACGCAGCGCGGATGACGACAGATGCCAATGCCCCCTGGCTGGTCGTGGGCCTGGGCAACCCGGGTCCCGGCTATGCGGCCAACCGGCACAATGTCGGGTTCATGGTGGCCGATCTGCTGGCGGCCCGTATCGGCGGCTCGTTCCGGCGGGCGCAGAAGGCGCAGGCCACGGTGGTCGAGGGCCGTATCGGTCCGCCCGGTCCCGCGGGCCGCCGTGTCGTGCTGGCCAAGCCCACCTCGTACATGAATCTCTCCGGTGGCCCGGTCGTCGGGCTGCGTGACTTCTACAAGGTGCCGACGGAGCGGATCGTCGCGGTCCATGACGAGCTGGACATCGACTACGGCACGCTGCGGCTGAAGCTGGGCGGCGGGGACAACGGCCACAACGGGCTGAAGTCGATGACGAAGGCGATGGGTCCCGGCTACCACCGCGTGCGGTTCGGGATCGGCCGGCCGCCGGGCCGGATGCAGGTGGCCGACTTCGTGCTGAAGGACTTCTCGTCGACGGAGCGCAAGGAACTGGACTACTTCGTGGACCGGGCGGCGGACGCGGTGGAGGCGCTGGTGCTGGAGGGCCTGGAGCGCGCCCAGAGCACATACAACTCCTGAGCGCGTATTGAGCGGGCCTCTCGTGAGCACGCACAGCTCCTGAGCATGTCCCGCGCACGCCCGTCCTGAGCACGTACAACTCCTGACAACCTCCGCATTCCCTGTCGTTCCGCGGCCGGAAGTTGACCAGGCGTGCGCCCATGGCCAAAGATCCCGCCCTATGAAGGGGAAGCGGAGCAATTCCGACCGCATGCTGTCGTTCGGCCGCCGGGCGGCGATGGCCTGTGTCGCCCTGCTGCTCCTGGTCGCGGGCGTCTGGTCGTCCTGGACCTCGGCCCAGCATGTGGTGCTCGCCAAGGGCCGTGAGCACGGCACGCTGACGGTGGAGCGCTGCGCGGACCAGAGCTGCACCGGGCCCTACGATCCGGACGGACCGCAGGGTCCGCGCGCCGGGATGACGATCGAGCAGTCGGTGGCCGTGAAGAAGGGCGAGCGGTTCCCGGTCGTGGTGAAGCCCGATACGGACGAGTTGGTGCGTACGGGTACGCCCGGTCTGCTGTACGCGTGGGTCCCGCTCGGCGGAGCGCTGCTGCTGGCTTCCCTGATCATCGGCGGCGGGCTGGGACTGACCCGTACGGCCTGGGGGACGGCGCTGGCGGGCGGCGCGCTGCTGCTGGCCGCGTTCTTCGCGGTCTGACCGGCCGCGCGCACCGTACCCGTACAAACGTACAAACTGAAACCGTCCCGCTCCGGAAGCCCGGAGCGGGACGGTCCCGTAGCCAAACCCTGGTCAGCCCGTGTTGCGCAGTCCCGCCGCGACCCCGTTGACCGTCAGCAGCAGCGCCCGCGCGAGCAGCGGATCCGGGCTCTCCTGGCGCTCGGCCGCCGCGCGCTGGCGTGCCAGCAGCGAGACCTGGAGATAGGAGATCGGGTCGAGATAGGCGTCCCGGATCGCGAAGGTCTGCTGGAGCGCCGGGTTGGAGTCGAGGAGCTTCTCGCCGCCGGTGATCCGCAGCACCTCCGCCACGGTGAGCGCGTGCTCCGTCTCGATGTCCGCGAAGACATGCTTCAGCTCGTCCGGCACCAGTGTGTCCACGTAGTGGCGGGCGATCCGCAGGTCCGTCTTGGCGAGTGTCATCTCGACGTTCGCGAGGAAGTTCCGGAAGAAGTGCCAGTGCTCGTACATCTCGTCCAGCACGGTGTCCGGCCCGGCCTCGCGCAGCGCCTTCAGTCCGGAGCCGACGCCGTACCAGCCCGGCACGATCTGCCGTGACTGGGTCCAGCCGAAGACCCATGGGATGGCCCGCAGTCCGTCGAGACCGGCGCCGGAGTCGGGCCGGCGGGAGGGACGGGAGCCGAGGTGGAGGTCGGCGAGCTGGTCGACGGGCGTGGAGGCGAAGAAATACGCGGGCAGGTCGGGATCCTCGACCAGCCTGCGGTACGCGGCGTGCGCGGCGTCGGAGACGATGTCCATCGCCGCGTCCCAGCGGGCCAGTGCCTCGCCGGACTGGCGCGGCGCGGTGTGCAGAGCCGAGGCCTGGAGGGTGGCGGCGACGGTCAGTTCGAGGTTCTCCCTGGCCAGGGACGGGATCAGATACTTGTCGGAGATGACCTCGCCCTGTTCGGTCACCTTGATCTCGCCCTCCAGCGTGCCCCAGGGCTGGGCGAGGATCGCGTCGTGCGAGGGCCCGCCGCCACGGCCGACGGTGCCGCCGCGGCCGTGGAAGAGCCTCAGCCGTACGCCATGGCGGTGGGCGACGTCGCGCAGCCGGCGCTGGGCGCGGTGGATCTCCCACTGGGAGGTGGTGATGCCGCCGAACTTGGAGGAGTCGGAGTAGCCGAGCATGACCTCCTGGACGTCGCCGCGCAGTGAGACGAGTCTGCGGTAGGAGGGATCGGCGAGCATTTCATCAAGAATGACATCGGCGGCGCGCAGCTCGTCGGTGGTCTCCAGCAGCGGCACGATGCCGATCTTCGCCCAGCCGCCGTGCAGATCGATCAGTCCGGCCTCGCGGGCCAGTACGGCGGCGGCGAAGACATCGTCGGCGCCCTGGCACATGGAGATGATGTACGACTCGATGACCTCGGGACCGAAGCGCTCGAAGGCTTCCTTGACGGTGAGGAAGACACCGAGCGTCTTGTGTCCCGCGGCGTCGAGAGGCGCCGGGCTCGGTGCGAGCGGGCGGCGGGAGCGCAGTTCCTTGGCGAGCAGCTTCTGCCGGTACTCGCGCGGCATGTCGCTGTAGCGCCAGGACTCCTCGCCGAGCCGGTCGAAGAGCTGTCCGAGCGCATGGTGGTGGGCGTCGGCGTGTTCCCGTACGTCCATGGTGGCGAGCTGGAGGCCGAAGGCGGCGAGCGTACGGATCGTACGGTCCATGCGGCCGTCGGCGAAGAGGCCGCCGCGGTGCTCGCGCAGGGAGGTCTGGATGAGGGTGAGGTCGTCGAGCAGTTCGGCGGTGCCGAGGTAGTCGCGGCCGTCGTCGTGCGGTGTGCCCTTGGCGAGGCGCTCGCGAGTGTTGACGAGCTTCTGGCGGATGCAGGTCGCCTTGAGGCGGTAGGGCTCCTCGGCGTTGAGCCGCTTGTAGCGGGGGCTGATCTCGGGGAGCCGTTCCAGATCGGTCCGCAGGGAGGTGAGCAGTTCCTCGGTGGCGCCGGTGTAGCGGATGGAGTTGGAGAGCTGGCCGCGGAGCTGGTCGATCAGTCCCAGCGCGTCGGTGATGCCGTGCTCGTGCTGGAGGATCAGCACCTCGCGGGTGACCTGGGGAGTGACATTGGGATTGCCGTCGCGGTCGCCGCCGATCCAGGTGCCGAAGGTGAGCGGGCGGGTGCCCGGCGGCAGTTCGACGCCGACGCGCTCCAGCTCGCCGACGAGGTCCTCCAGGACGTCGCCGACGGCGCCGACGTGCAGCTCGTCCAGGTAGTAGATGGCGTTGCGCGCCTCGTCGACGGGCTCGGGCCGTACGACGCGGAGTTCGTCGGTCTGCCAGATCAGGTCGATGGACTCGGCGAGCCGCAGATCGTGGCGGCGCCGGTCGGAGGCGATGACCGGTGCCTCCAGCAGTTCGGCGACGCGGCGGAGCTTGTTCAGTACGGAGCGGCGCGCGGCCTCGGTCGGGTGCGCGGTGAACACGGGCCGTACGTTGAGGTTCTTGACGGTCTCGCGCAGATGCTCCGGATCGGCGTCCTTGAGCCGGTCGGCCGTACGGGCCAGCAGCCCGCCCTCGGCCGCGCGCCGTTCGCGCATCTCCCGGCCGCGGTGCACCTGTTCGGTGACATTGGCGAGATGGAAGTAGGTGGAGAAGGCGCGTACCAGCTTGGCCGCGGTCTCCAGGTCGGTGTCGCCGAGGAGTTCGGCCGCGGCCTCGCCGTTCTCGCGTGTCAACGCGCGTACGCGCTCGACCAGGTCGAGAAGCTCCGGGCCTTCCTGGCGTACGAGTGTCTCGCCCAGCAGGTCACCTAGACGGCGGATGTCTGAGCGCAGTTCCGCGCTGGCGGACGGTGTCACCGCGCTGGCGGATGAGGTCTGGTCGGCACTGCTCACAGGTGCGGCTCCTTGCAGTGTTTGAGCACGTCTGGAGGGTTCTGGAGACTTTGCGGACCGCGCTGTCCGACGACCACAAGGATAGGTGTCCTTCGCCTGGTGTTATCCACAGGCCTCTTGTCGCGGCGTTCGGCGCTGCCATACTTACGATGCCGTAGGTTACGCACCCGTATCGAGGTTTCCGCTCCAGTTTCGCCCCATTCCTCACCCCAGGCCCATTCCTCACCCCAGGGGACCCCCAATGACCACACCCCCCGATGTGATCGAAGATTCCTCCCTTCCTCCCCAGCCCGCCGACGGTGCTCCGCTGCCCTCCGCCACGCTCGGCGGGGACAACAAGGGGACCATCGAGCAGATCGCTCTGCTGCTCTTCATCGCCATCCCTTTTCTCGCCCTGCTCGCGGCGGTGCCGCTGGCCTGGATGTGGGGAGGGGTGAGCTGGCTCGATCTGGGCCTGATGGTGGTCATGTACTACATCGGCTGCCATGGCGTCACGATCGGCTATCACCGTTACTTCACGCATGGTTCCTTCAAGGCGAGCCGCCCGCTGCGGATCGCGCTCGCCGTGGCCGGTTCACTCGCCGTGGAGGGCCCGCTGGTCCGCTGGGTGGCGGACCACCGCAAGCATCACAAGTACTCGGACGCCGAGGGTGATCCCCACTCGCCCTGGCGCTTCGGCGAGACGCTGCCGGCCCTGCTCAAGGGACTGTGGTGGGCGCATATCGGCTGGCTGTTCGACGAGGAGCAGACACCGCAGCACAAGTACGCGCCTGATCTGATCAAGGATCCGGCCATCCGCTCGATCTCCCGGCAGTTCGCGCTGTGGACGGTCGTCTCGCTGGCGCTTCCGCCGCTGGTCGGCGGGCTGGTGACGATGTCCTGGTGGGGCGCCTTCACGGCGTTCTTCTGGGGCTCTCTGGTCCGGGTGGCGCTGCTGCACCATGTCACCTGGTCGATCAATTCGATCTGTCACGCGGTCGGCAAGCGTCCCTTCAAGTCGCGTGACCGTTCGGGCAATGTGTGGTGGCTCGCGGTCCTGTCCTGCGGCGAGTCGTGGCACAACCTGCACCACGCGGACCCGACCAGCGCGCGGCACGGCGTGCTCCGGGGCCAGGTCGATTCCAGTGCCAGGATCATCCGCTGGTTCGAGCTGCTGGGCTGGGCGTCGGACGTGCGCTGGCCCAGCGCTTCCCGTGTGGACTCCCGCCGCAAGAACGCACCTGCCAAGGCATGATGGGCACCGTGGCGATCGACGGCAGTACCAGCAAGCAGGGCAGCACCGAGAAGGGCCGGACCACCGGGAGCCGACGCGCCCGCCGGGTCCGGATGACCGGTGCGGAACGCCGTGAGCAGCTGCTGGACATCGGCCGTACGGTCTTCGCCGAGAAGGGCTTCGAGGCCACGTCGGTGGAGGAGATCGCGGCGAAGGCCGGCGTGTCCAAGCCCGTCGTGTACGAGCACTTCGGCGGCAAGGAAGGGCTGTACGCGGTGGTCGTGGACCGCGAGATGCGTCAGCTCCTGGACATGGTGACCGGTGCGCTGACCGCCGGGCACCCTCGTGAGCTGCTGGAACAGGCCGCGTTCGCGCTGCTCGACTATATCGAGACGTATACGGACGGCTTCCGCATCCTGGTCCGTGACTCCCCGGTCGCGCAGTCCACGGGCACCTTCGCGTCGCTGATCAGCGATATCGCCACTCAGGTCGAGGACATTCTCGGTATGGAGTTCAAGGCACGCGGCTTCGACCCGAAGCTGGCGCCGCTGTACGCGCAGGCGCTGGTGGGCATGGTGGCGCTGACCGGCCAGTGGTGGGTGGACACACGGCGGCCGAAGAAGGCCGAGGTGGCGGCGCATCTGGTGAACCTGGCGTGGCACGGTCTGGAGGGACTGGAGCCGAAGCCGCGGCTGATAGGCCACCGCAAGATCTGATCCGCGTGAGCGCGGTGCGCGAACGCCGTACGTGAACGCCGTACAGGGGATGCCACCTGCACGGCGTTCACGGCTTCCGGGGCCCGGGGCCCGCCGGCCTCTGGTCATGGCTTATGACGCGGGCGGGGGCGCGTACAGGAATTTCGCCGGGTAGGCGGGGCTTCCGGGCTGGTCCAGCGTTACGTAGATCTCGTAGCCCGCGTCGAATCCCGAGTCCTCGAAGGCGAATCCGCGCGCGTCCTCCTGTGCGCCCGGCTCCACGTCGAGGACGAAGAATCCGGCGCCTTCGGAGTCCTCCTCGGGAAACCAGTCGACCTGCTTCATGGCCTTGCCGTTGTCGTGCCGCTTGACGGTGACCTGGACCCGGCCGTCCACCTTCAGCGGTCGCGTGCCCTCGTTGGTGATCTGGACGGCCACATACTTGCGCTGCGAGCCCGCGGGCGCGGCCACACCGCCCGAGCGATCGGCCGCCATGACATCGGTGACGCTGATCAGCACATCGTTCGGCATGGGGTAGCCCTCGGTGAGCTTGAGAAAACGCGTCGGCGTACCCGAGGCCGCGCCTGCGGGCGTGCCCGCCGAGTCCTCCGTTGGCGTGTCCGCCGCCGTCGGTTCGCCGCTCGCCGGGCTGTCACTGCCGGCCGCCGAGGTTTCGCCGGAAGCACTGGGATCGCCCGCCGCCGCCGTCGGGTCCGCCGTCGCAACCTCGGCAGGCGCACCCGCGCCACCGGCCGACGTGGTCTCCTCGCACCCGGTGACGGCGAACACCAGAGCGGCGGCCGTGGCCGCGACGACAAGACGGTTACGGACACGTCTGGCTGTACGACTCTCGGAACGCATCGGTCCAACTCCCCCCACCTGCTCCCGGACCGCCCGGGACCATGTGAGAGGACGTACGCCCATCAACCGCCGGTTCACCACCCTGCGTGCCCGTTATATCCGAGGACTGTCATCGCCATGTCACCGGTCGGCCAGGACGGCAGCGCACCTGGGCCGTGTCGTGTGGCTCCTCAGCCGAGTTCCCGGGCCATTCCCCGCAGATACGCAGAGGCCGCTTCGACGAACAGTTCCCGCGCTGCCTTGTAGTTCTTCCAGTCCGGCCGCTCATTGCCGTCCTTGTTCAGCGCCGCCAGCTGCTCCAGCAGAGTGCGGGCCTCCTTGACCGGACCGACACCTTCGACATCGATGAGATTGAAGGCGCCACGAGTGGCCGCGTACGCCGCATCGATCGCGGCGACCACCTGACCGTCGTCGGCGAACCGCCCGTCGACCCGGTGCCAGGCGACATTGGATTCGGCGTCCGCCGCGGTCAGAAACGCGGCATACGCGTCGCGTCGTGCCAGGTACAGGATGTCACTCGTCATGCGGGCTCCGTGTTCATGTCCGGATCGTGCGCCGCCGACGCTATCGGCGCCACTGCGTGATCGCCTCCGAACCGGGAAATTTTCCCCACGAGTGACGCGATTCCCGTGTGCCGGATCAGCAGTCCGTATCGGAGATCCCCGGATTGTAGTATCGGACCGATCTCCCAGGTGCGCCCAAAGGGCCGTGGAACTGTTTTCCACCCTCACCACCGCCGCTGCCGCCGTTCGTGGGGCCACATGACGCATCGGGAGCACATACCGTCTGCGGACTGCACGACTCGAATGCCGGATTGCAATCCGGCAGACACGTCGGGGACATCGACACACCTGTGTCCGGGAACAGTGACTGGAGTTCCGCACGAGCAGCGCGCATGGGGATCCCCATGTAGATCTCTTCGAGGCTCTGCTCATGGACGTTGCCGAGAGCCATCCACCGGGCGAAGACGCACGGCCAGACCTCGCCGTCAGGGCTGATCGCGAACTTTCCTCTGCCGCATCGGCCACAGAGCTTGTCCATGCGAGGATCCTTACCGTCCGCACCGCGTCCGAAGGGGCGGATGCGATCCCGGCGCACATCACGGATCCCCAGCCCCAAGAGATCGCCACGGGCCTGCTCGGCCCGCTGGCCTTCGAGTACTCCGATGACGCTGCCACGCAGAGGAATGCCGAGCCGTCGAGCCTTCGCGACATTGGCACGGGTCCTGGCATGGGAGCCACGCGCCATGGTCACATCATCGTGGTCGTCGGCGTTGTCGCTGTAGTAGCTGAATGCCAGCCGGACTCCGCGCAGTTTCAGCGCGTCCCAGACGGAGTCCGTGATATGCGTCAGGTTGGAGAACACCTCGATCAGCATTCCGCTCGCGAGCGCGTACCGGATGAGTTCGGGCAGCGCCGGATGGAGTGTCGGCTCTCCGCCGATGAACTGCACGTGCCTGACGCCCATACCTTTCAATTGGCCGACAACGCGGCGCCAGTCGGCATCCGTCATGCTGCCGTGATCACCCTGCGGCGATGAACTCGCGTAGCAGTGACGGCACTTCTCGTTGCACAGGCCGGTGATCTCCAGCCATGCGAATGTGGGGCGTAAGAGGGACATGAGTCTGACTCCTTCGTCTGATAGGGGCCTGATCAGGCGCGGCGTCGCGGCGTCCGTCACGAGGTGGCGTCGGAGCGGGGATCCCAGGTACGGCGTTTGCGCGCCAGCGCGCCTACGGCGATACGGAGGTCGGCATCCGCACGCACGCGCTCGTCACAGACGTGTTCTGCGGTTGCGCTCTATAACGCGGGCCAACAGCTCTTCACTACGGTTGGCCGCCCGGAGGCAAGCGGGATCGGCGTCCCACTCGGTTCCGCCGCCCGGGGCTCTGAGCTGGACGTATGCGCTGCGGCGTGCCAGCACCTCCCCGATGGCGTCCCGCTCGGTGTCCACCACCCACGCGCCGACGCCCGGCACCGTGTACTCACTCATCCGGCGCGCCGCGGCCGATCGCTTCCGCGAGCCTTTCCGCCACATCCGCACGCACTCTGCCGAGTTCGATCAGAGCGAGTCCGGGAGAGGCATCGTCGACGCCCAGGGACGGCAGGACGATCCCCACGCGCGTAAGGGCGGCACGAAGCTTCGTCACTGCCGCGCCGGGATCGGTGACCTGGATCAGGGGCTCGCGGAGACTGGTCATGAACGGGACGCTAGGGACAGAACGACGTGGTCGCTGCGGAATATTCGCGTCTATTCGCACAAGGAGTGAGGCGATTCACCTTCATTCTCACGAGGCAGGGGTGCACCCTATGGCGCACGAGTGGCAGCCCAACCATGCTGAGTTGATCACTCTCCGCACGCGAAGGGACACCGGTCATGGCACGACGCCTGCGTTTCAACGGGACGGGCTCAGGATTGGACGGATGCCCGTCCGTCCACGAAGACCTGGACACGGGAGAGGTCATCGTTCACGGCCCGCCCCTGACCGCTCCCGAGGACATCGCCCAGCTCCAGCACCTCTCCGACGGTGAGACCGCCATCGTCGTACCGCGCGAACTCCTCACGGACTTCGCGCCGAAGGACCGCATGCCACACATCATCGGACTGGACGCATTCGCTCAGCTCTTCACGTCCTTCAAGCACACGGCATGGCGGCTGGAGTCCCGCCGCCGGTACGGATCGGACGAACTCACGGAGACATACGCGCAGTTCACGCGAGGTGAGCCCGTACAATGGGACGGGGTCGACGCCGAGTGGTGCGCCGGGCGCCGCGAGCAGGTCGCCCTCGGTAAGCGCTTCGAGCGGGTGAGGATTCTGGACAACCCTCCAACCACCGGGCAGTTGTACCTCCTGGACAACGCGCGCCGGAACAGCGCGGTAGGCGAAGTCATCCACACCCTGACACGAGGCGAGGCCGACAGGCTGCGCCTGCCTGAAGAGGATTTCTGGCTCTTCGACTCGCGGCTGGTCGCCCTGCTCCGATTCGACGATGACGACCAGCTCCTTGATGTAGAGCTGATCACCGAACCGGCCACCGTGCTGCGCTACGCCCAGGCGCGCGACGCCGCCTGGCACTATGCCGTCCCGTACCAGGAGAACGCCACGGGTATCCCGCCCACGGAGTAGAGAAGAGTGCCTGTGAGCGACTTTCAGCAGGCTCGGGTGGCTCTCGGCATCAGGCTGCGTGAGCTGCGCACCTCGAAGTCGCTCACGGGCACTCAGCTCGCGGACCGCCTTGGCTGGCCACAGTCCAAGGTCAGCAAGCTTGAGAACGGCAAGCAGACCGCCACGGCCGAGGACTTGCGGGAATGGGCCAAGGCGACAGAGCAGCCCGAGGCGGGCGAGGAGCTGACCTCGCGTCTGGCGGGTCTCGAATCCCACACGCGCTCATGGCGTCGCCAACTCGCCTCCGGGCACAAGGCCGTACAGGACACGCTGAACGCGGAGTTCGACCGGACGAGAACCTTCCGTGCCTGGTCGGGATCAATGGTCGTGGGCTCGCTCCAGACCGCCGATTACGCACGGCACATCTTCATCCGCTATGCCGACCTGCACCGGTCTCCCCGTGATACGGAGGCCGCGGTCCGGGCTCGGATGAAGCGCCAAGCGAGTCTCTACGAGACGGGCAAGAAGCACAGGATCATCATGTGGGAAGCGGCTCTGCATCCTCTGGTGTGCCCGCCCCCGGTACTCGCCGCGCAACTCGACAGGTTGACCGGCGTGATCGGCATGGACACCGTGGAGTTGGGGATCGTCCCCCTCAACGCCTCGCTCAAGATCCCGCCCGCAAATGGTTTCTGGATCTTCGATAACCGCCTCGTCATTACGGAGGACTGGCACGCCGAGCTGTGGATCGACGATCCCGTCGGCATCGCGACGTACATCAGGGTGTGGGACACCCTGCGCGAATCCGCGGTCTACGACGCCGACGCCCACCGCATCATCACGCGCGCACGCCGGGCACTCGGCGCGCCGTGAGCGCGGCCTCGGGTCGGCCGTGTCAGACGGTCCGCACGCGGATGGGTCAGATCGACGGTTCCAGGAATTCCAGGCGGTTGCCTACCGGGTCGCGTGAGTAGAAGCGTTGGTGGCCTGGGAGATTGTCGTCCCAGGTGACCGGGGCGCCCAGGGCTTTGAGGCGTTGTGCGTAGGCCTCGACGGCGGTGATCACGGCTCAGGGCTTCTTGTGGGCGACGGCGAAGATGCGGCGGAAGGGGAAGACCGTGCCGTGAGGGCCCGGTGGGTAGGCCTCGCGGAGCAGGGCGCGGTACTCGGCGGTGAAATCCATCGTTGCCCGCGCGTCGCCGTCGAGCGCGGTGAGGACGGGCCGTAGCGCCGTTCCCTTCACCCAGTCGAGGACCGGGTCCTCGCCGGTGAGCTGCTGGACGTAGGTGGTCTCCCAGACGTCCGCCGTGCAGCCGAGGTCCGTCAGGCGCGCGAGATAGTCGGCGGGTTCCAGTACGGCGTTGACGCGCCGGTCGGGACGGGCCAGCCGGTCGCGCCAGCGCGGGGATTCACACAGCTCGGCGAGGAGCGCATGGCTCGGCGAGCTGAAGTTGCCGGGCACCTGGAAGGCGAAGATGCCGCCGGGCGCGAGGCCGTCGAGCCATCGGGCGAAGGAGTCGGCGTGGCCGGGAACCCATTGGAGAGCGGCGTTGGAGACGATCAGACCGTACGGTTCGGCGGGCGTCCAGTGCGTGAGGTCGGCGGACCGGAAGTCCATCGCGCCACCGCCCGGCGTGGCGCCGGCGTACTCCTTCCTCGCCCGGTCGAGCATCTCCGGCGAGTTGTCGAAGCCGGTGATACGGGCGGCCGGCCAGCGGTCGGCGATCAGCGCGGTGACATTGCCCGGGCCGCAGCCGAGGTCGGCGATCCTGAGAGGCCCGGTAGATCCGGCAGGCCCGGCAGACCCCGCGGACTCAGCGGACTCGGCGGCGGGCGGTTCGGGAACGCGGGCCAGCAGGTCCAGGAACGGGCGGCTGCGGTGGCCTGCGTGCCTGAGGTACTGGGCCGGATCCCAGGTCGGCGCGGGAGGTGCGGGAGGTACGGACAGCGCCGGAGGTACGGGAGGTACGGACGCTGCGGACGGTTCGGACGGTACGGAGTGCATGGTCAGGCCCCCATCGCGGTTACGGGTCGGCCGGCCTGCCGGAGCGGCCTGCGGCGGTTCGGCTCCCAGCCTGCACCCGGATATATCTTGACGTCAAGAGACTTCATGTCGAGGGACCCTCTACACTGATCGTCATGGAGGACGAGGTCGACCGACTGGTAGCGGCATGGCGCCGAGAGCGCCCCGACCTCGACGTGGAACCGCTCGAGGTCCTCAGCCGTGTCAGCAGGCTGGCCCGCCATCTCGACCGCGCGCGCCGGATCGCGTTCTCGGAGCATGCGCTGGAGCCGTGGGAGTTCGACGTACTGACCTCGCTGCGGCGCGCCGGCGCCCCGTATCAGCTCTCTCCCGGACAACTGTTGACCCAGACCTTGGTCACCTCCGGCACGATGACGAACCGTATCGACCGGCTGGCGCAGAAGGGCCTGGTCGAGCGGCTGCCCGATCCCAGCGACCGGCGCGGAGTGCTGGTCCGGCTGACCGCGGAGGGCCGGGACCGCGCGGACCAGGCGCTCGCCGGGCTGCTGGCCCAGGAACGCGCGATCCTCGCGGAACTGTCCCGCGCGCAGCGGGCCGAACTGGCAGGGCTGCTCCGGCAGTTGACGGCGCCGTTCGACAACGTCCCCAGCTAGGCCCTGTCCGGCCGCCCGGCAACAGCGGTCAGCCGACCTTCAGCAGTAGTTCGGCGAGCTCGGCCGGCATGGTGATCATGCAGTCGTGGCCGGTCGGCAGTTCCCATACCTGTGCCGGCGTCCCGTTGGGCTGTATCGCGGGGACAGGTCGCCGGACAATGCCTTCCGGCTCGCCAACGACGCAGTGGATGTGCGTCCGCGGGATCGTGTTCACGGCCGGGTTGTCCAGTCGGACCGGTTGCTGGAGGCAGCGCACCGACTGATCCGACAGCATCGTGCGCAGCCAGGCGGCGTCCGCCGGGTCGGTGACGCCGAACAGGCCCGAGGGCGGCGGCGACTCGGGGAGCGGCGGAACCCGCCAGCCGGTGTCGGACTTCGCGGCGAGGTCGATCAGGACCTGGGTCACGGGCATGACATCGGCCGCGGTCTCGCCGTCCTCCGGGACCATCGCGTCCAGGTAGACCAGACGTGCGATCCGCTCCGGGACCTGGTTGGCCGCGGACGAAATGACCAGCCCGGCGTAGCTGTGTCCCACGAGCACCACCTCGGTGAGGTCTTCCTCGATGATCAGCCTGACGATGTCGTCGACGTGCGTGTCGAGCCCTACCTCGCGGCTGAGCAGATGCGCCTTGTCGCCGTGGCCGGTCAGTGACGGCGCGATCACCCGGTGTCCGGCCGACGTCAGCAGCGGGATCACCCGCTCCCAGCACTGTCCGCTGTGCCAGGCACCGTGTACCAGCAGATACGTTGACATGGTTTCGCTCCTTGCTGTGCTTGTCCGCGCTGCGTGGGCCGGGCCGCTGACCAGGCCATTGACCACGCTGCCGCCCGGACTCCGGCCCAGCCAGGGCCCCCGCGGTCCTGGGGGTGACAGGACCAGGCACGCGCGCAGCCGCGCGAATTACAGTGCAGAGATGACCGACGAACCGAACCTGCTGGGCGAGTACGTGCGCGCCCGCCGCGAACTCGTCACTCCTGAACAGGTCGGTATCCCCGTTCTGGGCGTACGGCGCGTGCCGGGCCTGCGCCGGGAAGAGGTCGCGATGCTCGCCGGCATCAGCGCCGACTACTACCTGCGTCTGGAGCAGGGCCGCGACCGCAACCCCTCCGTACAGGTCCTTGAGTCCCTCGCCCGTGTGCTGCGGCTCGACGACGACGCGACGGCGCACCTGCTGCGCCTCGGCGCCGACAAACCTCGACGGCAACGGCAACGGCGCCGGCCCCGGAAGGAGACCGTCCCTCCGGGCATCGCCAAGCTCGTCGCCGCGCTCCCGCTGCCCGCGTTGGTCGAGGGCCGCTACTTCGACGTCCTCGCCGCCAACGCCTTGGCGACCGCTCTGTCACCGCGCCTCGCGGCGGGAGGCAACCGCCTGCGGGACCTGTTCCTCGACCCCGCCGAGCAGGCCCTCTACCCGGACTGGGAGAACGCCACCGCGGGCATGGTCGCCGGCTTCCGCGAGTCCGTCGGCACCGACACGGACGACCCTCGATTCATCGAGCTCGTCGGCGAACTCTCCCTCGTCAGCCCGCGCTTCAGCCGGCTCTGGGCCCGCCATGACGTAGAGGCGTGCGAAGGCACACCCAAGCAGATCGACCATCCCCAGGTTGGTGGCCTGCGGCTGAACCGGGAGAGGCTGGGCATCAGCGGTACGGCAGGCCAGACGCTCGTCGTCTACCACCCGGACCCCGGCACCGACGACGCCGACAAACTGGCGCTCCTCGCCTCAGCCATGGGGACACCGGCCGCGCTTCAAGGCGGTGAGTCCGGTGAGTCCGTCCGCCACGGCGCGGAGTGAGTCCTGGCCAGGTCCGGTACGTACCGTCGCAACCGTACGCACCGGCTACCCGCACCGGCGCCCTTCGCCGGACGAGCAGGCAGATTTCCGCGCCCGCCCTCCCGGCGATGGCGGTTCGACCGGTTCAGCGGCGTGCCGGCGGCGGCCGGACGCCGTCGGTCAGCCTGTTGACGTGGCGGGCTGGGCCGCCAGGCTCACCGGGCCCACACCGGCCCTGCGCGCCAGTGCCACGGCGGCCAGCGTCGAGTGCACGCCCAGCTTCCCCAGCACGTTCTGCATATGCGTGCGAACGGTGTGCGGAGAGAGGAAGAGCCGCTCGGCGACTGCCTTGCGGCCCAGGCCCGCGACCATGCACCGCAGCACCTCGCGCTCGCGCGGAGTGAGCGACTCGACCAGCCGTTCGCTCTCCGTACGGTGCTTGCGCGCGGCCGTCAGCTCCCGCAGCACGCCCGTGAGCAGGGCGGGCGGCAGATGCGTCTCGTCCCGCAGGACGCCGCGCATCACGGCGAGCAGCCGTTGGAGCGAACAGTCCTTCGCGACCCAGCCGGACGCGCCCGCCTGGAGCGCCAGCGCGGCGCGGCGCGGATCGTCCTTCTCGGCGAGCACGACCGTACGGACGGACGGCTGGCCGGAGCGGACTCCGGCGACCAGCGAGATACCGTCGACCGGCACCGCCTCGCCGTCGTCCGGCACGGCGCGCGCGACCGGCACCTGAACCGGTCCCGCAGCCGTGCTTCCGGCCGCTCCCGCGACCGTGCCGAGGTCGGCGTCGACGAGCATCACATCGAATCTGCGCCCTTCGGCCGCTCCCCGATCCAGACAGCGCAGCGCGGCAGGACCACTGCCTGCCGCCGCGACGTCCACATCGGGCTCGGCCGCGAGCGCGGCGGCGAGCGACTCGGCGAAGATGCGGTGGTCGTCCACCACCAGAACCCGGATACGTACCAATGGACACCCCCTGAAAGGCGGGGAGCGGACAGCGCGGGCACGGCGCCCGGTGTGCGGTGGTACGTCAGTGGCACGGCCGCCGCCGTGTGTTGACCGCTACCCCACCCCGGGCGTCGTACCCGACTTGACTCCACCCCTGATCAGCACCGGCCCCCACCGGTGCTGTGCATCAGCGTACGGCCGTCGGCCCGGAGCGGAAGGAATTTGACAGAACTCGTCGGCCGGACGCTGCGGGACGGGCCCTCGGATGTCCTCGTGTGCCGACTTCTACACGGGCATGATCTGCACGTCGTAATGCGGAATCCATTTGTCCCGGGTCAGAAGAGTCATGCCCTCGATCTGTGCCTGGGCGACGAGCAGCCGGTCGAACGGATCCCGGTGGTGCCCGGGCAGCCTGCCCGCGCGGACACCGTGCCCCGCCGTGACCGGCAACGGCGTGAACTGACTGTCCCGGGCACGTGAGTGTCGAGCAGCAGCCTCATCAACGCATCCCGAAGACATCGGCGATGTCGTCGGGCAGTTCGTCGAAGTCGTCGGCCATGCGAATCCGCCCCTTGAGTGAGCCGCGCCCTGTGCGCTTCACCTCGGGCCTCAGCGGTATGACCTTCGCAACCGGCACCCCCGCCTTGCTGATCACGACCTCTTCGCCGGTCGCAACCTGCTCCAGGATGCGCGAGAAATGCGTCTTCGCCTCGTGCACGTTGTATCGACGGGTTGCTTCCATAGCTGCCTCACAGGCATTCAAAGGCGGACCTGGCGTGCGCCGGTGGAAGGGATGGCCGGGAAGGTGCGTGGGGGCGTGAAGCCTGAGGTTGTGAAGGCTTCTGTGATGGCCTTGGTGATGGCTTCCGTGTCGGGCTCCTCGGCCAGGACTATCGCGGAGCCGCCGAAGCCGCCGCCCGTCATGCGGGCGCCCAGGGCGCCGGAGGTGATGGCTGTGGTGACCGCCAGGTCGAGTTCCGGGCAGGAGACGCGCAGGTCGTCGCGGAGCGAGGCGTGGCCCTCGGTCAGGACGGGGCCGACCGCGCGGAGGTCGCCCGCGTCCAGCAGCGCGATGGTCCGCTCGACGCGGTGGTCGTCGCTCACCACATGGCGGACACAGCGGCGGACCTCCTCGCTCTGTCCGGCTGCGGCCAGCCGGTCCAGCGCCGCGGGCAGATGCGCGTACGGGATGTCGCGCAGCGCGCGTACGCCGAGCGCCCGCGCGCCCGTCTCGCACGCCGCGCGCCGTGCGGCGTACGCGCCGTCGCCGAGCGCGTGCTTCACGCGGGTGTCCACGACCAGCAGCCGGAGCCCTTGGGTGGCCAGATCGAACGGCACCTGGCGCTGGGAGAGATCACGGGTGTCCAGATACAGCGCGTGGCCCTCGGTGCAGCACGCCGAGGCCATCTGGTCCATGATTCCGCACGGCACGCCCACGAACGCGTTCTCGGCGCACTGCGCGAGCACCGCCAGTTCGGGCCGCGTCAGGCCGAGACCGTACAGATCGTTCAGGGCGAGAGCGGTGACGACCTCCAGCGCGGCCGAGGACGACAGTCCCGCGCCGGTCGGCACCGTCGAGGCGAGATGGATGTCGGCGCCGGTCACCGGATGCCCGGCCGCGCGCAGCGCCCAGACGACACCGGCCGGATAGGCGGCCCAGCCGGTGTCGGAGCGCGGTTCGAGAGCGGCGATGTCGAGCTGGACCACGCCCTGGGCGACATCCGCGGAGTGCAGGCGCAGGACCTGGTCCATACGGCGGGAGACCGCGGCGACCGCCCGGTGCGGCAGCGCCAGCGGCATCACGAAACCGTCGTTGAAGTCGGTGTACTCACCGATCAGATTCACCCGGCCGGGAGCCGCCCACACGCCCTCAGGCCCGGCTCCGTAGAGCCGCCGGAACTCCTCGGCCACCCGGAACTCCTCGGCCACGGTGTCGACGGCGATGCCGCTCTCGCTCACTCCTGGGTCTCCCTCACTCGGTCCCGCTCATTCGTGAATCGCCTCGGTCTCCCCGCGCCGCGCGAACGCCCACGCGTCCGCCACGATGCCCGCCAGATCGGCGCGGCTCGGCGTCCAGCCGAGACGCTCGTGCGCCGTCTCGGCGGACGCGACGAGTACGGCCGGATCGCCGCCACGGCGCGCCGCCACGACCTCGGGGATCGGATGCCCGGTGACCTTGCGTACGGTCTCGATGACCTCGCGTACGGAGAAGCCGTTGCCGTTGCCGAGGTTGCAGATCAGATGCTCGCCCTCGGCCGCCGCGTCCAGCGCGCGCAGATGCGCCTCGGCGAGATCCGCGACATGGATGTAGTCGCGTACGCACGTGCCGTCCGGCGTCGGATAGTCCTCGCCGAAGACGGAGATCGACTCGCGCTGGCCGAGCGCGACTTGAAGGACGAGCGGGATGAGATGCGACTCGGGATCGTGGCGCTCACCGCAACTGCCGTACGCGCCCGCGACATTGAAGTAGCGCAGCGAGACGGCCGCGAGACCGTGCGCCACGCACTCGCCGCCGATCATATGGTCGACGGCGAGCTTCGACGCGCCGTACGGGCTGGTCGGAGCCGTCGGGTCGGACTCCGTGATCGGCGTGGAGACCGGCTCGCCGTAGGTCGCCGCGGTGGACGAGAAGACCAGCTTGCGCACGCCGGCCGAGCGCATCGCGGCGAGCAGCGCCATGGAGCCGCCGACATTGTTGTCCCAGTACTTCTCGGGCTTGGCGACGGACTCGCCGACCTGTGAGGACGCGGCGAAGTGCAGCACCGCGTCGTACGAGGAGTCCAGCCACTCGGCGGAGTCCTGGATCCGGCCCTCGATGAACACGGCGCCCGCCGGGACCGCCTCCCGGAAACCGGTGGAGAGATCGTCCAGCACGGTCACCTCGTGCCCGGCCTTCAGCAGATGGGCCGCGACCACGCTGCCGACATATCCCGCACCGCCCGTGACCAGGTACTTCTTGCTCACTCGCTCGCTACCTCTCGCAGTCGCTCGGCCGCGGCCTCCGGTGGCACGTCATTGATGAACACGCTCATGCCGGATTCGGAGCCCGCGAGGAACTTCAGCTTGCCCGAAGTGCGGCGCACGGTGAAAAGCTCCAGGTGGAGCGCGAAGTCATCGCGCCCGGCGGCCCGGAACGGCGCCTGGTGCCAGGCGGCGATATAGGGCGTGGGCGGTTCACCTTCGCCGAAGATCCGGTCGAAGCGCTTCAAGAGTTCCAGATAGACCTGTGGGAACTCCGCGCGGGCCGCGTCGTCCAGCGCCCGCAGATCCGGGACGCGGCGGATCGGATAGAGATGCACCTCGTACGGCCAGTGCGCGGCGTACGGCACGAACGCCACCCAGTGCTCGCCCGTCAGCACTACTCGGTCGCCGTCGGTCCGCTGCGTACGCCCGCCCTCGGACCGCTCGCGCTCGACCAGATCATCGAAGAGGTTACGGCCGGTCGCGGCCCGGTGCTCGCGGGCGGAGCGGAGCATCAGCACGGAGCGCGGCGTGACGAACGGATACGCGTAGATCTGCCCGTGCGGATGGCCGAGCGTCACACCGATCTCCACGCCTCGGTTCTCGAACGCGAAGACCTGCTCGACCTGCGGCAGCGCGGCCAGCTCCGCCGTACGGTCGGTCCAGGCGTCCAGCACCAGAGCGGCCCGTTCCTCGGAGAGGTCGGCGAACGAGGCGTCATGGTCGGCGGTGAAACAGACGACTTCGCAGCGTCCGGAGTCGCCCGCGAGGGAAGGGAAGCGGTTCTCGAAGACGGCGACGTCGTAGTCGGAGTCCGGGATCTCGCTGAGCCGGCCGTCCCGGGAAGGGCAGAGCGGGCACTCGTCGGCGGGCGGGTGGTACGTACGGGCCTGACGGTGCGAGGCGATGGCGACCGAGTCGCCGAGCAGCGGGTCATGGCGGATCTCGGAGGCGGTGGCGACGGGACCGAGAGGCCTGCGGTCGACGGCGTTCCGTACGGCGTCGTCGCGGGAGTCGTAGTAGATCAGCTCACGGCCGTCGGCGAGCCGCGTCACCGTCTTCTTCATCGGTCGCCCTCTCGCCTACGTCACCCACATTGCCCACACCGTTCAACAGAACCGAACACAACAAATCACAAACCAACAGCAGCGTCAATGCGGGAAGGACGTGTGAGCAGGTGGGCAGGGATGCGTGAGCCGGGCGAGCCGGTGAGCCGGGCGTGGGCTGACGGCCCCGTACCCGTACCCGTACGCAGCGACCCGTACACAGCGCCCCGTACACAGCGCCTCGTACGCCGCGCGCCCTCAGTGATCGCGGGCGTCGGGCCGTCGCGGATCAGCCGGCGTCGCGCGGTCCAGCAGGCCCGTACGCGCCGCCAGCGCCGCCGCCTCCAGCCGGGAGCCCACGCCCAGCTTCATCAGCACCCGCTGCACATGCGTCCTGGCCGTACTCGGCGCGATGCCCATCCCGGCGGCGATCAGCCGGGTGTCCTCGCCCTCCGCGACCCGCACCAGCACCTCGATCTCGCGCGGAGTGAGCATCCGCAGCAGCCGCTGTCCCTCGTCGTCCGGCTGGGCCGCCGGATTGAGCAGCTCGGTGAAGGCGCCCTGGAGCAACTGCGGCGCCACCGCCGCCTCGCCCGCCCGCGCCTTGATCATGGCCCGTTCCACGCCCTCGATGCGCTCGTCGTGGCGCACATAGCCGGAGGCGCCCGCCGCGAAGGCCGCGGCGATCCCGCGCGGGTTCGGTACGGGACCGAGCACCACCACGGCCACCTGCGGCCGCTCCCGTTTGATCCGTACGATCGGGTCGAAGGCGCCCGGCTCGGCCGGCGCCGCCGTGCCCAGCAGGCACACTTCCGGCGCCCTGCTCACCACCAGATCGGCGACGCCCGCCGTGGGCGCCGCCGCCGCGAGCACCCGGTGCCCACGCAGTTTCAGTGCCGAGGCGAGCGCCTCGGCGAGCAGTCGGTGGTCGTCGACCACCATGAGCCGAACACCCATAGAGAAAGCCCCCATCACCGCAGAAAACTGGCCCCCCGGCCTCCTGACCCGGCAAGCTACACGCTTGTTCGAGATCGCGCGCCCCCTACTGTTCAGAAGCCCCCCGGATTGCCGAATTCCCGGCCATTCAGGACTAGTCGGCGACGAAGGCCGCTATGGGACGCGCCACGACCGTACGAAACGGGCCCCGGTCCATGGCGTCCACAACCCACGGACCGAGGCCCACCGCTCGCCGCACCGCCACCCACCGCGCTACTTCGTGGTGAACGACACCGCGAGATACGACGTGTCGTCCAGCGACGAGTTCGACGGCTTGCTCAGCATGGTCTCGGAGAGGAACATCCGGCCGTCCCCGTAGAGGATCTCGGCGTAGTCCGCGGAGAAGCTGGTCTCCGCGTCCCTGACCGCCTTGTCGGTCGGATTCTCCATCAGCACCGTCTCCTTGAACGTGCCGCCGTCGATGGAGATGATCTGGCCACCCTTGTCGTACGGCGGCACCTTGTACGCGATGATGTTGCCGCCGTCCATGCGCAGCGGGAACATCGTGTAGCGGTCGCCCGCGTCGGCGCGGTCCGAGGTGCCCTTGCCGGTGGTGAGGTCGAAGGAGACGATCTCGTTCGTGTCGCCGTACTCGCCGCCGCCCTCGTGTCCCTCGGTCGGCAGATAGAGCCTGCCGTTGCCCACCACGAGCTTCTGGCAGGACTCGACCTCCGTCGAACCGCACCGCGCCGCGTATCTGTCGGCGTCGGCCGGGATCTTGGCGAGCAGCTTGCCGGTCTTCTCGTCGATCGAGAAGAAGTCCGAGATACCGCTGCCGTCGCCCGCCGTGTCACCGACGTCGGCGGCCACCACCAGAGGCTTGCTGGAGACGATGCTCGCGTAGGCGACACCGACCGGCATCTTGAAGGAGGAGAGCGGAGCGCCGGTGACCGGATTCAGAGTGTCGATGGAGATCTGCGGATCGTCGTACGAACCACACTTACGGGCGGCGACCAGACCGGCGCCGCCGCCGTATCCCATGTCGTAGCAACCGTCGGCGCTGACCTCGGGCTTCCAGCGGACCGCGCCATTGGTGAGGTCGAAGGCCGCGCCGCCGTCCGTGCCGCCGGCCGCGACCGTCGTACCGCTGAGCGTGATCTCGTCGAACCGGACCTTCTCGTCACCGGCGTTGGAGCCCGTGACCGACTTGGTCCAGAGGAGCTCTCCGGCCTCCAGGTCGATCGCGCCGACCTCGGTGCACTTCCGGTACTTCTCGGCGGCGGTGCGCTTGGCGGGCTCGAAGGCGATCGCGGTCTTGTTGTCCTCGGTGACATGCTTCGTCGCCGCGCACACCTGGCCGGGCAGCGGGATCGTCCAGATCTGGTTGCCCTTGTCGAGGTCGAATCCGACGATCTCGTTGATGCCCGTCTTCACATAGGCGGTGTCGGTGATCCAGGAGCCGCTGACGCCGGTGACATCGGTGACCTTGGGCGTCGGGAGCTGGAATCCGGACTTGGACCTGACGTTGGCGGGCACCTTCTCCGTGCCACCGCCGCCGATGGCCTCGTCGCCGGCCTTGCCGTCCTTGCCGCCCGTGGCGCCCTCGGTGGCGCCGGACGAGGTGCCCTTGGACTCGTTCTCCTTGCCGTCACCGCCGGACGAGGCGAACCAGATGCCACCGCCGATGATCAGCACCACGGCGACGGCCGCGGCGATGATGATCTGCGTCTGGGTGGACAGCTTCTTGTTCCTGCCGCCGCTGCCAGCGCTGCCGCCTGCTTGCGGGGGCTGTTGGTACGGGCCCTGCGGGCCCATGGGCTGTGTCGGATAGCCGTACGAGGGCTGACCGGGCTGGCCCGGCTGGGCGGGATAGCCGTAACCGGGCGGCGCGGGATAGCCGTAGCCCGGCGGAGTGCCGGGTGCTCCTGGAGCGCCCTGCGGCGACTGCGGCTGGAGCTGGGGCTGCTGGTGCGGATAACCGTACGGAACGTTCTGCGCGGGCGGCGTCGGAGCACCGTACCCGTAGCCGCCGGACCCGTAGCCGCCGGGCGGCGGTTCCTGCGGAGCGCCGAAGCCACCGGCCGGAGGCTCCTGCGGGGCTCCGAACTCTCCCTGCGGCGGCTCGTCGGGCGGCTGCTGGGAGGGCTGAGACGGCTGAGGCTGGACCGGCTGTTGGGGCGACTGCGGCTGCTGAGGCGGCTGGGGCGGCTGCGTCATGGCGTACGTACCTCGTCGGAAGGGCTCGGGGGCGGGAAGTCGGTGGCGTACGGAGTGGCTGGACGCGTAAGTCCCAGATCCCAGCGGGTCCGGTCGGCGTCACTCACCGAACGCCATCATGGTCGACGTCTTCATTTCCTCTTCGTCGTTGCTCGCGCTGACCCGGCCGCTGGTCACAAAGAACCGGCCGTCCACATAGTCCAGTTCCGCCGAGTAGAAGGAGCTCTCGATCCGGGCCGTCGACGCCGGATGCTGCTGGAGCACCGTGGGTGCGCCGCCGCTCGCCGCGACCGTCGCGACCGCGCCGCCCTTGTCGTACGTCGGGTCCAGATACACCAGCACCTTGCCGCCCTCCATCCGCAGCGGCGTCATCTGCCGCCCGGCGGGCGCGTCGGCACGCCACTTGGCCTTGCCGGTGTCGAGGCTGAAGGCGACGACCTTGTTCGTGCGCTCGGTACCGCTCGTCTCGGCCTCGGTCGCCATGTAGAAGGTGCTCGCGTCGGCGGCCACTCCGACACAGCCCTCCAGATTGCTGCCGAAGACGACGAAGCCGCCGCCGCAGCGCGGCGCGAACTTGTCCTTGCCGCCCGCGAGTTGCGAGCGCAGGGTGCCGTTCGCGTTGAGCGCGAAGACGCTCCAGGACTTCTCGTCGTCGTTCTTGGCGGAGATGACCAGCGGGTCGATCGAGTAGACCTTGTCCACTTCCCAGTTCTTGGCGAGCTTGTAGGTCCATCGGACCGTACCGGTGGCCGGATCGAGCTCCTGGATCTGGTTCTGCGTGGTCTCGTAGTCGCCGGTCGGGCAGCTCTCGGCGGCGATCAGCTTGGCGCCGCCGGCGAACGCGTACGGCTGGCACTCGCCCGGCAGCTTGCCGAACAGGTCCTTGCCGTCGCTCATCCGGTAGGCGTTGGAGTTGCCGGTGCGTGCGGCGGTGACGGTGTTGCCGCTGATCGCCAGCGTGATGTCGGTCAGGATGTCGAACGTCCCGGACTCCTGGACCTCCTTCTTCCAGCCGCCCTTGCCGGTCTTCAGATCGACCATCTGGAGCTGGTTGCAGAGGCTCTTGTCGGTCGTGCCGTCCTTGATCCCGATGACGATCTTGCCGTCGGCCGTGGGCGCGACGGGCGAGGAGCACACCTCGGCGGGCAGCGGAAGCGTCCACTTCTTCTTGCCGTCGGCGGCGGAGTAGCCCACGATCTGCCGGTACATGGCTTTGACGACGGTGTCGCCGACGAACCAGGGACCGTATACGTCCGCGCCGTTGCGAGGCAGATCCACATCGTTGGTCTGGAGCCAGAGCACCTTGGACTCGCCGTCCTTGCGCCCGGCGTTGAGATCGTCCTGTTCCTCGCGGCCTCCGCCGGTGCCGTCGCCCTGGTCGACGCCGTCCGGCGCGCTCGGCTTGGCGTCCTCGCTCTTGCCGGCGGTGGGCTTGGTGTCACCGCCGTCGCCGCTGCCGAGGGCGAACCACGCGCCGCCGCCTATCAGCAGCAGCGCGACGGCGGCTGCGGTGACGATGCCGGGCGTGGACCTGAAGAAGTTCCTGCCGCCACTGGGTGGCGGGACGGGCGCTCCGGGGAACTGCTGAGGCGGGTAGCCGTAGCCGCCGTAGGGCCCGGGCTGCGGCTGATAGGGACCGGGCTGCCGGCCGTACGGTCCCGGCTGCTGACCGTACGGATTGGGCTGGCCGTATCCGCCGGGCTGCGGTGGGGAGTTGTACGGGCCGGGCTGCTGACCGTACGGTCCCGGACCGGGGTTGTACGGGCCTGGCCCTTGCGGATAGCCGTAACCGGGCGGCGGCGCGGAGGGCGGCACCTGCGGCGGCTGAGCGGGCGGCGACTGGGGCGGCTGCGCGGGCGGTTGAGGTTGTACGGGCGGTTGCGCGGGCGGTTGCGCGGGCGGTTGCGGGACTCCCTGCTGTGGAACTCCCTGCTGCGGGTCCTGCGGAGCGCCGAAGCCTCCCTGCGGCGGCTGCTGGCCGGGTGGCTGGCTCATCAGCGCTTTCCCCCTTTTACATCCATACGGTCCGCTACCCGGTCGGTCTCCCCCGCGATTCTGGTGGCCGGCCCCGTCGTACGGAGCGGTTCGGGTATGGATTCCGCATCGTCACACCGGTCGAGCGGGGCTTCTTTCTATCACTCGGACACTCGTACGGGACGGGCCGGTCCTGCCCCTGTTCCCAAGGGAGAACCGGCCCGTGATGCGCCCGTTACGCGCTCCGCACACCGTCTCTACGCGTCCTCCGCCAGCTCCAGCCACCGCATTTCCAACTCATCACGTTCACCGCCGAGTTCACGCAGTTCGGCATCGAGTTTCGCCACCTTCTCGAAGTCCGTGGCGTTGTCGGCGATCTGCTGATGGAGTGTGGTCTCCCGGCCGGCGATCTTGTCGAGCTGACGCTCGATCTTCTGGAGCTCCTTCTTCGCCGCGCGGCCGTCCTTCGCCGACACGGCCGCCGCGGGCCGCTCCTCGGCGGCGGTAGCGGTGGATGAGGCGGTGGTCGCGGCCGTGGGAGCGGCGCTCGCCGCGGACTTCGGAGCCGCGGGCTTCGACGCCGTCGACTCGACCAGCCTGCGCCGCCGTTCCAGATACTCGTCGATCCCGCGCGGCAGCATCCGCAGCGCCGCGTCGCCGAGCAGCGCCATCACCTTGTCCGTGGTGCGCTCGATGAAGAACCGGTCGTGCGAGATGACCACCATCGATCCGGGCCAGCCGTCGAGCAGATCCTCCAGCTGGTTGAGCGTCTCGATGTCGAGATCGTTGGTGGGCTCGTCAAGGAAGAGGACGTTCGGCTCGTCCATCAGCAGCCGCAGCAGCTGGAGCCTGCGCCGCTCACCGCCGGAGAGATCGCCGACCGGTGTCCACTGCTTCTCCTTGGTGAAGCCGAACTGCTCGCAGAGCTGGCCCGCGGTCATCTCCCGGCCCTTGCCGAGATCGACCCGGTCCCGTACCCGCTGGACCGCCTCCAGCACCCGCAGCGCCGGATCGAGCTCGGTGACCTCCTGGGAGAGATACGCGAGCCTGACGGTCCTGCCGACCACGATCTTCCCGCCGACGGGCTGGACATCGCCCTGGCTGCGGGCGGCCTCGGCGAGCGCGCGCAGCAGCGAGGTCTTGCCCGCGCCGTTCACGCCGACCAGCCCGATCCGGTCGCCGGGACCGAGCTGCCAGGTGAGATGGTCGAGCAGCACCTTCGGGCCCGCCTGGACCGTCACGTCCTCCAGGTCGAAGACCGTCCTGCCGAGCCGCGCGTTGGCGAACTTCATCAGCTCCGAGGTGTCCCGTGGCGGCGGTACGTCCGCGATCAGCTCGTTGGCCGCCTCGACGCGGAAGCGGGGCTTGGACGTACGGGCGGGAGCGCCGCGCCGCAGCCACGCCAGCTCCTTGCGGACCAGGTTCTGCCGCTTGACCTCCTCCGTCGCCGCGATGCGCTCGCGCTCGGCGCGGGCGAAGACATAGTCGGAGTAGCCGCCCTCGTACTCGTGCACCGCGCCGCGCTGGACGTCCCACATCCGCGTACAGACCTGGTCCAGGAACCACCGGTCGTGCGTGACACAGACGAGCGCGGAGCGCCGGGTCCGCAGATGCTGGGCCAGCCAGGCGATGCCCTCGACGTCGAGATGGTTGGTGGGCTCGTCCAGCACGATCAGATCCGGCTCGCCGATGAGCAGCTTGGCGAGCGCGATCCGGCGCCGCTCGCCACCGGAGAGCGGCGCGATGACGGTGTCGAGGCCCTGCGGGAAGCCGGGCAGATCGAGCCCGCCGAAGAGCCCGGTGAGCACATCGCGGATCTTCGCGTTGCCGGCCCACTCGTGGTCGGCAAGATCACCGATCACCTCGTGCCGGACCGTGGCCTCGGGATCGAGCGAATCATGCTGGGTGAGCACTCCGAGCCGCAGCCCGCCACTGTGCGTGACACGGCCGGTGTCGGTCTCCTCCAGCCGGCTCAGCACCCTGATCAGGGTCGTCTTACCGTCGCCGTTGCGTCCCACGACGCCGATCCGGTCTCCCTCGGAGACGCCGAGAGAGACACCGTCGAGCAGCGCACGGGTGCCGTACACCTTGGTGACTGCCTCGACATTGACCAGATTGACGGCCATTTTTCTCCTGTACAGGGGGGATCGATCGCCGTCCCAGCGTAGTCGCCACCACGGACACCCCGACGGGCCGTCCGCCGACCGGGCAGGAACGACCCTGCGAGCGGTACGCGGCGGCCCGGCCGGGCCGCCGTCAGGCAGCCGCCCGTCAGCCGAGCGCGTCGATGGCCTTGACGATCAGCGCGCGGGCGTCGCCGCCGTACACGGCCATGCCTTGCAGCTCCTCGAAGGCCTTCAGATACAGGGCAACCTCGCTGGGCTGCGTGATGCGTAGCTGCGCCGACGTCAACTCGACCGACACGAGCGAGTCGTCATACACGTGGAACGTCTCGTGCGGCCACATCCCGCGCTCACGCAGCGCCATCGGAATGATTCCCAGTGAAACGGCCGGCAGGGCTCCTGCGGTCAGCAGATGGCCGAGCTGAGCGGCCATGGCCTGCGCGTCCCCCAGCCGGTAGTACAGCACTGCCTCTTCGACAAGGAAGACGAACCGGTGCCCGGGTTCATGGATGACGCGGGAGCGCTCGACCCGGGCCACTGCCGCCTCCGGCCCGTCGTTCGTAGGGATCTCCCGGAAATCCGCGATGGCACTCAGCAGCGCCGCCGCGTATCCCTCGGTCTGAAGCAGGCCGGGCACCATGGTGGACGAGTACACCCGGAACAGCTCGGTCTCGTGGAAGAACTGCACCAAGCTCTCCTGCAACCGCTTGAGCCCGCCGCGCACCTGAAGACGCCACTCCCGGTACATCGACTCCGCGCTGAGCGACTGCGCGATGAGATCGCCCGCCTGGTCGTCGGCGCCGCACGCCCGGCACCACAGACGTATGTCCTTGGCGGAGGGCGCGGTGCGGGCGTTCTCGATGCGAGATGTCTTCGCGTGATGCCAGCCGCACCGGTCGGCCAGCTCGGTGACGGTCAGCCCAGCCCTCTTCCGCAGATCACCGAGCCGCCGCGCGACCGTTTCACGGGCAGCCTGGGCGGACGACGACGGAGAGCTGGGCATGTGCGGATTTACCGGTGCTTCCTGTCAGTGGATCTCGTACTGATCGTGCGGGACGCCTCGCGCCCAGACCGCCTCGAACGCCTCGGTACACAGCTTCGCGGCGGCCGGGTCGTCCGAGATCTCCCCACCCATGGAGGAGCCGTCACCCGCGAAGTGATTCCAGCGGATCCAGCGGTCATCGAAGAGCCAGAAATCATTGCCGGGCAGAGCGATGTCCGAGGCCTGACGACGAGGCAGCCACCGGACCTGTTCACCGGCGGCCACGTTGGTGAACGTACCGGAATGCTCGTAGCGAATGTAGTCGCTGACAGGCTCCGACACGATCCGGGCCCGACGCACAACAACGCCGCGCGCCACGGTCCCGGAGATGAGGTCGAGCCAGGGCCGCCACCAGGACGCCTTGTCAGCCGGATCGAGACGAACGCCCGCACGCCAGTCCGCGAACGGTCCCTTCTCGTAGTCCACCGCGTAGGAGTCACGCATCTCCAGATGCACGGCGGAGCGTGTGCAGCCGGCAATCAGCTCATCGAACGTCGGGACGCTCAACCGCATCGCACGCCTCCCTGATCATGTGCACCATCCTGGCGGGAATTCGAATCACTGCCCCCGTCCGGAATCCCTTTCCCATGCCCGGGGACCTCGGTCGCCGCACACTCCGCTTCGAGGTCCGCGCTGGGCTTCCATCCCTGCAAGACGAGTTCTTGTGCGTCGCGGTCGACCCACACAGTGGGACTCTCGTCGTCGCCGGTCTCGGGATCGATTCCAATGAACAGTAATGACATGGCCACCTCCGGTCACGGTTTGTGCATCTGTGTGCACCACAGTCAGCCATCGCGACCGTGACGTCAAGGGCATGAGCCAGCCACTACACGGAAGTGGGATAGCCATGCACACATCTGCACATCGATAGTGGCGCGCGCCCGGAGCCCCCTAGCGTCGTGAAACCGAGGCACCTCACCCGGCAGGGGAAGACCTGTGATGACGATCAAGGTGTACCGCGCGACCGCGACGGGACAGAGAAAGACGGTGCGGCCCACGGTCACCGTGCCCACAGGCGATCCCGAGCGTCTTCCGGAGTCGCTCGAGTTCCCGCCCTGCGCCTGCCGCCGCTGCTTGCCCACAGCTCGCGCACGGCCCCACTGACCCTCACTGATCCCCGCTCCGACCGCCCATTCCCTGGCAGGACAGCGGTCGAAGCGGGTCCATGCACCGCCCATCGAGAAGAAGGGCACGGCACATGACCAGCATCCACCCACAGCGTCGAGCGGTTGTCCAGGGAGACGAGGACAACACCGACATCGAAGACGGAGACGGCGGCGGCTCCAATCCGCCGACCGGCTGCGGCGACAACGGCGGCTGCACCGCCTGAGCAAGAACGCGGGCCGCTCCGCTCGGAGTTGACCCGAGCGGGGCGTAACCGTCCGACAGGGAAAGAGGAACGTGGCAAGAACCTTGAGCGGCGAGAGCAGGGTGACCGTGCTGCCGCTGCTGCACACGTGGCCGGACCGGTACGACGTCATCGCGTACGCGACCACCGGGGACTTCGGGCAGACCGCAGTCATCGGCCGGCTGCCGGTGCCACAACTGCCGGACGTGGCGCTCATGGACATCGCCGCCCGGCATCAGCCCACGCGTGTGTACGGCTCCTCCGGCGGCAGCGCCTTCGCCGAAGCCTGCTGGCTGATCTGTGTCGGCTGGAGCGGACGCAGCGTACCCAAACCCCGCACCCTGGAGTTCCAAGCGGCGTCCTGGTCACTGGAGTTGGACCGGACCACGGAGCTGAAACAGCCGATGTACGGACACGACCGGCTGCACGTCGGCCGCTTCACCCTGAACGATCCCGCCCTCATGGAACAGGCCGAAAGCCTGCTCCATGAGGAAAGCACGCACGTACCCCGCGCCACGGTGGTCTGACTTCACCCCGCAGCAGTGGCCTGACGATCGTGGGCGGGGACCACACGCGGCGGTTCGGACGGGGCAGCCGGGGCGTCCAGCCCACCGCCGCCGATCTGTGTGGGCAGTGCGCCCGGGGGAAGCTCGCGATCGACCCCGACGGGGATGTGTGGCCCTGAGTCATTGGGCGGTTCCTCAGCATCGGGAACGTCCTGACGGCCACGCTGGCAAACATCTGGGCGGGCCCGGCTACCAGGCAGGCACGTGCCGAGATCGAGGCCGTTCACCGGCCGGAGCCCGCACGATCGTGCACACCACCGCAGTGTCTCCCTTGGTGCGGACCATGCTCACCGTGCGCACCCCAGGCGGCTACGATCGAGATTTCCGGACAGATCGGATCATAGGAGGCGGCATGTCGCGGACGGACGAGCAATGGCAGCGGACCGCAATGTACGTGCGCCACGCCTACAACAAGCTCAGCGTGCGTGATCTTCCGCTGTGCCTCCCGGGAGAACCACAGGAGTGCGGGCAGAGTGCGCAGCAGCATGTGCTGCTCTGGGCCGCTGATCTCAAGGCCGCGGCCCATCACCTGATCGAGGAGTCCGCACCGTCCCACGACGAAGCCGCCTACCACGCCGGCCCGCTGTACAAGGACAAGCTCTCGGTACTGCGCGCCAGTTCCGGACGGCAGTCGGCGTAACGCGGGACTGACGGCAGGAGCCCCGGTCGGCGGCCGGGGCTCATCCCGGTGGCCGAGGGCTCCGCATGCCTGCTGGCCTCCATGAGCGCCTCGGCCAGTTGGGGCGTTACGGGAGCAGGGTCCGGCCGGTCGCTCGGCAGGCGCGGCAGGGGATGAGTACGGCTCTGCCGTGGTGCAGGGCGCGGAGCAGTTGGTTGCCCTGGCAGGTTTCGCATACGGTGAATCGCCGCGCCAAGGGCCGGTGTTGGCCGTGGAGTTTGGCCAGGGCGACGAGTTGCCGCCTCTCCCAGGCGTTCGCAGGCCGTACGGAGTTTCGGCGCGCGGCCCACGTCAGTCCGGTGGGACGTGCCAAGCGGACCAGGTCCCCCGCGAAGCCCGTGACGCGTCCGGGCATCTCGTACGCGCGGTCGTAGACGGCCATCCCGAACGTCAGCCCGTCCACGCGCCCCGGCCTTCCGCCCGGCCCTGCCGGCCGCGACAGCTCATTCCGGCGCCACCGGAAATCGCGCCCACACACATTTGCCGTAATCCAGTTCCCTGCACCCCCAGTCGGCGGACAACGCCGCCACGAGGAGCAGACCGCGCCCACCCTCCTCATCCTCGGCACAACCCGACCGCAGGAGCGGACGCCTGTCCCGGTCGGGATCGACGACCTCCAACAGCAGTTCGTCGCCGTCGACTTGGACAGTGACTTCGATCCGGGCGAGGGTCACACGACAGTGGACGACGGCGTTGGCGACGAGTTCGCAGGCGGCCAACTCGACGTCCGGGACGAGGTGGTCGAACCCCCACTTCACCAGGGTCGCTCTGACCCACGCCCGTACGGCCGGCACATGTCTCTTGCGTTTCGGAACGCGGAAGGTGTCGCGGAGCGGCTCCGCCGTAAGGGCTGCGGGCATGACTTACCCCCAAGCTGACGCACGGTCGTTTTCACACCGTGTAGCGGGACGCCGACGGTGCGTCCCTGAGGCTAGAGCGAGATGAGCAACTTCCACAACCCGCATCTGATGCACGCGTGCATCATTACCTCTATCGTGTGACGCGGCCCCACGAAGCCTTCAGGCATGCAGACTTGGGGCGAGAAAGAGAGGAAGGCAACACGATGCCCGCAGGTGGTAAGCCGACTGTGCGCAGTAGACGTTTCGGCCACAGGATGCAGCGGCACAGGGTTGGTGCGGGATTCGACCAGTCGCAGGCGGCGGAGTTCATCCACGGATCGAGATCCAAGATCAGCCGCATGGAAGACGGCATCACCACGGCCAAGCCCGCCGAAGTTCTTCTGCTGCTGGACCGCTACGGCGTCACGGACGAGACCGAGCGCGGCCATCTGGTGTGGCTGGCGAAGAACTCCGGCCATCGAGGATGGTGGCTCAACTTCCCCGAGCTGTCGGAGGGTTACCGCAACCACATCTCCCTGGAGGACGACGCCACCTTCATCCGCGAGTGGCAGACAGTACTGATCCCGGGGCTTCTGCAAACGGCGGCGTACGCCGAGCAGGCCTCCGCAGTGGGGCCCAACCGCTTCCCGCCCGACGTGGTGGCCCAGTTCGTCAAGGTACGAGAGGAGCGGCAAGCCAAGATCGCGAGAGGCGGTACCGGCTACGCGGCGATCGTCTGGGAGCCGGTTGTGACCCTCCCGCTGGTTCCTGGCGCAGTGCACCAGGAGCAGTTGGAGCATCTCCTCAAGGTGGGCAAGCGGGGGAATGTCTCCCTTCAGGTACTCCCTGTGTCAGCAGGAGTGAAGGCAGGGATCACCTATCCGTTCTCCTCGTTCTCTTTCGACGGCCAGCCCACCGTGGAAGCAGTCGCCATTGACAATCTGCGGGGAGCCTCGGTCCTTGAGGCGGCTGACGATCTGACGGCTTACACCCATGCGTTCGACCAACTACGATCGGAAGCTCTGTCACCGGATGCGAGCGCCCGGCTCATCCGGCATGTCCTGCGGAGCAGCAAGGAAGAAGCGTCGTGACACGTGAAGTTGTGGGCCCTTACCGGACGTCCTCCTACTCAGGCCAGAACAACAACTGCGTCGAGGTGGCTCCTACCGCCGACGGAGGCCGTGCCGTACGGGACACCAAGGACCGGGCCCGGCCGTCCCTCCACTTCAGCCCGGCCGGGTGGCAGACCTTCCTGACGGCAACCAAGAAAGACCAGTCGTGACGCCCGAAGTTGTAGGTCCATACCGGACGTCGTCCTACTCAGGCCAGAACAACAACTGCGTCGAGGTGGCCCCCACCGCCGACGGAGGCCGCGCCGTACGGGACAGTAAGGACCGGGCCCGGCCGTCCCTGTACTTCAGGCCCGGGCCTTGGCGGATGTTCCTGGCTAGCGCCGCTGAACCGCGCCGTATGTGATGGAGGCCCTCCGGCAGCGCCGGAGGGCCTCCATCACATACCCAACGGTCATGGAGCCGTGTGCTCCAGGACCGTCGCGCCCGGAGCCGGGGCCGTGGCGATTCGGGTTGTGCGGCAGGTGCCTGAGGCACGTAGCGCCTGCGCGATGTGGGACGCCGACGCCGGGTCCTTGGCCAGGAACGCTGTCGTCGGGCCTGAGCCGGAGACCAGTGCGGCCAGGGCGCCGGCCTGCGTGCCTGCCGTCAGGGTGTCCGTCAGGGATGGGCGGAGGGCCAGGGCCGCGGGCTGGAGGTCGTTGGCCAGGGTGCTCGCGAGCGCGGCGGTGTCGCCCGTACGCAGGGCCTCCAGCAGCGCGGGATCGGCGAGCGGGAACGGTACGTCCGTGCCCTCGGTCAGCCGGTCGAACTCCCGGAACACCGTCGGCGTCGACAGTCCGCCGTCGGCGACCGCGAACACCCAGTGGAAGACACCGCCGACGCCGAGAGGCGTGAGCCGCTCGCCCCGGCCGGTGCCCAGCGCCGCGCCGCCGATCAGGCTGAACGGCACATCGCTGCCCAGTTCGGCGCAGATCGCCAGCAACTCGTCGCGCGAGGAGCCGAGCGACCAGAGCGTGTCACAGGCCAGCAGGGCGCCCGCGCCGTCCGCGCTGCCACCCGCCATCCCGCCCGCGACCGGGATGTCCTTGTCGATATGGATATGGACGCGCGGCTCGATGCCGTGCCGTTCCGCCAGCGCGAGAGCCGCCCGCGCCGCGAGGTTCGTGGTGTCCAGCGGGACCTGGTCCGCGTCCGGGCCCGAGCAGGTGACGCGCAGTTCGTCCGCGCGCGTCACGGTGATCTCGTCGTACAGGCCCACCGCCAGAAAGACATTCGCCAGGTCGTGGAAGCCGTCGGAACGGGCGGCGCCCACGGCCAGCTGCGCGTTGACCTTGGCCGGTACCCGTACGCGTACCGAGGTCGCCGTACGTCGGTACGTCTGTGTCTGTCCCTCGACGCTCACGCGCCCGCCCCCTTCGATTCCGCGATCCGCGCGAACTCTTCCACCGTCAGCGCCTCACCGCGCGCCTGCGGCGAGACTCCCGCCGCGACCAGGGCCGCCTCCGCCGCCGGAGCCGAGCCCGCCCATCCCGCGAGCGCCGCCCGCAGAGTCTTGCGGCGCTGCGCGAAGGCCGCGTCCACGACCGCGAAGACCTCCGCCCTGGAAGCCGTCGTCCTCACCGGCTCCGCCCTGCGCACCAGCGAGACCAGCCCGGAGTCCACATTGGGCGCGGGCCAGAAGACCGTACGGCCGATCGCGCCGGCCCGTCTGACCTCCGCGTACCAGTTGGCCTTCACCGACGGCACTCCGTACACCTTGTTCCCCGGCGCGGCGGCCAGCCGGTCGGCGACCTCGGCCTGGACCATCACCAGCGTCCGCTCGATGGTGGGGAAGCGTTCCAGCATGTGCAGCAGGACCGGTACGGCGACGTTGTACGGGAGGTTCGCGACCAGCGCGGTCGGCGCCGGACCCGGCAGCTCCGTCACGCGCAGCGCGTCCGAGTGCACCAGCGAGAAGTGCCCGGCGCGCGCGGGCATCCTGGCCTCGATCGTCGCGGGCAGGGCGGCGGCCAGGACATCGTCGATCTCCACGGCGATCACGCGGTCCGCCGCCTCCAGCAGCGCCAGCGTCAGCGAGCCGAGCCCGGGGCCGACCTCCACGACGATGTCGTCCGGGCGCACATCAGCGGTACGGACGATCCTGCGGACGGTGTTGGCGTCGATGACGAAGTTCTGCCCGCGCTGTTTCGTGGGACGTACGCCCAGGGCCGCGGCCAGCTCACGGATGTCCGCAGGCCCGAGAAGGGCGCCGGAGGTGCCGGAGGTGCCGGAGGTGCTGACGGCCGAGGCCTCTGCGTCGTCCAAGGCGTCTGGCGCGCGCGGGGCATGTCGGGCGTCGGGCTCAGTGGTGCTCACCCGGTCAGCCTACGGCCGCAGTACGGCCACGGACTCGCCCCCCGCTGCATGTACAGCTTCTTCGCGCGATACGTCTGCTCCTCCGGCGTGGCGTCCTGCGGGCGGCCTCGCCCGCCGACGGAGCGCCAGGTCGCGACGTCGAACTGGTAGAGCCCTCCGTACTTGCCCGACGGATCCACCGCGTTGGGCCGGCCGCTCGATTCACAGGCCGCGAGCCCCTTCCAGTTCAGATCGTCCACTCCGGCCATCGACGTCGGCAGCTCCTTCGTACCGACCCGGACCCGCTGCGTGACCGGCGCCCGCACCATCTCTTCGTGGAGTACGCGCGGCTCCTGCTGGACGCCGTCGATCGTACGCAGACCGTAGGTGACCCGGCGCAGTCCCGGCCGGCCCTGCTGGTCGATGACCTCCGTGCCCCGGAAGAGAGTGGCGTCCTCGGTGCGCACGGTGTCGTACGGGACGACCTCCTCGCGCACCTGCTCACGGGACGTGATGCGCTGCACGCCGATGGTCTGGCCGTCGCGCGGGAAGCTGTCGCGCGGTACGGACGTGGTGTCGTCCTCGTGCAGCGCGATGCCCGCCTCCGTGAGCGCCTCGTCCACGGTCGCCGCGTTGGTACGGACGGTCCGCTCACGGCCGTCGGCCACGAAGGTCACGGCTCGCTCGGTCCGTACGTCCAGCGCAAGCCCCCGGCGCGAGATCGCGGAGGAGCGCGAAACGGAGAGGGCCGCGCCCTCGGCGCGCACTCCTAGCCGGCGCAGTGCGCCGTCGACCGTACGGGCCGTCGTCCAGACCTGGCGCCGGTGTCCGTCGAGAGTGAGGAGTACGGGCCTGCCGTGACGTACGACGACCTGGTCGCCGCTGACGAGACCGGCGCCGGGCGCGGGAGCGACGATGTCGTGCGCGCCGACGGCCACTCCCTCGTCAGCCAACAGCTCCGCCACATCACCGGCGAAGGTGTGCATGGTGCGCGGTACGCCGTCGACGCTCAGCTCGACGGCCTTGTCGCCGGCGAGGAAGGCCGAGGTGCCGCCGGCGAGGAAGGCGACGACGAGGGCCCGGGGCAGCAGCCGGCGCAGCTCGGGCCAGTGCGACTCCTGGCTGGCGCCGCGGCGCCAGCCGCGGCTGATCTCGCCGATACGGCTGGTCTCGTCAATGCGGCTGGTCTCATCCGTGCTGCTGGTCTCGTCCGTGCAGCTGATCTCGTTCGTGCGGCTGATCTCGGTGTCACGGCGCGCGCCGCGTGCCGCGCGGTGACTGCCCTGCGTATTGCTCACGACGCTCCACAAGATCCGGTCCGGTGCGCTCCGCCCGCCACGAAGGCGGGGCGGGCCCGGACACTAGCGGAGTGACGGTTACTCTCCAAAGCGGCTCGACTACGCGGTGTCGCGAAGGCCGCGACACGTCAGCGGCGGGCCGTGGTACGTCAGTAGCCGAACGCGCGGGCCGTATTGCCCGCGATCGCCTCCGCCATGGCGTCCTCGCCGATCCCGCGCACCTCGGCCATCGCCCGCAAGGTGACCGGAATGAGATACGGCGCATTAGGCCGTCCGCGGTAGGGCGCAGGAGTGAGAAAGGGCGCGTCCGTCTCGACGAGAACAAGCTCCAGCGGCGCTATGGTGAGCGCGTCGCGCAACGGTTGAGCGTTTTTGAAAGTCACATTGCCGGCGAAGGACATGTAGTAACCAGCCGCCGCGCACACTTCGGCCATTTTCGCGTCGCCGGAATAGCAATGGAACACCGTACGTTCCGGAGCGCCTTCCTCCGTGAGGATACGCAGCACATCGGCATGCGCGTCCCGGTCATGGATGACCAGCGCCTTTCCATGGCGTTTGGCGATCTCGATGTGCGCGCGGAAGGAACGCTCCTGCGCGGCCACGCCCTCGGGCCCTGTCCGGAAATAGTCGAGCCCTGTCTCGCCGACGGCGCGCACCTGCGGCAGGGCGGCCAGCCGGTCGATCTCGGCCAGGGCGTCGTCCAGCGCCGTGTCGCCGCCGCCCTCGCGCGCGCCCTGCCGCGACCAGCCGTCGGCGTCGCCATGGACGATCCGTGGCGCCTCGTTGGGATGCAGGGCGACCGCCGCGTGGACGTTCTCGTACGCCGCGGCCGTCTCGGCGGCCCAGCGGGAGCCCTTGAGGTCGCACCCCACCTGGATCACCGTCGTCACACCGACGGAGGCGGCCTTGCGCAGGCCCTCCTCGACGGTGCCGTCCTGCATGTCCAGATGGGTGTGCGAATCCGTGACCGGTACCCGCAGGGGCTCGGGCAGCGGTGGCGGAGCTTGCTTCGAACTCATGGACGCGATCCTACGGAGGGCCGCGTCCGTGGCCTCACCCGCGTGCGCTCACGCACACAGTCGGCGGGTGGACCAGGTGGTACGGGTCTGGACCAGGTGGTACGGGTGGTACGGGTGGTACGGGTCGAACAGGTGGCTCACTTGCGGTGGTGGAACGGGTGCAGCAGGTCCGAGAGATGCCAGTGGTGATGCCCGGTCGCCTGCCCTGTCGTTGTGCTGCCCTGCGCGGCTCCGACGGGTATCTCCTCTGCGGATCCGGCGGGTATCTCCTCGGGCTCTGTTCCTCCTGCCGTGCCCGCCGTGCCCGCCGTCGCGGCGTCCGCCGTCGCGCCCCGCTTGCTCTTCGCCGGGTGGTACTGCTCCATCATCAGCGCCCGCACCGACGAGACCTGTCCCGAACGCATGATGCGTACGACATGCCCGCCGCAGTTGGTGCAGGACGGGCTGGACAACGGCGAAGGGACCCGTATCCCGTCCGCCTTGTAGACGACGTAATTCCGGCCCGAGCCGTCGACGTGATGCTCTATGTCGTATGCCTGCTCCCAGCCGTGCCCACAGCGCATACAGCAAAAGGCATATGCCTCGTGTGCGACGGCGGTGCCCGTGATCTCACTCATGCCAGCTCCTCTCCACTGACCCAGTGGACGCCTATGCCGGCGGGAGCGCATCAGCCCCTGTCGATTAATGGATTGGTCTTGGCCTTCTCATGCCCAAAAGGCCCGACTCGCGGTCTGCGCTTTACATTTCACGATAGTCCTTTGCTCCCCGACGGGGCGTGCGCCGGTTCTGGGACGAGGCGTACGCGCGCCCTTACGACGACAGCGTGCACGCCCTTACGCGCCTCTACGACGACGTACGCGACGGCGCCGACCCCGTACGCGCCCCGTTCTCCGCCTCGTTGTTCTTCGCCTCGTTCTTCGCCGCCACCACCGCGTCGAACACCTCGCGCTTGGGCACCCCGGCCTCGGCGGCCACGGCCGCGATCGCCTCCTTGCGCCGCTCGCCCGCCTCCTCCCTCACCCGTACCCGCCGCACCAGCTCCTCCGCGCCGACATCGCCGGGCCCCGGCGCCGGCGCGCCCTCCACGACCACGGTGATCTCGCCGCGTACGCCCTCGGCCGCCCAGGCCGCCAGCTCACCGAGACCGCCGCGCCTGACCTCCTCGTACGTCTTGGTCAGCTCACGGCAGACCGCCGCCCTGCGCCCGGCGCCGAAGACCTCGGCCATCGCGGCGAGCGTGTCGTCGAGCCGGTGCGGCGCCTCGAAGTAGACGAGCGTGCGCCGCTCGTCGGCAACCTCCCGCAGCCGGCTGAGCCGCTCGCCCGCCTTGCGCGGCAGGAAGCCCTCGAAGCAGAAACGGTCCACGGGCAGCCCGGAGAGCGCGAGCGCGGTCAGTACGGCGGAGGGCCCCGGTACGGCCGTGACCCGGATCTCATGCTCGACGGCCGCCGCCACCAGCCGGTAGCCGGGATCGGAGACGGACGGCATGCCCGCGTCGGTGACCAGCAGCACCCGGGCGCCGCCCGTCAGCGCCTCGACCAGCTCGGGCGTCCGCTGGGACTCGTTGCCCTCGAAGTACGAGACGACCCGGCCACGCGTCTGCACACCGAGCGCCTGGGTGAGCCTGCGCAGCCGACGGGTGTCCTCGGCGGCGATCACATCCGCGGTCGCCAGCTCGGCCGCGAGCCTCGGCGGCGCGTCCGTCACATCGCCGATGGGCGTTCCCGCGAGTACCAGCGTGCCGTTCATCCGCGCCTCGTCCGCCAGCCCGCCCGCGGTCCCGCCCACCATCCCATCCGCCGTCCCGCCCGCCGTTCCGTTCGCCATCCCGTCCGCCGTCCCGCCGTCCTCGCGCACCATCCCGCCATCCTCGCAGGGCGCGGAGCACCCCACGCACAGCGGCGTTCCCTACGATGGCGCGGTGACCAGTACTGCGCCTGAAGCCCTCCAGGGGCACGACGCCGGCGAAACGCCGCCCTCATGGCCTCAGCGGCTGCGCCGATTCGGCCATGTGCCGCGGCCGGTGACCGGGCTGCGCGAGCGGCTGGTGCCGCCGTACACCCGGCCCTCGGAGCGGCTCTGGGCCGTGCTCGCCGTGCCGCCGGCCTGGGCGGACCGGCTGGTCCGCTGGTCCGCCTGGGGCGGGCCGCTGCTGGTGGCGGCGGTGGCGGGAGTGCTGCGCTTCTGGAACCTGGGCAGCCCCAAGGCGGTGATATTCGACGAGACGTACTACGCGAAGGACGCCTGGGCGCTCGTCAACCAGGGCTACGAGGGAAGCTGGCCCAAGGACATCGACAAGCAGATCCTGGCCGATCCGTCGAAGGTGCCGCTGCCGACGGACCCGGGATATGTCGTCCATCCACCGGTGGGCAAGTGGGTCATCGGCCTCGGCGAGCAGCTCTTCGGGTTCACGCCCTTCGGCTGGCGCTTCATGGTGGCGGTGCTCGGCACGCTCTCGGTGCTGATGCTGTGCCGGATCGGGCGGCGGCTGTTCCGTTCCACGTTCCTCGGGTGTCTGGCGGGCGGACTGCTCGCCGTCGACGGTCTGCACTTCGTGATGAGCCGTACCGCGCTCCTCGATCTGGTGCTGATGTTCTTCGTCCTGGCCGCCTTCGGCTGTCTGGTGACCGACCGCGACTGGGCGCGGCGCCGGCTGGCAGCGGCGCTCCCGGTGGACGAGGAGGGCCTGCTGCGCCCGGACGTCGAGGTCGCAGAACGGCTGCGGCTGGGCTGGCGGCCGTGGCGTATCGCGGCCGGACTGATGCTGGGCCTGGCCTTCGCGACGAAGTGGAACGGGCTCTACATCCTGGCCGCCTTCGCGGTCATGGCCGTCCTGTGGGACGTGGGCGCCCGGCGCACGGCGGGCGCGGTACGGCCGTACGTAGCGGTGCTCCGCCGGGACATCGTGCCGGCGTTCGTCTCGACGGTGCCGGTCGCGATCGTCACGTACGTCGTCTCCTGGACCGGCTGGATCGTCACCGACAAGGGCTACTTCAGGAACTGGGCCACGACGCAGGGCAAGGGCGGCCACTTCACCTGGCTGCCGGACTGGCTGCGCAGCCTGTGGCACTACGAGAACGAGGTCTACCAGTTCCACATCAATCTGACCTCCGGCCACACCTACCAGTCGAACCCGTGGAGCTGGATCGTCCTGGGCCGCCCGGTCTCGTACTTCTACGAGGACCCGAAGGCCGGCACCGACGGCTGCCCGGCGGGCACACCGGGCAACTGTGCCCGTGAGGTACTGGCGATCGGCACGCCTCTGCTCTGGTGGGCGGGCGGCCTGGCGCTCTGCTACGTGCTGTGGCGCTGGTTCTTCCGCCGCGACTGGCGCGCGGGCGCGATCGCCTGCGCCGTCGCGGCGGGCTGGGTGCCCTGGCTCTTCTACCAGGAACGGACGATCTTCCTCTTCTACGCGGTCGTCTTCGTCCCGTACCTCTGCCTCGCGGTAACCATGCTGGCCGGCGCCCTCATCGGCCCCCCGGGCTCCGACGAACGCCGCAGAACGATCGGCGCGGTCGGCGCGGGCGTGCTGGTCCTGCTGATCATCTGGAACTTCATCTACTTCTGGCCGCTGTACACGGGCACCCCGATCCCGATCGACTCCTGGCGCTCGCGGATGTGGTTCGACACGTGGGTGTAGCTCGGTCGGAGCGCGGCCGGGGCGCGGGCGGAGGGTGGCTGGGAGGGGATCGTCCCAGTCCTATAACGCACTCCTCCCTTGACACACCCGTCCCGTAGAGTTCGGTCCGATACTTCCTTGAACATGTTCAGATGTTCCAGGAGGCTCCTGGGGAGGGGGACTGCACAGATGCGCAGTGGAGCGAAGGTCGCGATAGTCGGCGGCGTGTTCGCCGTGGTCGCCGGCGGGGTGGGGTACGGCGCGTACAACGTGTACAGCGGGCTCACCGGCGGGAACACGGACACCACCACCACATCCGAGACGCAAGAGGTCAAGACCGGGCCGCTGAGCGCCGACGAGATCGACAAGGCCGCGAAGGACTTCCTCGCCGGATGGGCCGACGGAAGCGACGGCGCGAGCGTCGCCCAGCTCACCAACGACCCGACCGCCGCGGCGCCCGTCATCGACGGCTACCGAGACCAGGCCCATGTCACCGACGCGGTGATCACTCCGGGCCGGGCGGTGGGCGCGAAGGTGCCGTTCACCGTCAAGGCCACGGTGGCGTTCGGCGGCGAGAGCAAGCCGTGGTCGTACAGCTCCGAGCTGACCGTCGTACGCGGGCTGACCACCGGGCGTCCGCTGGTCGACTGGGCGCCGTCCGTGATCCATCCCGAGCTGACGGACACCACGCATCTGGAGACCTCCGAGGCGAAGGTCCCGCCGATCAAGGCGGTGGACCGCAACGGCGTGGAGCTGACGAAGGCGAAGTACCCGTCGCTCGGATCCGTCCTGGACCAGCTCCGGGAGCGGTACGGCAGCGACGCGGGCGGCTCGCCGGGCATCGAGCTGTCGCTGAAGAGCGACGGCGACAGCGTGCCCGGACAGACCCTGCTCACCCTCGCCAAGGGCAAGGAGGGCACACTGCGCACCACGCTGGACGCGAATGTGCAGGCCGCAGCCGAGCAGGCGGTGAAGAAGTTCAGCGAGGCGTCGGTCGCGGCGGTCAAGCCCAGTACGGGCGAGATCCTGGCGGTCGCCAACAACCGCAAGGACGGCTTCAACGCGGCGATGCTCGGCAAGCAGGCGCCCGGCTCCACGATGAAGATCGTGACGGCGGCGATGCTGCTGGAGAAGGGCCTGGCCGACGCCAACCGTCCCGCCGAGTGTCCGGCGACCGCGATGTACCAGGGCCGTACGTTCCAGAACCTGGACGGTTTCTCGATCCAGAACGGCACGTTCGCGCAGAGCTTCGCCCGTTCCTGCAACACCGCCTTCATCAAGCTGATCGATGACACCCACGACGACTCGGCGCTGAAGAGCGAGGCCGAGGAGGTCTTCGGCATCGGCCTCGACAACTGGAAGACCGGGATCGCCTCCTTCGACGGAAGCGTGCCGTCGGCGGCGGGCGGCGAGGCGGCGGCGCAGTACATCGGGCAGGGCACGGTCCAGATGAACGTGCTCAACATGGCGTCCATCACCGCCACCGCGAAGAACGGCACGTTCAAGCAGCCCATCATCGTGCCGCGCTCGCTGGACGACCGCGCCCTGGCCACCGCGGCGCGCTCGCTCCCGTACTCCGTGGCGCAGCAGCTCCGCGACATGATGCGGCTCACGGCGACGAGCGGTACGGCGGCCAACGCGATGTCCGGACTCGGCGGCGACAAGGGCGCGAAGACGGGCTCGGCGGAGGTGGACGGCCAGGCCACGTCGAACAGTTGGTTCACCGGCTTCCAGAACGACGTGGCCGCCGCGGCGGTGGTCCAGTCGGGCGGCCACGGCGGAGACGCGGCGGGCCCGGTGGTGGCGGCGGTACTCAGGGCGGGCTGAGCACACTTCACCCACGGGGCGGCGGTATGGGGCGGCGGTACGGGGCGAACCCGCGCCGCCGCCCCGCCCACATCACGCGGCAGCGCACCCCTCCGCCAGGTCCTCCAGATCCGCCACGGTGAAGTGATGTAACTCGATGACCAGTTGGGCCGCCAGGATCCAGCGGACGCGCCAGTCGTCCCAGGCGACTCCGTCGGCGTCGTACGCCTCCGGAAAGAGCCCACCGGGCCGGTACAACTCTCCCCGGACCCCGGCGACGGTCACCAGCCCCACCCGCAACGCCACATAGCGCATGCGCAGATGCGGACACGACCGTACGGCGGTCACGGCGCAGGGCACACAGACCGGCGGAAGCGTGGTGGTCAACTCGGCAGCCGACGCCTCCCGCTCGTCCGGGCCCTCACCCACGAGCCACAGCACCCCGTCCTCGTCACGATCGGCCGGCCCACCGCACACCTGGCACAACATCCGGCGTATCGCCCGCCGTTGCCGCAGAAAGTGCACCTGTCCGAACACGGGCCGCCCCTTCCCCGGACTCCACCCGATGCGCTTCCACAGGACGCCGTCGGCATCCCGGTCGTACGGCGTCTCCCGCGCGTACCCGATGCCCCGGCCATTGGCCACGACGACGGTGGGCGGACACTCCTCCGACGTCCACCGCGCGATGTACGGCACGACATCCGGCCGCGCGAGCGCCCCCGCCCCCGCCCCCGTCAACGAGCACCTCCGGTGGACAGCTCGGCCCAGACGACCTTGCCCGGCCGGCCGCCGCCCTCGTCGCGCTCCCGGACACCCCACGCATCCGCCAGAGCGGCCACCAGCACAAGCCCCCGCCCATCACACGCGTCGGCGTCGGGCACCCGCAACTCAGGCCGCTCGACGGAGGCGTCATGCACCTCGATACGCAGACCACGCATCGTCGGCACATAACGGGTCTCGATCTCCCGCCCGGGAGAGACGCGAGCGTGCCGCCGGGCATTGGTCAGCAACTCGGAGAGGACGAGAGCAGCCGAGTCCTCCAGCTCACTCAGCCCCCAACTCACCAGCGCCTTACGCAACTCCACCCGCGCGAGCCCCACACAACTGGGATGCCGACTCCACCGAAGGACAACGGAGCGGTCGGTTTGGCTCCGCGTCACCCAGCCACCCCCAACGGACTTGAGCGCACCGCACGTAAGCGATGACGCCCTACGGCCGGGAACAAGAGCCGCAACGGCGGATCGAGGAGACGGGCAATAAGCTGCAACACGTCGACGCTCCTTGGCTAAGCGTTGGCCACACCCCCGGACCGTTCGCGCGGTCGCGGGGGCTCTTCTGTGCTGCGTCCGTAGTGAGCCACACACGAAGCCACTTTCAGACGCCAGAGACCACGGGAGTCACACACGGCGATTACCCATGCACTCAACGCAACAAGAATGGCGCGATGCCAATCAGTTGGCAAGCTCCACAGACGAATTGGCAAACTTGCCATACCTCGCGACATGGCGAGCCATCACCTGTGCGAGCATGTAGCCGGCCTTGAGGGAGGCAGGAGAATCAGGCTCTGACCAGGACAGTGAGGAGCGGCGGCCGACCATGACAGCACCTACCGTGCGGCGACGCAGACTCGGGCTGGAGCTGAAACGCCTGCGGGACAAAGCCGAGTTGACTCTGGACGATGTCGTGGCCCACTCCGGCTTCAGCGCCTCAAAGGTCTCTCGAATCGAGAGCGCCACCCGAGGAGCTCGCCCGACCGATGTGGAGCGACTCCTTGACATCTACGGCGTGGAAGACAGCGACGTCGTCGCCTTCCTTCTCGTACTCGCCAGAGACGGCGGAAAGCGCGGCTGGTGGCAGACCTACGATCTCTCACCCGTCTACGCCGACCTGATCAGCCTGGAAGCTGATGCCACCTCGGTAAGTACCTTCGAGCCGTTGCTCGTTCCTGGCCTCCTTCAGACTGCCGCGTATGCCCGCGCAGCCGTTGGAGCGATCATGATGAACGCGACAGCGGAGGAGATCACGCCTCGGGTCGAGGTTCGGCTGGCTCGGCAGTCGGTCCTGAGCAGGCCAAGACCGCTGAAGCTCCGGGCCATCATCCATGAAGCGGCCCTGTCCGCTCGCACACCGGATGCCGGCGTGATGCGTGACCAGTTGCAGAGGCTCCTGGATGTGGCCACGTATCCACACGTGAGAATCCAAGTGTTACCTCTGGATGCCGAGTTGCACCCCGGAACGGCCGGAGGCTTCACGGTGCTCGGGTTCGGCCAACCGGGCCTCGACGTAGTGCTGTTGGAGCACCTGGAAAGTAGTCTTTACATCGAACAGCTCGAAGGAGTGGAACGGTACGTCGAAGCGTACGAGCGACTCACCGCATCCGCCCTGCCGTTCGATCAGTCGCTGTCCCTGATTGTCAGCAAGAAGGATGCCCTCCAGTGAGCACGTTCATCTCGAACGCTTCCACGTTGAACGTCGAGTGGCGCAAGTCCAGCTACAGCGGAGCCGACAGCAACTGCGTCGAGACCGCCCTGCTGGACGCCGTGGCTGCTGTCCGTGACAGCAAAGCTCCCACCAGCCCCGCTCTGTGCTTCTCCACTGGCGGCTGGTCGTCATTCATCGCCGCAGTCAAGGATGAGACGCTCGCCGCCTGATCCTCTCGGGCGGGCCGCCGACCAGGAGGCACCAGCATGAGCAGCAGCAAGCAGGTCACTCGCCGGCGGAAGAGCAGCCACAGCGGCGACCAAGGCGACTGCTCGGAAGTAGCGAGCACCGCTGATAGCCGCCTCGCCGTCCGTGACAGCAAGAACCCCAACGGGCCCACCTTGCCTTTCGCGCGCCAGGCATGGGCGGACTTCATCAGCGGAGTCAAACTCCCGGCTTGAACGGGCAGTGCCCGGCGCACAGGAGGTGTTCGTATGCAGCGCAACCTCACCCAACTCACCCAGCCCACTTGGTACAAGAGCAGCTACAGCGGCGATCAGGGCAACTGCCTGGAAGTAGCGAGCACTCCCGGTAGTGGCCTCGCCGTCCGTGACAGCAAAGCTCCCACCAGCCCCGCTCTGCGCTTCCCCACTGGCAGCTGGTCGTCATTCCTCACCGCCGTCAAAGATGAGACCCTCACTGCCTGATCTCTCCCGGGCAGACCACCAACCAGGAGGTACCAGCATGAGCCGCGACAAGCAGGTCACTCGCTGGCGGAAGAGCAGCTACAGCAGCGGAAACGGCCAATGCGTCGAGGTGGGCGACGGTCTCCCGGGCGCCGTACCCGTGCGGGACAGCAAGGCACCTGCTGGACCCCGGATCGTCTTCGACGCGGTCGCCTGGACGTCGTTCGTGACAGTGGTCAAGGCCGACGGCTTCCCGATCCTGTGAGCGGTCAGCAGACCGATGACCGTTCTCCGGCCCTCAATCCCGGCCTCAAGCCCGCCCTCGAATCCATGACCTTGCTGGTCGCCGCCGTCATCGTCCACGACAGGGCCACCAACCGCATCCTCCTTCTCCAGCGCAGCGAGCACGCCAAGTTCGCCCGCGGCTTGTGGGACCTTCCCGTCGGCAAGAACGAACCTGGCGAGCCCGTCACCGAGACCGCTGTGCGCGAGTTGTACGAAGAGACGGGGCTGACCGTGAAGCCGGAGTCCCTGAAGGTCGCTCACATCATCCATGGCGCCTGGGGCGTCGAGGCCCCCAACGGCTTCCTCACCGTCGTCTTCGCCGCCCACGAATGGACCGGTGAGCCCGAGAACCGTGAACCGCACAAGCACGCCCAGGTCCGCTGGGTCGGCGTCGACGCCATTCCTGAGGAGTTCGTGGACACCACCGCCAGCGCCCTCCGGCGTTACCTCACCGGCGGGCCGGAGGTTTCTCTTGACGGCTGGCGTTGACGAGATGTCGCGCCGGTCGGACGGACAGGAGCGGACAGGAGCGGACATGATTTCGGCGCGGGCGTGGGATGACGCGCGGCGGTTGTGGGGATTTCAGCGGATGGGGCATGAGGCGCGGGCGTGTTCCGTCGCGGTCGGGCTCGGTAGTCATGACCTCGGGGTGGCCGATACGGCGGTTGGTCTCTATCGGCGCGGCATGATGCCGCTCATCGTCTTCACCGGCGCGACCAGCCGTACGACGCGTGAGCGGATGCCGCGTGGGGAGGCGGTGCACTATCGGGAGCGGGCGCTTGAGCTCGGGGTTCCCGGGGCCGCCGTGCTCGTGGAGCCTCGGGCCCGTAACACGGGCGAGAACATCCGCTTCTCACGGGCGGTGCTCGAAGAGGCCGACGTCGACGTGTCGTCCGTACTCCTGATCAGCAAGCCGTACGAGGAACGGCGGGCGTACGCCACCGCGCGCAAGCTCTGGCCCGAGGTCGAGATCGTGAGCGCGTCCACGCCCATGTCCCTTGAGGAGTACGTGGATTCGCTCCAGGACGCACATCTTGTGTTCGACATGCTCGTCGGAGCAGTGCAACGGCTGCTGATCTATCCCGAGCAGGGATTCATGATCAGCCAGCCACTCCCCAAGGACGTCAGGGCGGCCTACGAGCGGCTCAAGCGGGAAGGGTTCACGAGCCGGCTCGTGCCGGGCGCACAGGGCGGAGCGTGAACGGATCCGTCCGACCTCAGGGTGGTATACGGTGGATACCAGGGCGACGACGGCGACCACCGGAGGCGACTATGACCACCACCCCGGCTCCCGCCGATACCGCGCTGCCGCGCTCCGTGATGCTGCGTGAGGTGCTGGCCCGGCTGGGCGACAAGTGGACGGTGATCGTCATCTGCCGCCTCAGCGAAGGCCCGCGCCGTTTCAATGAGCTGAAGCGGTCGGTCGACGGCATCACCCAGCGGATGCTGAGCGCCACCCTGCGGCGGCTGGAGCGGGACGGGCTGGTCAGCAGGACCGTGACACCGACCGTTCCGCCGCAGGTGGAGTACGCGCTGACCGATGTCGCGCGCAGCCTCCACTCGGTCCTGTTCCAGTTGGTCGACTGGACCGACGAGCACCTCTCCTACATCGAAACCTCCCGGGCGGCCTACGACGCCGCCTCCCCCTCACCGCCCTCCAGCTGAGGCCCGGGCCCGGCCGGGTGGTGTCAGCGAGGGAACCAGGGCACCTTTTTGTTCCCTCTTGAAGCAATTGCCGGGGTTGAACAGAGTGGAAGAGAACCCAACGGCCGCCATTCGGCCGGTCCCTTCCCCTCACCCCCCGCAAAGGACCTCTCGTGGGCAAGCTCGTATCCCGTACCGCCGTGGTCACCGGCGGCTCCAAAGGCATCGGCCGCGGAATCGCCCTGGCGCTGGCCGCCGAGGGCGCCTCCGTGGCCATCGCCTACAGCCGGGACGACCAGGCCGCCAAGGACGCGGTCGCCGAGATCGAAGGACGCGGCGGCCGGGCACTGGCGGTGCGCGCGGATGTCTCCCGTGCCGACCAGGTCGGCGATCTCTTCGCCCGTACGGCACAGAAGTTCGGCCCCGTACACATCCTCGTCAACAACGCGGCCGTCTTCTCCTTCCAACAGATGACGGAAATCACCCAGGAGGAGTTCCACCGGCAGTACGGAACGAATGTCCTCGGTCCGGTCCTGACCATGCAGGCGTTCACCGAACAGGCTCCCGCCGAAAAGGCGACGATCATCAACGTGACGACCTCCGGCATCGCGCACAACAACCCGGGATCCGCTCTCTACACCTCGACCAAGAGCGCGCTGACGACCATGACCAGGATCGCCGCGAAGGAACTGGCCGGACGAGGCATCCGTGTCAACGCCCTCGCTCCCGGAGCCACTGACACCGAAGGCGCCCGTTCCCTCGGTGTGATCGGCAGCGACATGGCGACCGAGCTGATCGCCTCCACTCCTCTGGGCAGGCTCGGCCGTCCCGAGGACATCGGTACGGTGGCGGCGTTCCTCGCCTCCGACGACGCCGCCTGGATCACCGGAGAGGTCATCCACGCCGACGGCGGAGGCCACTGAGGCCGGAAAGGCCTGCCCAGGGCGTGCCGAGGATGGTTCCGGGGCCGTTGTCGGACCTCTCCGCTACGTTGCCGACATGACGCAATTCGTACTCGTCGCAGGCGCGTGGCTCGGCTCGTGGGCATGGGATGAAGTGGTGCCGTTGCTGCGTACGGCCGGCCACGGCACCCACCCGTTGACGCTGTCCGGTCTCGCGGAGAAACAGGGCGTGTCGGCCGGGCAGCAGACCCATGTCCAGGACATCGTCGGCGAGATCGAACGCCACGACTTGCGCGATGTCGTCCTGGTCGGACACAGCTATTCGGGCATCCCGGTCGGCCAGGCCGCCGAGCGGATCGGCGACCAGCTGGCCCGCGTGGTCTTTGTCGACTCCAATGTGCCGACCGACGGAGAGTCGTTCGTCTCCGCCTGGTGGGAGGGCCCGGCAAAGCTGGAGGCCGCGATCGCCGCGAACGGCGGCTTCTGGGCGCCGCTGACCGCGGCCGACTACGCCGGGCAGGGCCTCACCGATGAGCAGATCACCCGGATCGTGAGCGGCTCGACACCGCATCCGGGCGCCTCGCTGGCCGAGCCGGCCGTGCTGGCCCGGCCGCTCGGCGAGCTTCCGGCGACGTACATCAAGTGCCTGCTCGACGGCGCGGAGCCGAGCGAGGACGTGGCCCGGTTGCTGACCAGCAAGAACTGGCGGCTGGTCGAGATGGACACCGGCCACTGGCCGATGTTCTCCCGGCCGGGCGAACTGGCGCGGATCCTCCTCGACGCGGCCGACGAGTGACCGCGGTTCCGTACCGGTTCCGTACGGTTCCGTACATCGGGACGGTGGTCGCCACGTCCGACCGCGTGGCGCTCGCCGTAGCCGTCCGTCCCGCTCGCGGCAGCCGACCTGTCCGCGCACCTGCCCTCGTACGCGCCTCAGGCGGCGTCCCGGTACGGAGCCAGGAAGCCCGTCAGTGCCGCCAGCATCGCCTCGGGGGCTTCCTCGGCCGGGTAGTGGCCGCAGTCCGGGAGGATCACGCTTTCCAGGTCGTCGGCGGCCAACTTCATGGTGCTCTCGACCAGTTCGGCCGAGCATTCCGCTCCCGCGATCGTCAGAACCGGCAGTGTCAGCCGTCGGCGCCTGCGGCGGATGTTCTGCTCCATCGTCGTGTCGAGTGCGCGGTAGAACTCGAAGCTGGAGCGCAGCGCCTCGGGACCGGCCGAGAGAGCGTCGACATAGACCTGGACGGCATGCTCCGGCAGTCCCGGACTCGCGGCCTTCGAGGCGAACTGATGGCCGAAGTAGAGGCGTTCGCGTCCTCTGACCAGCAGTTCGTTCATCTCGGTGAGCCGGTTGAAGCCGAAGTGCCAGAGCCGGTCGTTGGCCTCCCGGGTCCCGAACAGCGGCGGGGACGGTGACAGGCCCGGGATCGCGGCCTCGGCGACGGCCAGCCGTTCGAGCCGGTCCGGGTGGTCCGCGGCCAGCGCGTAGCCGGTCCACATCCCGACGTCGTGGCCGACCATCGCGAAGCGCCGGTGCCCGAGCGCGGCCATCAGCGCCACCAGGTCATCGGCGAGCGTGCCCGTGTCGTAGCCGTCCAACGGCTTGTCGGAGAGTCCGACGCCGCGCTGCTCCACCGCGACGACCTGGAAGTCCCTGGCCAGCGCGGGCATGAGAAGACGCCAGGCGTACCAGGTCTGCGGCCAGCCGTGCACCAGCAGCAGAGGCGGTCCCTCGCCGCCGGTGACGGCATGCAGACGGAGCTCGCCGGTGTCGACGTACCGGCTGGTGAAGATGTCGGCGAAGCCCGGCGGAAGGTGCGGCACCTGGGAGACCGAGCCGGGGCCATCGGCCGGGAAAGGAGTGTGCGTTGTGCTTGTGGTCGTGGTCGATTCCATGACGGTCCTGTTCAGCAGAGCGACGGCTTCAGCGCGGCGACGGCCGGAGAGCATCACCGTAACAGCATGTTGGACTGATCAGTCAAAGAACACGTTAGGCTCGCCGGTACAGGCACAAGACCGGACACGGCGCACGGAGGACGGAGAGGTACGCCATGGCAGGCCGAAAGCAGTTCGACGTCGATGAGGCCGTGCGGCGGTCGATGCATGTCTTCTGGGAGCGCGGGTACGCGGACACCTCACTCGATCTGCTCGGCTCCGCCACCGGACTCGGCCGCGGCTCGCTCTACGGAGCCTTCGGCGGCAAGGACGACCTGTTCCGCCGGTGCCTCGACCACTACGCCGCCGTCTACGGCGCCCGGCACGACCAGGCGCTCGCGGCGCATCCGGACGATCCGGTCCGCGCGGTGGAGGCGATCTTCGGTGTCGTCCTGGACCGTATCGCCGATCCGTCGGTGCCGGACGGATGCCTCCTGGCGCAGTCGGCCGCACAGTCGCCGACGCTGAACGCGGAGAGCCGCAGCCGCGTGCACGAACTGCTCGGCAAGCAGCGGAAGAGAGTTCGCACCGCGCTGTCGGCCTCCGGCCCCGAAGGCGGCGGGAGCGAACCCGAAGAGCTGGACGACCTCGCCACATACGTCGTCGCCGTCATCCAGTCGCTGGCCGTACTGAGCCGCGTCGGCACTCCGCTCGCCGACCTGCGCGCCGTCGTCCGTATCGCCTGCACCACGGTGGCGGACACACTCACGCGCACGAAGGCTCCGCACGGCCCGGAGGAAAGCAGGTGGTACGGCCCGGCCCGTGGCCGCTAGCGTGCGACGCATGAGCACTTCCGACACCGCCGCCTCCGCCGCCCACCCGCGTTTCGCCGAGGCCCTGCGTGAGCTGGGCCTCGACGCGGTCACCGGGCGGATCCGCCGCTTCCCCGACGCCACCCGCACCGCCGCGGAGGCCGCCGCCGCGATCGGCTGCGGTCTCGGCGAGATCGTGAAGTCGCTGGTCTTCGAGGCCGACGGAGTGCCCGTACTGGTCCTGATGGACGGCGCCTCACGGGTCGATGTGGAGCGGGTACGACAGGAGTTGGGCGCGGCGGCCGTGAAGCGGGCCGGCGCCGACGCCGTACGGGAGACCACCGGCTACGCCATCGGAGGCGTCCCGCCCTTCGGACACCGTACGAAGACCCGCGTACTGGCCGACCGAGGGCTGCTCGCACACGCCGTGGTCTGGGCGGCTGCGGGCACACCGCACTCGGTGTTCCCCATGGACCCGGCCTCCCTGATCACACACGCGGGCGGCACCCTGGTGGACGTACGTGAGCGCGAGGCGTGACACCGCTCGTCGCCGCCGCGGTCCTCGTCGTCGCCCTCACCCACGCGAGCTGGAACGCCATCGCGCACCCCAACACTTCTAACTACCAGTTCTGAGGGTACGCGCACGTCAGCGAACACAGAAGCCCCGCCCGGTTGGTGGCCGGACGGGGCTCGGGAGAGGCTGAGAGACGCTAGCTGGACATCGGCACGCGTACCCCGTGGATCACGTCGGAACCGACGTCAACACCGTCCAGAGCGGCGGCAAGCTCAACGCGCCGCTGTCGCTGGGCTTCGTGCTCTGCGGCCCTGTCCTGTTGCGCTTTGAGTGCCGCCTCATACGCGAGGACGAACGGCCGGATGAGTGGTGTCTCCTCCCCCGTCAACGGGGTCGGGTCGGCGTTGTACTCCGCGTACGGACTTCGGGGCACAGGGGCCGCTACAAGAGTCGCAGACGGCTGCTCAGCAGTCTCAGCGGGGGCCGTCCGATGCCTGCCCTCGGCGGGCAGAAAGACGGCAAGGATGGAACGCAGGCACGCCACGAGGGCGCGCGCGATAGAGTTGCGCACGGCGACAGATCTCCTCAGATCACTTGGTGTCGTCCGGGCCTCGGGAGTGTTACCAGCACTCGCCGGGGCCACCTTTTTATGTTGTGGGCCGAACATATCATTCGGCATTCGGGGTGTCAGGCACGCCCCGCCCACCTGTCAGGGGGAACAGACAGACGGGGCCGCATAACGGCTGCCTTTAGCTACGCAGGTCTGCGCAGACTTCGGCACACGTCGGCCGGTCGCCCGGATTTGGGCGCAGCATTTCCTCAATGAGCTTGCCGAGAATACCCGGCACGGTCACCGGCCGGTGAGGCTTCTCTGCAATGGCCTTGCGCTGCTCCGGCCGTGACGCGTCATCGGGATATTCAACGTGCCGCCACCCGGTAGCGCTGATGAACAGCGCGGCCCCAAGCGCGTACATGTCTGATGCCATGGACGGCGTAGCCGTACCGTTCTCAAGGACGCTGCGCGAGATCTCAGGAGCCTCGTAGTGGACGAGACAGCCACGGTACGGGAAGTCGTATTCGTCGGGGATTTCCGCACCCTGAGCGAGAGCTAAGTCAATGAGGAATGTACCGGTCCGGCCGAGGATGAAATGGGCAGGCTGGACGTCCCCGTGCACGATCCTTTTTTGATGCAATAGCTCAAGGGCTTCGGCACATGAGAGCGCGTCGTCGAGATTGGGCATTGTCGGCGGCAACGGAGGTTCGCCGGAACGGTGATGCTCCCAAAGCTTCCAAAGGTCAACCCCGGGCCGCCAAGGCTGGATATTCCAGGTGCCCCCTTCCCAGACCCCGTGGCTTACCCGCTCGGGACCAAGTTGCTGCAATATGGCCCCTTCGCGGGCGGGGGCGCGGGCAGTCCACTCCTGAGCAGGCCACTGCTCCGTCGCCAGGATGGGCCATCCAAGCTTTACGGCAAACTTCCCCTGGTCGGTGTCCACTTTCCAGACCGTTGATCCGCGTCGATGCAGTACGAGTTTCTGTGAGAACGGCTGGATCGTGTCCACGATGCTCTTGGGCAAGTCGTGGGGAGTGTCGTTCATTTCTCATTCCTTCCCGGCACGGGGCCGACCCTCTCTCTTTCGGAGAGTCGGCCCCACGCTTGCGGCGAGTCGGAGACTACCGGCCGTTAGCTTGCGCCGTACGGCCGTCCGCAGTCGCTGTCACACTGAGCCGCGTTCTCCCCGTTCACGGACCACAGGCCATCGAAGACGACGAACCCCGCTGCCTTGATGGCATGGGCCGACGCAGTAACGTCCTCGACCTTGCGAGGGGTCCCGGGCCGTGCGTTGTGGTCCAGGAACCGGCCCGCGTACTGCTGGCAGAACTCCCGGTACTCCCGGGTGTGCAGGATGAACGCGTGGAGCCCCATGTCCACGTCGTCACTGGGGACCATGGGAAGGGTGGACTCCGCCGCCGTTGCCACAAAGGCAAGGGCCTGGTCAGTAATCCGCTCCGCCGTTTCAAGGTCACGCTTTTCGTGGTGCACGACGAATGCGACGATGCTGGCGAACACGTCGCCACTGATCAGTGACCGACCTGTCCTCTGATCGCTCGACACTGCTGTTGTCATTGCTGCTTCCCTCCTGTGCATGGAGTGGTGCAATGCGTGTACTGCCTCGTCCGGCTGCTTCACGCACGAAGTAGCCGGACGGACCTTCCCCTGAGCGGAATGTGCTTTTCCCCGCTTAGGAGGTCTTGCGCCCGCCCGACCACGGGTGCCTGTACTTCTCCTTGGAACAGGCGCTCGCAGTCGGGCGGAGTCCCCTTGCCCGGACTCGAACCGGGGTCCCTGGATCAATAGTTCCAGGCTCTTCCTGACTGAGCTACAAAGGGTCAGCCCCGTGAGGAGCCTTTGAGGTCTTACCGCCGACCCCGACTTTTCTGACCTGTGCCGAATTCACGGTTTCGCTTCATGACCGCTCCTTCCCAGAAATATGCTGCGCTGTTCGTCATCCATCGCTTCGAAGCAGTCGTCATGTACGGGCACGTACCAGCCGAGGCCGGATGGGGCGTCCCAATAAGCCGTGCGATGGGGCTCATCCGGCTTGACGGGCCAATGACATGCAAAGCAGCCCGGGTGGTGATCTTGGCGGGACAAGATGTGCTATCGCTTCCGTCGTACGGGGCGGACTTGTCGGTCACAGCCGCCGCCCCAGGATGTTGATTTCACGGTGACGCTGGGCCGTGTCCTGCTGAAGGCGGGACATGAGCTGTGCCATGGCCGGACTGTCGTCCGTCGATTCCCGGGGGCGGTGAAGGCACATGGGGCAGCCGCACACTGGGAATTCGAGACCGGACCGGAGCGGGAACTCTCCGCCCTCGGGAAGGTCGCTATTCACTCCTCCGCCCCCTCGTCGGTCGCCCGGCGGTGCGGATGCTGCCGGATGATGTCGCAGGCATTCCGAACGCTGACCACGCTGGCCATCACGTACGCCCTGGCCCGACTCAGGTCGGCCGCAGAGCAGATGAGGCACTCGGGCCAGGCCACGGGCTCAAGGTCCGGTCCTGTGAGGATCGGAAGGCTGCGGGCGCTCACCGCTCCTCACCCACCAGCGGCGCGCACTTGATCATGAGCCCGGTCTCGATCCGGAGCAGAACGGCCCGAGTAAGCGCGGCCCACCCAAGGCGGGGCACCCAGTCCGGGGCGAGCCCCCAGTAGCCACCAGCCGCTATCAGCGCGTACAGCTCGTCCGCGTAGGTGGCTGCCGGTGGTGCCGTAGTGCCTGTCATCGTCCGCGCCCTTCCCTGTCCGCGCCGTGCTTGCCGGGGTTCCAGGTTGGGAGTTCGCGCGTACTCTCAACAGGGGAAAAGCGATTCCAAACAGACTGGAATAACTGGGAGTTGCACGGGTGATCGAATCGGACGGGGCCGCTGAGCCTCAGGACGCGGCAGCGTATTTCGGACGTGAGGCGCAGTTCGCCCGCGAGGCACTGGGGCTGTCTCAAGTGGCGTTGGCATCGGAGCTGCACTATCAGCAGCCATACGTGAGCAAGGTGGAGCGGGGCATCCAGTTCGCCAGTGAGGAGTACGCCGCTGGGCTTGACCGGCTGTGCCGTACGCCGGGGGTCTATGCCCGACTTAGGGAGCGACTGAGCAAGCGCGGGCACCCTGGCTGGTTCATCCCATACCTGAACTTAGAGAAGGACGCGACCAGGGTTGAGGACTACTCCAATGCCTTCGTCATGGGCATGTTGCAGACGGCTGAGTACGCGGAAGCGACCTTCCGGGCCGTCCACCCGCGCGAGACTGACGACCAGATCAAGGTAAGAGTGGAGGCCCGCCTACGCCGCTATGAGGTCATGCGCCGGGAAGCTCCGCCCCTGCTATGGGTCATCCTGCATGAGGCGGTGCTACGAACCGTCGTCGGTAGTCCGGCCGTCATGGTGGCCCAGCTCGACCACCTGATCAGTGAGGCAGCGAGCCCCCACATCACGCTACAAGTGCTGCGCTACAAAGCGGGTGCTCCCGCATCGTCCCTACCGTTTACCCTGCTTACGCCAGACGACGGGGCAACAGTCCTGTACTCGGAGACCAGGGACCAGGGACATGTGATCGACTCGGCTGCTGCGGTAGGCAGCGCTCAGGCGACATACGAACGCCTTCGCGCTGCTGCCCGTTCGCCCGAGAAGTCCGTAAGCCTGTTCCGAGAGATTGCGGAGGAACACACCAGATGAGCAGCACCCCTGACCCTGCCGCCCCTGCATTGGCGTGGGTCAAGAGCACGTACAGCGGTGGCGAAGGTGGCCAGTGCATCGAGTGGGCACCTGAGGCCGCGGAGATACATGCCGTTGTTCCTGTCCGTGACTCCAAGCATCCCCAGGGCCCTGTCCTGGTCTTCCCGGTCGGTGCCTTCGCGGCCTTCGTCGGGGCTGTCCGGCAGGGCCGTTTCGACGCTTCCTGACCGGCCGCCGGACACCTACAGAGCCCCGTCACCCTCCCCCGGAGCGACGGGGCTTCTTGCTACCCTCTGTAAAAATTTGAGGGCTCGCCGGCAAAAAATCTCTGGGGTGAAACGGACGTGCCGGGCGCTACGGCTTTACTTTGTGTGATCAAGATGCGGATCTCGTTGCGGCTGCCTTGGTTCCCGTCCGTAGCTGCAAGGCCTCTGCTGCCTTGTCATTCCCGGATACGCGAAAGCCCCCGCGCCCGCCGCCCTGGTGTGGGTGACGAGCGCGGGGGCTCTGTGGTGGCGTGGGGTCAGTCCCACACGTCCGAGTCGTCATCGTCGGGCTCGGGAGCCGTGATGGCTGTGCGGGCGCTGGGCGAGAGGCCCAACTCCCTTATGTAGCGGCTGAGTTGGGTCCGGTACTGCGTTGCGATGGTTGCCGCACCGTTCTTCACCGTTCCCCGCTCGGCAGTCACCACGAGTCCACGCTCTGAAAGGTCCCGCTCCGCCTGGTCGATACGGGCCACGCACACGCACAGATCCTTGACGGTCGCATGGTCCACTTCACCAATACCGGCAGCCACTTCCAATACGGGTACTACGCGTCGCCATTCAGTGGACGCCACATTCCGACAACGCTCATTCGCGGTTTCAATGGCAGGATCAGGTGAAGATTTGAATACTTCGCTCCAGTCCGGCTCGGCAAGGATCGCGTGAGGGATTACCACCCCCTCTTTGATCGGTGCCTTTGACGGGTTTCCCTCACGTGCTCGCTGGACAGCAGACGTGGGCCTGTATCGGTCGGCCATGAATTCTCGCTTCCTGCTGAGGGTTCAAATAGTGCGTCCAAAAACGTCTACAGCTCCGGGGAGAGTTTTTTGCCTCCCTGCCGTTCTGGAGCGGGAGGGGAGGGGGCCACCCCCCTGGTCAAGCCGTGCGCTATGACCGAATTGGCTTCGCATTTGCAGCAGCCCAACCGCCCGGTTGCCGCTTAGCGGTCTCGCGGTTATGACACTGCGTGCACAGCGGACGGAGACGGTTGAACGCGTCAGGATCGGCGACCCCTTGCGCCGCCAACTCACGTCGAGACAAAGGGAAATGGTCGGCGACCGTGGCCGTGCGACCGCACAGCAGACACCACGGGTTCCGATACAGGTACGCCTTGCGTACGCGCTGCCACCGAGTCGAGTAGACCGAGCCACCACGCGACGCACGCTCCCTGTTCGCCTCGCGCTTGTGCCGCTCGCAGCGCCCACCAGTGCAGGTCAGGTTGGGACACCCCGGGACGCTGCAAGGAGGACGGGGTCTTCGGGGCATGGGGGATCACTCTCTCCCGGCAGGGTTTCGGCAGCATAAAGGGTCAAGAATGAGCCAAACATTGGCTGAAATTGGGTCACGAAAGTCGCGTAAGGGAAACGAAGGAACAGGTAGGCCGCTCACAACTCCGGGAAGGCAGTGCAACCACGGATTGGGCCTTAACACCGGCGTGCCCAAGGCTGGGTTTTGTGTGCTGCACTGGGGTACATGACTCGTGCCACGGAGAGAAGCAAGCGGCAGCCGCAATTTGAATTGCGCTGTGGAGGACTGCACTTGACAATTCAACGCGTGCCCGCGTGGCTAATCACCGTCATCACCACAGCAACCGGAGCAGGCGCCGCCTGGTGGACAAGCCGCTGACCAATGCACTGCACATGGCCCACGTCCACCGTGCCCGTCGTCGGCTCGGCGCAGTCGGGTACGGGGCACGGAGGCTTACGCGGTCTCGGGGCCATTCGGCGGAATGACCGGGGGATCAATGGCGGACCCGTCCGGAAGGCGCGGCGTGATATCCACGACCACGAGCCGGCCAGTGGCAGGGTCTCGCACCTGCTGAATCCCTCGCGGCATCGTGGTCCCGCCGTCCAGGTTCCCGCTTGACGAATCGGACCACATAGGGTGTCCGTCAGTGTCACGAGGGAAATACGGGTAATCCCCATCCGGTCCGGGGTCGAGGGCATCAACGGCCACTGTCAGCCAGTTCCTTCCAAGAAGCCGTCCCGCGTTTCCCGCAGTTCACGGGCGAATGCTGCGGCATTTTCCTCTGCCTTCTTTTCGGCATGGGAGACGATTTCGTCAAGGAGTGCTATCGGGTAGTAGCGCTGTTCCGGCACGGTGACCACTTCCCGAAGTGCTCTCTGTGCGCGCTGCGCCTCATCCAGAACGTGTCTGCGCCGATGGCGGGCAGCACGGTATTCGACGTAAGCGGCAAACCACGGTTCGGCCGACAGGGCCTCCATGAACCGCTCGCGGGCTTCGTCACCGGAGTGGGCTGCCTCATTCGCTCGCTCATCCCAGGTGTTGGCGAACTGGCGGTCATAAACCGCCCCGCGCTCCGCCCTGCGGGCCGCTTCGGCTTCCTGCGCTGCTTCCAACTGGGCCTGTGCGTCAGCGAGCGGAGCGGACAGCTTTTCCGCCTGTGCTTGGAGCTTGGCAACGCGCTCCGCAGCCTTCTCGATGTCGGTCGTCATAATCAGTTGCTCTCCTTCGTCACATCGATGCCGTGTGCGGCAGCGTTCTTCTTGTCGTTCTCGTAGTAGCCGAGGCCGATTCGGACCGTGGGGCCCATCCGCTCGAATACCTCGGGGCGGGAGTCGCGCAGTGCGGCGAGTTCTTCCATGCGCTCATCCCACTTGAAGTCGTCCGCGCGCCGCTGGTCCTTTTCTGGGAATCCGTCCAGGAAGTTAACTCGGCCGAGAGTGTCACTCATGTGTTCTTCCTTGCTGTGTGTTCGGGCATGAAAAATCCCCTGCGTGCATCACGTCAGGGGAGGAACAGAGGTCAGGGCATTGCCTGATGGGTGTATGTCAGTCCTGCATCGGCGTAATCGCCGAGGACTTCAGCAGCGCCCGCGCGGCAATCTGCGTGGCCCGGTACACGTCCGTGCGGCAGTACGGCGAGCAGAACCGGGGCGGACGCCCCCGGCCCCCGTAGGACAGTTCGTTGGAGCAGTCCGGGTGTGCACAGGTCCCGGAGCCTGTTTCCTCGGCGCGGTGCCGTGCGTCGGCAACGAGGCGGAGTGTTGCGCGGGCGGCGTCCTGGTCGCCGTTCAGTGCCGCTTGTGCGGCGTTCTCTGCGTGCCGCAGCAGCGCGCGGACTTGAAGGTGTTGTGTGGTGTCCATTGGCTCCTCGCTTGTTCACGGTGGCGGATCCAGCCTTGCGGCTTTCTCTCAATTCTTAGGGAGAGCGGAGGTTTCCCGTGCCCGACACGGCTCGGCCTCTTCTGTCTCCCTGGGGCAGGCGAGGGCAGCGGGAGCGGTGCGATGACGAGATGACGGATGGAGCCTCCTTCTCTCTTCTCTTTAGGTTTTTCTGGTTCTTCCCAAAAGACAGCAAGAATCGTCACTTCGTCATCTCTCACCACCTTCCCTCTCGCTGTCGGCAACCCGCCCAGAGGCCGTCTGCGGGCAGCAGACAGCCCCGGTGGTCCAAAAAAGGGGACTGGCCGGGGCTGTCTCGGGCCCTAGAAGGCCGTTACACGGCGACCAGTACGCGCACAGGCTCGGCGGGCGCGGGGGCGGACTCGGCAGCACGGATCTTGCTGCCCGGAGCGGGGGTCACGTCGCCCCGGGGTTCCGCTTCCACGTCCGCAGCGACCACGGCCACGGCTTCCGCTGCGGGGTCCAGCTCACCCCGCATGGTGAAGTCCACGCGCCGTATGTCGAGCTTCCGCCATCCGCCACGGGTACCGCACCATATGTCCAGCCGCACCCCTGCTTCTATGAGCATGGCCCGTCGGCCCGCCGTGTCCTTCTCGGCCCACTCCTCCGCGAACGTGCGGCCGGTCGGGGTGACGACGTGTTGCGGCTCGACCTTTTCGCGGGTTTCCAGATCAGCTATGCGGTTGTCGAGTGCGTCCGCGCGTTCCTGCCATGCCTGCCGTGCGTGCCGGGACTTCTGGCGCCCCTTCTGTTCCTGGTGCTCGTTGAACTCGGCGAGGGTGGCGCGTAGCTCGGGCTCGGGGTCGTACCCGGGAATCTCGACAACGTGCGTCGTCTGGACAGAGCCGACCAATCGCAGGAACGCGGCGGTCACATATTCGTCGGTCCAGTCCGCACGGATGTGCGTTCGAGAATCGCAGGGAACGCCGCGCGCTTTCGAGCTACAGCGGTAGACCGGTGCTGTATTGGGCTTGCTTGCTTTCCGCTGTAGGTACATGCGGCACTGGAATTCCGCACAGTGGATGACACCCTTTTGGAGTGCAGAAGTGTCGCGCCGCTCGGCCTTTTTGATCGACCGGGATTCAAAGAGAGCGTTAACCGCATCGAACTCTGCCCTGTCCATGATGGGTTGCTCGGTCATCATGACCGGTACTCCTGCGGCGTCCCGTACCGGCTGCCCATTGTGTGTCTTCCAGCCGATTAGCGCGGGGTTTGTGAGAATGTTCCTTACGACCGTTGACGTCCACTTAAACGCCTCGCGGGTGAGCCCCTTGACACTGCCGACCTTTCCGCCGCGTGTTCGCTTAATTTTTCACGGCCCAGTGGTCGCGTGGACTCAGGACACCGTCACTGTTGAGGTCTACAGCAATAGCGCTAGCAGCCCTACCTTCCAAAAGTTCCCGGACGATTCTCTCAATTATCTTTACGGCGTCCGGGTCCGGAATCAGGGTCAAACCGATCCCGCCGTGTTCTTTGGGCATCGGGGCGGGCATGTAGCCGTACGCGGGCCGCCCGCCTCGCCATCGAAGGGGCATTTTCCGCATGGCGCCCATGGCTCCGGAAACCCGGTCGCTGATGCTCTGCGACTCCACCTGAGCCGCGAAAGCCAGCATGAGCATCATGAGTTCACTCATGGGGTCCATCGGGTTGCGGAAGTCGAAAACGAGACGACCCCCGCCGATGCCCTCGGCAAAGACGAGCATCTTCCGGTGCTCGCGGGCCCACTTCGCAAGCTCGTGCATGTGCGCCATGGACCGGATGGCGCGGTCAAAGCGCCACCACACCAGCGCGTCAAAGTCATCAGGGCGGGTAAGCCACCCGCCAAGCTGCGGACGGTCGAACGGGCCGAACGCGGACGCGCTCACATCAAGGTCTACGGCCTCGCGGAGCCCATCACCCTCGCCAAAATCGATGCCGAGTGCTGCCGCTGCTATGTCGTCTGCTTCGCGCTGACGCTCGGGGCTGGTGGTCTCGTCGGTCAGCACGGACAGGCGTACGCACCGCACCCCCCGAAGGGTCTCGGTTTCGAAGACCGTGCCCGCGAGAGGGTTTCGGGGTGTGCTGGTCATACCTCCTGTAGGGACCGAAGGATTCCCGCTACCCCGCTTGACCAGCGTCGATGCCACCATGGGCCCACTCCAGAACTGCTAGAACGGAGTGTTGGGACACACCATCAAGGACCAGCTTGCCGCGTTCACGCTGATCGGCGGCGGCGCGGCGGTGATCGGTGCGGTGATCGCCTGCTTCGCGCCACTGCCACGCCCGGCGGCCTGGCCGTACCTGCTCGTCTCGGCGCTGCTGCACATCGGCTACCAAGCGCTGCTCATGCGCTCGTTCAGCCTCGGTGACTTCGGCCAGATGTATCCGATCGCGCGCGGCACGGCGCCTCTGGTGGTCACCGTGCTGGCGGCGGTCTTCGTGGATGAGTCCCTGGACATCTGGCAGGCGGCGGGTGTGGCGGTCGCCTCGGCGGGACTGCTGGGCGTCGCGCTGTGGGGGATACGGGGAACGAAGGGCGCGACGCGGAACGGACCTCACTGGCCCGCGCTGCTGGCCGCACTCGCGACCGGGCTGTCGATCGCCGCGTACACCGTCGTGGACGGCGTGGGCGTACGGAACTCGGGCTCGCCGATCGGCTACATCGCCTGGCTGATGATCCTGGAGGGCGCCCTGATCCCGGCGTACGCCCTGCGCACCCGCCGCGCCCGGCTGTTCGCCCAGCTCCGCCCCCACGCCGTCCTCGGGCTTCTCGGCGCGGCCCTCTCCATGCTGGCCTACGGGCTGGTCCTGTGGGCCCAGTCCCGCGCCCCGCTCGCTCCGGTCGCGGCCCTGCGCGAGTCCTCCATCATTGTGGGCGTGGCGATCGGCGCGCTCTTCTTCAAGGAGCGCTTCGGGACTCCGAGGATCGCGGCGGCGGGGCTGATGGTGGTGGGTATCGGGCTGATGCTGCACACCACCGGGTGAGAGCCGGAACCGCGCCGCACCCTCAGCTCCTGCACCCTCACGCCTCCGAGCCCAGCGCCCGCCGCAGGCCCACGTTGCTCGTCAGCAGCCCGCCGTCCACCGGGAGTGTCACGCCCGTGATCCATGCGGCGTCCTGGGAGGCCAGGAACGCGACCGCCGACGCCACATCGGCCGGTGTGCCCACCCGGCCCATCGGGTAGTGCGGCGCCGCGCGGTCCAACTGCGCCTCCCGGCCCGTCCAGGCGTCCGTGGCGATCGTGCCCGGAGCGACGAGGTTGACGCGGACACCTCGCGGCGCCGCGTGGCCGGCCAGCGTACGGGTCAGGCTCGCCAGGCCCGCCTTGGCCGCGCTGTAGGCGTGATTGCCGAAGTCCTGCTCGCCGTTGACGGAACCGACCGTGACGATCGCGCCCCGGCCCGAGTCCACGAGATGCGGAAGCGCCGCGCGGGCGCAGCGGAACGCGCCCGTGAGCGTGATGTCGAGATCCCGCGCCCAGACCTCGTCCGGTTCGTCCTCGAAGAGCGGAGCGTCCGGTGCGCACGCGTAGGCGTTGTTGACCAGTACGTCCAGAGCGCCGAAGCGCTCCACGGCGTACGCGACCGCCGCCTCCACCGACGAGCGGTCGGCCACGTCGCACCCGTACGCCACCGCGTCCGGGATGGTCTCCGCCGCCCGTGCCGCCCGCTTCTCGTCCAGGTCCGTGACCAGGACGCGCGCGCCCTCCTGCGCCAGCCGGCGCGCGATCGCCTCGCCGATGCCGCGCCCGGCTCCGGTGATCAGTACGCCGTATCCCTCGAAACGTCTCATCGGCCGATCATGTCGCCGACCGCACCGCCCGCACCAGGGCCCGTGATCCGGCCATGACCCGACGCGCGCCCCGGACGCCCGGACGCGTGCCCCGGACACATCCCCTCCGCCCCGGATGACCGAACGCAACAACCGCCCCAGCGGCACTACGGCGAGGGCGTGTTGAGCCACCGTCGGCAGCGGGCCGCGATGGCTCTCCCGGCCCACCTCGGGCATGGTTCCGTGGATCGCGCGCCCCGACAGATCATGTTTTGATCTCGTTACGGAGGTACAAACGTGATGAGCGGAGAATCGCGGCAGGAAAGCGACACACACGACAACGACACGGGCGCCGCGGCCACCTCGGGCACACAGCCGCGACGGCGGCTGCTCGTCGCGGCGGCGCTGGCGCCGGTGCTGGCCGGCGTGGGAACAGTCGCCGCCCTGGCCGAGCCCGGCGAGACGACCGAGGCTGCCAAGGGCGGTGGCGGCCACGGGCCCGTCAAACCGGTGCCCACGACGCTGGCGGACTGGAAAGAGGTCGCCCACGCACTGGGCCGTCCGGGCAACATGGTGCGCGGGCTCTTCTACCACACCGCTTTCCCGCGCTCGGACCTGAACGTGGTCTCCTACGGCGTCAAAGTGTCTCCCGGACTGGCCCTGGGTTCGCATGTGGCGTTCGTCCGGTACACCGACCACAGCGTCCTGGCCATGGGCGATCTGAATGTCACCGAGGACGAGCTCCAGAAGGTGATCGACGCCCTGACGGAGCACGGAATCGCCGTGACCGCCCTCCACAAGCATCTGCTCTCCCACTCCCCCGACGTCTGGTGGACCCATATCCATGGACACGGGCACGACGCGGTAACGCTGGCCCGCGGTGTCCGCGCGGTGATCGGCCGGACCTCCAGCCCGCCCGCCAAGCCTCCGAAGGCGCCGCCGCGCATCGATCTGGACCTCGCGGGAATCGAGGCCGTGATGGGAGTCAAGGGCACCAACGACGGCGGGATCTACAAGTCCGTCTTCGCGCGCCAAGAGCCCATCATCGACCGCGGCATGGTCCTTCCTCAGGGCCTGGGCGCGACCTCGGCCTTCAACTTCCAGCCACTGGGCGGTGGCCGGGCCGCGCTCAACGGCGACTTCGTCATGGTCGCCGACGAGGTCCAGGACGTCCTCACGACCCTGCGGCGCGGCGGGATCAGTCTCGTCGAGGTCCACAACCACGGCCTCAGGGAGGAACCGCGCCTGTTCTTCACCCACTTGTGGGCCGTGGACGACGCCGTCGAACTCGCCAAGGCCCTGCGTCCCGCGGTGGACGCCACCAACGTCGTACCGATCGAGCCGGAGCAAGCGCCCACGTAGGACGACCGCGGAAGACCCAGGTCATCCGGCCGTCACATCGCCGACTGTCCGCCCGTCACGCCTCCGACCGTACGGACGCCACCGAACGCACCGCCCGCACCAGGGCCTGCGCGCGGGGATCCGCCGTAACTCCCTTGCGCATACCGTTCGTCACATACCCGAACGCGATTCCCGACTCGGGATCCGCGAAGCCCAGCGAACCGCCGCGCCCCGGATGCCCGAAAGAGCCCGGGCCGAGCAGCGGCGCCGCAGGGCCGTGCAGCATATAGCCCAGGCCGAAGCGGGTGGCGACGACCAGGACCCGGTCCGGGCCCGCCGACTCCTCCGTACGCGCCAAGGTCAGCGTGGCGGGCGCGAAGAGCCGGTGGCCGTCCACCGGGCCGATCATCGCGGCGTAGCACCGCGCCAGGGCACGCGCCGTCGAGATACCGCCGGAGCCCGGGAGTACGGCGGCACGGTACGCCGGATCGTTCTCGTCGGGCCGCGGATCGATCACACCGAACGCACGGCGGGTCAGCGATCCCGTGTCCCGGTACGCCTCGGAGACCGACCGCTTGGGCCGCAGCCGCAGCGCGCCGCCGGCCGCCGAAAGCTCTGTGGGCTCCGTCAGCCGTCCGATCCGTCCGACCCGGTGGGCCTCCTCGGCCGGCAGCCCGACCCAGAAGTCCAGCCCAAGCGGACGGGCGATCTCCTCGGCGATCCACCGGCCGACGCTCCGCCCGGTGACCCGTCGGACCAGTTCGGCGATCAGCCAGCTGTAGGTGTGCGCGTGGTAGCCATGGTCCGTGCCCGGCTCCCAGACGGGCCGCTGGGCGGCCAGCGCCCGCGCGCCCGACTCGCCGTCGAGCGCCTCGGCCGGAGTCAGCGGCCGGTCGAGTACGGGTACGCCCGCGCGGTGCGAGAGAAGATGCCGTACGAGCACACGCTCCTTGCCCGCGGCCTTGAACTCGGGCCAGTACGTACCGACCGGCGCGTCGAGATCGATCTGTCCGCGCTGGTGCAGCAGGAGCGGTACGGCGGCGGCGATCCCTTTCGTCGCCGAGCGGACGATCTGAGCGGTGTCCACGGCCCACGGCGCCGGATCGGAAACGTAATCCCCCGAGACGCGATCCTCCGGAACGTAATCCGAAGCACCCGCGTCCGGCCCCGTACCCACGCCCGAACCAGCCACACCCGAACCCGCCCCGGCTCCGACCCCCGCCGCACGCTCCGCTCCGTCCACATCGCGTGTCCCCGCCCACAGGTCCACGACCTTGCGCCCGTCCTGGAACACGGCGACCGCCGCGCCCCGTTCACCGAGCCGCTCGAAGTTCCTTACGAAAGCGTCCCTGACCGGCTCGAAGCCCGCCGCCACCGTGCCCTGGACGTCCACGCCCGCGCCACCCACCCCGTCATAGCGCCACGCCCCGACGGCGCGACCCCCTCTATGGTGCAACGTGTCCGGGCGACACGGAACGCGGGTCGAATCCGAACGGCAGCTCCAGCCGGTGCGCGGCCATCAGTTCCTCGTCGCCGAGCAGCCGGTGCGTGGGCCCGTCCGCCACGATGACACCGTCGCTGAGGATCACCGCACGTGGGCAGAGTTCGAGCGCGTACGGCAGATCGTGCGTGACCATCAGCACGGTGATGTCCAGCGAGCGCAAGATATCGGCGAGTTCACGCCGCGACGCCGGATCGAGATTGGACGAGGGCTCGTCGAGGACGAGGATCTCCGGCTCCATCGCCAGTACGGTCGCCACGGCGACCCGGCGCCGCTGCCCGAAGGAGAGATGGTGCGGCGGCCGGTTCGCGTACTCGGTCATCCCGACCCGGCCGAGCGCGGTGACGACGCGTGCCTCCAGCTCCGGCCCGCGCAGCCCGGCGGCGGCCGGTCCGAAGGCCACGTCCTCCCGTACCGTCGGCATGAACAGCTGGTCGTCCGGGTCCTGGAAGACGATGCCCACGCGGCGCCGGATCTCGGCCAGATTCCGCTTGGCCACCGGCAGCCCGGCGACCGCGACCGAACCGGCGCCGGCCGCGAGGATCCCGTTGAGATGCAGGACCAGCGTGGTCTTGCCGGCGCCGTTGGGACCGAGCAGTGCCACCCGCTCACCGCGCCCGACGGTCAGATCGACGCCGAAGAGGGCCTGATGGCCGTCCGGATAGGCGTATGCGAGCCCGCTGACCTCAAGCGAGGCAGGCGCGGAAACCGGAACGGATCCGGGTACGGCAGGAGGAACGGTCATAGGGTCCAGCCAAAGACGGTCATAGGGTCCAGCCAAGCAGACAGACGGCGAGCGCCGACAGCGGGAGGGCGGCTGCGTAGCTCCACTGCGCCCGGGACGCGGTCACCTCGTCGATGACCGGCATGGTGCCCGCGTATCCCCGGCTCACCATCGCCAGATGTACGCGCTCGCCTCGCTCGTAGGAGCGGATGAAGAGCGCGCCGGCGGACTTGGCAAGCACGCCCCAGTGCCGTACGCCTCGCGCCTCGAAACCGCGCGAGCGCCGGGCGATCGACATCCGGCGCATCTCGTCGGTGATGACATCGCCGTAACGGATCATGAAGGAGGCGATCTGGACGAGCAGCGGCGGCAGCCGCAGCCGCTGGAGACCGAGCAGCAGGGAGCGCAGCTCGGTCGTGGAGGCGAGGATCACGGACGCGGCCACGCCCAGCGTGCCCTTGGCGAGTACGTTCCAGGCGCCCCAGAGGCCCGGCACGCTCAACGACAGTCCCAGGAACCGGACCTGGTCACCCGGGACCACGAACGGCATGAGCACCGCGAACGCGACGAACGGGATCTCGATCAGCAGCCTGCGCAGCAGAAAGCCGGCCGGGATACGGGCCACTCCGGCGACCGCCGCGAGCAGCACTCCGTACAGCGCGAACGCCCAGACCGCCTCGCGCGGAGTGGAGACCACCACGATCACAAAGCAGAAGACGGCGGCGAGCTTGCAGTGCGGAGGCAGCTCGTGGACCGGCGAGTGCCCGTGCCGGTAGAGCTTGTGGGCGTGGCCCGCGCCCATGTCAGACGCTCCCGCCGACGGCGGACCCGGCGGACGGCGACGCGGTGGTCTCGCTACGGCGACGGCGCACCGCCCAGAAGACACCGCTGCCCACGACGACCGTGGCGCTCACTCCGATCACTCCGGCGAGACCGCCGGAGAGCCGGGCGTCGGAGATGTCCTTGACGCCGTAGTCGGCGAGCGGCGAGTCGGCGGAGGCGTGCTCCTCGGTCTTCTTGTCGATGCCGTGGTCGGCGGCGACCTTCTCCAGACCGTCGGGGTTGGCGGAGGCGTAGAAGGAGACGAAGCCGGCCAGGACGAGGGCGGTGACCAGGCCCGTGACCAGGAGCGGACGGCTCGAACGGGCGGCCACAGGAAGCGCGGCCGAGGAAGGCGAGGCCGCGGCAGGAGCAGTGGCCGGCGCGGCATCCACCAGCTCGCCGCCCACCCGCAGCTTCAGCGGCGCGGACAGCCCTCGGGCACCGTGCACCAGATCGGGCCGTACGGCAATGACCGCGCCGACCGTCAGCGCGGTGATCACGGCCTCGCCGATCCCGATCAGCACATGGACGCCGACCATCGCGGTCAGCACCTTCCCGATCGGTACGTCCGTCGTCCCTCCGACGGCGTAGATACCGGTGAAGACGAGGGCCGCGGCCGGTACGGAGACCAGCGCGGCGACGAACGAGGAGACGGTCACGGAGCGGCGCGTGCGCGGCAGCACCTTGACCAGGCCGCGGAAGAGCGCGTACGAGACGACGGTCGTCACCACGCCCATGACGGTGATGTTCACACCGAGCGCGGTGAGCCCGCCGTCCGCGAAGAGAATGCCCTGCATCAGCAGGACGACGGAGATACAGAGGACGCCGGTGAACGGACCGACGAGTATCGCCGCGAGCGCTCCGCCCAGCAGATGGCCGCTCGTACCGGCCGCCACGGGAAAGTTGAGCATCTGCACGGCGAAGATGAAGGCGGCGACGAGTCCGGCGAGCGGCGCGGTGCGCTCGTCCAGCTCACGGCGCGCGCCGCGCAGACTGACCGCCACGGCACCCGCGGCGACGACGCCGGCGGCGACCGAAACGGGTACATCGATGAATCCGTCGGGGACATGCATGAGCGGGCTCCGCTTCCTGCTGGTGGGCAAGCCGTTCGATAGTAGAGCCCTGTTGCGAACGGTTCGCAAGAGCAGGTTGTACGCGAGTTGCCGTACCGATGATCGAAGAATGTCGCTTCAGCCACAATTAGTGATAAATGCACATCCTTTGTAGGATTAAGCATTAAACCTCTCTCAAATGGAGGAGGTCCCAGCGATGTCACCCGTCGTCGAGCAGCCCGCCAAATGCCGTCTCATCACGGACGCCCCCTACTCCAAGGCCGTCCCGGTCACCCTCCGCTATGACGGCGATGATCCCCTCGCCATCCGTATCGTCTTCCCGGTCGAGGTCTCCCTCGACGACAAGGAGGTCGTCTGGGCCTTCGCCCGGGATCTCCTCGACGAGGGACTGCGCATTCCCTCCGGCGACGGCGACGTACAGGTCTGGCCGTGCGGCCGGGCCCAGACGGTGCTGGAGTTCCACTCGCCGGAAGGTGTGGCGATGGTGCAGTTCGACTCCGCGCCGCTGCGCCGGTTCCTGCGGAGTTCGTACGCGATGATCCCCGCGGGCGAGGAGCGCCACGACCTTCAGGTCGAGAACGAACTGGGCCGGCTGCTCCACCGAACGTAAGAGATCCGCGAGCACGTAAAAGATCCGCGAGCGTCCCGGGAATCCACGGGCACAGCACGGCGGCCCGGTCCTCCACCTCACCCAGGAGGTGGACGACCGGGCCGCGTGCACCGCTCCGGCTCCCGTCCCCACGGCTGCCGGTGCGTACCGGGACCATGCGCCGCTCACGCCGAGGTCCCGGCGTACAGGCTGAGACCGTCGCCGGCCTCAGACGCGTCGTCGACGTGCCTCAGACGCGTCGTCTCAGACGCTCACCAGCTCACGCTCGGAGCCCGGACCGCCCGGACCGCCGTCCGAGCCCGCCGTGCCCCCGAGCCGCTTGCGCAGCGCCTCGCCCTCGACGTCCACATTGGGCAGCGCCCGGTCCAGCCAGCGCGGCAGCCACCAGGCCTTCCTGCCGAGCAGCGCGAGCACCGCCGGCACGATCGCCATCCGGACCACGAACGCGTCGAAGAAGACGGCGATCGCGAGACCGAAGCCGATCATCTTGATCATCGACTCGCTGGAGCCGATGAAGCCCGCGAAGACGGCGATCATGATCACCGCCGCGGCCGAGACCACGCGGGCACCGTGCCGGAAGCCGGTGACGATCGCCTCGCCGGGCCGCTCGCCGTGCACATACGCCTCGCGCATCCGCGTGACCAGGAAGACCTCGTAGTCCATGGCCAGCCCGAACACCACGCCCACCATGAAGATCGGCATCATCGACATCACAGGACCGGTCTGCTCGACTCCCAGCAGCCCGCCCAGCCAGCCCCACTGGAAGACCGCGACCACCGCGCCGAGCGCGGCCACGACGGAGAGCAGAAAGCCCAGCGCCGCCTTGAGCGGTACGAGCACCGACCGGAAGACCAGCATCAGCAGCAGGAACGCCAGGCCGACGACGAGCGCGAGATACGGGATCAGCGCGTCGTTCATCTTCTGCGAGAAGTCGATGTTCATCGCGGTGGCGCCGGTGACCAGGACCTCGGCGCCGCTGTCGGCCGTGACCCGCCCGCCCGTGTCACGGATGGAGTGGACCAGATTCTCGGTCTCGACCGAGGACGGACGGTCCTTGGGGATCACCGTGATGGTCGCGGTGTCGCCCGCCTTGTTGAGGGTGGACGGAGTGACGACGGCGACGCCGTCCATCTTCTTCACGGTGTCGGCGACCTCGGTGGCCGCCGCCTTGGCGTTGTCGTTGGCCTTGCCGTCGACCACGACCATCAGCGGCCCGTTGAAGCCGGGACCGAAGCCGTCGGACAGCAGGTCGTACGCCTTGCGCTGAGTGGTGCTGACCGGCTGCGAACCGTCGTCCGGCAGGCCCAGCTCCAGCGAGGTGGCCGGAAGGGCGATCGCTCCGAGCCCGAGGACGGCCGTGATCAGTACGGTCACGGGCCGGCGCAGTACGAACCGCGCCCAGCGGGTGCCCATGTTGGCCTTGTGCTCGTGGTGCCCGCTCTCCAGCGACTTGCGTGCCTTGCGGCCGTGCACCCGCTTGCCCGCGAAGCCGAGCAGCGCCGGGATCAGGGTGAGCGCGATGAGGACGGCGATCACGACCGTACCGGCGGCGGCGAAGCCCATCTTGCTGAGCATCGGGATATTGACCACGGCGAGACCGACCAGCGCGATGACGACCGTCAGCCCGGCGAAGACCACGGCGGACCCGGCGGTGCCCACGGCCCGTCCTGCCGCCTCCTCACGCTCTCTGCCCTCGGCCAGTTCGGCGCGGTAGCGCGAGACGATGAACAGCGCGTAGTCGATACCGACCGCGAGACCGATCATCATCGCCAGAGTCGAGGTGGTGGAGCCCAGGTCCAGCACATTGGCGAGCGCGGTGATCGTCGAGATACCGACGCCGACGCCGATGAGCGCGGTGAGCAGCGGAAGCCCGGCCGCGATCAGCGAACCGAACGTGATGACGAGCACCACCGCGGCGATGGCCACACCGATGATCTCGGTGGCACCGGTCTCCGGGGCCGCCTGGAGCGCGTCACCGCCGATCTCCACCGCGAGCCCTTGCGCCCGCGCGTCGGCGCCGGTCTCCTCCAGTGCCGTGCGGGTCTCGTCGGTCAGCTCCATCGAGGCGACCTTGTACGAGACCGACACATACGCCGTCGATCCGTCCTTCGAGACGGCGTTCGCGGTGTACGGATCGGTCACCGAGGAGACCTGGTCGGAACCGCCCGACAGCTCGTCCACGATCGCGCGGACCTCGGCCTTGTGGCCGGCGTCGGTCATCTTCTCGTTCGCGGGCGCCTTGAAGACGACCCGGGCGGTGGCGCCGTCGGCGCTGCCTCCGGGGAAGCGCTGTTCCAGCAGGTCGAAGGCCTTCTGGGCCTCCGTTCCCGGAATGGAGAAGGAACTGGACGTGGGTGTCGACGCGGAGGCGGCACCGACTCCGGCGACCGCCAGCAGCGCCACCCACAGCAGGGCGACATAGTGGCGGCGCCGGAAGGCGAGCCGTCCGAGCTTGTAGAGAAACGTGGCCACGAGGGCGTACTCCCGGGTCTATCGACGGATCAGGGCATGGGGAGCCGGCCCGACGGCGAGAGCGGCACTCGTCAGGTGAGGGGAGGGTCCTGCTGGGGACGGTCAGACGCCGAGGGAGGGGAGGACCACGGCGTCGAGATACGAACTGATGAAGCTCCGGTCCGGCGACCGGTCCTCGACCAACTGCCGGACGACGAAAGCGCCGACCAGCATGTGCGTGACGTACTTCATCGCGGGGTTGTCCGCGGCGACCTCGCCACGGTCCACGGCGCGTCGCAGCAGCGTATGGAGTCCGTTGATCTCGGGCTCGATCAGCAGCTCGCGGAGCGCCTGGTGGAGATCGGGGTTGTTGTGGACGGCATGGAACAGGCCTCGCATCAGCGCGGAGTCCTGCTCCATCCGGCAGTCGTCGTTGGCCGCCAGCAGCGCGTGGAAATCGCCGCGGAGCGAACCGGTGTCAACCTGTTCGAGACTGACCGGCTTGTTGTGCCGCATGGCACGGACGACCAGCTCGGGCTTGCTCCCCCACTGGCGGTAGAGGGTGGCCTTGCTGGACCGGGTACGGCTGGCTACGGCGTCCATGGTGAGGGCGTCATAACCCACCTCGCGCAACAGATCGAGCACGGCGCCGTACAGCTCGGCTTCGCGCTCTGGCGTAAGCCTGCTGCGTGCCATGCCCAACCTCCCGAACGAAACGGTTTCGTACAGTACGAAGATAACCCGCCCCCCACCGAAACGAACCCGTTTCGCTTGTGGCCTCCGCCACAGTCCTCAAACGCCGGACGGGCTGGATTTTGGCCCCACCGTCTGGGAACCCGGTGCCGGGGTTGGCCGTTCCGTCCTCAAACGCCGGACGGGCTGGATAGGCGGCCCGGACCAAACGGAAAGCCGGGGGCCGGGCGGGAGGGGGTCGGGGTCGGAGGAGGTGCGTGTCCGGACACTAAAGCGTGATTTGTGCCGCACACGAAACCCGCACCCAACAACCGACCCGCACGCGGCGTAAATCATGCCGTCCGGACATGCACCTCCGGAGTGCCCCGGCACCCGCACCACCCACCCACCGCACCCCGCGCCGCAGGCGCATCCTGAACGGCAGCGACCGACAACCCGCACACAAAAACCGGTCCGCGCCGAAACGCACCCCAGAACCACGACCCCCAGCCGGAAGGCGCAGAGGCGCAGAGGCGGAACGGGGCCAAACAGGGCAGCATTGGGGGGTGAGTGACGACGTCGCGTATCTTCGCTTCCCGCACCTGCACGACGACTTGCTGTGCTTCGCCGCCGAGGACGACCTCTGGGTCGCTCCCCTCGCACCGGCCGGGCACCGGCCCGAACGCGCCTGGCGCGTGACCGTCGACCGCACCAGAGTCGGTCATCCCCGCTTCTCGCCCGACGGCCGCCGCATCGCCTACACGACCTGGCGCAGCCTCGACCCGGAGATATATCTCGCCCCGGTGGACGGCGGTCCGGCCCGTCGGCTCACCTACTGGGGCGCCACCGACACCCGCGTCTGCGGCTGGACGCCTCCCGACGACGACGGCGAATCCCAGATCCTCGCCGTCTCCTCGCACGGCCAGCCGTTCTCGTACTTCGCCTGGGCCTACGGCCTCCCCACGGACGGCTCTCCCGGCGGCGCGCTGCCCTGGGGCCCGGTCAACGACATCGCCGTCGCGGACATCGACGGCGAGCACCGTACGCTCCTGCTCACCGGCAAGCCACCGCACGAGCCGGCCGCCTGGAAGCGGTACCGCGGCGGCGCGACGGGCCGGCTCTGGCTGCACGGCAAGCGGCTGCTCGCGGATCTCCGAGGCCATCTCGACTGCCCGATGTTCGTCGGCGGACGTATCGCGTTCCTCTCCGACCACGAGGGCGTCGGCAATCTCTACTCCTGCCGTCCCGACGGCACCGATCTGCTCCGCCACACCGATCACGACGCCTTCTACGCACGTCACGCGTCGTCCGACGGCCACCGGGTGGTCTACCAGTGCGCGGGCGATCTCTGGCTGGTCGACTCGCTGACCGCCGACTCGGTGCCGCGCAAGCTGGACGTACGGCTCGGCGGGCAGCGCGCGGGACGCCGGGGCTACCAGGTTCCCGCGGCCAGTCATGTGAACGGGATATCCGTGGACACGACGGGCCGGGCGAGCGCCGTCTCCGTACGCGGCAGCCTGTACTGGCTCACGCACCGCGACGGCCCGGCCCGTACGATCGCCGACACCCATGGCGTACGCGTCAGATTCCCCGAGATGCTCGGCAGCGGCGGCCAGGTCGCGTACATCACCGACGCGGACGGCGAGGACGCCGTAGAGATCGCGTATCTGCCACGCGCGAGCGGCGACCGGCCGCCGCGCCGACTGGCGTCCGGACAGCTCGGCCGCGTGCTGGAGATGGTCGCCGACCCGGAGGGCGGGCGGATAGCGATCGCCTCCCACGACGGGAGGCTGCTGCTCATAGATGTCACGGAGGAAGAGGAGGAGCCACCCGAGGCCGAAGCGGCGGACACCTCGCCCACACCCCCCGAGGGGACTCCCGCCCCGGACCACAACGCCGAGTCGACACCGCCACCGGCACCCACCCCGGACCCCGCAGAAAACACCGCACCGGACCCGGCACCCACACCCCCACCCACACCCGCCCCGGCACCCGCCCGCGTCACCGAGCTCATCCACTCCGTCAACGGCCCCGTCGCCGATCTCGCCTTCTCGCCCGACGGCGACTGGCTCACCTGGTCCCATCCCGGCATCGGCCGCTCCCTGCGCCAGATCAAGCTCGCCAAGATCGCCGGAAGTTTCGCCCGTACGATCGTGGACGTCACCAACGGCCGCTTCGAGGACGAGAATCCGGTCTTCACCAGCGACGGCCGCTATCTCGCCTTCCTGTCCTGGCGCGGCTTCGACCCGGTGTACGACGTGCACACCGGCGACCTCTCCTTCCCGCTCGGCTGCCGTCCTTATCTCGTACCGCTCTCCTCCGCGACTCCGTCGCCCTTCGCGCTCTCCCCGGAGGGCCGCCCGGCCGCCGGCGGGCTCGATCCGGCGGACGGCGAGTCCGGCGACGGTACGGTCACGGTCGAGGTCGAGGGCCTGGCGGACCGGGTCACACCGTTCCCGGTCACCGCGTCCAAGTACTCGGCGCTGCGCCCGGTCAGCGGCGGCGGGCTGGTCTGGCTGCGCTGGCCGATCTCGGGCGCGCTCGGTGAGACCTTCGCCAATCCCGCGGACTTGTCGGGCCGTCCCACCCTGGAACACTTCGACATCGTCAAGGCCCGTAAGAGCGAACTCGTAGGCCATCTGGACTGGTTCGCCGTCAGCGGTGACGGCACCAGGCTGGTGGTCGTGGACGAGGGCGAGCTACGGGCCGTGCCCGCCACCGAGCCCGGCGACAGCGACTCGACGGTCTTCCTCGATCTGCGCCGGATCCTGCACGACGTCGATCCCGGCGCGGAGTGGCGCCAGGCGTTCGACGAGGCGGGCCGCATCATCCGCGCGTACTTCTGGGAGCCGGAGATGTGCGGTATCGACTGGGACGGTGTCCTCGCCCAGTACCGTCCACTGGTCGAACGGGTCGCCTCTCCCGACGAGTTCGCGGATCTGCTCCGCGAGGTCCTCGGCGAGCTGGGCACCTCCCATGCGTATGTCACACCCGCCCGCCGCAACGAGGGCCCGCCGCACTACCAGCGCCCGATCGGACTGCTCGGCGCCAATCTGGTCTGCCGGGACGGCGCCTGGGTGGTCAAACGGATCCTGCCCGGCGACTCCTCCGACTCCAAGGCCCGCTCACCGCTCGCCGGTACGGGTATCCGCGCGGGCGCGGTCCTCACCCATGTCGACGGCCGGCCCGTCGATCCGGTGGCGGGTCCCTATCCGCTGCTCGCCGCCGCCGGAGGCACCACGGTCGAGCTGACCTTCCAGCCTGCCGGGCGCAAGGGCCCTTCCCGCCGCGTGGCGGTCGTACCGCTCATCGACGAACGCCCGCTGCGCTACCAGGACTGGGTGGCCAAACGCCGTGCGGTGGTACGGGAGATCAGCGGCGGCAAGTGCGGCTATCTGCATATCCCCGACATGGGCGGCTCGGGCTGGGCGCAGTTCAACCGCGATCTGCGTCTTGAGGTCTCACGGCCCGCGCTGATCGTGGACGTACGGGGCAACGCGGGCGGCCATATCAGCGAGCTGGTGGTGGAGAAGCTCAGCCGCAAGATCATCGGCTGGGATCTGACGCGGGACGCCCAGCCCGTCTCGTACGCCTCCAACGCGCCGCGCGGCCCGGTCGTCGCGCTCGCCGACGAGGCGACCTCCTCCGACGGCGACATGATCACCGCCGCCTTCCGGCTGCTGAATCTGGGCCCGGTGGTGGGCCAGCGGACCTGGGGCGGAGTGGTCGGCATCACGGGACGCCACCGCCTCGCCGACGGCACGGTGATCACGGTGCCGATGAACGCGGCCTGGTTCGACGCGTACGGCTGGTCCGTCGAGAACCACGGTGTGGAGCCCGACATCGAGGCGCTGCGCACGCCTCTCGACTGGGCGGAGGGCCGGCACGCCCAGCTCGACGACGCGGTGTGGGTGGCGCTGGATCTGCTGGCGGGACATCCGGCCTCGGCACCGCCGGGATACGGAGCCGTGCCCGATCTGCGCCGCCCTCCGCTGCCACCGCGCAGGACCGGCTGACCGCCGCCCGAGGAACGGCGGGAGCACAGAAGCGGGAACACAGAGCCCGAGGAACAGCGGGAGCGCAGAACCCGAGAAACAGCAGGCGCACAGACAGGAGGCGCACCCGGTGAACCGGATGCGCCTCTTGTCAGGCCCTCAGGCCCTCAGGCCAATCGCTCAGGCGTCGAAGCGGTCGTGGTCGTCGAGGTCGTCGTGCGCGTCCTGCGCCCTGCGGGGCGGCTGGTTGTCGCGGTCCTGGGCACGGTCATTGCCCTGCGGGTTGCGCTGGCCCGACTGACCGTGCTGGCCCGGCTGGCCCGGCTGCTGCCCGTGCCGGTTCCCCTGACCCTGACCCTGGCCCTGGCCCTGGCCCTGCTGGCCCTGACGGCCCTGCTGTGAACGCGCCGACTGGTCGTCCCGCTGGTTGTCGCCCATCTGCGCCTTCGCCCGGTCTCCGAGCTCTTGCGCCTTGTCCTTGAACTGGTCGGAAATACCCATGGAATTTCAACTCCTGGTAGAGGTGGGGGGTGTGGGGTGGGGCCTCGACCAGACTTACATGCCACGACATTCCGCGCATTTCGATCAGTCACGCTGTGTGCGCTCACGCTCGTCGGCCGCGCCGCCCGCACCCACAAGTCCCTTGCGCACCGCGGCCATACGAGGTCCGACGCGCCTCGTCTCCCGCACGCCGACCGCCGCGACAAGGCCCGGCAGACAGCCCCGTACCGACTGCGGGCCGGCGCCGCGCACCATGTCGGTGTCCGTCCAGGACAGACAGCCGACACCGCGCGCCGCGCCGGTGACCACCGTGACCTGCCCTTCGAGGTCCCGGCCCCGGCTCATGCCGCGTCCTCCTTCGTGGGGACATTCGTTCCGACATAGGCGGCGGCCAGCTCACGGATCCTGGCCGTGACGGCCTCCGGCGCCTCCACCGGTGTCATATGTCCGGTCCCGGTCAGCTCGGTCAGACCGAGGCAGTCGGGCAGCGCGGCGGCCAGCGCCCGTGACTGGACCGGCGGAGTCAGCCGGTCCGCGGTGCCCACCAGTACGGCGGTGGGCACCGTCAACTCCCTTACGTCCGCGTCGAGATCGAGCTCGCCGAGCACCCGCGACCAGGCGACCCGGGAGACGCGCGGACAGGCGTGCACGATCCTCGCGCACCGCGTGATCCGCTCGGGCGCGGCTCCCGGGCCCATCGTCCCGTAGCGCAGGATCCGCTTGGACAGCGGTGTGACGGGGCCCAGCGGCGCGCGGGCGCCGAGGACGAGCCGGGTGAGCCTCGTCCGTACGCGCCCGGCGCGCATCGGCACCACCAGCGCCTCGGCGACCAGCCGCGAACTGCCCGTGCTGCACAGCAGCGCGGCGGCGGCGTGCTCCCGGAAAACGGGCCTGCGCGCGGCGGCCATCAGCGTCATCCCGCCCATCGAGTGCCCTGCGAACACGGCCTGTTCGCCCGGCGCCAGCGTGGCGGCGAGCACCGCCTCCAGATCGTCGGCGAGCGCCTCGGTGGAGTATCCGCTCCGGCCCGGCAGCGGCGTACGGCCGTGTCCGCGCTGGTCGTAGGCGATCACCCGGTGGTCGGCGGAGAGGTCCTCGATCTGCGCGGCCCAGAAGCGGATGGAGCAGGTCCAGCCATGGGCCAGTACGACGGCGGGTCGGCCCTCGGCGCCGAACACCTCGGCATGGACACGGGATCCGTCGGCGGAGACGGCGGTCACCTCGGTCGCGCTCATCGGACGGCCTCCCGCGCGCCGGTCCCGCCGGTGCGCGCCGCGACGTCCATATGCGGTCCCGCGGCGCGGATCACCTCGTACTCCGAGAGATCGACGCGGCGCGTGGCCCTGCGGAACTCCGCTGTCGTACCGGGCCAGATGGTGGTGTTGCGGCCGTTGGCGTCCAGATACCAGCTCGTGCAGCCACCGGTGTTCCACACGGTCCGCCGCATCCGCTCCTGCACCCGGTGGTTCCAGGCGCGTACGGCCGCGGGCCTGGCCGCCAGCGCCGCGCGCCCGCCGACGGCGCCGAGGCCGTCGAGCTGCCGCAGATAGTCGGCCATATAGGTGAGCTGGGCCTCGATCATCAGAATCATCGAGGAGTTCCCGAGGCCGGTGTTGGGGCCGATGATCGTCATCCAGTTGGGAAAGCCGGCCGTGGTCGCGCCGCGCAGCGACTCCATACCGTCCTGCCAGCTCTCGGCGAGCGTGCGCCCGTCGGCGCCGACGACCCGCTCGGCGATCGGCATGTCCGTCACATGGAAGCCGGTCCCGAAGATGATCGCGTCCGCCTCGCACTCCGTACCGTCCGCGGCGACCAGCGTCGAGCCGCGCACCTCGGCGAGGCCCGAGGTGACCACCTCGACATTGGGCTGCGCGAGCGCCGGATAGTAGGTGCTGGAGAGCAGGATGCGCTTGCATCCGATGCGGTACGAGGGCGTCAACGCGGCCCGTAGCGCGGGATCCTTGATCGCCTTCGCGATATTGGCCCTGGCGAGGGCCTCGACGAGCCCGAGTTCATTCGGCCGCTTGGTGAAGGCCTGGACCTGCAACTCCCTGATGCCCCAGAGCAGTTTGCGCCGTACGGTCCCGGTGAAGGGCAGTGCCCGGTGCAGTCGGCGCTCGGCCGTGGATATCGCGCGGTCCGCGCGCGGCATCACCCAGGGCGGCGTCCGCTGAAAGAGCGTCAGCCTGCCGGCGTCGGGCTGGATCGCGGGAACGATCTGGACCGCGGAGGCACCGGTGCCGATCACGGCGACGCGCTTGCCGCGCAGCTCGTAGTCGTGGTCCCAGCGCGCCGAGTGGAAGACCTTGCCCGGGAATCCGGCGAGTCCGGGAATCTCCGGGATCCGGGAATCCGACAGCGGCCCGGCCGCGGAGACCACCACCTCCGCGGTGAACGTTCCTCGCGAGGTCTCCATCTCCCAGTGCAGGGCGTCGTTGTCCCAGCGCATCAGCCGGACCTCGTGGTGCAGCCGCAGATGCGGACGCAGTCCGAAGGCGTCGGCGATCCGCTCCAGATAGGCCCTTATGTGCCGCTGCCCGGAGAAGGCGCGCGGCCAGTCGGGATTGGGCGCGAACGAGAACGAGTAGAGGTGCGACGGCACATCGCACGCACATCCCGGATAGCTGTTGTCCCGCCACGTCCCGCCGACCGAGCCCGCCCGCTCCAGTACGACGAAGTCGGTTATCCCTTCTCTGCGCAGCCGGACCGCCGCCCCGAGGCCACCGAATCCGGATCCGACCACCGCCACGCGTACGTGCTGGCCCATACCGCCTCCTGCCGCCGGACATTCACGAACCACGCCAGCGATCACTGGCGCAATCCGGAGCGTAGAGCAGCTCCGTACTCATGGGTAGGGGGCCGACGGAAACAAGTTACCGGCGGTACGACATAAGCTGCCCGGTATGGAGTACCGCATGGAGGAGCTGGCACGTGAGGCGGGCATCACCGTCCGCACCGTGCGCTTCTACCGTGAGCGCGGACTGATACAGCCACCGCGCCGCGAGGGCAGGATCGCCTGGTACGACGACCACCATCTGGCCCGGCTCCGTACGATCGCGGCCTTGCTGGAGCGCGGCCACACCTTGACCGGCATCGCCGACCTGGCCACCGCCTTCGAGAGCGGACGCGATGTGGGCGAGGTTCTGGGCCTCGGTGAACCCACCGAGGAGACTCCGGTACGGCTCTCGCCCGAGGAACTCGCGGACTACTTCGAGGGCGAGGCCACCGCCGAGAATCTCGCCGCCTCACTCGCCCTCGGCTATCTGGCCACCGACGGCGACGAGATCGTCCACATCAGCCGCAGGCTGCTGGAAGTCTCCGCGGCCCTGGTCCGTGAGGGAGTGCCGCTCGCCGCGATCCTGGAGACCGCCCGCGAGGTCCGCGCCCACGCGGACGCCCTGGCGGAGCTCTTCAGCGCGGTCCTCACCGCCCACACCACCGCGGCGGACTCCGCCAAACTCCGCCCGCTGGCCAAGAGCATCGTCGAGGCGGAGTTCTCGATGGCCCTGGACCGCCGGCTGCGCGCCGACGCCGGACCTCAGCTCTCGTAGACCACCGTCACCGGCGCATGATCGCTCCACCGCTCCTCGTGCGCCGCCGCGCGCTCCACCCAGCCCTTGACGGCACGCCCGGCCAGACCGGGCGTGGCGACCTGCAAGTCGATACGCCAGCCCGAGTCGTTGTCGAAGGCACGGCCGCGGTAGGACCACCAGGTGTACGGTCCCTCCTGGCCGGGATGGAGGGCGCGCATCACATCCGTACAGCCGGTCTCCTCGTACAGCCGGGTCAGCCAGGCGCGCTCCTCGGGCAGGAATCCGGAGGACTTCCTGTTGGCGCGCCAGTTCTTGAGGTCGGCCTCCTGGTGGGCGATGTTCCAGTCTCCGCAGACCAGCACCTCACGGCCGTCGGCGGCGGCGCGCTTCCTCAGCTGCGCCAGATACGGCAGGAACTCGTCCATGAACCGGACCTTCTCGTCCTGCCGCTCGGTGCCCACCTCGCCCGACGGCAGATAGAGGCTGGCCACCGTGGTACCCGGCAGCTCGATCTCGGCGTACCGCCCGCTCGTGTCGAACTCGGCGCTGCCGAATCCGGTCCGCGTACGCTCCGGCTCCCGGCGCGAGAGGAGCGAGACACCCGCGTGGCCCTTGGCCGCCGCCGGAGCGTGCAGGACGTGCCAGCCCTCCGGCTCCCGGACGGCCTCGGGCAACTGGCCCGGCTCGGCCCGTACCTCCTGGAGGCAGACCACATCGGCGGAGGTCTCCGCCAGCCACTCCACGAAACCCTTCTTGGCGGCGGCGCGGAGGCCATTCACATTCACGGATGTCACAGTGAGCACTCCGGCACCCTACCCACCTCATGACGGAGGCCCGGTCCGGCGTACTGCCGGACCGGGCCTCCGAGGGCGTCAGTTGTTGCCGACACCGTTCCCGGACAGGACCGGGATGTCGTCCAGGATGTGCGACAGCGGCTCGTCGCCCTTCGCCTGCGTCGAGTTCTCGACACACTGCTGGTTCTGCGGCGACGACAGGACGTTGATGTCCTGGACCGTGACCGGGATGAGACCGACGAGAGAGCCCACGTTGGCCTTGAGCGGCAGACCGATGCAGGGCTTGTTCAGCGAGCCCTGGACCAGGCCGAGCTGCGGGCTCATGTCGCCCTTGGTAACGGAGTTGCCGAAGGCCTGCTCGGCACCGTTGCCGCTGAACGACGTGGTGCCCTGGTCGTCACCGACCGCGAGGGCCGGCGACACGGCGGCGGCGGACGCCCCGACGATCGTGGCCGCTACAGCGGCGGTTGCCCACAGCTTCTTCATGTAAATGCCTTTCCGGAAAGTCGGACTCCACCGGTGGAGTCCGACTGCTCAACCGCCGAAGGACGGAATAGTTGCGGCCGTTCCCTCGAACGGCGTACCGCATTAACTGAGAAACAGAGAAAAAGACCGGACCGCCGCGGGATTTCAGCGGCGGTCCGGTCGGCCGGCCGATTTCTCAGTTGTTGCCCGTGCCATTGCCGGACAGGATCGGGATGTTGTCCAGGATGTGCGAGAGCGGCTCGTCGCCCTTGGCCTGCGTCGAGTTCTCGACACACTGCTGGTTCTGCGGCGACGACAGCACATTGATGTCCTGGACCGAGATCGGCACAACTCCCAGCAGGGAGCCGGCGTTCAGCTTGGCGGGCAGACCGATACAGGGCTTGTTCAGCGAGCCCTGGATGAGCGCCATCTGCGGGCTCATGTGGCCGTACGTCGCCGAGTTGCCGTAGGCCTGCCAGGCGCCGTTGCCGCTGAGGGAGGTGGTGCCGGTGTCATTGCCGACGGCGAGCGCCTGCGGAGCGGCGGCGGCCGAAACGCCGACGACGGAGGCGGCGACGGCCGCGCCGGCCACGACCTTCTTGATCATCACGATGAGTCCCCATTCTGACGGATGCCCCAAGACTCCGGGGCCCCCTGAGCAACTTCCCACCGTGTGTTTGGTTCTGGCCCTTCACCCCAATGGTCTATTACCGACGATCAACTAGCCGATCGAGTGAAGCAGCGGAACCAAACCGCTGACATGCGGTTGTCCAGGTCGCCCCACCTGCATTTCCTGAGAAAAGGACCCCATCGTGATCAAGAAGATTATGGCCGGCGCCGCCGTCGCCGCCTCCGTGGTCGGCATGTCGGCTGCGGCGGCGCCCACCGCGCTCGCCATCGGCGACGACCACGGCACCACGTCGTTCAGCGGCAACGGTGCCAAGCAGGCCTTCGGCAACTCCTCCACCAAGGGCAAGATGAGCCCGCAGCTCGAACTGGTCCAGGGCTCGCTCAACAAGCTCTGTGTCGGTGCGCCGATCAAGGCCAATCTGGGCTCTCTCGTCGGTGCCATTCCGATCACCGTGCAGGACGTCAACGTCCTGGCCTCGCCGCAGAACCAGCAGTGCGCGGAGAACTCCACGCAGGCCAAGGGCGACGAGCCGCTGTCGCACATCCTGGACGACATCCCGGTCCTGTCCGGCAACGGCGCGGGCAACAGCTGACCGGCACCGCGCACCACCGCCCGGAGAGCGTTCCGGGCCGACGGGCCGGCCGGGGCAATGGGGCCCCGGCCGGCCCGTCGCCGTATTCCACGAAAAGCCTCTTCTTATGCCTAAACGAAAATCCCGAATCCATTCACGGGGCAATCGAGTGAACCAGAGAAAGCCATAAAACAGGACAGTTTCCTTGCCGCGCGCCTCATCGTTGGTGTTCCAGCAGCGGACGTGAGGGCTGAGAAAACGATGCCCGCGTGCCACGACAGTCGTGCGGACGGATTCGCCGCTGCGGAAAGGGCTCACGATGAAGTGCAAGAAGGCCGCAACCATCGTCGCAGGTCTGCTCATGACGATGGGCGCCGCCGCCCCGGCCATGGCCGACGCCGAGGCCGAGGCAGTCGCTGTCGGCTCCCCGGGTGTCCTCTCGGGCAATGTCGTCCAGGTGCCCGTCGAAATTCCCATCAACCTCTGCGGTAACACCATCGACATCCTCGCCCTGTTGAACCCCACCTTCGGCAACACCTGTATCAACGCCGACTGACGCTGCGCCGTCCGGTCCCGAAGCGTGGGGTTCTCCCTGCTTCGGGACCGGTCTCAGCAGGCCCCGATGTCACAGCAGGAGGAGAAGAGAGAAATGCGAGACCTCATCAGCAAAGGGCTGCTCGCCGCCGCGGCGGCGTCGAGCGTGCTGTCCCTGGGCGGTGGCTACGCCATCGCGGTGGAGAGCGACGGGGTGGCCGCCGGATCACCGGGTGTGCTGTCGGGCAACAGTGTCCAGGCACCCATTGAGGTCCCGGTCAATGTCTGCGGGAACACCGTGGACGTCGTCGGAGTGGGCAATCCCGCCTTCGGCAACGGCTGTGTCAATACGTCGGGCCGGCCGGGACATTCGGCGGCGCACGAGCGATCCTCGTCGCATCAGGAGCACCGGGCTCCTGCGCGGCACGACGACCGGGCGCCTTCCGTCCCCGAAGGGCCGGACCACGCTCCGGTGGCCCCGCCGGAGGACGCGCCCGCTCACGCCCCGCAGCGCCACGAGACGCACCCGCACCAACAGGCGCACCCGCACAAGGAGTCCACCGGCGCCAAGGCGACTGCCATCGCCAAGGGATCGCCGGGCGTGGGCTCGGGCAATATCGCCCAGGCGCCGATCGACATCCCGCTGAACGTCTGCGGCAACTCCGTCGATCTGGTCGGCGTCCTCAACCCGGCGTTCGGCAACCGGTGCGCGAACGGCTCGCCGGTGGCGCTCCCCGACGTCCATGAGGAGCCGCAGTTCCCGGAGACTCCCGGAGCGCCCGAGGTTCCCGGAACACCCGAGACTCCCGGCACTCCCGGAGGCGACGAGCCGGGCAACGAGCCGGGCGACGGTACGGACAGGACACCGCCCGTGCCCGGTACACCGCCGGGCGACAAGGCCATTCCTGACACGGTCACTCCCGCCACGCACTCCCGGCCCGACTCTCCCGCGCCGGTCGCGGAGCTCGCCTCCACCGGCAGTGACGCCGGTCTGCTCGGCATGGCGGCGCTGAGCGCGGGTCTGATGCTCGGCGGCGGAATCCTGTACCGCCGCAGCACCGCGCGCGCCCGCCGCTGACCGCGGCCAACAGCGGCTGACCGCAGCCGACTGCGGACGACCGACGTATCCGGCCGGCCGGGAGAATCGCGGCGGATCCTCCCGGCCGACGGACCAGGGCGCGCAGGTTCTGGCACCAGTTTCTGACACCACGTCAGCTCAGCAGCGACTTCCCGGCCGTTGCCGGCATCGGCTCCGAAGCGGGCGACGCCTGCCGCTGCCGGACCGTACCGAGCGATCCGCCCCGCGATCCGAGCCGTCGCCGTACTCCCCGTACCAGCCGCTCGGCCGTGTACGTGGCCCCGTACACAAAGCGCATCGACGGGCCGAACGAGGGCGCGCTCAGCAGCCCGGCGACGAAGAGTCCCGGATGCGAGGACTCGAAGAGCGGGCTCGCCTCGGGCGCGGTGCTGGGCGAGACCGTCGCCAGCCCGGCCCGCAGTCCGCCGTCGAGGAGACCGAGCCGTTCCAGTCCCGGAGTGAAGCCGGTGGCGGCGATGACATGGTCCGTCTCCACGGTCTGCACCCGGCCCGTCGTGGCGACCAGTTCGAGCCGTACGCCGCCGTTGTCCATCGGGTCCGCGCTCGCCAGACTCTCACTCAGCCGGACGTCCACCGCCGACTCGAACCGCTCCCTCAGCCACCACGCGCCCGCCGGTCCCAGCGCCGAGGTGAAGACACGCGCCCGCGTCTGCGCGGGAAGCCTGCGGAAGAGGCCCGGAGTCTCCGCGTAGAGCCAGTTCTTCCATCCGCAGCCCAGTCCGGTGTGCGGCATACGGACCGTCTCCCTGACCGGGCGGTCCAGCGGCGGCGGCAGCGTGTTCCAGTTGAGCCTGCCCGACCGGGCCACCACCCTGACGGCGGTGCCCTGTTCGGCGAGGAGCGCGGCGGTCTCCAGGGCCGCCTGGCCCGCGCCGATGACGGTCACGTCCCGTCCCACGAAGCGCGTCAGATCCGCGTGGTGGCTGCTGTGCGTCACCTGCTCCCGTGTCAGCGCGTGCAGCGGCGCGGGAATGTCGATGAAGGGCATCACACCGATCGCGAGCGCCACCGTACGGGCGAGCACGCTCTCGCCGTCCTCGGTGGAGAGCCGGAATCCGCCCAGGACGGGCTGGACGGCCGTGACCATACGTTCGTCGACGGGCGGCGCCGCGCGCTCCGCGAACCACAGTCCGTACGAGGCGAAGAAGCCGACGGGCAGCGGAACGCCGTGCCGTACCTCCACTCCCTGGGTGGCGGCGTAGTCGGCCAGACCGAACGTGCCCTGCGGATCGCAGAGATTCGACGCCCACGGTTCGGATTTCAGATACATCCCGGGCGGCATATGGTCCCGCCATGAGGCCATCGGCCTGCCGAAGACCCGTAGATCGAGTCCGGCCGCGGCGGCGTGCGCGGCGATGGAGAGTCCATAGGGGCCTGCGCCCACCACTACCAGGTCGTACATCAATGTGTTCCGCTCTCTGTGCCGGGATGGTCAGTCGTGGTGATCGGTCGGGTCTGCTGTGCGGTAGGTGACGGTCCGTCGAGAAGGCGCTCGGTGGCAGGCCGTCCCGGTCGTCAGGGCCGGTGCGACACCGGGACGCCCTGCGCGGTGGCGGCTGGGCTGCGTCCGCGCCTGAGCACCGGAGTCGTCCTCGGCAGCGCGGGATCGTGGCGCCCGAAGTCGCCTCTGCGCCGGTCGGTCGCGATTCCTCCGAGCAGACGCCCGAGTCCGCGCCGTCCTCTGCGTACCGCGTGCAGACCCCAGGCGACGGCCATGGCGTACGCGGGCCGCGGATCGTCCAGTGCGAACCACGCGGCTTCCATCGCCATGGACCGGTCCGCCGCGCCGGACCGCCCATCCGCGTGTGCGGCGGCGCGATCGGCGCGCCGCGCGCGGGCCGAGGGCAGGACGGAGAGCGCCGACAGCAGCGCGTAGTTCTCCACCACGAAGGTCCTGCCGTGCGCCGTGGCCTGTACGGGCACGGCCCGGCCGGTGAGATCGAGATGCAGCGCCCGTACGACATCGGTGCCGGACCGGTCGGTGAAGAGCCGGAACTGCGCGCCGGGCCTGGGATTGAAGTCGAGGAGATGGTAGGCGCCCGTCGCGGTGTCACGGCGGAAGTCGAGATCGAGGATCCCTCGGTAGCCGAGCGCCGAGACCATCTGACGGGCCGTCCGCTCCACGGCCGGATTGGGCAGCCAGGTGCCCACCGCCGTCAGCCCGGCTCCGACCGGCCAGGACCGCTCCTTGCGGCCGGCCGCTCCGACCAGGCACTCGCCGCCGGCGCCGCTGTATCCGTGGAAAAACCAGTCCAGGCCTCGGCCGTGCGGCAGGAACTCCTGGAGCAGCAGTCTGCTGCCCGCCTCGGCGCTGCGTCCGTACAGCTCACGGGCCTCGTCGGCGGAGCGTACGAGCACGGTGCTGCGCAGCCCGGCCGCCTCGGGAAGGAGCCACGGTCTGCTCCACTTCGCCACCAACGGCAGCCCGAGCGCACCGGTGGCGTCCGCCGCCTCCGTCGCGCAGCCGGGAATCACCGTACGCGGATGCGGAATCCCGAGCTCCTGGCAGATACCGACCAGCTCCGCCTTGTCCGCGACGCGCTCCGGCAGTCCTGACGGCTGTTCAGGCAGCAGATAACGGCCGGTCAGACGGGACTGGAGCTGTCCGACGGTGATGGCGCTCAGATCGTCCATGGGAATCAGCACGGCCGGTGTGCCGAGCCGGTCGGAGACCTGGAGCAGCAGTCGCTGAATCTCCGCCAGATCCCGGCAGCCGTCGGGTCTTGGGTGGGTACGGCGCAGATAGCGGGAGTGGCCGACGGGACCGCGCGCGGCCTCGACCACCGTGTGCACCTCGATCCCGGCCCGGCCGAGAGACCGGACGGCGCCCAGCGTCCCATGGTGGAAAGGATTCTGGTCGAGCCTCATGAGTACGGCGGGAACGCGGGTGTCAAAGCTCGGCACAGTGGTGTCCTTCATTCGATGGCCCAATTCGATGGCCCAAGCGGGGGATGAAATTCACGAACGGACTAATAGAACGCCAGGCCGGGTTCTCGTTCGGCTTATTAGTACTTTTGAAGGAGCGTGACCACGGCTCGCGGCCACGGAAAAGAGCTCAACTCGCAAGGAGCTTCTATATGTCCCATCGACGTCGACGGCTGACCGCCACGTGTCTGGGTGTGGTCATGGCCGGTCTCCTTTCCTCGGGCGCGGCGCTGTCCGCTCCGAGTGACGCGAAAGATCCGGACACGGCGGCCACGCACAAGCCTCCGCAGGCACCCGCTCCCGCGACCGGCGCGTATCTCGACTTCGGCCCGAAGGGCGTCGAGCGCATGGCCGCCATGCAGAAATGGCTGGGCGGTACGGAACTGCGCGTCGGGCACAGCTATCTGCCCGGGGACGTGTGGTCCAACATCGAGGGCGCGCCGGAATTCCTGGCGGACTGGGCCGAATGGCGAAAGGCGCGGGACGACCGGCTGTTCGTGCTCAATGTCCCGATGCTGGAGCGCACCGAGGGCCGTGTCCGTGACGCGCAGGTCCGCCGTGAGCTGTTCATGGGCGCGGCGGGCCTGTACGACGAGCACTTCAGGACCTTGGCGCGGCGCCTGGTCGGCCTCGGTGTCCCGGACACGGTGATCGTGCTCGGCTGGGAGATGAACGGAAACACCTACACCCACCGCTGCGGGCCCGCGCCGATGGCGTGGAAGAGATACTGGCAGCGCATCGTCACCGCCATGCGCGCGGTCCCCGGGCAGAAATTCCGTTTCGACTTCGCGCCCAACCGTGGACTGGACGACATTCCCTGGACCGCGTGTTACCCGGGCGACGACTACGTGGACATCATGGGCATGGATTCGTACGACCAGCCGCCGGGCCGGACCTTCGACGAACAGGTCGAGGAGCCCTTCGGACTCCGGCACCATGTGAACTTCGCCGCCGCGCATGGAAAGGTGATCTCCTATCCGGAATGGGGCCTCTTCCGTAACGGTGACAACCCCGAGTACATGCGACGCATGCTCCAGTGGATCGACACATACAAACCGCTCTACAACACCGTCACCGACTACTGTCCGCACGGCGTGTGGCAGTGCGACGAGAATCCCGAGTCGTCGAAGGTGTACCGGTCCATGCTCTACGGCCGGGTGCCGGAACCGGCGCCGACACCCACACCGACACCCACTCCGGCACCCACACCCACTCAGACGCCGACTCCGACGGCCGAAGAGACGCCGGCGCCGGAGCCCGCGCCGGCTCCGACGCCCACTCCGACGCCCACCCCGACGCCCACTGCGGCAGCCGCGCCCGTAGCCGCTCCGGCTCCGGCACCCGCACCGGCCCCGGCGCCCGCTCGTCCGCCGGCCTGTACGCCGATGCACTTCGGTCCCTGGATCGAGAGATGGCTCGGCGGCAAGGTCTGCATCCCACTCACCTGGTGGCGCAGACTCGGCTCCTGAACCTCGGTCCCACGGCTCCGAGACTCAGTTCCGCCGCATCCGCTTGACCAGCGCGGCGGCCCGTCCCCGGGCCGCCGCGTGTCCGATCAGCAGCCGCAGCGAAGGCTCCAGACAGGGCCGGGAGAGCAGATACCGCTGATTGCGCACGGTCTCCGGGCGCCAGTGGTGCTTGTACGGCTCGTTGCCGCGCAGCATGCTCAGCGTGGTGCGCCCGCTCCCGCTGATCTGCCGTGCGCCGCTCCGCAGCAGCATGGTGGCCACATCCACCTTTCTGGCGCGCAGCCCGGGATCGGCCCCGTACAGATAGCCGCCCGCCAGCGTCCCCGACATCAGGGTGAGATCCGCCGCCAGCACCTCTCCGGCCAGCAGGAACTCGGTCACGCGCGCATCGCCGGACCCGGCCATCGCCCGTACCGACCGGCTGAGATGCTCCGCGAAGCGCGTACTGAGGTGCTCGGCGGTGACACCGCGGCCCTGCCACTGGAGCCGGTGCAGTTCCAGCAGCCGGGCGACCGCGAGCGGGATCTCGTCCTCGGGCACCACCCGCTCGTCGATACCGAGCGAGTCCAGCTTGCGCAGCTTCGCGCGGAAGCGCTGGGCGCGCGAGGAGGCGAGCCTGCCGAGCAGTTCGTCCATGGGAACGGCGGGCAGTTCGAGACAGACCGAGTCGGCCAGCCGTCGGCGCGGCCCGCTCCAGCAGGCGACCACACGCTCGGCGGCGGCGCCCGGCCGTACCTCCCGCAGATCGATCACCGACGTACGGGCCACCTCGCGCAGCGCCCTGGCCAGCGCGGCGGCTGCGGCCTCGGAGCAGCGGTCGTCGAGCAGGACGTCGGAGAAGTCGGAGATGGTCCCGCCGAGCGGTACGAGGACGGGAACGGGACGGTGGACCAGCATCAGCGGCGCCGCCGCCACCAACTGCCCGGCCCGGCGTACGAGAACGATCCGCAGCCGTCCGGGCGTGCCGTACGACACCCACCAGGAGCGCAGCCAGGCGTGGTTCTGGAACGGAGTGGCGTTACGGGAACGGCGGTGCAGCGCGTGCCAGTCCGGCGCGAGCGCGGTGAAGCGGCCGAAGTCCCGGCATACCTCCGTGGTGAACACGGACCCGGAGACGGACGAGGCGGATGGTGCCGAAGGTGAGGAGGAGGTGAGGGACACGGAGGAAACGGAAGATACGGAGGACGCAGAGGACGCGACGGACGCAGCGGACGCCGGGGACCCGGAGGACGCCGGCGACGCGGCGGCGGAGCGCGTGCGGGCCGCCGACGAGGGCATACCGGTTGCCCGTCTCGATTCGGTGTGCATCAGACTGTCTCCGGCTGTGGTTGGGATGCCGTCGCCGGGCCCGGGACGGTCACCTGGACCTGCTCGGCCCGCCGCCTCGGCCGCACCAGCAGCCCGAGCCCGCCGAGCAGCCCGCCCGCGCTCGCGCCGACCAGGGCCGCCAGGGACGCGGACGCCGAGACCGGACTGGTCGGCTCGACCGCCCGGGAGAACTGGAGCACTCGTACGTTCGTACTGCCCTGCAAGTGCGTGCCGTTGACGACCAGGGAGCGCGCGACGCCGTCCGCCATGTTCACGGCGGTCGACGCCTCGGACGAGGTCGCCGTCACGGAGATCATCGGAGCGTCCGGCGAAGTGGCCGTCCGCACACTCTTCTTGAGGATCTCCGCCGATACACCGGACCAGACCGGCGCGTCACCGAGCAGCGCCACCTGGGAGGCGATCCGTCCGTACGCCGTCGCGAAGCCGAGAGCCGCGGCCGGATCGGACTTCTGCGTCGGTACGACCAGGACATAGCTGGTGGCCGTGTACTCGGGCGTACGGAGCAGTCCGTACGCGCCTCCGGCCAGCGCGCCGCTCAGCGCCGCCGCCGGCACGATCCCCCAGACGGGCAGCGCCTTCAGCCTCGCCGACACCGGGATGCGCCGCGCGGCCCGGCGCCGCGGAGGACTCGACTGGTTCATGGGCAACTCACCTCTCGGGTGGGGGCCGTACCGCGCACGGCATGCCCGTACACCGTCATCAGTTGTTCGGCACTGTGGGAGATGTCGTAGTGACGCGCCGCCCTGGGCACGGGCAGCCGACGCGGAAACGCCTCCTCGAACTGCCGCAGCTCGGCGACCAGTTCGGGCAAGGAACCGCTGATCTGCCGCGCTCCCGGCGCATCGTCGGCGGGCAGGTCGTGCAGCGCGGGACAGGTGACATGGAGGACCGGCAGCCCGGCCGCGAGGGCCTCCACCACGGCGAGCCCGAAGGCCTCGTCGTAGGAGGTGGACACGAAGACGTCCATGGCGGCGAGCAGCGAGGGCAGATCGGGCGCGTGGGCGGGCTCTGCCGAGGGCCCGTCCGACAGCACGTCCGACAGCTCGCCTGACAGTCCGTCCGGCGGATCGCCCGACGGACCGCTCGACGGACCGCCCGGCAACGGCCCGGGAACGGCCCGCGGCGGATCCTCGCACGCGCCGTGCAGCAGGATCCGGTGGGCCGCTCCCCAGCGCCGCGCCAGCCGTCGCAGCCGCTCCCGCTCCGGTCCGTCGCCCACCAGCAGGAGCCGGGCGCGCGGCAGTTCGGCGACGGCCCGTACGAGCGTGTCGAAGCGTTTGCTGGGAGTCAGCCGTCCGACACCGCCCACCACGAAGGCGTCCAGCGGCAGCCCGAGACGGCTCCGCGCGGCGCGCCGTGCGTTCTCGTCGTAGGCGAAGCGCCCGACGTCGATGCCGTTGGGTACGACATGGATCCGGTCGTGGCGCACTCCCCAGCGCTCCAGTCGGCGCGCGACGGTGGCGGAGACGGCGACCGTCGTGGTGCCGAGGCGCTCGCCCGCGAGATAGAGCGCGCGGGCGCCCGTGGAGAGCTGTCTGCCCTCGATCTGGACGGCGCCCAGGGAGTGTTCGGTGGCCACGATGGTCCGTACGCCCGCGAGCCGGGCCGCGAACCGCCCGTACAGACAGGCCCGGTAGAGATGCGTGTGCACCAGGTCGTACCGCCCCTGCTTGACCAGCTTGGTCAGTCTGGGCAGCGCGCCGAGGTCCTTGTTGCCGGTCATGGCGAGATCCGTGACGGGCACGCCGTCGGCGACGATGCCCTCGGCGACCGGACCGGGATTGGTGAGGGTGACGACCTCGCTCTCGGTCGGCAGCCGGCTCAGCAGCAGCCGCAGTTGCTGCTCGGCGCCGCCGATTCCGAGGCCGGTGATGATGTGCAGCACTCTCACGGTGCCGTCCTCCCGCCCGTGCCGACCAGGGCGTCGGTGTACGCGGCGTACTCCGCGGCCGGTACGGGCTCGCGGCGCCAGCGGTGCAGCCGCCGTTTGAGATACAGCCGCGGTCCGGTGTCCTTCTCGCCGACATGGACGCGCGGCAGGGCGAGCATCCCGGTCAGCGGCCCGGGACTGATGGCGCAGGCGTAGGTGTAGCCGGCGGCCCGTACGGCGCTGATGACACGGGCGTCGACCGTGCCGTACGGATAGCAGAAGCCGGCCACCTCGGCACCGGTCAGGGCCCGCAGGAGCTCCCTGCTCCGCGCGGTCTCGGCGGCGAGCAGCTCGTCGTCGGCCCTGGTGAGATCGGTGTGGCGCAGTCCGTGGGAGCCGATCTCCATACCGGCCGCTGCGGCTTCGCGGATACCGTCCGCGGTGAGCAGAGGTTTACGAGGGCCGAGGCTGTCCCATTCGTTCGTACCGCCGAGCCGGCCGGGCAGGACGAAGACCGTGGCGGTGAAGCCGTATCCGCGCAGCAGCGGTACGGCACGCTCCAGGAAGTCCGCGTATCCGTCGTCGAAGGTGAGTCCGACGAGTCCGGCGCCGCGGCCCTCGGCGTGTGCGCGCAGCAGCCGCTCCATGCCGACGCCGGTCAGTCCGCGCCGGCTCAGCCAGCGCAACTGCCGTTCGAGCCGGGCCGGTGAGACGGTCACCTGATAGGGGTCGTCGGCGGTGTCGGCGACGGAGTGGTACATGGCTGCCCACAAGGGGCCTGGGGACACCGTGTCAGCGGGCATGTGCGAGCTTTCGTGTGAGAGGGCGGAGGATGGTGTCGATCTCGGGCGCCTGAAGGGCGCGGGCGATGACGAGGAACACGGCGGCGACGGCCGCACAGGCCGCCGTGGCGCCCAGTACGGGCGAGGGAATGAGGTTTCCGCAGAGCCAGCCGGAGCCGGTGGCCGCCGCGGCGGCGGAGCTGAGCTTGACAAGGCCGCCGCTCATGGCGCGGATGTCGACGGGCACGCTGTGGCGGCCGACGCCGTGCAGCATCAGGGCGGCGGTGAGGGAGATACCGAGGGCGTTGGCCGCGGCGATACCGAGCACGCCCCAGACCTCGACCAGCAGGGCGCCCGCGCCCGTGGTCAGGGCGAGCCCGGTGAGCATGGCGAGCGCCGGGAACCAGAGCGGGCGCGCGGCGGAGAAGTAGCAGCGCACCAGCGCGCCGACGAGCGTGTGGCCGAGCAGACCGAGTGCGTAGACGCGCATCACATCGGCGGTCGCCGCCGTGTCGGCCCGGTCGAAGGCGCCGCGCTGGAAGAGCACTTCGATGATCTGCGGCGCACAGGCGATCACGGTGGCGGCTCCGACCAGCACGATCATCCCGGCCAGTGCGAGATCGCGCTCGACACGGCGCCGCGCCCGGTCGGTCTCGCCCGCCGCCATCGCACGGGCGATCACCGGGAACGTGACGGTGCACAGCATCATGGAAAGCGTCATCGGGATCTGCGCGACCTTCTGCGCGTAGTTGAGATGCGAGATGGCTCCGGCGGGCAGCGGCGCGGCGAGAAAACGCTCGATGAGGACCTGCGACTGCCTGCTGAGCGCGAAGACGACGACGGGCGCGAGCAGCGCGAGCGCGACGGGCGGTCCGCTTCCGCCGTCCTTCGTACCGCTGTCGGCGACCGGCCGGCGCTCCGTCAGCCTGCGCCACAGGAACGGCACTTGGACCAGCACCATCAGCACTCCGCCGAACGCGACACCGGCGGCGGCGGCCCGTACTCCCCAGCGGTCGGTGACCACCAGCATCGTCGTGATGATGGCGGTGTTGTAGACGGCGTAGATCATCGCGGGCGCGAGAAAGCTGCCGTGCGCGCGCAGTGCCGCGCTGCAGTATCCAGCCATGCCGAAGGTGAAGGCGCAGGTCGCCGTCGCCCGGGTGCAGTCGACGGCCAGCCGCGGTTCGGGCAGACCGGGCGCGAGGACGGCCACCACCCAGGGCGCGGCGGCGATCAGCAGGGCCGCGCCCGCGCTGAGGGCGAGACAGAGCCGGGGCAGGGTCGTCCGCATGAGAAGCAGTACGGGATCCTGCTCGGGCGGCGGTTCGGTGACCCTGCGGGCCAGCGCCAGACTGAAGGCCGGTACGAGGATCAGGGCCATGGCGTCCTCGATGAGGAGCGTGGCGGCGACCTCGGGGACGGTCCAGGCGACGAGGAAGGCGTCGGTGTCGGGGCCGGCACCGTAGAGATGGGCGATGGTCTGGTCGCGGAGGAGACCGAGGAGGGCTCCGGCGGCGGTCAGCAGGGCGGTGAGGAACGCGGCCCGTGCCAGGAACCGCCCGGAGGAGAAGGCACCGCGAGCGCCGGGACGCTGCTCGGCTTTGTCCGGCACGGCAGGTGGCGCGACCGGCGGCATGATCGGTGCGGACTCCGGCGGGGAGGCCTGCGGAGGAGGTCCCGCGGAGGAGGAGGACGGGGACGGCGGAGATGCGGGCGGGGGCACCGCGGGCAGAGGCTTCCTCGTATCGGTCACGCGGAGGCAGCCCCGCTCCCGGTCTCACGGTCACGGTCCCTGCCTCGGGCAGGCCCCAGTGCCCACCACGCGGCCAGCCCGAACATCAAGGCCGTCAGTACGGTGGACGGCCCGCCGATGTCCGCGTAGCCGAAGTCCACGAGCTGCCAGACCAGCAGTCCGGTGACGGCGAGCGCGCAGTCGCCGCCGCGGTGTCCCGCCCGCGAGTGGCGCGGACCGGGCAGCCGGCGCAGCGCGAGGACGAGCAGCGCGGCCCAGCTTCCCGCCAGCGCCGTGATCCCCAGGAGGCCCTGCTCGCTGAGCACCAGCAGATACATGTTGTGCGGGGAGAGCAGCGGCTGGCGCTGGAAGCCGAGGCCCGCGCCCGCCGTGTCGCTGCCCGAGGACAGTCCCAGGGAGGCATGGCTGTCGCGGTAGGCGGGAAAGCCCTTCAGCCCGACGCCGGTGACCGGCCGCTCCCGCCACATGTCGGCGGCGGCGGCCCACATCATGTACCGGTCGGCGACGGACTGGTCGGGCGCGTCGGTGACCTGGGTGATGCTGTCGAGACGCTCGCCGATCATCTGCGAGCCGATACCGAGTCCGCCGACGAGGACCACGCCGAGCGCTCCGGCGGCGAGCGCGGCCACGGCGGCCCTGCGCACTCCGGAGAGCGTGAGCTGGAGAACGACGGCGACAGCCGTGGCGATCCAGGCGCCACGGCTGAAGGACAGTGCGAGCGGTACGGTCAGCAGCCCGGCGCAGACCAGCGCGACGGCCCGCTGCCGACCGGGACCGCGTACGCCGTGGCGCTGTACTCCGTGGCCCTGTACGCCGCGCACCGGAGCCAGCGCGAATCCGACCGCGATGACCAGTCCGTACGCCACGACGGTCGCCATGCCCATCACATCGGTCGCTCCGAAGGTGCCGACCGCGCGGATGTTCTCGCCCATGTACGAGGCGCCGGTGCCGGTCAGATACTGCGTCACGCCGATCGAGCCCTGCACCAGCGCCAGAGCGACGACGGCACCGGCGACGAGCCGGAAGTCCGCGCGGTCGCGGATCAGCAGCAGCAGCGCGCCCGGCACCAGTACGAAGATCTGGAGATAGCGCGCCAGACCGGGCAGGGTGGCCGCTGGCTCGTGCGAGGTGAGGGCGGCGACGGTCACTCCCAGCACCGGAAGTCCCAGCACCAGCGCGGCGGTCCTGGTCAACGGCCGGGCCCGCTCGCGCAGTACTCGTACCAGGCAGTACAGGACGAGCAGCGCGGAGGCCGCGTCCGCGACGCTGCCCGATCCGGCGGAGCCGTCGCCCGCCGGAGCCGCCGGTACGGCGATGAGCGCGACGACCGCCACGGCCGGCAGCACCGGCGCGTACCGGCGCGAGAACCTCCACCACAAGCCGGCCGCAGCCGCCGCGCCCGCCCGACCCGCCGCGCCCACCGGACCCGTCTGGGCGGCGGATCGCGGCCGGCGCGCGGCCGGCAGCAGGACGCCGAGGGCGTCGGCGGCCATCAGCTTCCCGCCGGACGGACCAGGGAGGCCGCGGTCCGCAGCAGGATGCACACGTCCTGCCAGAGCGACCAGTGGTCGATGTAGTGGTTGTCGAACCGGGACCGGTCCTCGATGGAGGTGTCGCCGCGCAGTCCGTGGACCTGTGCCAGCCCGGTGATACCGACGGGCATCCGGTGCCGGGCCGCGTAGCCGGGATGGGTCTTGCTGAAGTTGGCGACGAAGAAGGGCCGTTCCGGCCGGGGGCCTACGAGGCTCATGTCACCGCGCAGTACGTTCCAGAGCTGCGGGAGCTCGTCCAGCGACGTACGGCGCAGAAAGCCGCCCACCGGGCTCAGTCGCAGGTCGTTGGCGATGTTCCAGCGGGTGGCGGCCTCGTGGTCGTCGGCCGGACGCAGGGTACGGAACTTCAGCAGCGTGAAGGGCCGCCCGTTCTGCCCGATCCGTTCCTGGCGGAAGAGCACACCGGGACCGTCGCCGAACCGTACGACCAGGGCGCAGATCAGCAGCACCGGCGAGATCGCCAGCAGGACGGGCACCGCGATCGCCACGTCCAGCAGGCGTTTGGCGACCGTGCCGCGGCGGCGCGCGGCCGGCGGCTCCACCCGGCGCCAGGCGAATCCCCACAGATGCCGGCCCATGCCGGGCGCCGGAGCGGTGGTGTCCCAGGGTCCCGCGCCGATGAACGAGGTGGCGCAGCCGTACTCGTGGAAGAGCGCGACCAGGGCGGACCGGTCCGTACTCTCGCGCGAGCCGCCGAACCCGGGCCTCGCGAAGGTCTGATCGCGGAACTCGGCGTCGAGATAGTCGCCGGGACCGACGCCCGGAGCGGCACCGACACCGGGACCGGAGCCCGGGCCCGAACCGGCGTCTCCGTGGCCGGAGTCGATGAACAGCGCTTCCTGGACGCCGTTCTGGATGACGGCCCGGTGGATGCCCTCGGCGGAGGTCAGCACCGGCAGCGCGGGAGCGTCCGTACCACCGCCGCCGCGACCGCCGTTCGGGCCGTCGTCCCGGGTCGGAGCGACAATCCCGACGGGCCGCAGTCCGTACTCGGGATGCTGGACGAGCAGCGCCGTCAGCCGCCGCGCCGCCAGGCCCGTACCGACGACCAGCGCGGACCGCAGCCGGTTGCGCGCCGTCGCGCGCCGGCGTGCGTGAACGAGCGAGCGTCCGCCGCATGTCAGGGCGAGCTGTACGAAGGCTCCGCCGAGCAGTGCCGTGATGCCCAGGGCGCGGGCGGGCAGAAACGCGGCGAGCACGGCCGCGGCGGCGCACCACGAGGCGGCGATACGGGCGGCCAGCGCGGGCAGTTGGTCGAGCGCCGAGAGGACGACGCCGGGCCGGTAGAGCCCGCCGAGCGCGTTCAGCGCGGTCACCGAGACGACGAGCTGGACGGCGAGGACGGCGTCGCGCCGCTCGTCGCCGAGGACGGCGGCGGACAGTACGGCGGCGAGCGCGTCCACCACGAGCAGCGGCAGCGGCCCGGAGCCGGGCGGTCTGCTCGCGGGGCGCCGCGGCGGTGGCGCGACGCGGTCGGAGGTGTCCCGGGGAGGGGCGACGGAGACGCGCCCGATGCGCTGTCCCGTAGCCCTGACGGGCCCGGAGGGCGGCGGCACGCTGGTGCTTTCCGTGGTCACTGGGGGATCGGCTCCCTGCGCTCGGGGCGCGGCACGGCGGCGACTTCGCGGTACACGTCCGCGATGGCCTGCGCGGTCTGCCGCACGTCATAGGTGCTGAGTACGTGCTGCCGGCCCTGGCGGCCGATGGTTTCGCGCAGTGAGCCGTCGCGGAGCAGGGTGCTCACGGCGGCGGCCAGCGCGGGCGGGTCCTCGGGCGGGGTGAGACAGAGGGTTTCACGGCCGGGCGGCAGGCTCTCGCGGGCACCGTCCACATCGCTGAGGACGACGGGCCTGCCGCTGGCCATGGCCTCCAGCGGCGCCACCGCCATGCCCTCCCAGCGGGACGGCAGGACGACCAGATCGGCCGCGCGGTACCAGGGCGCGGTGTCCGGTACGGCGCCGGCGAAGAGAACCGACGGCGGAGCCGTGGCGCGCAGTTCGTCGGCGTCGGGACCGTCGCCGACGAGCACGAGCCGCGCCTGCGGCACCTGCCGTACGACCGGCTGCCAGGCCCGCAGGAGGATGTCCTGCCCTTTCTGCCTGCACAGCCGTCCTACGCACACCACGACGGGAGCGGTCGGCTCCAGCGCGGCGAGCAGAGGAAGGGAGGCACGGGCCGCCGCGCTGTAGGCGCTTCCGTACGAGCCTGCGAACCGTCCGACGTCGACTCCGTTGTGGACGACGGACCAGGAGGCGTGGATTCCGGCGCGCTCACCGGTGCGCCGCTCGGCCTCGCTGACGCAGACGACACGGTCGGTCCAGCGGACCGCCCACCGTTCCCAGTGCCTGGCCAGCCGGCCGGTCACTCCGCCGACCGCCTCGAACGACCAGGCGTGCGGCTGGAAGACGGTAGGCACCCGGCCCCGGACGGCCAGCCGTCCCGCGAGGCCGGCCTTGGCGCTGTGGGCGTGGAGCAGATCCGGTCGGATCAGCTCCACCAGCCGCCCGGCCTGCCGTACTTCGTCCAGCAGTCCCGGCCCGGGGCTGCGGCCGGCCCGCCAGACATGGACCTCGGCGCCTCGGCGGCCCGCCGCCTCGGCGAGCGGGCCCTCCGCCGGACAGGCGACGGCGACGCGGACTCCGGCGCCCACCTGGGCGCCGACCAGATCGAGGACCACACGGGCCACTCCGCCGTCGACCGGCTGAACGAGATGGAGTGCTGTGAAGCCGGTCCCGGAACGGTGCCGTTGTGCCTGCACGCGCAACTCTTTCCACTCGTCACTACAGAAAAGCGATCTCTGGAGCGGGCTGGAGTCGCCCGGCGTCAACTCCGTGCATCCGCCTCTACGAAAAACGCACCCAGCCAGACGGAGTCACGCTTACTGCTGAATCGAACGCTAAGCCGATCACCGCCAGAGACAAAAGCACCACGCAGGTCGAACACGTCCGCGTCATAGCCAAGAGTGTTCACATAAGAGGGTTGTCTTTCCTTCACTGACGCACCGAACTCCGTAATACTGGAATTCATCACATCATCTGATGGATTAGCTTTGTTGGAGAGCGTCACTCGCTTGCCGCGATCGGTTTGCGCGGTCAGCGAATCGCCGCGGATTCCGCGGTCGCCGTCGTACGCGACGACTCCCAGCCGTCCGGCCGCTCGCGCCGGCACACGCAGCGAACCGACATCGATACGTAGCTGCGTCCGGTTCGTACTGTCCGTCCCGTCCGTGCGGTCCGTACTGTCCGTACTGTCCGTGCGGTCCGTACTGTCCGTGCCGACCGATTCGAATCCGTCCCAGAGCGAGAGATGACGCAGCGGGGCGTCGTCCTTCTCATAGGCGACGACCAGGCTCCAGCCGCCCCAGGCACCGACCTCGGAACGTCCCATGGCCACATTGATCTGCGCCACGGTGTACATCCCGGGACCGCTGGTCCTGACGAGAGGCGTCACATCCGCAGATGCCTGAAAGGCATCCGCGCCATCGCCCGTACGGTGCCCGACCACCGAGTCCGCGCGTACCCACTTGTACTGCCCGCCCGGTTCCGCGAGCAGCACCTGGCCGTTGTCCCTGGCCGGCTTCTGCTCTCCGACCAGCAGATTCCCGCCCCAGTACAGCCGCGCGTAACTGACCCGGGAGCCCGCGGGCAGCCGGAGCCTGGCCCGCGTGGAGTTGTAGGTGTTCGGGTCCTTGTCGACATCCGCGTAGAACATCTCGAAGCGCTGATTGGCCGCGGCGGCACCGGCGCGGGCGGATACACAGGCCCGAGGAGTTTTCGCCGTCACGGTCCGGCAGGAGACAGCCGAATTGGCCGCCCGCGCGATACCTCCGTGCTGCACCACGTGATAGCGCCGACCGAAGGGAATACGGGATTCCTCCTCGGCCCCGGCCCCGGTCACCGGTGCGGCGGAAAAAGCCACCGCCGACACCGCGAGAAAGAGCAGACCGCATACCCAGCCACGTCTCACAGCAAGAACCGCCGAATTCCGCATATGTGCTCTCCGTCTCGAAGACCGAAACAAGAAGGCACCTTTACAGAGGGCGGAGTGAAAATCACGTCAGACGCGCTGAAAGGTGCTGACCGTACAAGAACACTCCGGAGTACGGTCGCCGGGGTACGCCTCCGGTACCAGACGCGGGCGCGCTCCTGGGGGAGCGTCACTCATTCGGGTGCGCAACCGATGGTCCAGTCAGACGTTGATGCATAAGTCGGGCAAACGCGCCCGGCGTTTATGCCATCTCATTACGTACCGAGGAGCGCTTCTCCATGTCGCGTATCGCCAAGGCTGTTGTTCTCTCCACCGCGGCCGCCGCCGCTGTCGCCGGCACCTCCGGCGTCGCCTTCGCCGACGCCGACGCGCAGGCCGCGGCTGTCGGCTCCCCGGGCGTTCTGTCCGGCAACATCATCCAGATTCCGGTCCACGTGCCCCTGAACCTCTGCGGCAACACCATCGACATCATCGGTCTGCTCAACCCGACCTTCGGGAACGTCTGCCTCAACAAGTGACCGGATTCGCCGTCGCCTGAGACGTCACACGCGAGAGCCGCTCGTCCCTTCGGGGACGGAGCGGCTCTTCTGCTTTGCCTCCGAGGACCTTCGCCGAGGATCTCCGCCCTCAACGACGCGGAGGCACATTCGATACGAGGAACAGTCGGGTCCCCTTCATTCGGGTGGCCCGTCCAGAATTCGCACCTGACGGAGTTTCCGCCGCGCCGAGGAATCGTTACTCATGACGAGGCCGCCTCGGGAAAACTCCCAAGAGGCCTGTGCGAAACGAGAGTTGTTCCGTCATCCGACACCGCTGAGAGAAGGATTCCCGATATGAAGCCCATGAAGATCGCCGCGGTCGTCGCCGGTTCCGTCATGGCCCTGGGTGCCGCCGCCCCGGCCTTCGCCGCCGATGCCCCACTCACTCCGTCCAGCCTGAACGGCGCTCTGGACGCCGTGGCCAGCAACGGACTGCGTGACGGATCGCCGCTCAAGACCAATGCGCTGGACACGGAGAACGAGGGCTCGGTCATCAACGCGGTGAAGAAGACCACGGACGGGCTGAACAAGAAGGGCACGGGGAAGGGGAAGGGCGCCGGCAAGGGCAAGGGGGCGAGCAAGGGCAAGGGAGCCGCCAAGTCAACGGACAAGGGAGCGGGCGCGGTTGCGGGCGCGGGCAAGCTGCTCGGCGGGCTCTCGCTCGGCAAGTGACTCCGTAGGGCCGTCCGTTGGGCTCTCGACGTCCGTTGGGCCTTCTGAGCCCTCCGGTGAGCCCTCCGTAGCGCCTTTCTGCCGGATGCTGCCGGGCCCGCGAGGGCCCGGACTTCCACTCAACTTGCCTACGTGCTCAGCTTGTCCAGAAGTCCCACCAGCGCGTCAGGATGAGCATCCCGATGACGCCGATCCACAGCACGGGCGGCGCCCAGTGGAACTCGCTCAGCGCACCGCGCAGACCGGCGGGAGCGGGCAGGATCCGGTGCTCGACGTTGTGCACGGTGACGTAGCAGAACATCACGATGGTGGCGATCCAGGCCAGAGAGCACCACAGGCAGAGCGAGTTGATGCTGTACAAGGACTGGTACTGGAGCCAGGTGCAGAACCCGACACCAAAGAGCGTGCCCGCGTTCATTCCGAGCCAGAACCAGCGCCGGTAACGCGCTCCGGCCAGCAGCCCGGCACCGATGGCGATCACCACGGCGTAAGCGACCAGCCCGAGCATCGGATTCGGGAAGCCGAAGACCGACGCCTGCTCGCTCTTCATGATGTTGCCGCAGGAGACCACGGGATTGAGACTGCATCCCGGCGTGAAGTTCGGGTCTTCGAGCAGCTTGAACTTGTCCAGAGTGATGACCCATGCGGCCAGCAGTCCCGCACCACCGGTGATCACCAGCAACAGCGCGAACGCCCGGGTGCCGCCCCATACCTCGTCGGTGCGGTCGGCCGTCTCCTCGACCGATGAGCCATGGCCACGGGCCAATACAGTCGTCATGATGGCCGCTCCGCCTCAGCCGCGCAGACTGCTGATCGGTACGAGACAGTGCGCGGCGCCCGCGAGCGTGTCCGCGTCTCCGACAAAGGCGCGCAACCGCTCCTCGGTCATCGGCCTGCCCGGCGTACCGTCCGCCCAGGGACGGGTGGCGACCAGGAAATAGACCTGTCCGTGCTGCCGCGCGTCCCGCTCCCATTCCGGTGGGACAGGGCACTGCGCGTTCAGATACGGCATCGTCAGAACGGCCCGCCCGGCCTCCACCAACAGCTTGATCGAGACATGAGGCGCGTCCGCGACATCGACCAGATCGCCACCGGGATCCAGCCCGACCTCATGGAGAACCGCGCGCATCGCCTCTTCTCCAGCCTCAGGACCGCCACGGCCGTCACCGAGCGAATAGGCAAGCAGAAAAGGTGCGTTGCGCTCGCTGCTGGAGGGATCGCTGGTCCAGGGAATCACCGAGAGGGTGCCCAGAAGCGCCGCATATTGGGCGCGGCCCGACGCGGTATTGGCAGAGGTCATGTTCCGGCACAGTAGTGGCCCATGGAGAAATTCCGTGAGTCCGCGTCACCCAAGTGGGCGAATACGGTGGCTTCTTCGGGCCATTACCTCATCAATTTCGTTCCTCAGTACGAGACTTATCGATATCTCCGGGCGGAGCCGGCCCGTACGGAGCCGACCGGCCCGTGGCGGCCGTCCCTGCGGATGGCTGCCTGTGCCTGGGCGGTCGGTTCCGGTCGGTTCCGTACGGGCCGGGCCGGGCTCGTAGCCCGTACGGAACCGACCGGCCCGGACCGTCCGTGAAGCCGCCGGTCGTCAGCGGCCCATAGTCAGCGATCCGTGATCAGCCGCCCGCGATCGCCCGGATGCTCTCCTGCGCGGAGGCCACCAGGCCGAGCAGCGCCGTCGCGTTGCCCACGGCGGTACGCAGCCGCTCCAGGCGCCCGGTGACACGCTCCTGGTCGACCTCACCGGCCGCGAGCTCCTCCTCCAGCGCGTCCGCCGCCGCCCTGGCCTCCTGCCTCCGCTCGGCGGAGAGCTCCACGTCCGCCGCCGCGCCCGTACCCGTACCCGCGCTGCCTGTACTCGCGCCGCCCGTACCCGCGCCCGGAGCTGGCTCGTCCAGACGGCGCTTCAGCTCGGCGATCGTCTCCAGAGCCGCGCGTACGGCCTCGGCGCTCACGGTGGCCGCGTCCGCGCCCGTGTTGTGTGTGGTCGCCGTCGCTCCCCGGCCCGCCGCCAGAGCGCTGTCACGCACCTGCGCGTTCCCGCTCAGCACAATGCCTTCGTTGACCTGCGGGCCCTCGCCCATGGAAATCCTTCCCTTTCCGGCTGTCTCATCAGCCCGTCGCGCCGACCGCGCCGGCCGGGCCCGCCGCGCCGTGTCCGCCGCCCGCGAGACCGGTGCTCGTGGCAGCCGCGCCGGCTCCGGCGGCGATACTGCCGGTCACGGAACCGCCGTACATCATCACGCCGTTGTTCAGGATCATCGTTCTGCGGGCGTCCAGATCGCTGGTGTCCAGGCCGTGGTCCGCGAGGAAGTTCATGACGGAGCCGAGCACTTGGAGCTCGACCTGCTTGCCCGCCCTGGTCACATCCACGAACTGGAAGAAGTTGCGGTAGTTGGGCGACGCGGCGGCCTCGCGCAGACTGAGGCGCGCGCCGTAGTCGTACCGCGCGTCGTGGCGGATGGCCCAGCGCTGGGCCTCCTCCCACCGCTCCAGCCTCCGGCCGGCGCGCAGTTCCGCGATGACATGAGGCATGGAGGCCAGCGACACGGAGCCGGCGGCGAGCAGCGCGTCGCCGATCCTGCGCCACTTCTCCTCGTCGCTCTCCACCGCGCTGAGCGAGTCGGCCACCCGGAACTCCTCCTTGACCGGAGGCAGCACCCTGGTGTCCGTCTGGAGATAGAGCGTCCCGCCGTTCACCGCGATCTGGACGAAGACGGTGAGGACCAGATCCGTACCCCAGCTCCGGATCTGTACGGACAGACAGTGCCTGACCGGTCCGTCGATGCGTCCGCGTACGGACTCGACCGTCTCCTGCGGGAGTTGGCCGGTGGGCCGCTTCCTGCCCGCTCCCGCGCCTCGGCCGGGCCAGATCTCGGCGCGGCGGAGCAGCTTGGTGTTCAGCAGTTCCGAGCCGTGCACAAAGACCTTCTCGCGGATCTGCATGCCCGCGATGCCGTCCGACGAGACCGGGGACTGCGCGCGCAGCTCCAGCAGATCGGCGCCGAGCCGCTCCACCAGCTCGGACGATCCGAACGGCACCGGAGGCGGCTTCACGGCGCTGCCCGGCGTCGAGCCCTTCGGCACCAGTCGGGTCGCGAACGACCATGAGCTGGACTGCACTCCGGCCCCGACGAACGGCGTGAAACCGCTGTAGACGATCAGATTGGTGTCATCGGCGGCCTCGCTGCCGATGAGTGCGGAACCGGGCCGCAGCCATTCCCTGACCACCTTCCAGGCCGCGTCGCGCTGCCGGTAGGTGAAGTACCAGGGACAGCCGACCAGCAGTACCAGGCCCAGCAGGTACGACATGACGAGGTTCGGCACCACCCACAGCACGTTCTGGCCGATCAAGCAGGCGATGAACAGCATCAGGAGCTGGAAGACCAGCGGACGCAGAACGGTCGTGACCACCGAGTCCGAGGGCTTGGTCAGATACGCGTGGCCCGCCGAGCCTGCCGGAAGGCGGCCCTTCAGCGGCAGACGCTGCTGAAGGCCGCCACCCATGACTCCCGACATGAGGCCGTAGATGACGGTGGCCGCAGGTGCCAGCACCAGGGAGAGCACAAACGCCGCGGCGACATACCGGTCCCGTTCCCGCAGGTCACGCAGCGAGTCCTCGGCGTGCTCGCGCACCTGGTCGAGATCGACTCCGTACGAAGGAGCCCGCGCCTTGATCCGCTCCTGGCTCATCTCGTTCATCACGGTGCGCGCGAAGCCCTCGTAGAGGCGCACTCCGGTGCACATATAACGGGTGGCGGCGTTCTGATCCTCCCCTACCCGCGGCGTCGGCCCCCCAACCGAATCCTCCGGCTCTCCCAACTGCCGCGGCACACGCGGCGCACCGTCTTCCCCGACACCCTTGCCGTCATCCACAGGCGGAGTAGTCATATTGTTCCCCCTTTGATCCCCTCACTGTCCCGCGCCTCACACACCTCGCAAAGCCGAATCCCCCTCAACCCCCCGGCGCAAAGAAACACCCCCAGGCGCACAAGGGGGCGCACCACCCCAGCCGCCCCGCCGCCCGGCTCCGGACACAAAAAATCCCGGCCCGACGGTGACCGTCTGACCGGGATCTCATGAACTGCCGTGCTGTGGGGTGTTCACGAGTGGGCCTGATCAGGGTCAATGCGACGTGTTGGAGATCGTTCCGCGTGTGCGAAGTGATCGTTACCCTTGAAGTCCGATATGGGCGAGACCGCGAGCCATCGGCCGGATCTCGCTGGGTGCAAGGGAGCGGAGAATGGCCGCGTGACCATTTTTCGCTGCGTCAACTGTCGGCAGGTTCTGACAAATGAGCTGGAACCGGGAGAACCGCTGCGGGGTTCACAGCGGCCGACGGTCCACGAGGTCGTCTCGCCGCGGATGGCCCCGGGAACCTTCAAGGTCAATTTCGATGCCAGCCTTCTGATCCTTCACCCGGATGACGTTCCCGGGACGGAGCGCCATCCCGATCATCGGCGCCTCGCTGGTTGCTGCGGACTCTCCGGCCAGGACGGCCCCAATCTCATATGCAGCGGGTGCGGTGCGGAGGTCGCAACCAAGGAGTCCGACTGCTGGACGGACCATCTCGTGGCATTAGCCGTAGCCGCTGTGATTGACGAACCCCAGGTGCCGTGACCAACGTCGCCCGCACTCTGCGCCGGCTGGTCGGCGAGGTCTGCGATGCTGTCGTCGGCGGAGGGGTGGGGTGGGGATGGCAGAGCCGGTCTCTGGGTGGATCTGGGGTCACAACCTGCGCGGTTTCCTGGGACTGCTGTCGCACTACGTGGGGTACGCCTTCGACGAGACAGACTGGGAGACGATCGGCCTCGGGGTCGGGGAGACCGACGACGAGAAGCCAGATCGCTGGTATTCGTATCCCCTGATCGGTACGGAAGCGTCTGTCGAGGTGCGGCTGGCCCGGGCCGTGGGCGGCGACGAGGTGTGCGTCATCGTCGTAGGGGTGGAGTCCCTCGAACTCCGACTCCGGGCTGACACCTTGGTGGACGCATGCGCCGCGTTGCCAGGTGCCCGCGAACTGGGTTGACATCACCGGAGATCCCTCAAAAGCCGGGGCTCAGGTGATCGTTCCCTGCGCTCCCGCCGTGGGGGTCAGTCCCACCAGAAGTCCCAGCTGTTCATCCCGACGATGCGCTCCGCGTAGGCGTCCAGGGTGTGGGGACGGGAGCCCTGCCAGATGTTGTCCGGGCAGAAGGCGAAGTGCTCGGCAGCGACCAGGAGGGCGCCCTCGGCGCTCATCGGGGGTGCCACGACGCTGAGGTGGAGGGTGTCGAAGCCGACGGCTACGACGCGTGCGCCGAAGCGGCGCTCCCAGTCTCGTACGACGGCGGAGAATTTGGCCGTGTCGTTGTCGTAGTTGGCGGGACCGCCCCAGCCGGCAGCGGTGAGGGCGTCCGCGCCGCAGGCAGCGGCGACGAGCCCGAGGCGCGACTGGGGATGCTGGTCGGCGAAGACCCGCGCATACTCTGTGGCCATCTCATCAGCACCCATCACGGGCTCGTGGCTGAGCACTGGACTTGGCAAGGTCCGCCCGAACGGTGCGATGACGGCAAGACGTTCGTCCAGCGTCAGTAGGTCATAGTGCTCGTCGGTCTTCGTGTACGCGCTCCACCACAGCGCCAGGAGATCGGCCGGGTCGTGCGCGTGGGGAGAGGACATGCTCTCAGGAAACAGTTCGCCGGACGCCCAGGGCCGGAATTCGGCGTCGCCTGGGGCATAGGCGTCGAGAAGAAGAGGCCAAAGGCCTGAGGTGCTGTGCTCGGCGAGCAGACGAGCCCACAGCTCGGCAGAAGCCGGGGTGTCGCTCAGCCACAGTGGCTGCATGTCGCCGTCACCTTCATCGGATGTGATCATCCGGCCTTCCGGGAGCGGGGCAGTGAGGATGATGGTCCCGTGACGGGTATTACTGATGACCATGTGAAGGTCCACTTCCGGATGGACGTGGACGAGGATGGCTGGCCGCCGGCGAGCGTTGAGAGCCTGTGGGCGATCGACCTCGGCGATGGAACGGTGCGGTTGGACAACACTCCGTGGTTTGTGCGCGGAGTCGCCAGCGACGACATCATCCGAGTGGAGATCGACGACGAAGGCGTCCGCTGGGCTGGAAAGACGGTTCAGGCCTCGCAGAACTGCACGATCCGGCTGATCGTTCTCAAGGACGGTGGCTCGGCCGCTGCCCGGCAGAGCGTGCTGGAGATCTTCCACAAACTCGGCACGACGGGCGAGGGCATCGAGCGGTACCGGATGGTGGCGCTGGACGTCCCGCCGGAGGCGGACCTGCCGCAGATCCGCAAGCTTCTGGAACACGGCGCGGCGAAGGGATGGTGGCACTGGGAGGAAGGGTGCGTCACCGCCGCCTGGGAGAGCACCGCCGACTCATAGTGCCGCCGCTGGAGTCGGCCCATTCGTCGCTGTTCCGGAAGTCACGGTCCTCAAGTCGCTGCACGGCATGGGTGAGAACGCAGAGATCCCGCCCGATCGAAGTGATCGGACGGGATCCCGTCAACCGTTTACGAGCTGACTCGTGAACGGCCCTTGTTGTGGACCTGAGGGGATTTGAACCCCTGACCCCCTCGATGCGAACGAGGTGCGCTACCAGTCTGCGCCACAGGCCCTTGCAACGAGTGAAACCTTAGCACTCCCGTCGCCGTGCTCGGAAATCCGTTGGGGGGCTGGTCACGGGTGGGGGCGGGGCCGGGTTACTCGTTGGCGGCGCGGGGGCGGGTGTCTTCGTCGTACTGGTCGAAGAGAGGGGTTCTGCCTCGGTCGCGGGAGCGGCGGGGTGGCGGGGTGCGGGGTGGGGCCGTGGTGTCCGGGGTCGGTTCCGCGGTGGACGAGCGGGCCGCGCTCCAGGTCTCCGGGTCGCCGACCTCGACGCCGCTGGTGGCGCGTGGGGCGACCGGGGCCGTGACATAGGTGGGGAGCGGGACCGGGACCGGTTCCCAGCTCTCGCCGCTCGCCGGGCCGCGTTCGCGCTGCTGGTCCACCCACTCCGCGTGGTCGGTCTGCTCCACCAGGGCGCGGCGGCCCGCCTCCTGCGGCGAGACCGTGGGCGCCGGTTCCGGTTCGGGGCAGGGTTCGGGCTCCTCGTCGGGCTCGCCCACGGCCGCCGTCGAGGGCAGATGGCGGCGCGGACGGTTCTCGCGGAGCCGCTGCGCCGCGGCCTCGGCCCTGCGCCGGTCCATCGTGAACGCGAAGCGCCTCCGCTCCTGGGCGCGCAGATGCACGATGTACGTACTCAGCAGTACGGCCGGGACCGCCGGCGCCCAGAGGAAGCCGAGTCCGCCGACCGCCGCGACGATCGTGCCGAACGTGAAGGTCAGGAAGAGGACCACGGTGGTACGCCGTCGGCGCGCCAGGACCTGCAAGCGCTGCGCGCGCCGGGCGCGTTCGGCCGCGGCTCCCGAAGGGCGCGCGCGCCGGGCAGGCGCGGAGGCGCGCGCCGGACGTGCCGGTGCGGGCCTGGATGCCTTGCGCGACGGTGCGGGTACGGACCTGGCCGGTGCGGGGACGTCCGCGCGGATCTCCATCCGGGCTTCCGTACGGGCCGGAGGCGCGGCGAAGGCCCGGACGTCGACGGAGCTCATCGACTCCGTGCCGGCGTCCGTTTCCCCGTCGGACCCCGCCTCCTCGGCGGCGCGCCCTTGAAGCTCCTTGGCGTAACGGCGCTCCATGGCCGCCCTTCCGGACAGCAGCCGGATGGCGGTACTGAAGCGCTCCGTCGGACGTGCCTCATTGAGCTCGTCCTGCCTGCGGAGCCACATCGGCACCAAGTAGGCGGCCCAGGCCCCGACGATGACTGCGTAGATGAGGCCGCTGCTGCTCACGGTTCACACCGTAGAGGGGTTCGCATCAGGGCATCGGCCAATTGAGCCGGTGTGTCGCACGATCTGGCTGATATCACGGACTTTTTTTGTGACTGTTCAGATCAGTTTATAGCCATATGTCGATCACTATCGAACAAGTATTTCATTTTCTATGCGTTCCCGGTCGTGCCTGCCGCCACCGGCGCAGCAGTCCCTCGGGCACCTCCTCGGCCGTGAGCACGAACACGAGATGGTCCCGCCACGCCCCGTCGATATGCAGATAGCGCGGGCGCAGTCCCTCCTCGCGGAATCCGAGTTTCTCGACCACCCGGCGGCTGGGCCCGTTCTCCGGGCGGATGCAGATCTCCACACGGTGTAGTCCGACCATACGGAAACAGTGGTCGACGGCGAGCGCAACGGCGGTCGGCATCACGCCACGGCCCGCGACCTCGCGGTCCACCCAGTAGCCGACATGTCCCGAGCACATCGATCCCCAGGTGATCCCGGCGACGGTGAGCTGGCCGACGAGCCGTCCCTGGTACTCGACCACGAACGGCAGCATCCGGCCCGCGCCGGCCTCGGCGCGCAGATGGCGGACCATCTGACGGTAGGTGGGACGCTGGGCGACCGGGCCGCCCGGTGGCGGCGGCGGGATCGTCGCCTCCCAGGGCCGCAGCCAGTCGCGGTTCCGCCGGTTCACCTCACGCCACGCGCGCTGGTCGCGCAGCCTTATCGGGCGGAGGGCGATATCGCCGTCCACCAGCGTCACGGGCCACGACGGGTTCATCCGGAGGTACGGGGGTGATCGGTGCTGAGCTGATCGGTACCAAGTTGATCGGTACGGGGGCGATCGGTACCGGAGTGATCGGTACGAGGCTGATCGGTACGGTGCTGATCGGTACGAGGGTGATCGCCGCCGTGGATCTGGTCCACGGCGTGGACGAGCAGCCGGTTCAGCACGGCGAGACCGTCGCGTACGCCGCCCGTCGAGCCCGGCAGGTTCACGATCAAGGTCCGCCCGGCCACACCGGCCAGGCCACGCGAGAGCGCGGCGGTCGGAACCTTCACGGCGCCCTCGGCGCGGATCGCCTCGGGGATGCCCGGGATCTCGTAGTCGATCACGCGCCGGGTGACATCGGCGGTGCGGTCCGTGGGCGAGATGCCCGTACCGCCGGTGGTCAGGATGACGTCGTACGCGGCGGCGACGCCCGCGCGCAGGGCCCGCTCGACGGGCTCTCCGTCAGGGACGACCTCCGGTCCGTCGACGGAGAAGCCCAGCGCGGTGAGGCCCTCGGCGAGGATCGGGCCGCCCGTGTCGGCGTAGACACCGGCGGCGGCGCGATTCGACGCGGTGACGACGAGCGCGCGATAGGTCCTCCGACGCGTCGGCTGCGTGGCCGTCGGTTCCGGCGCCGTGGCCGACGGCCTCCGTACCACCGGCTCACCGGCGTCGGATGCGGCGCCGGATACGCCTCCCGGGACAGCGTTCTCCGGGCTCTCACCCGCCCGCGCGCTCATGACTCCGCCCCGTCCGCCTCGCCCTGCGTCGCGGCGCCCGGTGGCTCCGGGCGGCGGGTCCAGTGGCCCGACCTGCCGCCGGTCTTCTCCTCGACCCGTACGTCCGTGATGACCGCGCCCTTGTCGACCGCCTTCACCATGTCCACGAGGGTAAGCGCGGCCACCGACACAGCCGTCAGCGCCTCCATCTCGACGCCCGTACGGTCCGTGGTCTTGACCGTGGCGAGGATCTCGACGGCGTCGTCCGTGACCGCGAGGTCGACCGTGACGCCCGAGACGGCCAGCGGATGGCAGAGCGGAATCAGCTCCGGAGTCCGTTTCGCGCCCATGATGCCCGCGATACGGGCGGTGGCGAGCGCGTCGCCCTTGGGTACTCCTCCGCCCCTGAGCAGTTCGACGACGCGCGGCGACACCAGCACCCGGCCGCTCGCGCGTGCGGTGCGCGCGGTGATCTCCTTCGCCGAGACATCGACCATACGGGCCGCGCCCGACTCGTCGACATGGGTCAAGCCGCCCTGCTGAGAGGGTCCGGGGGTCTCCCCCCGGGAAAACACAGTCATTCGCTGTGGCGCTCCCGGTCCGGGCCCGTCAGGGCCTGTGTGGGCAGACACGGTACCGCCACACGGGCGCATCAGCCGATCAGGACCACATCGACGTCCGTACCGGGCTCGACCGAGACCGCGTCCTCCGGGACGACGATCAGCGCGTCGGCATGGGCAAGTGCGGCGACAAGATGCGATCCGGCGCCGCCGACCGGAGTGATCGAGCGCGCCTCGGCGTCGTACGCGGCACGCAGGAACTGACGGCGGCCGGCCGGCGACGAGAGCGGTTTGTCCGCCGCGAGCGTGGCGCGGACCTTCGGGCGGTGCACCTCCTCCAGGCCCATCAGCCTGCGGATCGCGGGACGTACGAACAGCTCGAAGGAGACGTACGACGAGACCGGATTCCCGGGAAGGGCGAGCAGCGGAGTGTGCTCCCGGCCGATCGAACCAAAGCCCTGCGGCTTGCCCGGCTGCATCGCGAGCTTGCGGAAATCGACTCCTCCGCCGTCCTCGTCCTCGTCTCCTACGGAGGAGAGCGCCTCCTTGACGACGTCGTACGCGCCGACGCTGACGCCGCCCGTGGTGACCACCATGTCGGCGCGGATGAGCTGGTCCTCGATGGTGGCGCGCAGGGTGTCCGCGTCATCGGTGACGGCGCCCACCCGGTACGCGATGGCGCCCGCGTCCCTGGCCGCCGCGGTGAGCGCGAAGCTGTTCGAGTCGTAGATCTGGCCGTCGCCGAGCTGCTCGTCGGGCTGGACGAGCTCGCTGCCGGTGGAGAGCACGACCACGCGCGGGCGCGGGCGGACCCGTACCGAACCGCGGCCGATGGCGGCCAGCAGCCCGATCTGCGGCGGGCCCAGGACCGTACCGGCCTCCAGGGCCAGATCGCCCGCCTGCACATCGCTGCCGCGCGCGCGTACATGGCCGCCGGCCTCAACCGGGCGGTACACCCGCACCTCGCCGCTCGCGCCGTCCGGCGCCTCGCCGGCCGGGCGCATCGAGGTGGCCGCGCCGCCGCCCGTACCGCCGTCGGTCCACTCCACCGGAACGACGGCCTCGGTGCCCGGCGGCAGCGCGGCGCCGGTCATGATCCGGGCGGTCTGCCCGGGGCCGACCTCGGGCAGGGCGCCGCTGCCCGCCGCGACATCGCCGACGACGGTCAGCACGGCGGGAAACTCCTCGGTGGCGCCCGCGACATCGACCGTACGGACCGCGTAGCCGTCCATGGAGCTGTTGTCGAACGGCGGCAGCGCCACCGGCACCGTGATGTCCTCCACGAGGACACAGCCCTGCGCATCGAGAAGTTGCAGCTCGATGGGATCGAGCGGGTGCACCGCCGCGAGAATGTCCGCGAGATGGTCGTCCACCGACCAGAGCCGCTCGTGGCCGTAGGCCGCCGGTGCCGATTCCGCCGTGCTGCTCAAGTGCCGTATCTCCTCGTCAAGTGCTACATCAAGTGCTACATCTCCTCCGCGACATAACCGCGGAGCCAGGTCCGGAAGTCCGGGCCCAGGTCTTCACGTTCGCATGCGAGTCTGACAATGGCACGGAGATAGTCGCCGCGGTCACCGGTGTCATAGCGGCGGCCCTTGAAGACCACGCCGTGGACCGGCCCGCCGACCTTCTCGTCCGCGGAGAGCTGCTGAAGCGCGTCCGTGAGCTGGATCTCGCCGCCACGGCCCGGCGCGGTCTTGCGCAGTATCCCGAAGACGGCGGGATCGAGGACATAGCGGCCGATGATCGCGTAATTGCTGGGCGCGTCGGCGGCGTCGGGCTTCTCGACCAGATCGTGCACCTTGACCACATCGGCGTCGCGCGTGGGCTCGACCGCGGCGCATCCGTAGAGATGGATCTGCGACGGATCGACCTCCATGAGGGCGATGACACTGCCGCCCTCACGCTCCTGGACCTCGACCATCCGGGCCAGCAGCGGATCGCGCGGATCGATCAGGTCGTCGCCGAGCAGGACCGCGAAGGGCTGGTCGCCGACGTGCGGAGCCGCGCAGAGGACGGCGTGGCCGAGGCCTCTGGGATCGCCCTGACGCACATAGTGCATGGTGGCGAGGTCGCTGGACTCCTGGACCTTGGCGAGGCGTTCGAGGTCTCCCTTGCGGGTGAGCGCCTCTTCCAGCTCGTAGTTCCGGTCGAAGTGGTCCTCAAGAGGACGCTTGTTGCGACCGGTCACCATGAGCACGTCGGAGAGACCGGCTGCCACGGCCTCCTCGACCACATACTGGATCGCCGGCTTGTCGACGACCGGCAGCATCTCCTTAGGAGTTGCCTTGGTGGCGGGCAGGAACCGGGTGCCTAGGCCGGCGGCAGGGATGACAGCCTTGCTGATCCTGGCGGAGCTGGCCCGGGAGGGCGACTGAGTCATGCCGAACACACTATCTGCTGCGTATGGGCGGAAGATGATGCTCTGGTTAACTTTCGCCTCTTCCGTACTCATACGAGAGGTTTGTGATGTCTGATGGGGGATGACATGCCCGGAAAGGACGCGCTGCGGAGCGAACTTCTCGCCGCGAGGAAGCTGCTGTCCGATGAAGACGCGCGCAGAGCCGCGGCGGTTCTCGCGGAGCGCGCCCTGGAGCTGCCGGAGCTGGCCCGTGCCCGCACCGTCGCCGCGTATGTGTCGGTAGGGCGCGAGCCCGGGACGCGCGCGCTGCTCGACGCGCTGCGCGCGCGGGGCGTACGGGTCCTGCTGCCGGTGCTGATGGCGGACAACGACCTGGACTGGGCGCCGTACGAGGGCGCGGAGCGGCTGGTACGCGCGCGGCGGGGACTGCTGGAGCCGGACGGTGTACGGCTCGGTCCCGACGCCGTACTGGACGCGGAGGTCGTCCTGCTGCCCGGCCTCGCGGTGGACCGGCGCGGTATGCGGCTGGGACGCGGTGGCGGCTCGTACGACCGGGTGCTGGGCCGGCTGGCCGAGGCGGGCGCCGAGCCGGCCCTGGCCGTCCTGCTGTACGACAACGAGGTGGTCGCGCGGGTCCCGGAGGAGCCGCACGACCGTCCCGTACAGGCGGTGGTGACGCCGGGAGGCGTCCTGCGCTTCGACGTACGGTCCATACGGATGCGGGACGGGCAGATACGGTCCGCACCGATACGGGACGGGCAGACACGGGACGGACGGACACGCGACGGGCAGCGCCGGCACGGAGGCTGACACCGCCCAGCGCCCGTCACGCGGGAGTTCGCGCTCACGCCTGGGCTCACGTTCACGCAGGAGCTCACGTTCACGCCGGGACTCACGCTGTCACCGCTAGGGCGTCAGCGTCAGAGTGTCGGTCGTGGTGCGCTCCACCGCGTTGACGCCGTAGGACCAGTCGAGCAGCTCGCCTCTGGCCCACTTGCTCGTCTGGTCGGTGTAGTGCGCGCTGTACGCGTGCCCCGAGGCGCCCGTCAGATTGATCCAGCGGGACTTGTCCCAGTCACCGACATTGACGACCATCCGCATCGACGGCACCCATATGACCTCGTAGCCGCCCGCCGCGTTCCAGCCCGTCGCGTTGACCGCAGCCTCGCCGCCGCCGAGATTCCACGGACCGCGGTTGAGTATCTGCTTGAGGAAGCCGGGCCCGCTGGTGCCGAGCGTCTGGTTGTCCAGTGTGAGCTGGTGCAGTCGGCCCCAGGTCCAGCTCGACACGTCCTTGCCGAGCTTGGCGGTCAGCTCCCAGCGGGCATCGGCCATGGCGCGCTGGAGCAGTTCGTCGCGGGTCGTGCCGGCCGAGTCCCTGCGGCTGGCCGGGATGCTCCACCAGGGATTGTCCTCGTCGTCGATGATGCGCCGCACCACCTCGTACCAGCGGTCCCCGCCGTCCGGCTGCGCCAGGTCCCGATCGCGCTGGCCGCACTCCCTCACGCGCTGGTCGAGATCGTCCAGCGGGCCCGTGCTGTCGGCGGGACGGACGCTGAGGCACTGGCCCTTGACGCGTACCTCCTTGGGCAGCTTGTTGCCGAAGGCGAGCTTGAGGACATTGCGCCAGACGGCATTGAAGTAGGCGGCGGCTCCCGAGTCGGGCTCCTGGGTGTAGTCCCAGCCTTCGAGGAGCTTCTGCGCCTCGCGTACGGCCGGGTCCTTGACATCGAGCTTGACCAGGATCGGCGCCAGCAGCTTGGCGATCTGGCTGCTGTTGTCCATCTGCATGGTCTGCATGTCGGCGGTGGAGATCTTCCCGCCGTCCTTGATCTTCGACTCGATCAGGTCGTTGATCCGCTGGCTGCGGGCGCCGTAGCCCCAGTCCTCGGTCAGCGGGTACGGGTACTTCTTGGCGTCGACGACGGCCTGGTTGGCGGTGACGATGTAGCCGCGCTGCGGGTTGTACTCGTACGGGAGCTGGTCGAAGGGGATGTATCCCTTCCACTGGTACTTCGGGTCCCAGCCGGGAGCCGGCATCCGGCCGTCGCCCTCGGCGCGGATCGGGATGCGTCCGGGCGCCTGGTAGCCGATGTTGCCCTTGGTGTCGGCGTAGATCAGGTTCTGCGAGGGAACGTCGAAGTGCTCGGCCGCCTTGCGGAACTGGGTGAAGTCCTTGGCCTTGTTGATCTCGAAGACCGCGTCCATGGACTTGCCCGGCTGGAGCGCGGTCCACTGGAGCGAGACGGCGTATCCGTCGCCGCGGTCGGGAGCGACATCGCCGACCGGCGCCTTCTCGCCGACCTTCGCCAGCTCGGTGTCGCGGTCGGAGACCACCGGACCGCGGTCGGTGGAGCGGACGGTGATCTTCTTGCTCTTGCCGCCCGCGACCTTGATGGTCTCCTCGCGGAGCTTGAACGGCTTCTCGCTGTCGCCGTACTGGTACGAGCCGCCGTCGACCTTCTCCAGATAGAGGTCGGTCACATCGGCGCCGAGGTTGGTGAAGCCCCAGGCGATGTCCTGGTTGTGGCCGATGATGACGCCGGGCATTCCGGAGAAGGTGTAGCCCGCGACGTCGTACTGGCAGGTCTCCGAGACGCTGCGGCAGTGCAGGCCCATCTGGTACCAGAGCGAAGGGAGCTGCGGGGCCAGGTGCGGATCGTTGGCGAGCAGCGGCTTCCCGGTGGTCGTGTACGTGCCGGAGACGACCCAGGAGTTGGAGCCGATGCCGTTGCCGCTCGGGCCGAGCAGGGCGGGGATCTCGTCGAGGGTGCCGGAGAGGGCCGCGAGCTGGGAGTTGAAGTTCGCGGTGGCGCCGGCGGCGCTGGTGGCGGTCGCGCTGTCGCCGGTCGCGCTCGTGTCACTGACGCTGTTCAGGGCGGTGCCTACGGAGCTGCCGGTGCCGGTGCCCGTACCGGTCCCTGTTCCCGTACCGGTGCCTGTGCCGATGCCCGGATCTGTGCCTGTGCCTGCGCTCGTGCCTGTGCCGTCGGTCGTGCTGCCCGGCGCCGTGGCGCTGGGCTCGGCCTTCGGGTCGTACTTTCCGGTTATCGGGTCGATCCCGCCCTCGCTGACGATGGGCTTGTTCCGGTCGTACGGGTACGACGGGTACAGCTCGTCTATCTGCTTCTCGCTCAGCCGGCTCGTCAGCAGTGAGCGGTCGATCTCGTCCTGCATATTGCCGCGCAGATCCCAGGCCATCGCCTTGAGCCAGGCCACCGAGTCGACCGGCGTCCACTTCGCGGGCTTGTAGTCGTTGGTGAGGTTCAGCGCGGCGTACTCGACCGAGATGTCCTTGCCGTCGCGGCCTTCGAGATAGGCGTTGACGCCGTCCGCGTACGACTGGAGGTTCTTCTTGGTCTCGTCCGAGAGCTCGGTGTCGTACTCGCGCTGGGCCACTCCGCGCCAGTCGAGGGTGCGCAGGAAGGCGTCGGTCTTGACCTGTCCCGAGCCGAACATCTCGGAGAGCCGGCCCGCGGTCATATGGCGGCGGACGTCCATCTCCCAGAAGCGGTCCTGCGCCTGGACGAAGCCCTGGGCGCGGAAGAGGTCCTCGTCGGAGTTCGCGTAGATCTGCGGGATGCCGTAGCTGTCCCGCCGTACGTCCACGGGTCCGGAGAGGCCCTTGAGCTGGATCGATCCCGTGGTCTGGGGGAAGGAGGCACGGACCGTGCCGACGCCCCAGTACGCGCCGTAGCCGACACCCGCGACAAGCGCCAGCACCAGGACGATCACGATCAGACGGGCGCGTCGCCCCTTCTTTTTGACGGAAGGGGGGGCTGTGTTGGCGGGCATCGCTGTCCTTCGAGGGGCAGGGTGGTCCTGGAATGCTGGAGCAACCATAGGCGCAGGCGTTCCCTGCCCCCGACGCGGTGTCATGTAGTGCGACTCATCGGACGACCACACAGGGATACAAGCGGGATTCCTACAGGGTTCCGGCCGGGATCTTGCCGGAATTCGCGCGCTATGGCGACTCGGATCACATCCGCGCTCGCACAGGCGATCGAACGCGTCAAGAAAACGTTAAAGATTAGGTAAGGTAACGAAGTACTGGCCGCCGGAGGAACGATCCGGCGTGCGCGAGGGGAAGGATCGGCCGCTGACTGTCCACCAGCTCAATGAACTCCTGCTCGTCAGCTCACTCGTGCTGCTGATCGCGGTCGCGGCCGTACGGATCTCGTCCCGGAGCGGCCTCCCCAGCCTGCTTCTGTACCTCGGCATCGGGGTCGTCATAGGGCAGGACGGCATCTTCCATGTCAAATTCGACAACGCGGGACTGACCCAAGTCATCGGCTATGCCGCGCTTGTGGTGATCCTCGCCGAGGGCGGTCTCGGCACGAAGTGGAAAGAAGTGAGGCCGGCGCTGCCCGCCGCCGCCGCGCTGTCGACCGTCGGTGTCGGTGTGAGCGTCGGCGTGACGGCCGCTGCCGCGCACTATCTGGTCGGCCTGGAGTGGCGGCAGGCGCTGATCATCGGCGCGGTCGTCTCCTCGACGGACGCCGCGGCGGTCTTCTCCGTACTGCGCAAGGTGCCGCTGCCGGCCAGGGTGGCCGGAGCGCTGGAGGCGGAGTCGGGCTTCAACGACGCGCCTGTGGTGATCATCGTGGTCGCGCTCTCCGCGTCCGGTCCGGTCGAGCACTGGTACGTACTCGTCGGCGTGATCGCCCTCGAACTTGCCATCGGCGCGTGCATCGGGCTGGCGGTGGGCTTCGCGGGCGCCTTCGGGCTGCGGCATGTCGCCCTGCCGGCCTCCGGGCTCTATCCGATCGCGGTGATGGCCATCGCAGTGTCGGCGTACGCGCTCGGCGCCACGGCACACGGCAGCGGCTTCCTCGCCGTCTATGTCGCCTCGATGATCCTCGGCAACTCCAAACTGCCGCACGCCCCGGCCAACCGCGGCTTCGCGGAAGGGCTCGGCTGGATCGCGCAGATCGGTATGTTCGTCCTGCTCGGGCTGCTGGTGACACCGCATGAACTGGGCGACGACTTCCTGCCCGCGCTGATCGTCGGACTCGTACTGACCGTGGTGGCACGGCCGCTGTCCGTGCTGATCAGCCTGCTGCCGTTCCGTATTCCCTGGCAGGAACAGGCGCTGATGTCATGGGCCGGGCTGCGTGGCGCGGTGCCCATCATTCTGGCGACGATCCCCATGGTGTCGCAGATCGAGGGCAGCCTGCGGATCTTCAATATCGTCTTCATCCTGGTCGTGGTCTACACGCTGGTGCAGGGCCCGACGCTGCCCTGGCTGGCGAAGGCGCTGCGGCTCGGCAGCACCGCCGCGGCCTCCGATCTGGGCATCGAGTCGGCTCCGCTGGAGCGGCTGCGCGGCCATCTGCTCTCCGTGGCGATCCCGGAGCGGTCGAAGATGCACGGTGTGGAGGTGGGCGAGCTGCGGATGCCCTCGGGATCGGCGGTGACGCTGGTCGTACGGGACGGCAAGAGCTTCGTGCCGTCGCCCGCGACCGTGCTGCGCCGTGGTGACGAGCTGCTGGTGGTGGCCACGGATCCGGTACGGGACGCGGCGGAACGGCGGCTGCGGGCGGTGGCGCAGGGCGGCAAGCTGGCCGGCTGGCTGGGGACGGGGACGTCTTCCGGTACGGGCATGGGTCCGGGCGGTGGTACGGGCGGCGGGAACGGCTCGGGTACGGGTGCGGGAACCGGCGCGGGGATCGGCGGAAGGTCGGGATGACCGGGCGGGGCTGTCGTCATCGCGGGTGAGTGGTGGGCGAATGGCGGGTGAGTGGTGGGTGGCCTATGAGTGGCGGGCGTGGGAGTGAGCTCGTGCAATCGCAGGCGCGGGTGGCCGGTAATTGGGGATTCCGAGGGCGCGTGATGCTCGTACCTGTATGGTGAAGGCGCACCTGACTGATCGACCACCTCTGCCTGACGCAGTGCTGGCGCGACCGTATGGCGGCCGTGGCGCTTCCCGTAGTGGGCCCTGGTATCTACCGCAGTTCCGCGCAAGAGGACAGCTCTCGGCTGCCCCCGTGACCGCGGGGGCGCGCTACCAGGCGGCAGAAAGGCAAGGACCGTGTCCCGCAACACGGTCGGCACCGACGAGCCCGCCATACCCCGTAAGACGCGACTCACGCGGCGCACGCGGAACGCTCCGCGCCGTCCCGGGTACGGGCGGCTCCTGCGTGCGCCCGGTGCCTGGACATTCCTGCTGCCCGGCTTCGCCGCTCGACAGCCCTTCGCGATGCTGACGATCGGTATCGTCCTGCTCGTCCAGCACACCACCGGTTCGTACGGCACCGCCGGGGCCGTCGCCGCCGTCACCGGTGTCTCCATGGCCGTCTTCGCCCCGCAGAGCGGCAGGCTCGCGGACCGGTTCGGGCAGCGCGCGGTACTGGTACCGGGCGTGCTGACGCACACCGTCTCCGCTGCCGCGCTGATCGTGCTCGCGCTGGCGGACGCTCCTCTGTGGGCGCTGTTCATCGCCGCCGTGCCCACCGGCGCCTCCGTCCCGCAGATCGGCCCCATGGTGCGATCACGCTGGGCCGCCCTGCTCAGTGGTACATCGGGAACCTCCTCCCTGCTGCCGACCGCCACCGCCTTCGAATCCGTGACGGACGAGTTCACCTTTGTCATCGGGCCCGTGCTCGCGACCGCACTGTGCACCGGCATACACCCGGCGGCCGGACTGATCGCCGAAGCCGCGCTCACCCTGGTCGGCGGCCTGCTCTTCGCCGCCCAGCGCGGAACGCAACCTCGGACCGGCCGACGCGGCGCCGAAGCCCCGGGAGAGCCGCGTACGTCCGCGCTGTCCGTGCCCGGGATACGGGTACTGGTCGTGGCCTTCCTGGGCATCGGCTCGGTCTTCGGCGGAATGCAGGTCTCCCTCACCGCGTTCGCCGAGGAGATCGGTGCCCCCGGAGTGAACGGTGTGCTGTACGGAATCTTCGCCGCCGGCAATATGCTCGCCGGGATCGTCTGCGGCGCCGCCGCCTGGAAGGCCGGCCCGCGGCGCAGGCTGCTGTTCGGATACACGGGACTGACTCTGGTCGCCTCCACTCTGTGGGCCGTGAACTCGGCGCCGCTGCTCGCCGGGCTCGGACTGCTGGTCGGGCTCTGTATCGCGCCCGCGCTGATCACGGGCTACACACTGGTCGAGTCGCTGGTGCCCGCCTCGGCCCGTACCGAGGCGTTCACCTGGCTGACCGGCGCGGTAGCGCTGGGCCAGGCCGCGGCCGTGACCGCCGCGGGTCGGCTCGCCGACGCACATGGCGCGAGCGCCGGATTCATGGTGCCGCTGGTTGGTACGGTGCTGGCGCTCGCCACCCTGGTGGTACTCCGCTCCCGACTGGCCCCGAAGGCCTTAGGACGAGTCGCCGCGCGTGGGATGAGTCACCGCGAGCCGGTGGCAGTGGACTGATCGCGCGGAATACGTCACTATGGAGCGTCGTTAGCACTCATTGAGTGAGAGTGCCAGGAGGAGCAAGTGCCGACCTATCAGTACCAGTGCACCGAGTGCGGCCAGGGCCTTGAAGCGGTGCAGAAATTCACCGATGACGCCCTGACCGTATGCCCGAATTGCCAGGGACGCCTGAAGAAGGTGTTCTCCGCGGTCGGCATTGTCTTCAAGGGCTCGGGCTTCTACCGCAACGACAGCCGTGGCTCGTCGTCGAGCAGCGCGCCCGCTTCGGCGAACTCGTCGGGCTCGGCCTCCGCGAGTACGAAGTCGTCGTCCGAGTCCAAGGCCGCGGCGGCGGCCTCCTCCTCGACCTCCGGTTCCTCCGCGTCCGGTTCGAGCACCGGCTCAGGATCGAGCTCGGGCTCCAGCTCCTCGACGTCGAGCAGCAGCTCCAGCGGCTCCTCCGCCGCCTGATCCGCGTCCTGCCTTTCGCGTCGTTTCCTCTCTTCGCCGGGACCCCGCCGTTCTCCTACGGCCGGGGTCCTTCGCGTATGCCTGTGACGGGGCCGCTACTGTGATCGGATGGCGAACGCAGAGATCGGTGTGATCGGTGGCTCAGGTTTCTACTCCTTTCTGGAGGACGTGACCGAGGTCCAGGTGGACACTCCGTACGGACCGCCCAGCGACTCTCTCTTCCTCGGCGAGATCGCCGGCCGACAGGTGGCGTTCCTGCCTCGTCATGGCCGCTCGCACGGCCTTGCTCCGCATCGCATCAACTACCGCGCCAACCTGTGGGCGCTGCGCTCCGTCGGTGTGAAGCAGGTGCTGGGCCCGTGCGCGGTGGGCGGGCTGCGCACGGAGTACGGGCCGGGCACGCTGCTCGTACCCGATCAGCTCGTGGACCGTACGAAGGCACGGACACAGACCTACTACGACGGAGTGCCGCTGCCGGACGGCAGCGCGTCCAAGGTCGTCCATATCTCGCTCGCCGACCCCTACTGTCCCGAAGGCCGCCGGGCGGCGCTCGCGGCGGCGCGGGCGCACGACTGGGAGCCGGTGGACGGCGGGACGCTCGTGGTCATCGAAGGGCCGCGGTTCTCGACTCGGGCGGAGTCTCAGTGGCATGCGGCGATGGGCTGGTCGGTCGTCGGGATGACCGGTCATCCCGAGGCCGTGCTCGCTCGTGAACTGGGCCTGTGCTACACCTCCATGACGCTCGTGACGGATCTGGACGCGGGAGCGGAGACCGGCGAGGGGGTCTCCCACGAGGAGGTCCTCCAGGTCTTCGCCGCCAATGTCGACCGGCTGCGCACCGTGCTCTTCGACGCGGTGGGCGGACTGCAGCCGAGTGAGACGCGGGACTGTCTCTGCTCGCATGCGCTGGACGGGATCGACACCGGGCTCAAACTGCCCTGATCCCGAGTTGCCCCGGTCCTCCGCGAACCATGCGCGGAGGAACCGGATTCGGGCGGGCGAGGGCGGCAACCACCCGTGCGGGTGGCGGACTTGTCCACAATCGGCGGACCGTCCACAGGCCTCGGCGGGATCGTGGCGGACCGTGGATCGTGAGGAGCGATCGCGAAACTCCTCACGTCAGGCGGTGGTTGCCATGTCCCATTCCTTCTCGCACGACTCCCACGACTCGCATGGCTCGTGTGATCCGTCCCTTCCTCCCGCTGTCCGCGCCGCTGCCCCAGCCTCTCGCCCTGCCCTTTCCCTGCCACTCCCTCTTCCTCCACCCTCCGCGCCGGAGCCTCGCGGTGTGCCGCCGTTCGGTCCGCTGCGGGTGCGCGGCTCCCAACAGCGGCTGCGCTGGGCGCTGCTGAGGCGGCGGCGCACGACAGCGGCCGGTCTGGCGATGACGGCCGCCGCGCTGGCCGCCACCGGAGCGAGCGGCGCGGTCGGTGCCTCGGCCGATACGGAAGGGCGTGCGCGACCTGCGGGCGACACCGTGGCCGCATCGCCGCCCTCGTCGTCCGGGCGAGAACCCGCCGGTCGATCAAGCGAGTTGGTGTCCACGGCGGTGCGCATCGCGGATGCGGAGACGGTCCGGCTGCTGCGGCGTGGCGACCGGGTCGATGTGATCGCGGCAGCCGCGATCGCGCCGGGGCCGGCGGGAGTGATGGACGGCGAGCCCGAGGCCCGGGTAGTGGCGACGGGAGTCCGGGTGGCAGAGATCCCGAAGACGCGGGAATTCTCTTCGGACGGTGGAGCACTGGTCGTGCTGTCCGTGCCGCGTGCGACCGCCGCGGTGCTGGCAGCGGCGAGCGCCACCTCGCGGCTGGCGGTGGCGGTGTGCTGAGTTGGCGGGGGCGAAGCCATCCGGTGCCGGGCCGGGGCCTGTTGAGTCGCACTGGCGAGCTGTGGCGTCGCCTGATCGCGTGGGCGGATTGGACAGCGTGGGCACGCGCTGCCTTAGGTTGCGGAGCAGATTGTCACTCGAACCGCCCATGTGAAGAAAGGCTCACTCGTGAGCAAGGAGAAGGAGAGCGTGCTGGCGGGCTTCAAGGCCTTCCTGATGCGCGGCAATGTGATCGACCTCGCGGTCGCCGTTGTCATCGGCGCGGCGTTCACCAATGTCGTGAACTCGGTCGTCAAGGGCATCATCAACCCGGTGGTCGGCGCGTTCGGCACCAAGGATCTGAACAAGTACAGCTCGTGCATCCAATCGCCCTGCGAGACGAACGCCGCGGGCGAGGTGGTCACCGGAATTCCGATCATGTGGGGCACGGTGCTGAGCGCGGTCCTCACCTTTGTGATCACGGCGGCCGTCGTGTACTTCCTGATGGTCCTGCCGATGGCCAGGTATCTCGCCAGGCGGGCCAGGCAGCAGGCCGCCAAGGAAGAAGTCAAGGAGGTCATGGAGGTCAGCGAGCTGGAGGTGCTCAAGGAGATCAGGGACGCTCTGGTCGCCCAGCGCGGCGGGTCCGGGCAGAGCTCCTCGTAGACCCGCGAAGACCGGCCGGACAGGGCCCGGCCTTCCAGGGCCTGACGGCCGGGGCCGGCGGTGGCGGTCAGAGGTGGTGGGGCGGCTTCTCGTCCAGGAAACGGGCCAGATCGGCGGCGCTGTCACCGCTCCCGGCGGGCCGCTCTCCCCAGCCGCCGTCCGTGTCGTCCGAGGACTGCTGGTCCAGCGGATCGTCGAAGATCAACGCCGGATGCGGCCGGGGCGGGCCGGGTGGACGTGGCGGCGAGGACTGCTCCGCGGCGCGCGGCTCGGGGGTGGAGGCGGTGCTCATACCTCCAGAGTACGGGCGTGCGGTCCGCACCGAGGCTCCTGCGAGGGCGGGCCGGGCAGCCGGTCCCCGGAGGCACGGCGCGCGCCCCGCCGGCCCGCCGCCCGTCCCTCCAGTCCGCCGGGTCCCTGATATCGGCCGGCGCGCCAGGGCGCCCCCAACCACGGTCCGGTGGCCCGCACGGTCCGGTTGCCGCCTGTGCGTCACTTCAGGACCGGAAAGCGAGGCAACTCGCGCGGCCGGTATCGGTGGTGGCGTCCATCGCATGTACGTTCGTCGGGTCCTGGACGATTTATCGTCGCGGGGCTGGTGGCGACGGTGATGGTGGCGGTCGGAGTGACACTCGCGGCCTCCCGAGGGACGCGTGGTACGGATGGGGTTCATGGCAATCAATGACGCACTGACCGATGTGGCGGGCCTGCGGGTCGGACACGCCCGTGTCGCTGGGGGCCGTGCGCTCACCGGCACCACGGTCGTCCTCGCCCCGCAGGGCGGAGTGGTGGCCGCCGTGGACGTGCGAGGCGGGGGCCCGGCCACCCGGGAGACGGATGCTCTCGACCCGCGCAATATCGTCGAGCGCATCGATGCCATCGTGCTGACGGGCGGCAGCGCGTACGGACTCGACGCGGCGTCCGGAGTGGTGGCCTGGCTGGAGGAGCGCAAGCGCGGCGTCCGGGTCGGTCCCGATCCGGCCCAGGTGGTGCCGGTCGTCCCGGCGGCCGGTGTCTTCGACCTGGGGCGCGGCGGTGACTGGCGGATACGCCCGGACGCCGCGACGGGCCGTGCGGCGGTGGAGGCGGCGGCCTTCACGGCGAGCGGGGCACCGGTCGCCGAGGGCAGCGTGGGCGCGGGTACGGGCGCCGTCGTCGGGCCGCTCAAGGGCGGGATCGGAACGGCGAGCACGGTCCTGGACTCCGGAGTGACCGTCGCGGCCCTGGTGGTGGCCAACGCGGCGGGCTCGGCGGTCGATCCGCTGACGGGCGTGCTGTACGGGCGCTACTTCAGCGGTCGTACGGAGTATCCGAGACCCGACGTCCATGTGGCCGCCCAGCTCCGGCTGGCCGAGCTGCGCGAGCAGAACGGTCCGGCGCCGCTCAACACCACGCTCGCCGTCGTCGCCACCGATGCCGAACTCTCCCGCGCCCAGGCGCAGAAGCTCGCGGGGACGGCGCACGACGGTATCGCGCGCGCCGTCCGTCCTGTGCATCTCCTCAACGACGGGGACACCGTCTTCGCCCTCTCGACGGGACGGCGGGCTCTCGCCAAGGAGGATCCGCTGGCCCTCAACGAGGTGCTGGCGGCGGGCGCGGACGTGGTGACCAGGGCAATCGTGCGGGCCGTACAGACTGCGAAGAGTGTCCGGGGACCCGGTGGGACGTTCCCTTCGTACGACGAGCTGTACGGGCTCGACTGACGGGCGCAGAGGCCGAGTTGATAGGGGGCGCGCGGGAACTTCACGTACGCCCCCTTCGTTTTCCCAAACCTGGGACGCGATGTCAGCCCTAGGCGCTACGTTATGCAATCACCAAGTGACATGTGGCGACGGCCTGGAGACCCATCTTGAACGATCCCTACGAGACAACCGAGACGCACCTCGAGCGACTCCTGGGTCGGGCACTCAACTCCTTCGACCTGCCCGACGCACTGGTCGAAAAGCTCGACAGTGCGCTGGCGCACGCCAGCTCGCTGTGTTCCGCGCACCACAGTGCGGGGCTGCACCGCGAGACCTACCGGCACACCTATCTGCTCAACGACGGCAGTTCGCTGACCCTGTGGGAGCTGGTGCACAACACCGGCCGGGACGGCGCGCGGCTGCACGAGCTGTACGGAGAAGAGTCCGAGGTGCGGCTCGCCGCCACCCGGCTCTGCCGTCCCAGCAGTCCGGAGGCGGAGCGGCTCGCCGTCGACGGACCCGATGGGTTACCGCCGATGGCAGCAGGACCGGAGGCTGTACCGCCCGGCGACAGAACGTCCATGGACGATGTCGCGGCCGGTCTGCTCGCGGAGCTGGAGTCCGAGCGCACGGCCGAGATCGATGCCCATCTCGCCCTGCTCCGTGGGCTGCGCGCGCTGCCTCCGGTGCGTCGGCCCCGCAGATATTTCCCGGACAACTCCCCCGACCACGCGCGCCGGGTGCTGCGCCGGGCGGAGAACGCCGACCGGCCCCGCGAGGAGACCGCGCGACTGCTTCGGACGGCCTTCGCGCACCACATCACACAGGTCTTCGGGCGGCAGTGCCAGGTCGAGGGCGGCAAGGACGCCGGATTCACGCTCTACGAGCACGCCTTCCTGCTGATCGACGGCAGCGAGATGAGCCTCTGGGAGGTGGAGCACACCGCGACGCCGGACGGCCGGCACATGTGCGAGGTGTACGAGGCGGAAAGCGCCGCGCGCGAAGCCATGGAGCTTCGCGCGCGGGTGCTGTGAGACGGCGTGGAGAGGGCGTGAGGAATGGAACGTGATCCGGCGGAGCCCGGTGAGCCGCAGTAGCTGTCGAGGCGGCTGAGGAGGGCCGTACGAGCGTACGGAGCCGGCTCAGACAGCCACCGGGACCTTGGCCTCCGCCCCGGCTCCACCGGCCGTACCGTCCTCGGCTCGGGCGGCGTCCTCGCCCTGGTCCGGGCGGCCCGTCTTCCGGGCTGCCTTGAGCAGAACGACCAACCCGGTGCTCACCGCCGTACCGACCGCGATGGCGATCAGATAGAGGACCGGATTGCCGATCAGCAGGATCACGAAGATGCCGCCGTGCGGTGCCCGCAGGGTGCACTCGAAGAGCATCGACAGCCCGCCGGTGACCGCGCCGCCCACCATCGCCGACGGGATCGCCCGTAGCGGATCGGCTGCGGCGAAGGGAATCGCGCCCTCGGTGATGAAGGAGGCACCGAGCACCCAGGCGGCCTTGCCGTTCTCCCGTTCGGTACGGGTGAACAGCTTGCCGCGTACGGCCGTGGCCAGGGCCATCGCGAGCGGCGGGACCATTCCCGCGGCCATCACGGCGGCCATGACCTTGAGGCTGCCCTCGTTGGGGTTGGCGAGTCCGCCGACGGCGAAGGCGTAAGCGACCTTGTTGAGCGGGCCGCCCAGGTCGAAGCACATCATCAGGCCGAGTACGACACCGAGGATGATCGCGTTGGCCCCGGAGAGGCCGGACAGCCAGTCGGTGAGCGCCTTCTGGAGCGAGGCGATGGGCTTGCCGACCACCAGGAACATCAGAAAGCCGACGACCGCCGAGGAGATCAGCGGGATCACGACGACCGGCATGATCCCGCGCAGCGGAGCGGGCACCCGCACCCGCTGGATGGCCATCACGGTGCCGCCGGCGATCAGACCGGCGGCCAGACCGCCGAGGAAGCCCGCGTTGATGGTGAGGGCGATGGAGCCGCCGACGAAGCCCGGCACCAGACCGGGACGGTCGGCCATGCCGTACGCGATATAGCCCGCGAGGACGGGCAGGAGGAAGGTGAACGCCAGACCGCCGACCTGGAAGAGCAGGGCCGCCCAGCTTGTGTGGTCCGTCCAGACGAAGTGCTCGGCGACGGAGGGCGCCGTGTTGACGGTGTAGCCGCCGATGGCGAAGCCGAGGGCGATCAGGAGCCCGCCCGCGGCCACGAACGGGACCATGTAACTGACACCGGACATCAGCCATTTGCGGAGCTTGGTGCCGTAGCCCTCACCGGGCTCGCCGGAGCCGTCCACGGGCGTGGCGTACGAGCCTCCGGAACCGGCGTCCGCTCCGGTGCCGGTGGCCGAGGCGGTGATCTCGCCGCGGTCGGCCTTGGCGCGGACCTCGGCGATCAGTTCGGCGGGCCGGTTGATACCGGCCTTGACGCCGACATCGACGGTGGGCTTTCCAGCGAACCGTTCCTTCTCCCGTACCGGCACATCGTGCGCGAAGATCACGCCGTCGGCGGCGGCGATGACGGCGGGATCGAGCCGACTGAAACCGGCGGATCCCTGTGGCTCGACAACCACCTCGACGTCGGCCTGTTGCTGTCCGGCCTTCTCCAGGGCCTCGGCGGCCATATAGGTGTGCGCGATACCGGTGGGACAGGAGGTGACGGCGACAATCCGGAAGACGCGATCGGCGGCGAGGGCGTCCGGCTCGGCGACGGCTGCGCCCGGCTCAGCGACCGGAGTGTCCGGGCCGATGGCGGGCTCGTCCGGGCCGCTCCCTCGTTCGGAGTCCGGTCCGGTCAGCGCTGCGGCAGGCTCGGCGGGCGAGGCCGGTGCGGGCTCCGGCTCGGCGTCACCGGACTCGGCGTCACCGGACTCGGCATCGCCCTGGATCAGGGCTGCCGCCGTGGTCGCGTCCTCGGCCGTGCGCAGCGTGGTCGTGAAGTCCTCGTCCATCAGACGGCGGGCCAGGGCCGAGAGGATCGTGAGATGGGCGTCGTCGGCACCGGCCGACGCCGCGATCAGGAAGATCAGATCCGCCGGACCGTCCGGAGCACCGAAGTCGATGCCTCGCGCCGAGCGGCCGAAGGCCAGGGTGGCTTCCGTCACATGGGCGCTCCGGCAGTGCGGTATGCCGATCCCGCCGTCGAGGCCGGTGGGCATCTGTGCCTCACGCGCGGCCACGTCGGCCAGGAAGCCGTCCAGGTCGGTGATCCGGCCCAGGCTCACCATCCGTTCGGCCAGCGAGCGGGCCGCGGCTTCCTTCGTCTCGGCGGCCAGGTCGAGGTCGACCAGGTCCGCGGTGATCATCTCGCTCATCGCGGGCTCCTTCGCTCGCATATCTGCTTGAGAACTGTCTGCTGGGCTGTCTGGTTGGGGACTGTCTGCTTCTGGACTGTCTGCTCGGAGACACAGGGAAGGCAGGGAGAGGGGAAGGGAAAGGGAAGACACGACAGACGGCTCATGAGGCGGGCTCCGTGAGTGGGCGGTCCACCGGTATGTCGGCGGTCACCGTGACCGCCGACGGGTCCAGGTCCGAGGGCGAGGGCATCACGCTCCCCGGTAGCCGTACGGCCGCCGCGCCGTGCGCCACGGCGGACGCCAGCGCCTCCGGGCCTTCGCCGCCCGCCACCAGAAAGCCGGCCAGCGAGGCGTCGCCCGCACCGACGTTACTGCGGACAGCGGTGACGGCGGCGAAGCCGAACCAGGTCCCCGCGTCCGAGACCAGAAGCTGGCCGTCGGCGCCCAGGCTGGCGAGGACAGTCCTGGCACCGTACGTACGCAGTTCCTCCGCCGCCTTGACGGCGTCGCCGACCGTGGCGAGAGGGCGTCCGACGGCCTGGGCCAGCTCCTCGGCGTTCGGCTTGACGACATCGGGCCGCTCGCGCAGCGCCGCCAGCAGGGAGGGCCCCGAGGTGTCCAGCGCGATCCTGGCCCCGGCGAGATGCGCGCGGGCGACCAGTTCGGCGTACCACTCGGGCGCGAGCCCGCGTGGCAGGCTGCCGCAGCAGGCGATCCACGCGGCGGCGCCAGCATGCGTACGGATCATGGAGAGCAGCGACTGCGACTCCACGGAGGTCAGCTCGGGACCCGGCGCGTTGATCTTCGTCAGAGTGCCGTCGGGTTCGGCGAGGGCGATATTGGAGCGGGTCGCGCCCGCGACCGGCACCGGCGCGACCTCGATGCCCTGCCCGGCGAGCAGTTCGGCGACGAGCGCGCCCGGCGCACCGCCCAGCGGCAGTACGGCGACGGTGCGCCGGCCGGCCGCGGCGACGGCCCGCGAGACATTGACGCCCTTGCCTCCGGGATCCATGCGTTCGGCGGTGGCCCGCAGCACTTCGCCGCGGTCGAGGGCCGGGACCTCGTACGTACGGTCCAGGCTCGGGTTCGGAGTGACGGTGAGGATCATCCGCGCGCTCCCCGGCCCTAGACGCTCAGCACTTCGGTGCCCGCGGCCTCGACCGCCGCGGTGTCCGAAGGGCCGAGTCCACTGTCGGTGATGAGCAGATCGACATCGGCGAGGGTGCCGAAGCGCGCGAAGTGCTCCTGGCCGTGCTTGGCCGAGTCCGCGAGCAGCACCACCCGCCGGGCGGCGCCGACAAGCGCGCGCTTGACGGCCGCCTCGGCGAGATCGGGCGTGGTGAGACCGCCGTCGGGCGAGAAGCCATTGGTGCCGAGGAAGACGACATCGGCGCGGATCTCGCCGTACGCACGCAGCGCCCAGGCATCGACGGCCGCGCGCGTACGGTGCCGTACCCGGCCGCCGACGAGATGGAGATCGATCCCGGGATGGTCGGCGAGCCGGGCGGCGACGGGCAGCGCGTGGGTGACGACGGTGAGGCCGCAGTCCAGCGGGAGGGCCGCCGCGAGCCGGGCCACGGTCGAGCCCGCGTCGAGGATCACACTGCCGTCCGCCGGCAGCTCGGCGAGCGCCGCGTGCGCGATGCGGTCCTTCTCGTCGGCCGCCGTGGACTCGCGCTCCGCGAGATCGGGCTCGAAGTCGAGCCGCCCGGCCGGGATGGCGCCGCCGTGCACACGCCGTACGAGCCCGGCGCGGTCGAGGGCCTTGAGATCGCGCCGTACGGTCTCGGCGGTGACCTGGAACTCCTCGGCGAGCGCGAGGACATCGACGCGCCCGACCTCACGGGCCAGACGCAGGATCTCCTGCTGACGCTCCGGTGCGTACATGTGTTTTTACGTCCGTTCCATGCCCGAACCTGTGGTTTCGGCGATACGCTACGCCAGGATTTCCAGAAAGTAAACAGATCCGGGCACAGGACGGACAGGAACAGACAGGTACGAGAGAGAGGGCCGACCGCCGCCGCTACTGGACTCCGACCACGGTCCCGTCAGCCGCCTCGGCCTCCCCCGACCGGGCCGGCAGCGCGAACATCACCGCGAAGATGACCGCGAGCACCGCCACCACCCACCACAGCGCGTGCTGGAACCCGTCCGCGAAGGCCGCGCCCATCGCGGACGCCGCCCCGGACGCCGCCCCCGCCGCGCCCGCTCCCCCGGCCGCGAGCCGGTCGTCGACCACTCCGAAGAACACCACCGACACCAGTCCCAGCCCCAGCGCATTGCCCATCTGCTGCGTGGTGTTGATCAGACCGGACGCCGAGCCCGAGTGCTCGCGCGGTACGCCCGAGAGCACCGCGTCCGTCAGCGGCGCCACGATCAGCCCCATACCGAGGCCCATCACGACAAGCGGCAGCGCCATCTGCCAGGAGCGGATCTCCAGCCCGTACCGCCCGGCCTCCCAGATGTAAAGCAGCAGCCCCGCCACCATCGTGAGCGCCCCGGCCTGAAGCACCTTGCGCCCGAAGCGCGGGACCAGTTTCTGTACGGAGAGTCCGGCCGCCACCGATACCGCGACCGAGAACGGCACACCGGTCAGCCCGGCCCGCAGCGGGCTCCAGCCGAGTCCGATCTGTATATAGAGCGTCCAGACCAGGAAGAAGATGCCCAGCGCGACACCGAAGGTGAGCTGTACGGCGATACCCGCGGCGAAGCTCTTCACCCGGAACAGCGACAGCTCGACCAGCGGCGAACCGTCCTTGCGCGTCTTCCGCCTCTCGTACGCCACAAAGCCGGTGAGGACGACCAGACTGCCGGCCATGCACAGATGTCCCCACAGCGGCCAGCCGAGCTCACGCCCGCGCGTGAGCGGATAGATCAGCATCAGCAGGGCCGCGGTCACCAGCACCACTCCGACCAGATCGAGCCTGAGCGCCTTGGGCGCCCTGGACTCGGTGATGAACCTCCGGCCCAGCACCACACCCGCGACACCCACCGGCAGATTGATCAGAAAGATCGGACGCCACTCCAGGCCGAGCAGATTCCACTGGGTGAGCAGCGCGCCGAGCAGCGGTCCCGAGACCGCGCCGAGGCCGACGACCGCACCGAACATCCCGAAGACCTTGCCGCGTTCGTGCGCCGGAAAGGTGACATGGATGATCGCCAGCACCTGCGGCACCATCAGCGCGGCCATCGCGCCCTGGAGCAGCCGGGATCCGACCAGCATCACCGGATCGGCGGCGAAGCCGCAGAGCGCGGAGGCGACCGTGAAGCCGGTGATACCGATCAGGAAGAGCCGCTTGCGGCCGTATATGTCACCGAGTCGGCCACCTGTGATCAGCCCGGCGGCGAAGGCCAGCGCGTATCCGGCGGTGATCCACTGGATCGCTCCGAACGAGGCTCCGAAATCCCGTTCGATGCTCGGGATGGCGATATTGACGATGGTGACATCGACCAGGTCCATGAAGGCCGCGGTCATGACGACGGCCAGGGCCAGCCAGCGACGGCGGTCGGCAAAACCGGAACCAGGACCGGGACCGGTGGCGGAGACATCATGGGCGGACTCGGGAGCCGTATCCAGTACGGCGGGCGTAGAACTCGCGTGTACAGCGGGCGTAGAACTCATGCGCCACACGCTAGAAACCATCTAGGTCAGTCCATGTCCTAGATGGCACGCACCATGGACCGCATGACCGATACCCCGGCGCGGCTCCTCAGTCTGCTCTCCCTCCTCCAGACCCCGCGCGAATGGCCCGGCAGCGAGCTGGCCGACCGTCTCGGCGTCAGCCCGCGCACCATCCGCCGCGACATCGACCGGCTGCGCGAGCTCGGCTATCCCGTCGAGGCCTCCAAGGGCGCCATCGGTGGCTACCGGCTGGTCGCCGGCACCGCCATGCCTCCGCTGCTCCTCGACGACGAGGAGGCCGTCGCCATCGCCGTCGGGCTACGGGCCGGGGCCGGCCATGCGATCGAGGGCGTCGACGAGGCCTCCGTACGCGCCCTCGCCAAGCTGGAGCAGGTGCTTCCGTCGCGGCTGCGGCACCGTGTCTCCACCCTCCAGACCGCCACGATCCCGGTCACCCGAGGCGACGGCGCGACCATCGATCCCCGCACCCTGACGGTGATGGCCGGCGCCGTCACGGGCGGCGAGCGGCTGCGCTTCGGCTACCGCTCGGGAGACGGTACGGAGACAAAGCGGCAGGTCGAGCCGTACCGTCTCGTCTCCACCGGCTGGCGCTGGTATCTGGTGGCCTATGACCTGGGACGCGAGGACTGGCGTACGTTCCGCGTCGACCGGATCAGCGAGCCCTTCGCCACCGGCGCCCGGTTCAGCCAGCGTGAGCTGCCGACCGGGGACGCGGCGCAGTTCCTGCGGCGGTCGATGTCACGGAGACAGCCGCGGACGGAGGTGGAGGTGAGCTTCGCGGCGCCCGTGGAATCCGTGCGGGCGCGGCTCCCGGGCTATCTCGGCACACCCGAACCGACCGGCCCCGACTCCTGCCGGCTGCGCACCACGACGACCGACTCCCTGGAGTGGCTGGCGCTGCGACTGGCACTCATGGACTGCGAGTTCACGGTGCGTCAGCCTGCCGAGCTGACGGATTGTCTGCGCGAGCTGGGAGCCAGACTCCTGCGCGCGGCGACCGCGACCGCCGACGGAGCGACCGGGCTGCTGATGAACGAGGCCACTGATGGACGAGGAGAAGCGGGCCACTGATGAAGGAGAAAGCCGCTGATGGAGGAGAAAGGTGAGCCCCGGCACCTGGGGGGGGTTGGTGCCGGGGCTCGTCTATGGGGGCCGACGAATCGGCCGGTGCGTACGAAGAGACAGTACGAGTAAGGGCGACACTACGGCTACTGGACGGCGACGTCACGCCGCCGCGTCGAAAAGACCTCACGCCGCCGCGTCGAACCCTGTATCCCGCGCCATCTTCTTCAGCTCCAGCAGAGCGTGCTTCTCTATCTGGCGGATCCGCTCACGGGTCAGCCCATGCTGCTTGCCGACCTCGGTCAGCGTCCGCTCCCGGCCGTCCTCGATGCCGTACCGCATCTTGATGATCGATGCCGTCCGCTGGTCGAGCTTGCCTATCAGGTCCTCCAGTTCCTCGCTGCGCAGCAGCGTCAGCACGGACTGCTCGGGCGAGACCGCGGAGGTGTCCTCCAGCAGATCACCGAACTGGGTGTCGCCGTCATCGTCCACCGACATGTTCAGACTGACCGGGTCACGGGCCCAGTCCAGCACATCGTTGATCCGCGCCGGGTTCGTGCCCAGCTCGGCGGCGACCTCTTCGGGCTCGGGATCCCGTCCGTTCTCCCGGTTGAACTCCCGCTGCACACGGCGGATCCTGCCCAGCTCCTCCACCAGATGGACCGGCAGCCGGATCGTACGGGACTGGTCCGCTATGGAGCGGGTGATGGCCTGACGGATCCACCACGTGGCATACGTCGAGAACTTGAAGCCCTTGGCGTAGTCGAACTTCTCCACCGCGCGCACCAGGCCGGCATTGCCCTCCTGGATCAGGTCCAGCAGCGGCAGACCACTGCGCGGATAGCGGCGCGCGACGGCCACCACCAGACGGAGATTCGAGCGTATGAAGATGTCCTTCGCGCGCTCGCCGGCGGCGACCAGCGCCTCCAGCTCCTCCTGCGAAGCCCCGCCGGCCTCGCTCTCCACCTCTCCGTCGAGAATCTGCCGGGCGTAGACTCCGGCCTCGATGGTCTGGGACAGCTCGACTTCCTTTGCGGCGTCGAGCAGCGGCGTACGCGCGATCTCGTCGAGGTACATGCCGACCAGGTCGCGGTCGGCGATCTCCCCGCCTCCGGCGCGAACACTGCTTGCCGCTTTCGTCCCGCCGGTGGCGGTACGACGGGCGACGGCACGGGTTGCCATGCGAGCTCCCTTACTGAACTGAGTAGGTCGCGACACCCTTCCGGGTGCCCTGCATCCGAAGGAAACAACGACTGGAATCCGGACAGAATTCCCATGGCGTACATGCATTTTCTGATCATGCAGTACCCTGTGCCGCCGACCAGGGTGGACAGAAGCCCCACAGCAGGACATAAGCCCAGGTCAGAGCTGGTCCGCCAGCTGTCCCCAGCGCCTTCGCCGCCGTCCGCGATCGCCGCCTCCATGAGACGGCCGTCACATTCGGCGGCACCCTCGCTGTCGGCACCCTCGCCGACGCCGCACCCCCACCCGGAAGCTCCGTTCGGAAGCTCCCACCCGGAAGACGACCTATGCCCCGCCTTGGTTGCTCAGACGCGCCTCACCCAGGCCCTCCTCAGTGACAACGCACGGCGTCAGCCGAATTGCACCGACCTCTTCGCCAGACCCATCCAGAAGCCGTCGATGACGCTCCTTCCCCGGTCCAGCTCGCCCTCCGCGGCACCGAGCGTCACGAACAGCGGTGCGAAGTGCTCGGTACGGGGATGGGCCAGCTGGCCCGCCGGCGCCTTGTTCTCGAAGTCGAGCAGGGCGTCGACGTCCTGCGCCAGCAGCGCCCGTGTCCCCCAGTCGTCGAACTCCGCCGACCAGCCGGGCACACCTTCGCCCACATGCCGCAGCGCCGCCAGATTGTGGGTGAAGAAGCCGCTGCCGACGATCAGCACGCCCTCGTCGCGCAGCGGCGCCAGCTTGCGGCCGATCTCCAGCAGCTCGCGCGGATCGAGCGTGGGCATGGAGATCTGGAGTACGGGAATGTCGGCCGCCGGGAACATCTCCACCAGCGGCACATACGCCCCGTGGTCGAGCCCGCGGTCCGGCACGTCCACCACGGGCCTGCCCGCGCCGCGCAGCAACTTCCTTACGGAGTCGGCGAGTTCCGGCGCGCCCGGGGCCGCGTACCGTACCGCGTAGTAGTGCTCGGGGAAGCCCCAGAAGTCGTAGACAAGCGGGACGGTCCCGGTCGCGCCCAGCGCGAGCGGCGCCTCTTCCCAGTGCGCGGAGACCACCAGGACCGCCTTGGGCCGCGGCAGCGCGGCGGACCAGGCTGCCAGTTCGGCGGGCCAGACGGGATCGTCGGCGAGCGGCGGCGCCCCATGGGAGAGATAGAGGGCGGGCATACGCTCCACGACGGCGTTCATGGCGACTCCAGGACTGTGTCGGCTGCGGCTCGGTCGTCCCGCTCAGGGCACAATTCGCTTGAAACCTCAAGCATTCAGCTCATACAAGCTTATCCGCGTCTAGTTTAACTTTCAAGAATGAGTAGAGTGGAATACATGACCACGGCATCCACCGGCAAAGACGCCGGTACGGGCGAGGAGCCGCGCTGGCTCAGCGACGAGGAACAGCGCGTCTGGCAGGCATACCTCCAGGCCACGACCTTGCTGGAGGACCATCTCGACCGCCAGTTGCAGCGCGACGCCGGGATGCCGCACATCTACTACGCGCTGCTCGTCCATCTCGCACGCGCCCCGCGGCGCCGTATGCGGATGACTCAGCTCGCCAAGGACGCCAAGATCACCAGGTCGCGGCTCTCCCATGCGGTGGCGAGGCTGGAGCAGCACGGCTGGGTCCAGCGCGAGGACTGTCCCTCCGACAAGCGCGGACAGAACGCCTTTCTCACGGACCAGGGCAACGAGGTGCTGAAGCAGTCCGCGCCGGGCCATGTCGCCGCCGTACGCCAGGCGATCTTCGACCGGCTCAGCCCGGAGCAGGTGAAGCAGCTCGGCGAGATCATGCAGGTGATGGCGGAGGGCCTTCAGCCGGAAGGTACGGGCGCGGATCTGCCCTGGCGCCGCTGAACCGCGGGACACCAGGGCAGATCCGTTCTTCGCTTCTTCGGTTATTCGTACATACCGACTATTCGTACGTACCCGTCAGTGCATGACGACCGGGACCTTCGCCGCGTCCTCCGCGTTCTCGGCACCGGAGCCCGAGGCGACCGGCGAGGAGTCCGGACGGCCGGTGTTGATGAAGGTCAGGGCGATCGCGGCGGCGACGGCCAGAATGCCGACCGCCCACCAGATCGCGCTGGAGTAGCCCTCCACCATGGCCCGCAGCTCAAGGAGCTGGCGGTTGCTCGTGGTCGCGGCGTGCGAGGTGACGTACGCGGTCGTGGCCGAGGCCGCGATCGTGTTCAGCAGCGCCGTACCGATCGCGCCGCCCACCTGCTGCGAGGTGTTCACCATCGCGGAGGCGACGCCCGCGTCCCGCGGCTCGATGCCGTAGGTGGCAAGCGACATGGCCGGCATGAACGCCGTACCCATGCCCAGGCCCAGCAGAAGCTGCGCAGGCAGGATCAGACCGGCGTACGAGGAACCGATCTCCAGCTGCGTCAGCAGCAGCATGCCGAGCGCGGCGACCACGAAGCCGGGGCCCATCAGCAGCCGCGGCGCCACCCGTGTCATCAGCCGCGCGCCGATCTGGGTCGAGCCCGTGATCATGCCCGCGATCATCGGCAGGAAGGCGAAACCGGTCTTGAGCGCCGAGTAGTCCTTCACGACCTGGAGGTAGTAGGTCAGGAAGAGGAAGAGACCGAACATCGCGATGATGGCGAGGCCCAGCGAGAGATAGACACCGCCGCGGTTGCGGTCGGCGATCACGCGCAGAGGCAGCAGCGGGGACTTCACCCTGGACTCGACACCGACGAACGCCAGCAGCAGGACGACGGAGGCGACGAAGAGCGAGATCGTCATGGAGTCGGACCAGCCGTGGGACTCGGCGCGGGTGAAGCCGTAGACCAGCGACACCAGGCCCAGCGTGGAGAGCACGACACCCGGGATGTCCAGCGCGGAGCGGTTGCGGCCGCCGGCCGGCTCACGGATCACGAAGTACGCGCCCAGCGCGGCCACGATCGCGAACGGGATGTTGACGAAGAACGTCCAGCGCCAGTCCAGGTACTCGGTGAGCACACCGCCGAGGATCAGGCCCACGGCGCCGCCGCCACCGGCGATGGCTCCGTAGATACCGAACGCCTTCGCGCGCTCCTTGGCGTCGGTGAACATCACCGCGAGCAGCGAGAGCGCGGCGGGCGCGAGCAGCGCGCCGAAGGCGCCCTGGAGCGCGCGGGAGCCGAGCAGCATCGCCTCACCGGTGGCACCGCCACCGAGCGCCGACGCGGCGGCGAAGCCGAGCAGACCGACGACGAAGGTGCGCTTGCGTCCCCACAGGTCGGCGATACGGCCGCCGAAGAGCAGCAGACCGCCGAAGGCGAGGGCGTAGGCGGTGATGACCCACTGGCGGTTTCCGTCGGATATGCCGAGGTCCTGCTGTGCGGAGGGCAGCGCGATGTTCACGATCGTCGCGTCGAGCACGACCATGAGCTGCGCGAGGGCGATGAAGACCAGCGCTTTCCACCGGCCTGGGTCGGGTTGTGATGCTCCGGAGAACGCGGACGACGAGTGCGAGGGCGAGGACTGCGCTGACGCGGCCGGTTCGGCCGAGGCGGCTGAATTTGACATGGAGGTATCCACCTAAGGATGCGGAAAGACGAAAATGTCGGTAAGTCGGTACGTAAGTACAGGCGACGCTGCCGGACTTACGAGGTCATGGAGTCACTGGAGCCATCAGGTGACCGAGTGATGGACAGACGGATCTGAGGGTTCCGAGAGCTGACGGATCTGACGGATGTGAGGGAGTGCTTCCGAAACCGTCGGTACGGGGCTACCGGACGGGATACGGGATCGCTCGGACGCCCGCTGGGCGGCGGCACCACGGGACGTTCCGCGTCGGTGCGGACGTTCTGCGGCGGCCGGTTCCGCCCGGGCAGCCGGGCGGCCCGTAGGGGCTTCGGTTCTCGGCCGCCGGGCTGGGCCTCCGGGGCCGGAGTTCATGGTTCAGGGCGCGTCACGGAGCGGCGCGGCGCAGATCCTCCAGGGTCGCGGCCGAGCCGGGCAGTTCGGACCGGGAGGGTGCCTCCAGGCCGTCGAGGAAGAGCTGGAGATGCCGGTGGGTGAACCGGTCCATATTGACGCAGCCGGTACCGGGCAGTGGACGGGTGAGCTGGGACAGCGCGACCATCAGATCGCCGACGGCGACATCCTTGCGGAGCCGTCCCGCCTGCCGCGCCCGCTCCATCATCCCTTCGACCGCGCCTTCGAGGCGCTCACGCTCGGCGTGCAGGTCGGGACGCGCCTGGTCGAACGTGCTCGAAAGCATCGGGCAGAGCGCCCCGATCCGCTCGTCCGCTGCGGTGTGCACAAAGATGCGCAGCGCGGTGAACGGGTCGGGCTCCTCGGCGGCGATGCGCTCCGCGTGGTCCGCCGAGCGGGCCATGACGAAGAGCACGACGTCGTGGATGAGGGCATACCGGTCGGGGAAGTGCCGGTAGAGCGTGGCATTGCCGATTCCGGCGCGGCGGGCGATCTCGTCGAGCGGAGCCTCGGCCCCGTACTCCACGAACAGCTCCCGCGCCGCCACGACGATCCGCTCCCGGTTGCGCAGGGCGTCCGCGCGTGGCCGGGTGGCACGGCGCGCTTCTGGTCCTGCGGTGGTGGTCGCGGTGGTCACGTCGGGGCCTTCCCTCGGTTCTCGTTCGGTTCTCGTTCTCGTCCTCGGTCCGTCCCCGCTTCCTGGGGACGTAGATGCAAACGGGGAAGCCGTCCCCGGTTATTTCGATCGCGCTTGTGACCTGCGTCACAAATACCTCCGCAGAGGAAAGAACCCACGATCGGGCGCACCCAGCGAGCGCCGACACGCCGAGCGGCGGAGGGTGATCGAACGGAGTGCAGTCAGGACGGCCGACTGCCGCGGACCGAAGGCGGCCGCATGAAGCCGAGGCGTCGGATATGCAGAACCGGCGGCAGTGCCGGAAACACGGGCCACGCGACCAGTGGCGACAGTTCCAGCAGTTCCAGCAGCTCCAGCGGTCCCAGTAGCTCCACCGGCTCCACCAGTTCCAGCGGCTCCACCAGCGACAGTCACAGTCACACAGGTAGTCACAGTGGCAGAGGCCACGGCAGACACCGCCTGGGTTCCCATCGTCTCGGCGCCCTCGCCGGGCTCACCGCCCTCACCCTCGCCGCACTGACCACGGCCAGCGGCACGCTCCCGGGCCCCACACGCGCCTCCGCGGGCTCCGTGGCCGCGGGCCGGGACGCCTCCCTCACTCCGTGCCGTATCGCGGCCACCTCGACCGTACAGATGTCGGAGGGCCTGCCCACTCCGCCCGGCTACTCGCCCTCCACCGGCACGGTCCGCGCGCTCAATCTCATGATCGACTTCCCGGACGCACAGGGCCCGGGAAAGGCGCTCGACCGGCTCGGCGAGTTCTTCCCGAAGACGTCAAAGTGGTTCAGGACCAGTTCGTACGGGCGGCTCGACTACCAGGCCGAGGCCCCGCTGACGGACTGGCTGCGGATGCCGCTCTCCTTCGCCGCGTACGGGATAGAGCGCGGAGCGCCGTACGAGCCCGGCTACCGCCGGCTGGTCGAGGACATCGTGTCCGCCGCCGACAGCCGGGTGGACTTCGCCGCGTACGACCTGGTCAATGTCCTGGTCACGCCCAACGCAGGGCCCTCGGCGCTCGACACCGTCCTGTCCGTCACGTTCTCCGGCAACTCGGACGCGCCCGAGGCCGACGGCACACCGCTCGCCAACACGTCCTTCGTCTACAGCCGCCAGGACGACGGCTCGGGCTCGTACCGCGAGACCGGCTACCGCGTGCTGCCGCACGAGAACGGCCATGTCTTCGGACTGCCCGACCTCTACACCATGGACGGCGGCAGCTCGGTCGGGCACTGGGACATCATGTCCGAGGACTGGGGCGCCAACAACGATCTGCTGGGCTGGCACAAGTGGAAGCTCGGCTGGCTGGACGACGAACAGATCCGCTGCGCGTCCGTGTCCGGCATCAGTGAGTATCTGCTGGAGCCGCTGGCGCGGACGGGCGGGCCCAAGGTGACCTTCGTACCGGTCTCCAAGGAGTCCGGTTACGCGGTGGAGGTACGGACCCGGGAGGGCAACGACGAGGCGGTCTGCGCGCCCGGTGTGCTGATCTACCGGGTGGACTCGACGGTCGACACCGGGCGCGGCCCGATCGCGGTCGCGGACAGCCGCGAGAACAGCGGCGGCTGCACCCGGCGGCCCAATGTGCACGCGGAGCTGTCGGACGCGCCCTATCTGCCGGGCGAGACCTTCGTAGACGGCGAGCACGACATCCGGATCACCGTAATGGCGAAGGAGCCGGGCGGGAACTTCAGGGTGCGGGTGTCACGGCCCTAGTGCGGGTGTCACGGCCCTGGAGAGTCCTGGACAAGCAGGTTCTGGACCTCGGTCCGCAGCTCGCGCTTGAGGATCTTGCCGGCCGGATTGCGCGGCAGCGGCTCCTCCCGTACGAGCACATGGGCCGGGACCTTGAAGGCGGCGAGACGGGCGGCGACATGCGCGCGGAGCGCCTCGGCGTCCACAGCGACACCAGAACCGGCGGGCTCTCTGAGCCGTACCACCGCCACGACCTCCTCGCCCAGCACGGGATGCGGAATGCCCAGCACCGCGGCGTCCAGGACCTCGGGATGGTCGTGCAGCACGGCTTCGACCTCCGCGCAGTACACGTTCTCACCGCCTCTGACGACCATGTCCTTGATCCGGTCCACCACCGCGATCCGCCCGTCGCGCACCATCGCGAGATCGCCGGTCCTGAACCAGCCGTCGGGTGTGAAGGCCTCTGCGGTGGCGGCCTCGTCGTGCCAGTAGCCGCGTACGAGCGCCTGCCCGCGCAGCCACAGTTCGCCGACCTGGCCCTCCGGCACGCTCTCGCCCTGCGGTCCGGCGATCCGTACCTCGGTGGCGGGCGTCGGGCGGCCCACGCTGTCCGGGAAGCGCCGGTACTCCTCGCCGAAGACGGCCAGCACTCCGCCGCAGGTCTCCGTCAGGCCGTAGCCGTTGCGTGGCTCGACGCGCTCGCCGTAGCGGGCGGTGAGCCGGGCGACGAGCGCGGGCGGCGCGGCGGCGCCACCGGTGCTGAACAGGTTCAGCGTCTCCAGCGCATCGTTCTCGGCACCGGCACCGGCCTCCTGGGCCCCGGCCTGGGCTCCGGCCTCGGTCTCGGACTCCGCCTCCGCCGCGTCCAGGAGCTGGAGCGCGGTGGACGGGACACCGGCGTAGTACGTCACCCGGTGCTCGCGGATCAGCCGCAGGGCCTCCCGCGCGTCCCACGTACGCATCAGTACGAGCGTGCCGCCGACGGCCATGACCGAGTAGACGCAGGTGAACGCGGCCACATGGAAGAAGGGATACGTCATCAGCGCGACCGGCGCGGGTCCCTGCCCGGGGATCCGTCCGCGCGCGAGGGCGGAGGCGGCGGCGTGGTAGCGCGGGTTCATGGCCGCGCCGGCCTGGGCGAGCTGAGTGGCTACGGCGCCCTTGGGCCGGCCGGTGGTTCCGGACGTATAAATGATGGTGGCGTCGTCCTCGGCCCGTACCTCGACGTCGGGCGGCGCGGTGAACGGATCGGGCGCGGGCAGGCCCTCCTCGCCCTTGTCCCACTTGTCCCCCTTGTCGCCACTGCCGTGGTGGAAGACCAGAGTCCGGACGCCCTCGCGCGCGGCCCAGCGCGCCACGCGCGGCAGCCGCTCGCCGTCCACCAGCAGAACGCGCGGTGCGCAGTCGTCCAAGGCGTACGTGAACTCGTCCTCGGTCCACCAGGCGTTCAGCGGTACGGCGACCAGCCCGGCCAACTGGGCCGCCCAGAAGGCGATCTGCCACTCGGGATGGTTGCGCATGGCGACGACGGCGCGGTCGCCCGGGCGCAGCCCGTACACATCGAGCAGACGGTTCGCCAGCGCGGAGGCGGCGGCGAAGAACTCTCCGTACGTGTACGTCCCGCTCTCCGCCACCAGGAACGGCCGGTCGCCGTAGGCCCAGGCCGCCTCCACGAACTCGCGCAGGGTGCGCGGTCCGTCGGCGTACATGAGCGAACCGTTCTCGGCCCGTACGACGGCGAAGGGCGCTCCCGGCGCGGTCAGGATGTGCGGCTCGGGCACCTCGGCACCTCTCTCCAGGCGGCTGGGTCCCAGGTGGCTGGGTCTGTCCCAGGTGGCTGGGTTTCCAGGGAGTTGGGCTGCTCAGCCCGCCGCGACGCTACTCGACCGCTGCCCCCCGGTCGAACCCGCCCGTCCAGGACCGCCCCGTCCAGGACCGCCCGTCCAGGTCAGCCTCGGTCGACCACCGTGCCGCAGGTGATGTTGAACGCGGTCGCGGTCATGGACCGGGCGCGGTCGGAGGCGGCGAAGGCGGCCACGTTCGCGACGTCCTCCCGTGTCGCGGCCCGCTTGAGCAGCGTCCGCCGCACGGTGTCCTCGACGATCGCCGCGCCGCCCTCGAAGTCCTCGGGAATGGTGTCCACGATCCCGGCCGTCTGGATGGTCAGCGCGCGGATTCCGTACCGTCCCAGCTCACCGGCGAGCTGTCTGCGCAGCGCTTCGACGGCCTGGAACGCCACTTGCAGCCCGCCCAGATTCCACTCGGGCATCGGGTCGCCGTACCCGCCGAACATCAGGATCACACCCGAGCGGCGGGGGATCATATGGCGCGCGGCGGCGCGCGCGGTCAGGAAGTTCGTCCGCAGGGCGGTCATGACGGGCTGCTGGAAGTCCGCGAACGGCATCTCCGCGAGCGGAGTGCCCTGCACATCATTGTGCGAGATCAGATTGAACGAGATGTCGATACCGCCGGCGCGCGCGGCCACGTCGGCGGCGTGCGCGTCCACGGCCTGTTCGTCGAGCGCGTCCACCACGGCGGCCTCGACGGCGCCGCCCTCGTCCCCGATCTCGGAGGCGACCCGCTCCAGCGGCGCCGGAGTCCTGGCGGCGAGGAAGACACGGGCTCCTTCCCGTGCGAAGGTCCGGGCCACGGCGCTGCCGATGGCGCCGCTGCCGCCGTAGATCACCGCGGTCTTGTCCTTGAGCAGCATGGGTCCGCTCTCCTCATCATCCTCGTCGCCACCTACGTGCGCGTTCACACCAACGACTCCACCATTCGTGGAAACTCATCGCCAGTGGCGCGAGAAGGGCCGACCTCTGGTTGAGGCCGGCCCTCGTCCGCCCGGTTCCCTCAGAGTCCGTCGGTGTAGAGCAGACGGTTCGGTGAGGCCGTGCTGATGGGACGGACCACGTCCTTGGTGGACGAGCTGATGAGCCGGCGGGTGAGCTCGGCCGGAGAGGCCGTCGGGAACTTCTCCTTCAAGAGGGCGACGACTCCGGCGACATGAGGACTGGCCATGGAGGTGCCGTTGAGTGTGCTGGAGCCGCCGCCCAGTTTGGCGGAGACGATGGCGACGCCCGGCGCGTATGTCGTCAGGCAGCGGCCGTAGTTGCTGAAGCGGGCCTCGCGGTCCTGGTTGTCGGTGGCGCCCACGGCGACGACCTCGGCGGCTCCGGCGGGCGAGACACGGCAGGCGTCCTGGGACTCGTTGCCTGCCGCGGCGACGGGCAGGACACCCATGTCGGCGACAGCGTTGACGGCGCTGTCCGCCGCCGCGGACGCGGGTCCGCCGATGGAGGCGTTGAGGACCGCCGGCTGTCTGGCGTTGGCCGCGACCCAGTCGAATCCGGCGATGACGCCGGCCCAGTCGCCCTTCCCCTGGCAGTTCAGTACGCGGACGGAGACAAGAGAGACCGAGCGCGCCACGCCGTAGGTCGCACCGCCCGTGGTGCCCGCCACGTGGGTGCCGTGGAGGTTGCAGTCCTGCCCGTTGCGCCCGTCGCCGATGGCGTCGAAACCGACGGTGGCGCGACCGCCGAACTCGGTGTGCGCGGTCTCGATCCCGGTGTCGACGATGTACGCCGTGACGCCCCGGCCCGTACCGGTCACGGTGAAGTCGTTGTCGAGCGGCAGATTCCGCTGGTCGATCCGGTCCAGTCCCCAGCTCTCGGCCCTGACCGCCCTCGCCATGGGCGTTGCGACGGATGTCGGTACGGACCGCGCCTCGGACGTCGCCATGGACCGCGCTTCCGTGGCCGACGGCGAGCCGACGCTGATCCGCGCGTTCTCCTCGATGGCCTGGACGGCGGGAAACGCCCGTACGGCGCGCAACTGGTCCTCGGTGAGGGCGGCGGCGAACCCGCGCAGCACGGTCCCGTAGGTGAACAGGGGCTTGACGCCGAGCTGCCGCACCACCGTGGCCGCCGAGAACGCGGGCTTGAGAGTGACGATGTACTGGCCGGGAATCGCGTCGACGGAACGCTCCACGGGAACGGGAGCCGAAACCGGAGCGGGAGCCTGCCTGGGCCCGGCGTCACCACTCGTACCGGCGCCAGTGATCAAGGGAACGAGTAGCAGAAGGGCGATCGGTGCCCAGCGCGCGCTCAAGCGCATACATGCTCCTAGCGAGGACGGAAATCGCCCACGGCCGAGCCGAGCCGGGCCCGCGAGCGACGAACACCCTTCCTTCGGTCATGACACGCCCACGACTTGAGCGACACCGACCGTATGGCGCAAGCCGCTCGGGCTCATCCCTCGTCCGGCCCGGGCCGCCGCGGCCCGCCCTGCGCCGCCCTACCCCAAGCGCGTCCGGTATTTGCCTCCGAGGCAACCCCACGTACACGGAAACTCACCCGCCGTGAGGATCCCGTAACTCCGCTTTATTCCGGATGACTCGGTTCGGTAATCGGTGCTGGCTGAAGTTGTCCTTACAAGCAGCGGCGAGGTGTCACCACCTCGGCGCCTCGCATGGAGGGACTTCATGCCTGAGATCTATCTTGCCGGAGCCCATTATCCGGTGGCCGTGATCGGCGGCGGACAGGCTGGTCTGTCGGTCAGCTACCACCTGCGCCGACGCGACATCGACCATGTCGTGGTCGAGGCGAACCAGGTCGGTCACGAATGGCGTGAGCGCCGCTGGGACTCCTTCTGTCTGGTGACTCCGAACTGGCAGTGCAGACTGCCCGGCTTCCCGTACCGAGGAGACGATCCGGACGGATTCATGGTCCGCGAGGAGATCGTTCAGTACCTCCAGGACTATGTGGACTTCTTCCGGCCGCCGCTGGTGGAGGGCGTGCCGGTGACCGGGCTGCGGCGCGCCGTCGGCGGACGCTTCGAACTGGCCACCGCGGAAGGCGAGTTCACCGCCGACCAGGTGGTGGTCGCCACCGGGCCGTACCACTCGCCCTCCGTCCCGCGGATGGCCGAGCGCCTGCCCGGGGGCGTCGAGCAGATCCACTCCTCCCGTTACCGCAACGCGGACCAGCTGCCCGAGGGCGCCGTCCTGGTCGTCGGCTCCGGTCAGTCCGGCTGCCAGATCGCCGAGGATCTGCACCTCGCGGGCCGCCAGGTGCATCTGGCCGTCGGCAGCGCGCCTCGCGTCGCCCGTTTCTACCGGGGCCGGGACTGTGTGGCCTGGCTGGACGAGATGGGTCACTACGCGAAGGGCATCGACAGCTTCGACGATGCCGCCGCCGTCCGGATGCGGGTCAACCACTACGTCACCGGGCGCGACGGCGGCCGTGACATAGACCTGCGGGCCTTCGCCCGCGACGGAATGCGTCTGTACGGGCGGCTGACGGGCATTGGCGCTACGCCGGGTACGGCGGCGGGTACGGCGCGTACGACCAGTACGGCGCGCACGACGGTCCGTACGGCGCGTACGACGACCGGTACGGAAGGCACGCCAAGTACGACCGGCACGACGGCAGGCACCACGCTGGAGTTCGCGGACGATCTGAAGGTCAATCTGGACCGGGCGGACGCGGTGGCCGAGTCCATCAAGGACGCCATCGACGCCCATATCTCCGCGCACGGCATCCAGGCGCCTCGCGAGGCACGGTACGTACCGGTCTGGGAGCCCTCCGAGCACACCGCCGAACTCGATCTCGCCGAGGCCGGGATCACCTCCGTCGTCTGGTCCACCGGCTTCACCCGCGACCACCGGTGGATCGAGATACCCGCCTTCGACGGCCGCGGCTATCCGATGCACCGGCGCGGCGCCACCAGCGTCCCGGGCCTGTACTTCCTGGGCCTGCCCTGGCAGTACTCCTGGGGCTCAGGACGCTTCGAAGCCGTCGGCCGGGACGCGGAGTTCCTCGCGGACCACATCGACGCAAGCCGCCGCCTCGCCGACGTGTGCGGCGCGCTCACCGGCGCGCCGGACTCCGTCGCCTCCGCCCTCCCAGTGGGCTGACAGCTTCCCCCGGGCCGGCAGATCCCCGAGCTGACAGAACCCTGGGCCGACAGGAGCCTCTCATGGTCTTCGACGCACACCGCCACATCGGCGTCCTCCCTGCATATCCCTTCTACGGCGGTCCGCCCGTCAACCCGGACACCACCGCCCGCGCCACCGTCAAACAGTTCCTCGCCGACCTCGACGCCGAGGGCACAGAACGCGCCCTGGTGATCCCCAACTACGGCGTGCCGGATCCCGCCGTCGCGTTCCTCTTCAACGAGCTGGCGATCGAGGCGGCCCAGAGCGACGACCGCGTCCGCGCCGGGCTGTGGGTCTCCCCGCGCCCGGAGGACACCGACCGTACCGAGCAGGCGCTCGCCCTGGCGGGAGAGGACGGCGTACGGGCCCTCAAGCTCAGCTTCCTGCTCGGCGGCAGCCCCACGGACCCGGCCTGCCGCCCGCAGCTGGACCGTATCTTCCGTACGGCCGAACAGCAGGGACTGGTCGTCCATGTCCACACCTCGCCGGGCGCCGCCTCGGACATCGACGAGGTCGGCCGGCTGGTGGACTGGTACGCCGATCAAGTGCCCGTACACCTGGTGCACTTCGGCGGCGGGATGAGCGGCCACATCAAGCTCGCCGGCTCGCGGTTCTTCGACTGGATCGAGTCCGGCAAACGCGTCTACACCGACCTGTCCTGGGCCATCGGCTTCACGCCGCGCTGGCTGGCCCGGGAGATCGAGCGCCGCGGTATCGGCCATGACCGGGTGCTCTTCGCCAGCGACCAGCCGTGGGGTGACTTCACCGGCGAGTACGCCCGGCTCGCCGAGGCGACCGGCGGCGGCGAACTCGGCGGACTGGTCTTCCGGGACACGTTCGCCGCGCTCTACGACTGACCTCGACCGAGCCCTCACCTGCTCACCTGCTCACCTGCTCACAACTGACTCACCGTCACCTCCCATACCGAAGAAGGAGACAGCAATGTCCGAGACCACCTCCACCGTGGAACTCACCGACGTCGAGCAGAAGTCCCTCGCCGAGATCCCGCATCCTTCGCTCCCCGAGGGCTCCAGCATCTACGGCTCCACCAAGGTCTTCCCCGACTACCGCGCCGAGGACGGCGAGACCTACTTCACCCTCGTCCACGGCATCGCCCACGAGTCCTCGGTGTCCTTCGTCGCCGTGCTCCAGGCCACCCGCGCCCTGCGCAAGGGCTTCGAGGCGGCCATCTACTTCTACGGCCCAGGCTCGCTCAACTGCCTTGCCACACGCGGTTTCCCGACCGTCGGCAACTCCGCCTTCCCGGGCGAGCACAACATCAACAACCAGCTCAAGACCTTCATCGCCGAGGGCGGCAAGGTCTACTGCTGCCGCTTCGGCCTCTCCCTGCACGGCGCCCGTGAGGAGGACCTGATCGAGGGCGTCATCCCGACCCATCCGCTCGATGTGCAGGACGCGATCATCCACTACGCCCGCAAGGGCGCCATCATCAACTCCACCTACCAGCTCTGAGAGGTACGTCGTGAGCGTTGGCACCGATACGACGAGTACGACGACGGATACGACGGGTACGGCGGCCACTGGTACGGCTGCCACGGGTACGGCGGTGGCAGGTACGGCGGCAGCTACGGGTACCGCGGTGGACGTGCGGATCATGACTCGCGCCGAGCTCGCCCTGCGTGGCATCCGTCAGGACGTCGAGGTCCGGCGGCCGGACGGCGCGGGCCCCAGCGACGACGGCCATGTCCTTGTCGACGGTGCCAACGCCGCGCTGCCCCGCAATCCCGACAGCCCTTACACGGTCCGCGACGGCAAGGTCTGGCTCGGCGACGAGTCCGGGATCCTGACCGACACCGGGCTCTCCCTCACTCCCGTACGCCGGCCGAGGTTCTACGACCTGACGACGGCCGACGGCGTCCGGTACGAGGAGATCGCCCGGCTGCACGGCTCCAACGTGCTCGCCACGACCGTCGTACAGACCTGTATCCGCTACGCCGAGTCCGACCGCTGCCGGTTCTGCACCATCGAGGAGTCCCTGCGCTCCGGCGCGACGGTCGCGGCCAAGACTCCGGCGCAGCTCGCCGAGGTCGCCGAGGCGGCGGTACGGCTGGACGGCGTCCGGCAGATGGTCATGACCACCGGTACCACCGCGGGTCCCGACCGCGGCGCGCGCAATCTCGTACGGTCGGTCCGGGCCGTACTGCACGCGGTGCCCGGCCTGCCCGTCCAGGTGCAGTGCGAACCGCCCGGCGACCTGGCGTGGATCCGCGCACTGCACGACGCCGGAGCGACGGCCATCGGTATCCATGTCGAGTCCCTGGACGACGAGGTACGCCGCCGCTGGATGCCCGGCAAGTCGACCGTGCCACTGGCCGAGTACGAGGCCGCGTGGGACGAGGCGGTACGCATCTTCGGGCCCAACCGTGTCTCCACCTATCTGCTCGTCGGCCTCGGCGAGGATCCGGACGAACTCGTCGCGGGCGCGGGCCGGTTGATCGACCGGGGTGTCTATCCCTTCGTCGTCCCGTTCCGCCCGATGAGCGGCACGCTCGCGGCCCGTGACGGGATCGGGGCGCCGGGCGCGGAGGTGCTGCGGTACGTCACGGAGGGCGTCGCGGCGAAGCTGCGCGCGGCCGGGATGAGCGGCGCCGACCAGAAGGCGGGGTGTGCGGCCTGCGGGGCGTGCAGTGTGCTGAGGACGGCGGGCGGGTGATGTCCATGTATCTCGACGGGTCGGCAGCGCCGGCGTCGGCGATGGCGGGCCGTTCAGCGGACCGAGGAGCCGACCGTACGGCAGACGGCGCGTTCGACATCCTGGCGCTGCTCGGCGACCGCAGCACCTTGGCGCGGCAGCCCGCCTTCCGTATCGAAGAGGCCTGTTCCGCTCGTTCCACTGGCTCAACGGGCTCCACTGGCGAGTTGTCCGCCTACCGTCGGCTGCGCCGGGACGCCTTCGTCCATGAGCAGGGGCTCTTCTCCGGCCATGACCTGGACGACCGGGACGCCGACGCCCGTACCGTCGTCCTCGTCGCCAAGGACCGGGACGGCACCGTGGTGGGCGGCGTACGGCTCGGGCCGGTCGGCGACGGTCCCGACATCGGCTGGTGGCAGGGCGGCCGGCTCGTCGTGGCCCGGCGGGCCCGTGGCGCGTACGGCATCGGCGCGGCGCTGGTACGCGCGGCCTGCGCCCGTGCGGAGGCCGAGGGTGTCCTGCGGTTCGACGCGACCGTCCAGGTCCGTAACGAGGCGCTCTTCAAACGGCTCGGCTGGCGTTCCGTACGTACGACCACGGTCGCGGGCGTGCCGCACGTACTGATGCTGTGGCCGATCGGACGGATCGCGGCCCAGACGGCGGCCACCAAGTCGGCGCTCGGACCGCTCCTCGCGGCTTTCCGTGGATCGGCGGACGGAGGTCTACACGGAGCTCTACCCGGACGGGACCGGGCCGCCCTCGGCGGCGCCGGGTTCGTCGGCGATGACGGCGCGCCCGTACCCGGCACGGACATGATCGCCGCGTGCGACGCGATCGTGCCGTCCATGGTCGAGCGGGATCCCGTGTGGGCGGGCTGGTGCTCCGTCCTCGTCAATGTCAACGACCTCGCGGCGATGGGCGCTTCGCCGATCGGACTGCTCGACGCCGTGGGCGCGAAGGACGCGGCGCACGCCGGCCGGATCCTCGCCGGACTCGGACGGGCGGCGGAGGCGTACGGCGTACCGGTACTCGGCGGGCACACGCAGCTCGGCGTACCGGCCGCCCTGTCCGTCACCGCGCTGGGCCGTACGGACCGTCCGGTGCCGGGTGGCGGCGGACGGTCCGGGCACGCGGTACGGCTCACCGCGGACCTCGGCGGCGGCTGGCGCGCGGGTTACCGGGGCCGTCAGTGGGACTCGTCCACCCACCGCCGTACGGACGAACTCCGCGCGATGACCGGCGCGGTGGCCGCCGCCCGGCCCGCCGCGGCGAAGGACGTGTCGATGGCCGGGATCGCCGGGACCCTGGGCATGCTCGCCGAGGCGAGCGGCTGCGGCGCCGTACTCGACGTGGCGGCCGTACCGCGCCCGCGGGCCGCGGCCATGGGCGACTGGCTCACCTGCTTCCCGGGCTTCGCGATGCTCACCACGGACGGACCGGGCGCGGCGCCGCTGCCCGCCGGGCCCGCCACGGGTGCCGTGTGCGGCGAGCTGACCGCAGGACAAGGCGTGGGGCTGCGCTGGCCTGACGGAGAGATCACAGACGCGGTCGCCGGCGCGGTGACCAGAATGGGGACCGCATGAGCACGCTCCGTATGGCGGCCGTCGCCGCCGAGTTCGGCCGCGATCTGGAAGAGGACTTCGCCGTCGCCGAACGGCTGGTCAAGGAGGCCCGCGCCGAGGGCGTACGGCTGCTCGCCCTGCCGGAGGCCTGTCTGGGCGGCTATCTGCTCAGCCTCGAAAACGACACTCCTGCCGACACCGACACCGGCACCGATAAAGACTCCGAGCTCGACGCGGGCCCGCCCGCGCTCGCTCTCGACGGCCCGGAGATCCGCCGACTGGCCGCGCTGGCGGGCGAGTTGACCGTCGTCGCCGGCTACTGCGAGGCGGGCACGGACGGGCGGCGCTACAACAGCGTGGTCTGCGTCAACGGCGACGGCGTACTGGGCAATCACCGCAAGGTCCACCAGCCGCTGAGCGAGGACGCCAGCTACGCCTCCGGCGACCGCTTCCATGCCTTCGACACACCGGTCGGCCGGATCGGCATGATGATCTGCTACGACAAGGCCTTCCCGGAGTCCGCCCGCGCGCTGGCCCTGGACGGGGCCGAGATCGGTGTGGTCGTCTCCGCCTGGCCGGGCTCGCGCACCAATGCCGCTCCCGATCTGGTGAACGACCGCTGGAAGCGCCGCTTCGACCTCTTCGACCGGGCCCGCGCCCTGGAGAACCAGATCGTATGGGTCTCCTCGAACCAGTCGGGTACCTTCGGGTCGCTACGCTTCGTCGGCAGCGCCAAGGTCGTAGATCCCGGCGGCGATATCCTCGCCGACACCGGTGTCGGAGCCGGCCTGGCGATCGCCGAACTCGACGTCGCCCAGGCCCTGGAGACCGCTCGCCGCTCCATGGGCCATCTGCGCGACCGGCGTCCGGAGACGTACACGTACACATACGCGGAAGCGGCCGTCGCATGAACGCAGGAGCGGTGAACGAACGATGACCACAGTCCGGATCGCGGCCGCCGCCGCCCACTTCGGCCGTGACCTGGAGTTCGATCTCGCCCGTATCGCCAAGCTCATCGATGACGCGCGCCGCTCGGGCGCCGGGCTGCTCGTCCTGCCCGACGCCGCGCTCGGCGGCTATCTGGCCGATCTGCGCCATCCCGATCCTGAGGCGCTCCCGCCGGCCCTGAAGCCGGACGATCCGCTGATCCTCCGGGTCGCCCGGCTCGCCGCCGAGATGGTGGTGTGCGTGGGCTACTGCGAGGACGGCGGCGACGAGCACTACAACGCGGCCGTGTGCGTCAGCGGCGACGGCGTCCTCGGCCGCCATCGCAAGGTGCACCTGCCGGCCGGTGAGGTCGCCGCGTACGCGCCGGGCGACCGTTTCGCCGCGTTCGACACTCCGGTGGGCCGGATCGGCATGCTGATCGACTACGACAAGACGTTTCCCGAGTCCGCCCGCTCACTGGCCCTGGACGGCGCCGAGATCCTCGCCTGTCTCTCCGCCTGGCCCACCAGCATCACCAACCGCGCGCCGCGCATGGCCCAGGACCGCCAGGCCAAGCTCTTCGACCTGTACGACCAGGCGCGCGCCGCCGAGAACCAGGTCGTCCTCGCCTCCTCCAACCAGACCGGCGCTATGGGCGGCATGCGCTTCCTCGGCCAGTCCAAGGTCGTGGGCCCGGGCGGCGACATCCTCGCCCGGACCTGGGCCAAGGCGGGCCTGGCCGTGGCGGAGGTGGACGTAGCCACGGAGATCGACCGCGCCCGCCGAGTACTGCGCCACCTGGATGAGCGCCGCCCGTCGGCGTATCGGGTGACGGGACCGGCGAGCGGCGCCTCGGAACGGCGAGCAAGCGTCCCGGAACAGCACGCAAGTGCGCCGCAACCGTACGCAACGGAGCACGGACCCTCCGCCGACCTGGAGGAGGTCTGGGAGATCCCCGCGCAGTCCAGACAGATCCCTCCGCAGTCCAGGGAGATCCCCTTGTCGTACCCGGAGACTCCCTCATGAAGATCGCCCTGCTCAGCTACTCCACCAAGCCGCGCGGCGGCGTCGTACACACGCTGGCGCTCGCCGAGGCACTGGCGGCGGCCGGAGCGGACGTGACCGTCTGGTCGCTGGGCCGGGGCGGCGACTCGGGCTTCTTCCGTGCGGTCGATCCAGGCGTACGCGTACGGATCGTGCCGTTCCCGGAAGGGCCCGCGGACGAGACCGTGGGCGAGCGGATCCTGCGCTCCATCGCGACGCTGCGCGAGGCCTTCGACCCGTCGCCGTACGACATCGTCCACGCCCAGGACTGCATCAGCGCGAACGCGGTGGACCGCTGTGTCCGCACCGTCCACCATCTCGACCAGTTCACCACGCCCGAACTCGCCGCCTGCCATGAACGGGCCGTCGTCGAGCCGTACGCCCATATCTGTGTCTCGCGGTCGGTCGCGGACGAACTGGCCGCGGGCTGGGGCCTGAAGGCGGAGGTCATCCCCAACGGCGTGGCGTACGAACGCTTCGCCGGCACCGATCCGGCGGCCCGCGAAGCCTGGCGCTCCCGCCTCGGCCGCTATGTACTCACCGTCGGCGGGATCGAGCCGCGCAAGGGCTCCCTGGACCTCCTGGAGGCGTACGCGCTGCTGCGCGCCGACCACCCGGACGTACGGCTGGTGATCGCGGGCGGCGAGACGCTCTTCGACTACCGCGACTACCGCGCCCGCTGGGAGACGCGCGCCACGGAACTCGGCCTCGAACCGGTCGTCCTGGGCCAGGTCCCGGAGAACGACCTCCCACCACTGGTCGCCGCCGCGTCCGCCTTCGCGTTCCCTTCCCTCAAGGAGGGCTTCGGCCTCGCCGCGATGGAAGCCCTGGCCGCCGGAGTCCCCCTGGTAGTCCGCGACCTGCCCGTCCTACGCGAGGTCTTCGCCGAGGCGGCCCGCTTCGCCGCCACCCCCCACGCCCTGGCCACCGAACTGGCCGCAGCCCTCACCCCCGACACCCACACCCCCACCCGCCGCACAGCAGCCCAAGCCCTGGCCGCCCGCCACACCTGGCCCACCGCGGCCCAGCACCACCTCACCTTCTACCGCTCCCTCCCCCACCCCCGCCCACCCACCCCCAACAGATAAGCGCGCCGCCCAACACATCCGCTACCCTGTCAGTGGCCGCCCAGGTTCCCGCCGCACCAGCCGTCCAGAACCTCTCCGACCACCGGGTTTGTCAAACCGGGTCAAGACCCACCCACCGGGTCCTCGACAAGGTTTCCCACAAACCCCTGCCTTCGTAGCTCAGGGGATAGAGCACCGCTCTCCTAAAGCGGGTGTCGCAGGTTCGAATCCTGCCGGGGGCACAGAGAAACACCTGGTCAGAGGCCCTTCCGTCCGTCGGACGGGAGGGCCTTCGTACGTGCGGCACAGCGCCTAGGCCGGGCCAGACCCACGTCTGGCCACCTTTCCGGCGCGCTGCTCGGTATCGCCTCACTCCTCGACATCCAGCGCTTCAAGCGCGGATGGCACGTCGACGTAGCTCGCCCAATCGGCGATTGGCGGAGGGTCGAGCGCGTTCGGCACGTCACCCATGTTCCACCACGTAACCGTGGCTTTCTGGGAGGGCTGTGCTGGGCGGTCGAGGTTCATTCCGTCGCTCCTTGTCCTGATCTGGCACGCCGCCACCAGAAAGCGGCTCCTCCCAGGGAGGGCTGAAGCCGATGATGGAGCACTGCCGGGTCAGCGGCGCAACCTCGCTCACCGGTTCGCCAAGGCCCTCCCCAGGGCGACCGAAGAAGTGAGTTCGCCACCACGCCCCGCACCGCATCACGCAACTCACCACTGGATGATCCCAAGCCACGCAACAGGCCTCGACGGGCCGGGCGGGGATCGGTTTCAGGCGGCGTGTGGGGTGAAGGTGACGTGGGAGTCACCCTCGTCGATGGCCAGATTCAGGGTGCCGTCCAGGGCCTTGGCCAGGCGTCGCAGCAGCGGGAGAGTAGGCACGGTATCGCCGCCCTCCATCCGGGATACCTGAGGCTGCGTCATCCCGGCCCGCTCGGCCAGTTCGGCCTGGGACAGGCCAAGCTCGATCCGACGGTCGTAGACCGCCTGCCCAAGATCACCGGCCAGCCGCGCGTCTACGTACTCCTGGTCGTACTCCACCGTCTCACCCGCAAGCTGCCGGGCCCGGCGCGTCCTCCACGTGCTGTGATTCATCAACTCTCCTTGCGCCGATCGTAGGTGTGCTCAGCTCGGCCGTGCTCGGCCTCGCAGACCTTCTGGACCTGCTGCGCACGCTCGACTTCCGCCGCCTCACGCATCCTCGTCTTACGGAACACCGTCAACAGAACGATCCGCTGCCCGGGAGCGAGCCAGTACGGGATGCGCACGGCCTCGCCGTCCAGTTCGAAGCGCAGCTCACGCAGCTTGCCGCCCAGGTGACGCGAGTACGGCTCACCAAGCGTCGTCGGCTCGTCCAAGAGACGGTCCGTCTTGTCCTCCACACGCCGGTAAAGGCGGAACGGAAGCAGCTCCAGCCAATCCCGCACCTCGGGTTCGATCTCGATCTCCCACCACTCCGTCATGCAATCAACGGTATATACCTTCAATTACATAGCGCAAGTCCCCACGGGCTTCTTCGGCCTGCGCCTCCCCCTTGTCGCGCCGCGCGCTCGCGACCTGCGGCAAGAGGTCGTCATCATGCGGTCAGCCCAGAACAGATTCAGCACACATGAGGCCGGGAAACCCCGCGAACGCGCGAGAACTACGGAGGGGTATTTTCCCAGACCGGGGACCCTACGGCCGCCGTTTCCGCAGGTTAAAAGCCGTCCCCTCCTAAAAGGTCGACCGTGACGCCGAAGCGTTCGAGGAGATGCACGATTTCCTCGAGGTAGGTGAGCCCCTTCTCGGTGTCCCAGATGTCGCCCGCCAGGGCCTGACGCGCGATGTCAGCCTGGTGCCAGATCAGGGTGAAGGGTGATACGAACACTGGGTGAACTGCACGGCGCGGAGAACGTACGGCTCGTCGTCTAGTTCGACTGACCGTGGAGGTACCGAGGTACGACACCCGTGAGCCAGGATGAGCCGGTGACAAGATGGTTCCGCAGCTACTGGGACGAAGAAGACACTTGGTTCTACTTCGAGGTCGGCGACGACGGATGGGTGAGCCGGCAGGTCGAACTCGAAGGACCTGCGTTGCGCCCCATCGTGGCCGCGTCGGTTGAGGATGATGACGCCTGGTACGGCTTCACTGCCGAGTCGCCCGTCACCGAGTGGGAGGGGCATGTCGAGGAGCCTCTGGCCCTCAAGGACTTCGAAGACGTATGGGCCACAGCCCGGCGACACCTCACGGCACTCGAAGCCTGACATGTCAGTCGGCGGCCTTCAGACCAGTAGAGCAGCAGCTCGCCCCAGCCTGGCGAATGGTCCGAGGCTTCCCCTGCGAACGAGGTAGTCGGGCGACCGGCGCAACGTGATGTCGATTCGCTTCGTATCCCGGTCATAGGTGCCAGTGGTGCGGTGGCCTTCATATTCGGCGTAGGTGTCGGCGGTCGTCTGAGGACGGCAGGGCGCCTCGTCGGCCCGGTCGCCGACCCGGCATGCGGTGGCCCCGTTCGCGGGTGGCGCGCGCCGTGCCGTAGACCGCAGGCACCGTCGCCTCATCCGTCGACCCACCCGAAAGAAGAGGGCGGTGAATCCCAGGTAGTTGGCACGGTTCCCCCTGGCAGATCGGGTCGGGAAGTAGACGCCAAGTGCCCCGGAGGCGACATCGACCATATGTGGCAAGTGGATGGGCGAGTTGATGGTTGCCGACTGGAGTCACCTCATTACTGCTGGTTATGGGGCCAGGGCCTGGTGCGTGGACGCCAAGTCTCTGGTGGGGAGGGCCTGTAGCGCATGAGTCGTCGTTCCAATGGGTTGGTCGGTATCTGGGCTGAGGCGCAACGCCAACAGCAACGCCAGCTGGAGGCGCAAGCGAGGTACCAGCGGGATCAGGAACGGCAACAGCGTGCCTACCAGCGGGAGCTGGCGCGCAGCCATCGTGAGCAGCGGGCGGCGTACCGGCAGCAGCGCGAGGCGGATGCCAGGCGGAGGACGGAGGAACTCGACGCGCGGGTCGAGTCGTTGCAGGGTTTGCTGGCGGCAGGATGCCGGGCTCCGGCTTTCAGGGCCGGCGCACTGGCCCGGCCCGAGCAGATCGAGACCTTCTCCCCAGGACAGCTCGCCCATCCCATCCGGATGCCTGATCCGAACCAGTACCAACCGCAGGGCGGTTGGACGGCTGCCCGGCGAGCTCAGGCGCAGGCGGAAGCGCGGTCCCGGTTCGAGCGTGACTGGCAGGCAGCGCAGGCCGCGGAAGCACAGCGTCAGCAGCAGTTGGCCGCCTACCAGCTTCAGTACCGGCAATGGGCCGATGCCCAGCTGGGAGAGATCCGTCGGCACAACGCCGGCATCGCCGAGATGACGGCGGGGCTTCGCAACGGTGATTCCGAGGCCACGGTGGAGTACTTCTCCGCTGCTCTCTACGCCTCGACGGCATGGCCGGAGGATCTCCCGCGTCAGGTGTCCGCCGCGTACGACTCCGGTGCACGCCAGTTGGTGCTGAACTGGGAGCTGCCCAAGTACGACGTCGTCCCGGAGATGAAGTCGGTGCGCTATATGCCCAGCGCCGATCAGGAGAAGGAGACGGCTCGGCCGGTGGCGCAGCGCCGCGCGCTGTACCGGGATGTGCTCGCGCAGTGTCTCCTGCTGGTTCTGCACGATCTCTTCGCGGCGGACGAGTTCGGCGCGCTGGACTCCGTCGCGTTGAACGGCTTCGTGGACGACCACGACCCGGCGACCGGCAGACGGGCGCACATGTTCCTGGCCACGGTCATGGCGTCGCGTGCGATCTTCGCCGGGCTGCATCTGGAGCAGGTGAACGCTGTCGATTGCCTGGTGGACGGCCTCCGGGGCCAGCTGTCGTCCCGCCCCGACCAGGGCGCTACGGTGCGGCCCGGCCGGGTTCCCGAAGACATCGGCAACGGCGTCGTCACTCACGGCGGAGACGAGGAACCGGATCTGTACGAGATGGATCCCATCGCCTTCGAGTCCCTGGTCGCGGATCTGTTCCGGGCCATGGGCATGCAGGCCGTGACGACCCAGCGCTCCAACGACGGCGGTGTGGACGTCGATGCGCTGGACCCGGCCCCGATCCGCGGCGGCAAGATCGTCGTACAGGTCAAGCGCTACCGCAACACCGTGCCCCCGACAGCCGTCCGCGACTTGTACGGCACCGTCCAGGACGCCGGCGGTATCCGGCTGCTGGACTCTGCGGGAACCCAACTGGACCGGCTGGAAGTCTCCGACGGCCGTCCCAGCGAAACCGCCCTGGTGCTCGGGTCCTTCCGCCGCCGTTCCAGCGGCGACTGGGACTTCGTCATCGGCGGCAAGGGATACCAGGGCGGTCTGGAGGAACTGGTCCAGGAGTACGGCATCGACGTGACCTAGCGTCCCGGGCCAACACAGAACCCCGAAGCCGGCCGTGCTTCCCCTCCCTGCGCTTCTCCTCGGCGTGATCCGAGAAATCTTCGAAACATTTCGAAGCAGCTACCCGAATTACGATCTTGAGATACATGACGCTTCCGCCTTCACCCCTGTCCAACCGGTCACATAGGGCCTTTGAGCAGCGGGAACGCTCGCCGATGTCACGTCAGGCTCCGCGAATATTTCGCATTCAGTGCCGAAACTATTGACAGTCGACATGGACAGACCAACACTGTCGCCGTTGGCAGAGCTCAACCACTGTCGATGTGGGCCGCCACCGTGACCTGGCTCCGGGCCCCGACAACCTTGCGCAAGCGCGTGTCACGCTGCCTGGCCCCCATCGGCCTTACGAGGACGAGGAGGAAGCACGCACATGAACGACGCACCCGCACGCACGACGCGCCGAAGGCGTGGTCGGTTCGAGTTGGCCGGTCGCTTCAGGCTGCTCATCAGCAGTGCCTGCACCCTGTTGCTGGTCGCCGTGGCCGCGCTGGCCATGCCCGGCACCGCCAACGCCGATACGGTCGTCACCACGAACCAGACCGGCACCAACAACGGTTACTACTACTCGTTCTGGACCGACTCACCCGGGTCGGTCTCCATGAATCTGGGCTCCGGTGGCAACTACGGCACCTCATGGAGCAACACCGGAAACTTCGTCGCCGGCAAGGGCTGGAGCACCGGCGGACGCCGGACCGTTACCTACTCGGGCACCTTCAACCCGTCCGGCAACGCGTATCTGGCGCTCTACGGATGGTCGACGAACCCGTTGGTGGAGTACTACGTCGTCGACAACTGGGGCACGTACCGGCCCACGGGAACGTACAAGGGCACCGTCACCAGCGACGGCGGTACGTACGACATCTACCAGACGACGCGCTACAACGCCCCGTCCATCGAGGGCATCCGCACCTTCAACCAGTACTGGAGCGTCAGGCAGTCGAAGAGGACCGGCGGAACCATCACCACCGGCAACCACTTCGACGCCTGGGCCCGCGCCGGTATGAGCCTGGGCACCTTCAACTACATGATCCTCGCCACCGAGGGCTACCAGAGCAGCGGGAACTCCAACATCACCGTGGGCGAAGCCGGTTCAGGTGGCGGCGGCGGTGGGGGCGGTGGCGGCGGTGGATGCACCGCGACCCTGTCCGCCGGACAGCAGTGGAACGACCGCTACAACCTCAACGTCTCCGTCACCGGCTCCAGCAACTGGACCGTGACGATGAACGTACCGTCCCCGGCGAAGGTCCTCTCCACCTGGAACATCAACGCCACCTACCCCAACGCCCAGACACTCACCGCCAAACCCAACGGCACCGGCAACAACTGGGGCGCCACCATCCAGCACAACGGCAACCAAACCTGGCCCACAGTCTCGTGCAGCGCATCCTGACCGACCCCCGAATCCCCCACCCCAGGCTGGAGGACCACTCCTCATGAAAGCCAGAGCACATCTCTCCTTACGCAACCTGGTCACGAGACTGGCCGTCGTAGCGTTGGCCGCGGCGAGCGCCCTCACCGTCAACACCGCCGCCCCCGCGCAAGCCGCCGCCTGCAACGGGTACGTCGGGCTCACCTTCGACGACGGCCCGTCCGCCACCACGTCGAGCCTGCTCAACGCGCTCAGGCAGAACGGGCTGCGGGCCACGATGTTCAACCAGGGCCAGTACGCGGCGGCCAATCCGTCCCAGGTCCGGGCCCAGGTCGACGCCGGCATGTGGGTCGCCAACCACAGTTACACCCATCCCCACCTGACCCAGCAGAGCCAGGCGCAGATCGACTCGGAGATCTCCCGGACCCAGCAGGCCATCGCGGGCGCGGGCGGCGGCACGCCGAAGCTGTTCCGGCCGCCGTACGGTGAGACCAACGCGACGGTGAAGTCGGTCGCGGCCAAGTACGGCCTCACCGAGATCATCTGGGACGTCGACTCGCAGGACTGGAACAACGCCAGCACCGACGCGATCGTCCAGGCCGCCGGCCGGCTCACCAACGGCCAGATCATCCTCATGCACGACTGGCCCGCCAACACGGTCGCGGCGATCCCGCGTATCGCCCAGGGATTGGCGGCCCGCGGCCTGTGCGCCGGAATGATCTCTCCGCAGACCGGCCGCGCCGTGGCTCCCGACGGCGCCGGTGGTGGTGATGGCGGCGGTGGCGGTGGCGGTGGCAGCGGATGCACCGCGACTCTGTCCGCCGGACAGCAGTGGAACGACCGGTACAACCTCAACGTCTCGGTCTCTGGCTCCAACACCTGGACCGTGACGATGAACGTACCGTCCCCGGCAAAGATCCTCTCCACCTGGAACATCAACGCCGCCTATCCCAGTACCCAAGTACTGACCGCCAAACCCAACGGCAGCGGCAACAACTGGGGCGTCACCATCCAGCACAACGGCAATCGGACCTGGCCAACCGTCACTTGCACCACAACCTGACGCCCCGGGAACGGTCTGAGGAAGCAACGCATCTTTGGCGCGGCAGCCATGGGCTGCCGCGCCACCCGGCCGCTGCCCGGCGTCGAACCACACGCTCAGAGCTTGGTGTTGCCGCCCTTGTTGGTGATGCTCGCCTTCTTGCAGTTGCCCCAGGTGAGCTTCAGACCGGTGCTGCCTCCGCCCTTGCCGCCCCACTTGATCAGCGAGATCTTCTTGCCGCCGTAGCCGCCGCTCTTGTACTTGTTGCTCTTGAAGACGTTGCCGCTGCCGCAGGTCTCGCCCTTCTCCAGCCGGCCCCACTCGCTGAACAGCCCGTACTGGCCGGAGCCGGTGAAGGTGTTTCCGCTGACGGTGTTGTTCTTGCTGCCGTCCCTGATCCGCACCGGATCGCCGGTGATCGACGAGAACTTGTTGCCGGTAATGCTGCTGCCCGAGGTCTTGACCAGGTAGATCCCGTGCATGTTGCCGCCGTTGCGCAAGTTGGAGAAGGTGTTCTTCTTGATCACGATGCCGGAGGAGTTCTTGACATGGACCCCGGCGTAGCCGGTGGAGCCACTGAGGTTGGTGAACTGGTTCCCGGAGACCGTGACGTTCTTGACATTCCTGAGCAGGATGGCGTTGTCGTGGCCGGAGAACTTCTTGCCGCTGATGGTGAAACCGCCAGGGCCTCCGTCGATACAGAGCTGATAGTCGCCCGTAGGGCACTTGGCCTGGCCCGGGTACTTGGCGGCGGCGACCGCTGAGCTCGGTGCGGCCATGCCGGCCAGCGCCAGGGCGCTACCGACGGCGGTGGCGGTGAGGGCACGACGGATGTACATAGGTCTCTCCTCCGGTGCTACTTGCTGATTGCTGCTGGTATTCGCTGGATGCGAGAACCACTCTTCCCGGGAGACCTTGGGGAAACCTGGAACCGACTTTGAAACACCTGCTGAGGACCTCGGCTGCGGGGCTGCTCGCTGTACGGGCGCATCGGCGAACTATCGTCTTGGCCAGTGACCGTGGGCGGGAAGGGCTGAGGTATGCAGGGTGAGGGAGGGCAGCGGTCGGCGCCGGCGTTGCCGCTGGCTAAGGACAGCGGGCGGTGGGTCAGCGTCGCGGCCGAGCGCACGGTCCTGGGAATCGTGCACAACATCACGTCCGCGACCCGGCTGCTCGATCTGCTTACCGTTTTCGAAGGCGACAAGAGAGTCCAGACCGTATTCAGCTGCACCGAGTCATCGGCGCTCGACGGCGGCACCTTCGAATTCCTTACGGCGAGAGGAATGCTGTGCATACCCTGGGGCCAGGCCAAGGAGGAGAAATTCGATATCGCCGTGGCCACCAGTCGTGGCGGCGATCTGCACAATCTGCGGACCGCACCGATCAACGCTCCCCACGGCGCGGGATATAATAAGCGTTTGGAGCCGGGAGCCGGGAGCCGGGAGCCGGGAGCCGGGAGCCGGGAGCCGGGAGCCGGGAGCCGGGAGCCGGGAGCCGGGAGCCGGGAGCCGGGAGCCTTCGGCCTGACGCCGGAATGGCTGATGCATGACGGGCGTCTGATTCCGTCGGCGATCGTGCTGTCCCACGACGAGCAGCGCGAGCGGCTCGCGGTGAGCTGTCCCGAGGCCGTCCCGGTGAGCGTGGTGGCCGGTGATCCGTGCTACGACCAGTTGTGGGCGAGCAGACCGTTCCGTGACGACTACCGCAGGGCGCTGGGCATACGGCCGGGCCAGAAGCTGATCGTCGTCTCCTCCACCTGGGGAGGCGGCTCGATACTGGCGTCGGACCGGGACGGGACGGACGCTCTCCGCCGTGTGCTGGCCGAGCTTCCAGCTGATGAGTACCGCGTTCTGGCAGCCGTCCATCCCAACGCCTGGTACGGCCACGGCGCATGGCAGGTCCAGAACTGGCTGGCCCCGCTCATGGACTGCGGTCTGCTCCTTCCCGTCCCGGACACCGAGACCTGGAAGGCCGCGCTCCTGGCCGCGGACGGACTCGTCGGCGATCACGGTTCGCTGACGATGTACGGAGTGTCCCTGGGCATCCCCACCCTTCTCGGTTCCTTCGCCGCGTCCAAGGTGGCTCCTGACTCACCGATGGCACGTCTCGGCGAAGTGCTGCCGCGCATGTCGTCGCATCGGCCACTGGCAGCACAGCTCCACGAGGCCATGGCCGCCCAGCCCGGTGACACCGAGGTGGAGCGCCTGCGCGCCACCGTCACCTCGCGTCCCGGCGAAGCCGCCGCGCTGCTGCGGAAGCTGTTCTACGAACGGCTCGCCCTGCCCGAACCGGCGGCCACGGCGGGCCCGCGCCTCGTACCGGTCCCTGTCCCGGCCCAGGTCCGGCCGCTGTCCCCGGTCACGCCCGCGATGTACGTATCGGTCCGTTCGGTCCGTTCGGTCCGTTCGGTCCGTGCGGCGGACGGCACGGACCGCGCGTACGGTGCCGGCGGCGCGGCCACCGTACGCCGTTACCACGCGGCCACGCAGCGCCGCGGCCAGGAACGGCACCTCGCGGAAGCGCATCTGGTCGCCGACATCGACGATCCGGACAGCCGGTGGTCCCGGTCGGCGGATGTGCTGCTGATGCCGTACGGCCGCTCCCGTCCCGCCGGTGACCTGCGGAGCTGGGAGGACGCGGCGGAGGTCACCGCGCGATTTCCCGGATGCGCGCTGCTCGCGGTCGAGGAGCCCGACGACGGCGTACTCGCGTTGCCGCGCAAGGGCGTTCGGCGGCGCGCCCGCTGGGTCGGCCGACGCCCGTGGTGGGCGTCGGCCGCGATCGCGGCCTCGGTAGCGTACGACCGTACGGTGTCCGGGCCCGGCGGAGATGAACCGGCCCGCGTTCAGGTGTCCGTCAGCGACGGGCCGGAAGCGGAACCTGGGCTGCTCGATATCGCCGTGTTCTGAATCGCCGTGTTCTGAACTGCTGAGCTCTGAATCGCCGCGTTCCTGAGTCGCTGTGTCCTCAATCGCCTTGTCCTGGAGCCCGTAAGCCCGTAAGCCGTCCTTCCGCCTCTTCCGCCCGAGGGCTCCTCGCCTGCCGGAACAAGTCGACCGCCGCGCTCCAGTCGACCGCTGCCCGGTCGCCGTCGCCCTCGCCGTACAGCAGATCGCCGCGGAGCAGCAGGATGACGGCCTGCTGGTAGGCGGGACCGTGCTCGCTCATGAGCCGGGACGCCTCGTCGAAGGCCCGCAGGGCCTCGGCAGGTTGTCCGGCGGCCTGCCGGGCCTCGGCGTAACGGGCCAGCGCCCGCGCCTCGTTGTAACGGTCGGGCTCCGGCAGGGCCGCGAACTGCGCGCGGGCGGAGAGCAGTTCGGCGGCGGCCTCGTCATGGCGCGCCAGGGAGGTGAGGACGGGACCACGGTGGAAGGCGAGCAGGGCACGGCCACGCGGATGGTCGATCCCGTCGAGCGCCCGGAGCGCGGCCGTGAGGTTCTCCAGGGCCTGTTCGGCGTTGCCCAACCGGTTTTCCATCAGGCCGAGGCCTTCCAGGACACTGGACTCCGTACGCCGCTGTCCCTCCGTCGTACGCCGCTGTCCCTCCGCCGCCGGGCCGTTCCGAGGCCGTACGAGATCGAGCGCCTGCTCGAACCGCTCGCGGGCGGCCCGCGGATCTCCCTCGGCCGCGCTCCACCGGTCCAGATGGGCGAAGCCGAGCCCGTAACGCATCCGGGCGAGGGCTGTCAGGTCGCCGCATTCCTGAGCCGCGTCACACGCCCACGTATACGTCTCGATCCAGTCGGTGTGATATCCGCACCGGAGATAGAACGTCCACAGCGCCTGCGCCAGGCGCCAGGCCATCTCGTACCGGCCGGTGTCGCAGGCCAGGCGTACGGCGTACCGCAGCGCGTCACGCCGCCGTTCCAGGCCCGCGAGCACCGCCGCCCTGTCCTCCATGTCCTCCATGTCCTCCACCGAAGCAGAGACACGGGCTGCGGCACGGGCAGCGGCATGAGCCGCGTACGCGCCCGTCGGATCGTGCCGGTAGCGCGAGGACAGGGCCGTGTCCGCGCGCTCCGCGATGTCCACGTAGCTCTGGAGCAGCCGGTCCAGTGCCGCTTCGCGGTCCTCCTCCGCCATGTCGGAGCGGGCGCAGGCGAGGGCGTGGTCATGGATGAGTGCGTGGGGCATACGGTAGGTCCCGGGACCGGTCTGTTCGACGAGGTTCGCCAGGACGAGCGCCCTGAGCGCCCTGAGCGCTCCCCCCTCCGCGTCCACGTCCGCCGCTCCCCCGGCCCCAGCCTCGCCTCCCGGCGCCACGGCGCGTACGACGTCCATGTCGAAGTCGGCCGTGGGATGCAATCCAAGACACCGGTACAGATGGGCCGCTTCGGGAGCGAGGCCGCGGTACGCCGGCGCGAAGACGACGGTCACCGACAGCTCGTCGTCCATGTCGAGCGCCCTCAACCTCGTGGCACGGTCCGTGAGTTCGCGGGCGAGCTCCTGGATCCTGCCGGGATGTCCGACGGCGAGCTGCGCGCCGGCCACGCGCAGGGCCAGCGGATGACCCTGGCACGCGTCGGCGATCTGGCCCAGTTCCGTCGCGTATGCCGCGTACTCCGCCGTGTCGTCGCCCATCCGGCCGACCTTGGCCAGCAGACGCCTGCCGTGCGGATGCTCCAGCGGCTCCATGCGCAGCAGTTCGGCGTCCAGACCGCCGATCACACCGGGAAGGATGATGTTGCTGGTCATGAGCACCGCACTGTCCGGCGATCCCGGAAGCAGCGGAATGACCTGCGAGGCGAGCACGACATCGTCCAGCAGGACCACGACCGGGCCGTTCGCGGTGAGCGTACGGAAGTACGCCGTACGGCTGTCGGGATCGGCGGGCACGTCCTGCGCCGGCACTCCCAGCTCGCGGAACCAGCGCTCCAGCACCGCCATGGGAGCGGCCGGATTTCCCCATACGTCCCTGGCGAGGGAGGCGTGGAGCTGAGGCCCCGTCAGTTCGTCGCGGCGCCGGTCCAGCCAGCGGTGTGTCAGGGCGGTCCTGCCGATACCGGGCACACCGACGACATACATCAGCGCCTGGACGCGGGCTGCCCGGCAGGCCGCCCATGTCTCGTCCATCCGCTGGAGCAGACGCTCGTTGTTCTCGTAGTGCCGGACCGGCGGTGCGACGATACGAGGCAGCACGGGCACCGGTACGGCCGCAGGGGCCGCGAAATAGTTGTGGTGCACGACGGACGAGGACACATGAGCCTGCTCGGTCACCACCATGGTGCCGTGGTTGATGACCGTCTCCTGCGTCTGGCCGATCAGCGCCCGCAGTTCGCCCGCAACTGACGGCTCGTCGGCAAGGAGCCTGAGCAGCCGGTCGCGCAGCCGTCGCTCCGTTTCCGCCGTTGACGCCGTAACCGCCGCCGACGGACGCGGCAGACGCGCGCGAAGCTCCTCCAGCTCACGCAGCAGCGCCTCGTCGCCCTCCTGGCCGCCGCCACGCCTCATGAGCGCGGCGGCCCGCGACTTCAGCGCGGCCCAGCCGTCGGTGACCAGCGCCCCGACCAGAGCCGTCGCACCCGATACGGCCAAAGCCGCCAACTCCGCTTCCACCAAGCCCCCTGCGCTCGTCCGGCCTCCGCAGAGCCACCGTACGGGCTGAGCCCCGGCGCCCTCCAGAAGATCGCCGGTACTGGCGGCGAGACGCCGATCCTGACGGCGAGACCGGCCGTTCACTCACCACGGACAGCCGACACGCGCCGTGGCGCGGCCGGTTGGATACTTCTCAGGTGGACACTTCAAGGGCCTCCTGGCGTAACACGACGCACGATTGGGCCGGCGCCGTGGATCTGGACCACCTCGCGCGCATCCGGCGGAATCCCGTCGCGTTCGCACCTGGCGGTGCTGGGCATCTGATCCTTGAGGTCGACGCGTACGCGGCCGACGAGGCGGAGTGCAACGACGGAGGACGCTGTGTCGTCACTCTGCTCCCCGACGGTTCTGTGTCCGTCGCGGATGACGGGCGAGGTACGGACACGCGCTTGGACGAGCACGGCCGGGCCGTGAAGAAGCCGATCATGGCATCGAAAGACCTTCGGTTCTTCGACTTCCCCGAGGCGCAACTGCTTCCTGACCGTCATCCGCGCCGGGGCATGTCCGTCGTCGCGGCACTGAGTGAATGGCTCGTCCACACCAACCGCCGCCAGGACGGAGCCTGGACTCAGCGCTACGAACACGGCGTTCCCGTGACCGGTCTGGAACCCGTCGCCGGTGACGGCACGACCGGGACGGTTGTTCACTTCTGCCCGGACGAGCCTCTGCGTGCGGCGAGCGGATTGACGACGGGCGGCTTGACGGATGACGGCTTGACGGATGACGGCTTGACGGCGGGCGAGTTGGTGCGGTTGGCGATGTCGTGGCGAGATCTGACCGTCGAAGTCAAAGACCGGAGCGCCGGCTGAACCGGCTGAAGTGGCTGAACCGGCCCTGTCGCCCGTACGGCTCAGTTCGTGTCGCGCCGGGCCGGTTCCGGGCGTGCAGTGGGAACGGCGGGCGTGTCGCGGCGGTCCGGATGTGAGGACCGTGGTTCAGCGGGTACGCGCCGATGCCGAGCGCGCTCGGCCCACGAGGGGCGGAGCCTGGTTCAAGGAGAAGTGCCATGCCGCGAGGTTCGAGTCCCAAGCGGGACCGTCAGTACGAGCACATCAAGGAGAGCGCGGAACACCAGGGAATGCCCGCAGGCCGGGCGAAGGAGATGGCGTCGCGCACGGTGAACAAGGAGCGGGCGCGCTCCGGAGAGGCGAAGACGGCGAGCCGTACCGCCCTCCGTGACCCGAAGTCCGCCTCGCAGCGCGGTGGGCAGCGGTCCCACAGCGGTGCGCAGGGACCGACGAAGGACCAGTTGTACGCCGAGGCGAGGAAGCGCGGTGTCGAAGGCCGTTCGTCGATGAGCAAGGACCAGCTCGCCAAGGCCCTCGGTCGCTGACTCGCTGACTCGGCGAGTCGGCGACTCGGCACCCGGCGAGTCGGCACTCAGCGACTCAGCGGCCCTGGTGGCTCGATGGCGTACGTCGGCAACGCGCCATCCCCGCCCCACCCCGGTCAGTGACCTCAGACCTCAGACGTCAGACTCAATGAGAAGCGCCGGGTCCCGGCGCGCTCCTGCGGCGGGACCCGGCGCGTCAGGCGCAGTCGACCTTCATCTGGGCCGCCGCGTGGTGTGCGCCGTACCGTTCCACGCCTCCCCAGTCCCGTCCCCGGTCGAGGAGCTGTACCGAGAACGACTCGCCCTCGACCCGGTAGCTGCCCACGCTCACCAGGCTGCCGCGGTGCGCGGTCTGGCGTACGCCGAAGGCCGCGTACACGGACGTGGTGTCCGCCGGATCGGTCAGCACGCGGTAGACGGTGGGATGGCCGGCGGTGTCGCGGTCCCGGCCGCTGTCCGGTACGTAGACGGCGAGGGCGCACTTCGCGTAGCCCTTGCCGAGCTTCCAGGACCAGACCGCGGTCGAGCCGCGGTCGTGGTCCGGGCTGCCGGACATCGGTACGGCGGAGAACCGGCCGTCGCAGGTGTCGCCCTGGTGTCCGCCGGAGGTGACGGTGTACCAGGCGGCGTCGCCGTTCTCGAAACGGCCGTGCTCGCGGTACTCGCCGGTCGCGCAGCCGGGACCTGCCCAGGCGGTGTAGCCGCCGTCCGGATCGGACCCGGCGGTCGTGTCGGACGGAGCGGTCCCGTCATCGTCCGGAGAAGGCCCATCGCCCTCGGCCTCGCCCTCACTCCCGCTCGGCTCGCCCGTACCGCCCAGGCCCGGCAGTTGCGGTGGTCCGAATCCGGTCGGTACGCCGGCGACCTCGGTGTCCTCCACCGCGCTCCCGCCGCTCCCGCCGCCGGAACCGGCCACCGCCACGACCGTGGCACCCACACAGCCGAGGGCGAGCACCGCCGCCGTGGCCACTACGCGCACGCGCCTCCGCGACTGGGAGACGTGGGAGACATCGGCCGAGGCCGCCGCCGACGCCGAAAACGCCGTGGACGCCGCATGCCTTGGCGCCCCGGGGCGGATACCGATATGGGAGCCGCCCGCGGCGGTACGAGTGGCGGCCCGACCGGTGACGGCACGGCCGGTGGCACCGCACACCGGACAGGCCATGCCCGGCAGCGGGCCTCCCCGGCCACTCCCGCACCGTTCGCACCTCATGCCGCCTCACTATGGGGGATCGCGAGGGCGCCCGGCAGCAGAAGCCGACGATTCGCCGACCTTGAGTTGACCTCGGCCCGGGGACGCCGTCGCGGCGTACTGGAGGACGTCCTACCTCAGTTCCTCCGGGCACGCCGTCCCCCGTGGCAGTTGGTACGGCGCCGCCAGGCGGTAGACGCCCGGGCGTGGGGCCAGGAGTTCGGTCCATTCGTCGCCCTCCACCGTCTCCTCCGCCTTCATCAGACAGCCGTTGGGGTTGGTGAAGACCTTCGGGCCGTCCTCGTCCGCCTTCGACGCCTCCGTCTCCTGCGGAGGCACGACGCTCTTGCCGTTCCCGTCCACCAGCCCCAGCCACGGCGAGTACGGGATCCGGATCAGCACCCGGCCCGCCGACTTCACGTGGATCGTCAGTTCGCCCGCGCCCGCGCGGTCCACCGTCGCCGGCGGGTCGGCCAGCGGCTTGGGGTCCTTGACGGCGAAGAGCTGCCAGTTGGCGTCGCCCCAGATGTGCTCCAGATAGGGCTGGCCGCGCTGTACGAGTGCCGCCTCCAGCCCGGCGCCCGAGTCGGGCTTGCCCTTGGGGAGTACGACGTAGTGCACAGCCCAGCGGTCGAGCCAGCCGCGGTAGCTGTCGGCGGTCAGGGTGTCGTCGTAGAAGAGCGGATTGCGCTCCATGTCCGCCTGCCGGTTCCAGCCGCGGGCGAGATTGACGTACGGCGAGAGCGCCGAGGCCTCGCGGTGGCTTCGCGCCGGGACCACTTCCACCCGGCCCTTCTCCGCTCCCGCCTGCTGCAACTGGTGGACCAGCGGCGCCAGCTCACGCGCCCAGGACGCCGTCGGCGCCGTACGCACCATGTCGTCCACACCCTTGAAGCCGATCCAGACGTTCAGTCCGACGAAGGCGATCAGCAGGGCGTATCTGCGGCGGCTGCGCGGCAGGGTGTACGGCAGGGCCGCGAACAGCACCACACCGCCGATGATCATGGCGAGCCGCGACACGTTCGACCCGATCTGCGAGTCGATCACATACGTCAGCAGCACGCCGATGCCGTAGACGGCCGCGGCGGCCCGTACCGTACGCCACTCCTTCGGTACGAGCACGAACACGGACACCGCGAACAGGAAGGGCAGCGACGCCGTCCCCACGGACATCGGCTGCGTCCCGGAGAACGGGAACAGCCACGCGGAGAGCGCCACGACGGCCGCCGGCGCGAGGCCGAGCGCGTACGCTCCAGGGCGCCGCTTGTTCAGGAAGAGCGCCGCCGCGACGACTCCGAGGAACAGTCCTGCCACCGGGCTGGCCGCCGTCGCGAGACCGGCCAGCGGCGCGGCGGCGACCGCCTTGGCCCAGCGTTTCGTACGCCAGCGGTGCGGCCAGCAGAACACCGCCGCGACCGCGCCGAGCGCGAACATCACACCGAGGCCGAAGGTCACCCGCCCCGACAGGGCGTTGCAGAGGAACGCGAAGATCCCGGCGACCGAACACGCCACCGGATTGCGCACGGCACGGACGCGGACCAGGATCAGCGCGGTCAGCGCGGCGGACACGGTCCCGGCGACCATCATCGTCGTACGGACACCGAGGACGGACATCAAATACGGCGAGACCACGCTGTACGAGACGGGATGCATGCCGCCGTACCAGGCGAGGTTGTACGCGGAGTCGGGATAGCGGCCGACGAACTCGGCCCAGGCGTCCTGGGCGGCGATGTCGCCGCCGCTGTTCGCGAAGAAGACGAACCACAGTACGTGGACGGCCGCGGCGACCAGGGTGGTGCAGAGGACCGGATGCCGCTCCACCCACGCGCGCGGCCCGGCACTGGGCGCCGGGTGGGGCGCCGGGTGGGGCCCGGAGGAAGGCGCCGGCTGGGGCTCCGGGCCGGATTCCGAGCCGGGCTCCATCGGCTCCGGCCAGGGCTCCGGATCGACGGACCCGCGACGCTCCGGCCGGGACTTCTGCGGCTCGGACCGGGACTCCGTGCCGCTCGCCGGGCCGCTCGCCGCGCCGGGCTCCGTACCGGGCTCCGTACCGGGCTCCACCGGCTCCGGACGGGACTCCGCGCCGGACCTCGGCCGAGGCTCCGGCTCCGTACCGGGCTCAGTTCCCCGCGCCGGAGCCGGCGTCGGCGTCGGCTCCGCGCCGTTCTCCGGCGCGGGCAGCCCTATTCGCGGCCCTTCCTCTTCCGGGGCCCGGTCTCCCGGAGGCTCCCCGGGAGTGGTGTCGCCGTCGGCGTGCGTCGGCTCAGTGGTCGTCACTGCGGCTCTCCACGTCTTTCCGTCTCACCGTCCGTCCGTCTCACCGTCCGTCTGCCCACCCGCCCGGTGTACCGGCCCCGACCGCCCTCCGGCATGCCGCCCTGTTCGGCGTGTTCGTCGTCTGCGAGGACGCCGTCCCCACGTCCCGCAGTTGCCTGGCCGCCATATGTCGTTCGGCCAGATGTCCGTTTCGGGACGCTAGCACGTGACAACGGCCGAGGAGGGTGCCCCCACCGGCGCCGTAAGGAACACCTCACGCCGGTGCGGACACCCTCCTCGGGTGGTACGGGCAGAGCCGCGGCTCAGCCGATACGCGTCAGCTTCGCGCCGAAGCCGGGCTCGGCCAGGTCCTTCTGGAGCGCGACCGGCGTGGAGACCTTGCCGGTGCCCGAGCCGATGGTCAGCTCGCCGACCACCGTGCCGGCCTCCGCCGAGTGCGGAACCTGCCCGCCGGCGCCCACACCCAGCTTGAGCTTCACTTCGAGACCGGCCCAGCCGACCGCCCTCAGGTCCTTCGTCGCGACGACCGGCGTACGGCCGCCGAGCCCGTCGTCGACATACCCGACGACCTCGCCCTTCTTGACGACGGCGGCGGAGGTGACGCCCTCCTGGGCGGCCTTGATCACCTTGAGGCTGTTGTCGATCGAGAGCTGGAGCTTGTCGTCCAGCGTGGCACCCTGCTGGGCGCCCATCACCGCACCGACGATCCGCCGGCTCTTGCCGTCGATGATCGTGTCCGCGGTCCAGAGCAGATTGCCGCCGGCCGGCGTCGAGGAACCGGTCTTGATTCCGCTCACGCCCGGCTCCAGCAGGATCCGGTTGTTGTTGTAGATCATCGGCTCGACGCCCGGGATCTTTATCTGTGGCGTGTTCACGATCTCGCGGAACACATCGTTCTGCATGACCGCCTTGCCCAGCTTGAGCTGGTCGGCGGCGGTGGACACGGTGCTGGCCTCCAGGCCGCTCGGATCCGTGTACGTGGTGTTCGTCATGCCGAGGTCCTTGGCGGCGGCGTTCATCTTCTCGGCGAAGGCCTCCTCGGACGTGGCGTCCCAGCGGGCGAGCAGCCGCGCCGCGTTGTTGCCGGACGGGATCATCAGAAGCTGGAGCATCTGCTTCTGGGTGAACTGCTGGCCTTCCTTTATCGGCGCCGTCGACTCGTCCGGACGGTCGGACTCCTCGCCCGCCTGCTTGTCGACCGTGATCTTCGGGCCGACCTCGTCGCCGCTGATCGGGTGGTCCTTGAGGATCACATAGGCGGTCATGGCCTTGGCGACGCTGGCGATCGGCGCGGGCTTCTGCTCGCCGTACATACCGATCGTGCCGACGCCCTCGACCTCGACACCGCCCTGACCCTCGCCGGGCCACGGCAGATCGAGCTTGCCGCCCTCGAAGGTGTACGTCGGGTCGCCGGAGAGCGTCAGCCCGGGTGCGGGCAGAGGCCGCAGGGCTTGTACGACCGCGAAGACGATCAGCAGGAGCAGGACGAGCGGCGTCCAGATCTTGACCCGCCGGACGGCCGTACGGACAGGAGTCTCGGGCGGCGGCGGAGTGTTGGTCAGCTCGGCGAGCAGATCGAGCGGCGGCAGCGGCGGCATGGGCTGCTGCCGGGTCCGCTCGGCCTCGGCGGGCGGCAGCGGTACGTCGGTCCTGCGCAGCGGTACGAACGTACTGGCCTGCTCGGCGGAGGGCACGGCGGACGGCTGGACGGTCGGCCCTACGGACGGCTGGACGGCCGGCGCGGCGGTCGAACCGGCCGTGGCGGCCTTGGCGGACGGCTCGGCGTTCCGCTCGGTGGTCGAGCCGGCGGTCGGGCCGGCGGTCGCCTTGGCAGACGTCTCGGGGGACGGCTCCGTGGACGACTTCGCCTTCAGCTCGCGAGGCAGCTTGAGCATGGTGGTGGGCTGATCGACCTGTTCCCGTGGGAGCGCCTTGAAGACGGCGGTCGGCTGGTCGACGGGCTCTTCGCCCTTCTTCCCGTTCCCGCCGTCGTCCTTCCCGTCGCTCTTCCCGTCGCTCTTCCCGTGGGCCTGCTTGTCCCCGCCGTCGGCCTTCTTGTCCTCGCCGTCGCTCTTCCGGTCCTCGCCGTCGCCCTTGGCCCAGGCCGGGCGGGACCGCGTGGGTGCGCCCTCGCTCTTCAGCTCGGCCTTGTCGGCCGCCGGAGTGTCACCGTCCCCGCCCTCGCCACTCCCTGACGGAGCGACAGCAGCACCAGCGTCGGCACCAACTCCGGCAGCGGCACCGGAGCCCTTGGCGGAGTCCGAGCTGTCCTGGACGTCACGGCCGGCGGTACCGGCAGGCTTGTCCGGCGCCTCGGTCTCGTCCTTGCCGTCCTCGGCCTTCTCAGGCTTCTCGGATTCGGTCGGCGCGACGGGCCTAGGCGCGGTCCCTGACGTCAGAGTCAGCGTGCGGTCGGGAGACGCGGACCGCCGGGCGTCCCGGTCCTCGGATTCCTCCGTGCGATTTGCGGTTGCGACGGCCGACGGCCTCGCCTCCGGCGACGATTCTCGGAAGACCGCGAGCCTCGGGTCACGTTCACCCGGAGCCGTCTCCCCCGAGGAATTCCGCTGCTCCGACTTGCCGGGGGACTCGCCCGCCACCGTGTCTCCTTCGTGTCTCATCCGACGTACCGGACTGTCCGAACCATCTGCCAGTGTCCTGCTCTGGGACCTCGGCCCCGGTGCTAGACGAGAACGACATACATAACGGTTCCCGCACAAAGCACCCAGGCACTCTCGACAGACCAATGTGAGAGGGGTCACCCTGTCATTCATCCACGCGGGGAGGCATGGATGGGCAGGAGCCGCAGAACAATTCCGGAGGAGCTTCTGCTGCTCGCTCTGGACCCGGCCACGGGTACCACAGCGCAGCCGCAGTCGCTCGACCTCGGCCTGGCCGGAGCACAGCTAGTGGAGCTGGCTCTGGCAGGACGGATAGCCCCTGACGGGGATCGTATCGCCGTGGTGATGCCACGGCCGACCGGAGATCCGACTCTGGACTCCGCACTGGAGCTGCTGCGCAGACGCGGCAGCCCGGTCCGGGCCGTCCACTGGATTGGCGGGCCCCGACTGGGGCTGCGCCAGACCTATCTCTCGCATCTGGAGCGGTGCGGCATGGTGCATGCCGTGGCGGGCCAGATGTGCGGAGTGCTGCCGACGACGCGCTATCAGGCGACGGACACAGCGATCAGCCGGGAAATCAGGGCCCGGCTGGACAGTGCGATCCGCACCGGCGTACCGCCGGACCCGCGGACCGCGGCGCTCGCCGCACTGGCCCACGCGGTCGGACTCGGCAAGCACCTCTATCCCGGTAACGAAGGGCGCTCGTCGCGCTCCCGGCTCCGGGACCTGATCCGGCACGACCCGATGGGCGGTCTCGTGGCGCACGCCGTGATGGACGTCCAGAACGGCGTGGGCGCTCAGCAGCGCCGTAACCCCGCCCAGGGCGCCCCACCCAGCGCCCAGGGCGGCCGGCCGGCCGGCGTACCGATGCAGCCGCACCGCGGGAGCATGGCCCGCGTCGCGGCGCACTGAACCGCCGACGGACGGCAGCCGAGGACAACTGCACAAGCATCACCGAACCACCGAACGCCGTCGCACCGACGTCCCCAGAGCCGGTTCGGGAGCCGCATAGAGACGCGCGGGGCAGCCTGACTTCACAGGCTGCCCCGCGCGCCGCGTCCGGGCCCCTCACGACCCACGACCCACGGCCCCCTGGCCCCGCGCCGACGCCCTCGCAATCACCGGCGGCCCCTTGGACGCCCCCCGGTCGCCTCCTGACAGCCCCCTGGCGGTCGCCTGACGGCCATCTCCCGGCCTCCGCGCCGTCCGCGCCCCTGTCCCGCGCCCCCGTCCCGCGCGTCCCTCTCGCGGACTCGTAGCGGCCCCGTAGCGACGTCGTGACAGCCCTGTGACAGCCCGGACCGGCCGACGCGACGGGCCGGCGACAGACCGACGACAAGCCGACGACGGGCCGGCGAGAGGCCGGTGACAGGTCCGGCACAGCCGAGGGCGCACAACGGCGCATTTGCCTCTGTGGCCATTTCCCAGCGCAGTTGGGACCATTGGTGGCAGTCTGCTGAGCAGTAGATACGTACAGCTACGCAGTCGGAGGTGCAGTTTCCGTGGCGTCCAACGTCAACCCCACCGTCAGGCGACGCCGATTGGGACAGGAGTTGCGCCGGCTCCGTGAACTCAAGGGCATGACGGCCGAGGAGGTGGCGGAGCGGCTGCTGGTCTCGCAGTCGAAGATCAGCCGCCTGGAGAACGGCCGCCGTTCCATCAGCCAGCGCGATGTCCGTGATCTCTGCGGGGTGTACGAGGTCCAGGACCACCGCATCGTCGACTCGCTGATGCAAATGGCCAAGGACTCCCGTCAGCAGGGCTGGTGGCATGCCTTCGGCGACATCCCGTACAGCGTCTACATCGGCCTGGAGACGGACGCGGCCTCGCTGCGCGTCTACGAGCCGCAGGTCGTCCCGGGACTGCTCCAGACCCGCCCGTACGCCGAGGCACTGATCAACGGCGCGCTGCCGGAGTCGGCGGCACCCGATGTCGAGAAGCGCGTGGGAGTACGGCTCAGGCGCCAGGACCGGATCAACTCCACGGAGAACCCGCTGCGGCTCTGGGCCGTGGTGGACGAGGCGGCGCTGCGCCGGGTCGTGGGCAACCGGCAGCTCATGCGCGAGCAGTTGGAGCATCTCGTCGAACAGTCGCAGCTCCCGCATGTCACCGTGCAGGTGCTGCCCTTCGACATGGGCGCGCATCCCGGGATCAGCGGGCATTACGCGGTTCTCGAATTCCCGGACGCCTCGGACTCCAGCGTCGTCTACATCGAGGGCGTGACCAGCGATCTCTATCTGGAGAAGGCCAATGATGTGCAGCGGTACAGCGTGATGTACGAGCATCTGCGCGCCCAAGCCCTGAATGTCGATCAGACCCGTCAGTTCATCGCGGAGATCGCCAAGGAATACGCCCGCTGAAACCTTTCGGGACCCTTCGTGCGGGACCCCTCGTTCGGGGCCTTCGGGACCCTACGGGGCGCCGCCCCGCACCGCCCCGCGCCGCCCCGGCCCGGAGCGCGGGCACCGTACACCTCAACTGCCTTGGCGCGTAAGGCCTCGACGGAGAAGCCACCAGGACGAGTGAACGCCCGCCCCGCCCATCGAGTGAGGCGAGTAGCGTCGATCATGCCAGCAAAGATGTTGGCGCGATTTCCCACCACTCGCTGAACCGGAGCGAACATGGCAATTCTTCAGGGCGCTACGGACTCGTGGACCAAGTCCTCGTACTCCGGCGGAAACGGCGCTTGCGTAGAGGTCAGGTCCCCCGTCGTCCAGTCCATCGCCGTCCGGGACTCGAAGGCGCCCGAGGGCCCCTCGATCTCCTTCGTGCCCACGTCGTGGAATGCCTTCGTGCAGGAAATGAACAAGGGCGCTTTCGACCTCGGCTGAGGTCGCTCAACGCCCTGCCTCCGCACCCGCACCACTGATAGAGCCCTCTCGACCGGTCCGCCGTCCTGGCCGAGGGGGCTCGGCCATGTCCGGAGCCGCTCGGCGCCCACTCCGCGCCAGCCTTCCTCCCGCCTCGTTTCCCAGCTCCTTTCCCGACCGCAGGGGACCCGCATCCCGTGCGGTCATTTCCGTATGTCCGGATGTCCGGGCCATGCCCGGAGCCTGACGAAGTGCTCGCTCATCGTGTGGTCGTCGTCACGATCACGACAACGCCCAGGAAGGTCAAGAACAAGTAAAATCGTTCGGCTTTCTGATCTGAGTTCACATTTATGACCGGAGAAACCCTTGACCCACCGCAGCGCCAGGCGGTTCAATCCCCGAAGTCCCCGCTCCCGCACGGGGCACCGCTGACCGGACGTACTGACGAAGAGCATCGATCGTTCACAAGGCGGACCCCTGGAGGGGGCACATGAACAGCCTCGACTGGATCGTGCTCATCGCATACTTCGGTGTGATGGTCGCGATCGGCCTCTGGTCGCACAAGCGTGTAGACAATGTCAGCGACTTCTTCACCGCCGGCGGCAAGATGCCCTGGTGGCTGTCGGGCATCTCGCACCACATGTCCGGCTACAGCGCGGTGATGTTCACCGGATACGCGGGCATCGCGTACACCTTCGGTGTCACCTCGTTCGTGACCTGGTCGCTGCCGATCGCCATCGGGATCGGGATCGGCGCTCAGCTCTTCGCGCCTCGGCTCAACCGGCTGCGCTCCCGGCTGCATGTGGCGTCCCCGCTGGAGTACTTGAAGAACCGGTACGACCTGAAGACCCAGCAGGCCCTCGCCTGGTCGGGACTGCTGCTGAAGATCGTGGACGTGGGCGCCAAGTGGGCCGCCATCGCCACCCTGCTCTCCGTCTTCACCGGCATCTCCCTCAACCAGGGCATCCTCATCACCGGTGTCATCACCGGCATTTACTGCACGGTCGGCGGGCTGTGGGCCGATGCCCTCACGGAGCTGGGCCAGTTCATCATCCAGCTCTTCGCCGGGGTCGCGATGCTGGTCGCCGTCATGGGCGAGCTGGGCGGCTTCAGCGCGCTGTGGACGGTCTGGGACAAGCTGCCCGAGGGCCATGCCGACCCGACGGCCGGGCCGTACACCGTGACATTCCTGCTGGCGTTCCTCTTCATCAAGATGTTCGAGTACAACGGCGGTATGTGGAACCAGGCGCAGCGCTACATGGCGACGGCCAGCGCCCGGGAGGCCACCCGCTCGGCCCGGCTCTCCGCGATCCTCTGGCTCGTCTGGCCGCTGGTCCTCTTCTTCCCGATGTGGTGCGCGCCGCTGCTGGTGAAGGCGCAGAAGCCGGACGCGTCCGACTCGTACGCCCTGATGACCGAGCAGCTCCTGCCGCACGGTCTGCTGGGCCTGGTCATCGTCGGCTTCTTCTCGCACACCATGGCAATGTGTTCGTCGGACGCCAACGCCATCGCCGCGGTGTTCACCCGGGACATCGCGCCCACTCTGTCGAAGTCGGCGCGCAGCTGGTCCGAGCGGGCCGGGCTGCTGGCGGCCCGGCTCTCCACGATCTCGTTCCTGGCGCTGTCGATGGCGGTCGCCACCCAGGTCAACTCGCCGACCTTCAAGGACATCATCACCGTCGTCATCAAGTGGGTGGCCGGTCTGATGGGTCCGATCGCGATCCCGTTCATGCTCGGCCTGCTCAAGCCGTTCCGCAGGTCGGGTCCGACGGCGGCGCTGACGAGCTGGGCGCTGGGGCTGTTGGCCTTCTGGCTGGTCAACTATCCGATCAACTGGAACGTCGAGGGCGGTGTGCCGCTCCACTACCAGGTCTCGATCCCGCTCGCGGTCTCCCTCGTGCTGTACATCGTGATCGGCTTCCTGAAGCCGGAGCCCAGCGACGAGCGCGATGTGCTGCTGGCGCGGATCAACGGCCAGGGCGACGGCGACGGTTCCGGCCTGACGGCGGCGTCGCTGCGGGTGCCGGCGCAGGCGGAGCCGACGGACGCGAAGCTCCCGGGCCGGGAGGGCTCGGACAGCTGAGCGGGCTGAGCAGGCTCGGGCCGATCCGGGCTGGTCGGACCCGGGCCGGTCGGGCCGGTGACGCGTGGCGGATACGGGCGTACGGGTGCGGTGCGGGCCTGTACGCCCGTACGTGTTGGTGCCGCCGGGCCTGCTCCGTATACGTACGGATCCGTACGGGCGCTCAGCCGCGCGGGTAGCGGACCAGCCAGCCCGACGCGGTGACGCCAGGGCTGTGCAGGGCAGGGCCCTGGGTCATCTCCATCGCGAAGTCGTCGGCGATTTCGAGGAGCGTGGGCCGGCCCTCCAGTTCGGCGAGCCAGGCGGGCGGCAGCGCGGTTTCGCCGTGGAGCGCGCCGAGCAGGGAGCCGCAGAGCGTGGCGGTGGCGCACGAGGGACCGTCGTGGTTGACGGCGAGGCGCAGCCCGTGGCGGATGTCCTCGCTGACGAGCGCGCAGTAGACGGCGACGGCGAGCGTGTCCTCGGCGGCGCGTCCGTCGCCGAGCGCGGAGATCCGTCCGGGGCCCGGAATCCCTTGCCGTACGGTGCCGAGCGCCCGCTGAAGGGCTTCGGTGACGGGCTGGTGCCCGGGACGCGGCGCGAGCAGGGCGAGGGCGCGCTGTACGCCGGCGTCGAGGCTCTCCGCGCACGCCAGCGCGTGCACGATCACGGCGAAGGCGCCGGCCGAGAGATACGCCGCCGGGTGACCGTGCGTCTGGGCGGCGCACTCCACGGCGAGCTGGCAGACGAGCTGCGGCTCCCAGCCGACGAGCAGCCCGAAGGGCGCGGACCGCACCAGCGCGCCCGCGTCGCGCGCGGTGGGATTCTTGGGCTTGTCGAGCGTGCCCATGATGTCGTCGCCGAAGCCGGTGAGACAGGAGAGGGCCGGGCCGCGGCGGGCGTAGAGCCACTCCTCCTGGGCGAGCCAGCCGTTGTCCTTGCGGCGTACGTCCGGGCCCCAGTCGCGCTGGGTCGCGGCCCAGCGCAGATGCGCGCGGTGCACATCGGTCGGCGGATGCCAGGCGCCGGTGTCCCTGCGGACCTGGGCGCGGATCAGTCCGTCGACGGTGAAGAGCGTGAGCTGGGTGGCGGCGGTGATGGCGCCTCGGCGGCCGTACGCAGGAACGAAGTCGGTGACGCCGTCGGGGCCGTGCGCGGCCCTGATCTCCTCCAGGGTGAGGGCCGAGACGCCCGCGCCGAGGGCGTCCCCGATGGCTCCTCCCAGCAGCGAGCCCCGCACTCTGCTCCGGAAGTCCTGCTGCTCGGCACGGCCCCAGACGGCCCCGGACGGTGAGCTCACGAGTCCCTCCCTCCTCATGAGCCTCGCAGCGACTCCGCAGACTGCGCAGCACTGTAGTCGACCGGGAACAGGGAGTTGAGGGCGCGCGGAGGGATCACGGGCGCAGTCCGGTCGGTATGGGACCGGTCGCCCGTGAGATCACTTTTGCCATCGAGGCCTGCGGACGGGCCGGCCGTCCGGGCGCGGCGCGCCGGACCGTTCGGGCGCGGCGCGCCGGACCGTTCGGGCGCCGACCCCCTGCCGGGCCGGAGCCGCGCCCGGCCGGACGGCGGGCACCGAGTCCTGGCGCCCAGAGGCCCCGGGCCCGCGCGCGGCTCGGTCCCGGGTTCCGGGCCCGGCCCGAACCAGGCCCCGGTTCCAGGCCCGAGGGCTCTGGGGCCCGTGCCCGCCCCTCGGATCTTGGCCCGGGCCCCTGAGGCTCCGGGCCCAGGGCCAGTGCCCGGCCCCGGGGCTCCCGTTCAGTCCCGGGGCCGGACCCGGCTCTCGGCTCCCCGGGAGCTCCGGGTTCGGGCCTCGGTGGCTCAGTTGCGCGGCGGTTATGTGGTGCCGGCCGAGCTGGCGCCCGTACCCGTGGCCGTACCGCCCGTAGCCTCGCCGTTCCCGGACAGTTCCGTCAGGAGTTCCGTTCTGCGGGCGGCGGCCCAGGCGTAGGCCGGGTCCAGGGTCAGTGCCCGGTTCAGATCGGCCAGGGCCTCGGTCGTTCTGCCCAGGGCCTTGAGGGCCATGGCGCGGCTGCCCAGCGCCCAGGTGTACGAGGGGTCAAGGGCGAGCGCTCGGGTGTACTCGGCCACCGCCTCCTCGTACCGTCCGGCGAACCGGTACACCTCTCCGCGCTCGCCCAGGACCCGTGCCATGTCCGGAGCCAGCCGCTCGGCGCGGCCGAGGTCGGCCAGCGCTCCGGCGACATCGCCGAGCCGGCCGCGTACATGGGCGCGGCGGCTCAGGGCCCAGATGTAGTCGCCCGACAGCTCGATGGCGCGGTCGAAGTCCTGGAGCGCCGCGCGCTCAAGGCCCTGCTGGAACTTGGCCTGTCCCCGGCTGCCCAGGATCAGCGGATCGCGCGGGTCGCGTGCGAGCGCGCGGTCGAGTTCGGCGACGGCCTCCTCGTACCTGCCCGCCCTGCGGTACGTCTCGCCTCGCTCGCGCGGCACCCAGGCCGTCCCCGGAGCCAGTTCCTCGGCGCGGTCAAGATCGGCCAGGGCGTGCGTGAAGTCGTTCAGCGCCCGGTGGGTGAGCGCGCGGCCGTGGTACGCGGGCACATGCGCGGGATCGAGGACCAGCGCCCGGCCGTAGTCGGCGAGGGCCTCCTCGTGCGCGTCGGCGCGGAAGTGGTTCCAGCCACGGGCGGTGTACGCGGCGGTCCGGTCCTCGTCCGTCAGTTCGGCCCGGGCGAGCAGCAGGGCCAGTACGTCGACGGCGTACCGCCGTTCGTCCGCGAGCGCCGCCAGACAGTCCGTACCCCAGGCGCCGATCGGCTCCGAACCGCTGTCCCGGCCCGCGTCGGCGAGCATCCGCGCCCAGCGGCGTACCTCCACCGGGCCCAGCCGGCAGACCGCGATCCCGTCGCGCAGCACGGCGGGCAGGGCGGCGCCGGGCCGGGCGCAGAGCAGGTGGTACGACTCTTCGAGGCGCGACTCGCGCCAGCTCTCCTGGGCCCATCGCCGGTCGGGACCGATCCCTTCGCTCGGCCTCCCGGCTTCCTCGCCCGGCCCGAGTCCGGCGTCGGCCGCCTCGCGCTCGCGCGCGAACGCCTCGGCCAGCCTGGTGTGCGCCGCCGTCCACCGCTGCGGGGAGGTGGCGCGTTGCAGCCGCAGCATCGGATCCCGTACGACATCGTGGTAGTGGACCCGGCCGTCCGCCCGGCCGCTGACGAAGGGCAGGGAGCAGAGCCAGCCGAAGAGCCCGGCCGCCTCGTCCTCACCGGCGAAGTCCCGTCGCTCACCAGCCCGTCCCGCACCGGCCTGCCCGTCACCGGCCCGCCCTTCCGCGTCCCCGGCCCGCTCCCCCGCCCGCTCCCCCGCCCGCTCGCCGACCGCCGCCCGCAGGATGTCCTCGTTCAGTCGGCGCGGCAGGGCGCAGGCGAGGGCCACCGCCCGACGGGCCGGATCCCGCTCCCACTTGAGGAAACGCTCCACGGCCGTCGCGCTGGGATCGTCCAGATCGCCGGAGCCGGCCGGCCGGTTGCTGGCGAGCGTGGAGACAAGGACGGGCAGCCGGCCGGAGAGGCGCAGCACATCCCGTACGACCGGCTCGTCCACGACGCCCTTGTCGGCGAGCAGCCGCCGCGCCTCGCTCTCCGTGAAGGGATCGAGAGGCAGATCCGTCACGGCGTCCAGATAGTCGCCCCAGCAGCCGAGGTCGAGCCGGCGCTGTCCGGCGAGCGTGACCACGACATGGTCGGGCAGCGCTCCGTACCGCTCGGTCGTGATCAGATCGCGCAACCAGATGTCCAGATACGGTCCGGTGCGCTCGTACGTATCGAAGAAGAGGGCGATCCAGGGCGCGTCGGCGCCGACCCGCCGTATCTCCGAGACCAGTACGGGAGTGAGCACCCGCAGCGGCGACAGCACCAGCTCCGTGTCCTCATGGCCGCGCAACCGCGCCGCGACCGCCGCCCGTAACCGGTCCGCGCCCTCGGCCACCTGCGCCGGATCGGCCGCGCCCGCGAGCGCGCCGATGCCCGGCACCATGCCCAGCCCGGCCAGCCCGGCCGCAGCGACGGCCCGCGAACCGGCCGACGGCCCGGCGGCTTCGGCAGGCGGGCCAACCGACATCGCGGCCGACTCCACCTCGAACCGCCGCTGCCGGTAGTTCGCGAGCACCCGGTCCAGCGCCTTCAGCGGTCTGCCCTGCCGCCCGAACTGCTCACTGATCGCGGCCATCGCCTCCGGCACACCGGCCACGGCCTCGTCCGTATACGCGGTCAGCGCCCCGCGCTCCCGGGCGAGCTGCTCCAACTCCCGTACCAGCGAGGTCTTGCCGACTCCCGCGTTGCCCCGGACATGGAACAGGAACCGGTGCCGCTCGTCGTCCGGCGGAAGATCGAGATTCTCCCGGAACAACGCCAGCTCCCGCCGCCGCCCGACAAAGGCCGCACGCCTGCGCCGCCGTATCCGCTCCTGCATGGACGGTCGCGTGGCTCCCATGGCGTCAGTCTGGCACGGCACTTGACCCGAACGAGCCGGGCAGCCCGACACGGACAAGCCGGGCCGGGGCCAGGCGGGAGCCGGTCGAGGGCAGCCGGGCGTGGGCCGTTCACCCGTGGCGGTGCGCGGGTGAACGGCCGCCCGCCTCAGTGGGAATCCCTCAGCAGAGGCAGGGCTCCCCTCCGAAGCCGAGCTGGTTGAGTTCCGTCCCGCTCAGGACACCGGAGAAAGCGTGCACCTCGTCCACGGCACCGCGCAGATACTCTCCCCAGCCGTCGGCCGTGTGAGCCCGTCCCACCTGAAGCCCGCCGGTGCTCTTCCACGGGTGACGGAAGGTCGCCGTCGCGTCGGCGTTGACGGAGCCGTTCACATAGAGCCTGATCTGATCGGTCGCGTTGTCGTGGACGACGGCCAGTCTCACGGTGTCGTCCGGCCATCCCGCCTGCTGTCCCACGACCGTTTCCGCGGAACCGTGCTCGTCCGCGTGAGACATCACCAGCTCCCAGGTGTACGTCGACGGCACATAGCGCACCTTGAAGGCGTCGCCGTTCGCACCGCCCTGGGACAGCACGGTCATCGGACGCTCGGGCTCGCTGTCCGCCAGCTTGAGGACGACACCGATCGTGAAGCTGTCGTCCGTGTCGACCACCGGAGCGTCCGTGGCGGCGAAGCCTGTGTCGCCGTCCAGCACCAGATGCCCGTCACCGACGAGCGCGTACTCGACCGCCGGGCAGTCCGGGTCGAGTTCCGGGAGGCAGGAGCCGTCGGGACCGCGGTGGATCGTCGCTCCCGCGCCCAGCTTCAGCGGTGCGCCACCGTAGAGCTCCGGGCTGGCGCCGTCCTGCGCGCTCTCCAGCGACCAGTGACCCCGTAGCCGCGGCGTACGGTGCGCGAGCCGGGCCACCTCCTCGGGCACCACGACCCGGTCGTACGCGCGTATGTCACCGATCTCGCCCTGCCAGCGGTCGCCGTAGCCGGCCGCGCCTCGTGCCCGGCCGATCTGGAGGTCCCCCGCGCTCTCCACTGCGGTCGCCCGCTGCTGCTCACCGACCTCCTGGCCGTTGACATACAGCCGCGTCATGCCCGTCTCCGCGTCGTACTGGCCGAGGACGTACGCCCACTCGCCGGCTTGCGGCGTGCCTCCGGACACCCGGGCGCCGCCGTACGCGAACGACCAGGCGGACTCTCCGTCGTCCGACGGGCCGTCCTCCGACGAGCCGTCCTCCGTCCGTGCTCCGAGTGTGAACCCGGGCGCCGTGCCCGCGTCCTGGCTGACGACCGTCATGTCCCCGTCCAGCCGCTCCGGGCGTACCCAGCCGCCGACCGCGAAGGTCTTCGTGGTGTCGACGACCGGCGTGCCGGGCGTGAGAAAGCCGTCGCCCGTGCCGTCCAGCCGGGCCGTGGAGGTCAGAGCGGTACCGTCCGGCGCGGCCTCGCCGAACGTGACACCCGCGCCGGCCGGAGCGGCCGGGCCGGTCTCGGCCACCGCCGTCCCGGAACCCACCGCGTCGGCCAGCTTCCACCGCGCGACCGGGATACGACCGTCGCCCACCCGGAACACATAGTTGGCCGGCGGGCCGTTGCGTCCCGACCGGTCGATGGCGGAGACCTCCAGCACGTACACGCCTTCGCTCGGCGGAAGGAACCGGATGGCCGCAGGACCGCCCATGGTCTCCGCCTTCGCGGTCCTGAGCGGGCCACCGGTGAAGTTGTACCGGTACTCCACCACGTCGTCGGAGGGCGAATCGACGGTGAAGGTGCCGTAGTTGCCGACGCCGTCCGACCATGTGTCGTCGTCCGGGTATTCGTCCGAACGCACCACGGGCCTCTGGGGACTCACCGCATCGCGGACGAACTCGCAGACCGATCCCCCGGCGTCCGAGCTCCAGGGCGACACGGCCGTACCGTCGTCCGCGCGGACCCGCCAGGAGACGACGGTGTCCGCCGGGATGTCGGACGGAAGCTGCCAGCGGGTGACGTCTCCCGAAGACCGCGCGTTGGATACATAGGTCAGGCGCTGCTCGGCGCCGTCCGCGCCCTGCCACCACACCTCGAACTGCCCCTTGACCCGGTTGCCCTCCGCAGGCCGGTCGTCCTCCACCGGGTCGTACAGCACCGCGCTGAGCACCGGCGCGCCGGAGACATACGTCCTGGGCTCCCCCGCGCCACACGGCTTCGAGTCGGTGAGCAGATCCGCCAGGACCGGCTGTCGCGGCGGCAGATTCTCCGCCGCGACCGCCGCGACAGCCGCCACCGCCGTCCCCTGAGCCCCTAAAACCGCCGCCACGACGAGTGATCCCGTCGTGAAGCGTCTTCCACGCCTGCGCATGGCCACGTGTCCCCTCCCCTGTGAGGCCCCGCCGATCTTGACGGGACCAGGAGACTAACAACCGCCACTGACACCGACCGAGCGGTTTTCAGCGGCCGTCGTTCTTCGGTACAAGGGGAAGTACAGGCAGTTCGGACAGCCCGGACCGGCACGGACGCCCCGGGCCCCGCAGCCGCCCCGGGCCCCGCAGCCGCCCCGGGCCCCGCAGCCGCCCCGGGCCCGCGACCCTGCGGCCCCGGGCCCGCAGCCCCGCGAGCTACGCGGGCAGCACCGGCAGCAGTTGCGGCAGATGGCCGTCCGAGGCCGCCGCCGTGCGTACGCGCTCCTCCGGGACCTCGCCGTACAGCGTCGTGCGCGGCTTCGCCGGACGGCCCGCCGCCTCGGCGATCGCCACCAGGTCCTTCACCGAGCGGTACGAGCCGTAACTGGAGCCCGCCATCCGGGAGATGGTCTCCTCCATCAGCGTGCCGCCCAGGTCGTTGGCGCCGGAGCGGAGCATCTCCGCCGCGCCCTCCGTGCCCAGCTTCACCCAGCTCGTCTGGATATTGGTGATGTGCGGATGGAGCAGGAGCCGGGCCATCGCCATCACCGCGCGGTTGTCACGGTCCGTCGGTCCGGGACGGGCGATACCGGCCAGATAGACGGGTGCGTTGGTATGGATGAAGGGAAGGGTGACGAACTCGGTGAAGCCGCCCGTCTCCTGCTGGATCGCGGCCAGCGTACGGAAGTGGCCGAGCCAGTGGCGTGGCTGGTCCACATGGCCGTACATCATCGTGGAGCTGGAGCGGATGCCCAGTTCATGGGCCGTCTTGACGACCTCGATCCAGGTCGCCGTCGGGAGCTTGCCCTTGGTGAGGATCCAGCGGACCTCGTCGTCCAGGATCTCCGCCGCCGTGCCGGGAATCGAGTCGAGTCCGGCCTCCTTGGCGGCAGTCAGCCATTCGCGGATCGACAGACCGGTGCGCGAGGCGCCGTTGACGACCTCCATCGGCGAGAAGGCGTGGATGTGCATGCCCGGGACGCGCTTCTTCACCGCGCGGGCGATGTCGAAGTACGCCGTGCCCGGCAGATCCGGATGGATACCGCCCTGCATGCAGACCTCGACCGCGCCCACCTCCCACGCCTGCTCGGCGCGGTCGGCGACCTGGTCGAGGGAGAGCGTGTACGCGTCGGCGTCCGTACGGCGCTGCGCGAAGGCGCAGAAACGGCAGCCCGTGTAGCAGACGTTGGTGAAGTTGATATTGCGCGTGACGATGTACGTGACATCGTCGCCGACCACATCGCGCCGCAGCTCGTCGGCGATCCGCGTCAGCGCGTCCAGCGCGGGACCGTCCGCGTGGAGCAGGGCGAGCGCCTCGTCGTCGGTGAGTTTCGTCGGGTCGTCGGCGGCCTGCGCGAGGGCTGTCCGTACGTCGGTGTCGATACGGGAGGGCACCATGCCGGGCGCCGCCGCCTCGCGCAGCGCCTCCCAGTCGCCGTACACCTCGTCGAAGTCGTCACGGCGGTCGGCGGTGCGGCCCTCGGTGTCGATGGTGCGGTGCAGATCGGTCCGGCCGCTCGCCGTGAAGCCCTCGTCCGGCTCCTGCCAGGGCAGCCCGGCCGGGTTCACCTCGCGCGCGAGGCCGGTCTCCGGGTCCGCGAGCGCCCGTACATGCGGCAGCAGCCGTGGATCGAGCCAGGGCTCGCCGCGCTGGATGAACTCCGGGTAGATCGTGAGGCGTTCACGCAGCTCGAAACCGGACTCGGCGGTCTTCGCGGCCAGTTCATCGATATGCGGCCAGGGACGCTCGGGGTTGACATGGTCCGGAGTCAGCGGCGAGACACCGCCCCAGTCGTCAATGCCGGCGCCGATCAGCAGGGCGTACTCGGCGTCCACAAGATTGGGCGGCGCCTGGATACGCGCGGACGGACCGAGGATGTGCCGGGCCACGGCGATGGCCGCCGCCAGCTCCTCCAGCTCCGCGTCGGGCATCCCGCGCATCGCCGTGTCGGGCTTGGCACGGAAGTTCTGGACGATGACTTCCTGGATGCCGTGGTACGCCCGCTGGACACGCCGCAGTTCGAAGAGGGAGTCGGCGCGCTCCTCGTACGACTCACCGATCCCGATCAGCACGCCGCTGGTGAACGGGACGTTGGAGCGGCCCGCGTCCTCCAGCACCCGCAGCCGTACGGCGGGCTCCTTGTCCGGCGAACCGTGGTGCGGGCCGCCGGGCTCGGACCAGAGCCGGGTCGCGGTGGTCTCCAGCATCATGCCCATGCTCGGCGCGACGGGCTTGAGCCGCTGGAAGTCGGTCCAGGACAGGACGCCGGGATTGAGATGCGGCAGCAGGCCGGTCTCCTCCAGGACGCGGATCGCCATGGCCCGGACATAGGCCAGGGTGTCGTCGTAGCCTTCGGCCTCCAGCCACTCGCGGGCCTCGGGCCACCGGTCCTCGGGCTTGTCGCCGAGTGTGAACAGGGCTTCCTTGCAGCCCAGTTCGGCTCCCCGGCGGGCGATCTCCAGGACCTCGTCGGGCGACAGGAACATGCCATGGCCCGCCCGGCGCAGCTTGCCGGGCACGGTCACGAAGGTGCAGTAGTGGCACTTGTCGCGGCACAGCCGGGTCAGCGGGATGAAAACCTTGCGGGAGTACGTGATGATCCCGGGCCGCCCGGCCGCGGCGAGTCCCGCGTCCCGTACGCGCGCGGCGGAGGCGGCGAGAACGGTGAGGTCGTCACCACGGGCCTGAAGCAGCACGGCCGCCTCACCGACATCGAGAGCGACCCCGTCCCGCGCCCGCTTCAGCGCCCGGCGCATGGAGCTGGCGGTGGGGCGGGTGAGGGCTTGGGTGGCTTCGGCGGGGCGCCCGGTGGGCGGCTGGGCGGGGCGTTCGGCGGCTTCGGTGGACGGCTCGGCCTCGGCGGGTCCTTCGGCGGGGCGTTCGGCCGACCGTTCAACGGGTTGCCCGGCCGGCTGTTCGACGGACCGTCCGGTCGGCCGTTCGGCGGATCGTCCGGTCCCGGGTTCCTGCGGCACGCGCGTCGTCATCCTTTGAGGATACGTTCGCCCACGGGCCCCACCGGGGGCCGTGAGACGCACGAGACACAGGTCACGGAGGGAGCCCGGGCGGAGGTACGGGGTGAGGCGGGAAGCCTGGCGCGCCGGTACGGCGAGGTGACCCGAGAGGCCGCCTGCGTATCGAACGCACTGATGCCATATTGCTGTCATGCCCGCTCTCACCGTCCGGGACGTCCCGGAAAGCGCCCTCGCCGTACTGAAGGCCCGCGCCGCCCGAGCCGGAAAGTCCCTCCAGGCCTACACATGGGAACTCCTCGTCGGCGCGGCCACCGCACCCACACTCGCCGAAGTCGCCGCCCTCGCCGAAGCGGAAGCGAGTACAACACTGACCGCCGCGGACGTACGGGCGGCGATCGATGACGCACGAGCGGCCCGGTGATCGCACGGGCGGCCGGGCGGGCCGGGCGGCGCGATGTCCTGGCCGTTTTCCCGCCATCCTTCAAGCCCCTTCCCTTGCGCACCGGTTCACGGCTCGATACCAGGGTGCGAAGGCACGACTCGTGTGACCGCTGATGTGACCGCTCGTATCCCTCTCGGCACCCTGGGAGCCGCCGGAATGTGCAAGGATCACACAGACCACCGCCACGAGGACGAGAACCACGGGCTCGCCGGGCCGGCCGGGCTCGGCAGACGCGGGCTCCTGGCGACGGGAGCCGCCGCCGCGCTGACGTTGAGTACCGTGAGCTTCGCGAACGCCGCGCCCGCAGGCGGGGACAGTACCGTCGGCGACAACGAGCAGACCAGAACCGTCACCGGCACACTGCCGACCGGCTCTCCCGACTTCGTCTATCTGCCCGTCGAGGTGCCGCGCGGAGTCGCCGAGCTCCATGTTTCGTACAGCTACGAACGGCCCCAGATGCCGGCCGGTACCCAGGGCAACGCCCTCGACATCGGCATCTTCGACGAGCGCGGCACGGCCCTCGGCGGGCGCGGCTTCCGCGGCTGGTCGGGCGGCGCCCGTACGGAGTTCTTCCTGCGCGCCGACGCGGCGACTCCCGGCTATGTCCCGGGCCCGGTCCGCGCGGGCACCTGGCACATCGTGCTCGGCCCGTACACCGTCGCGCCGCAGGGCCTCGCGTACCAGGTCACCATCACGCTGAAGTTCGGCGACCCGGGCAGGACGCCGACGCCCGTGCATCCGCCCGAGCGCGCGAAGGGCCGTGGCCGGGCCTGGTACCGCGGCGACTGCCACATCCACTCCGTGCACTCCGACGGCAGGCGCACTCCCGCCGAGATCGCCGCGCTCGCCCGCGCCGCCGACCTCGACTTCATCAACACCAGTGAGCACAACACGCACACCGGGCACAGCGCGTGGGAGGGCCTGTGGGGCGACGACCTGCTGATCCTCACCGGCGAGGAGGTCACCACCCGTAACGGCCACGTGCTGGCCATCGGTACGGACCCGGGCACCTTCGTCGACTGGCGCTACCGCGCCCGGGACAACCGTTTCGGCCACTACGCGCGGGAGATCCGCCGCGCCGAGGGACTGGTCGTTCCCGCGCATCCGCACGCCACCTGTATCGGCTGCAACTGGAAGTTCGGTTTCGCCGACGCGGACGCGGTGGAGGTCTGGAACGGCCCGTACACCGTGGACGACGAGGTCTCGCTCGCCGAGTGGGACAACACCCTGGTCCCGGCGGCCCGTTCCGGCCGCGCCTGGACCCCCGCGATGGGCAACAGCGACGCACACCGCGACCCGGACCCCATCGGCACCCCGCAGACGGTGGTCCTGGCCGAGGACCTCACCCGGGACGCGATCCTGGCCGGCATCCGCGCGGGCCACAGCTATGTCGCCGAGTCCTCCAAGGTCTCACTCAGCTTCGGCGCGGCAGGCGGCCGAGGCCGCCACGCGGGCATGGGCGACCGCCTCCACGTCCCGTCGGACACCCCGGTGACGGTCCGCCTGGACGTAACCGGCGCCCCCGGCTGCACCACCCACTTCATCACCGACCAGGGCACCCTCCACACCACCACACTCCCGCCCTCGGGCACCGCCACGGTCGACTGGCAGACCACCCCGGCGTACGCAACGTACGTACGAGCAGAAGTCCGCCACACCCCCACAACCCCAGGCCTCCCGGGCCCCCTGGCGGCCTTCACCAACCCGATCTTCCTGGGCGAGTAGTACGGGCGGACTGGGGCGGACCGGACCAGCCAGCCAGGCCGTCGATCCGTTCCGCGCGGCGGCCGAGCATGTAGAGGCGGTACGTGGTGCGCTCCACCTCGTGGAACAAAGTGAAGCCCTGCGTCTGGTAGTAGCGCACCAGGTCCGGCCAGAGGCAGTCGCGGCGCACCCATGCCCGGCCCTCGCGGGCCGCGCGGTCCACGGCCCACCAGGCCATCAGCGTGCCTGGCCGCAGATGGCGCACAGCGGGATCAGTCACCGATGTATTCAGATACAACGCCGACTCGGACCGCTCCTCCGCCGTCCACCCCCACGGCGGTCCCTGGTCCTGAACGGTCGTACGGCCCACGATCCGGGAGCCGTCCATCTCCAGGAGCCAGACATCGCCGTACGGGTTGTCGCACTGGGACGCGAGATCGTCCGCGCTCTCGCGCCAACTCGGCATTCCCCGCTGCTCCATCCACGTACACCGAGCATGGATCAGCTCCGCCACGGCGGAACGGTCGGCCGACGTGGCTGGGCGCATCGAGAAGACGGGAATTGCGTTCACTCAGGCCGGGAAATCCTCGCGCCTGACGGCGGAAACGAACGACGACCATCCATCCGCCGAAAAGACCAGCGCCGGGCCGTGGGGAGCCTTGCTGTCGCGGACGGGAACGATACCGTCGAAGCCGTCGGCCACCTCGATGCATTCGGCGCCCTGCCCATTGCTGTAACTGCTCTTGCGCCACTCGGTGAAAACAGACGCGTCAGGAACCTTCTGCATTCTCGTACTCTCCCAGGTATGCGTGGATCAGGGCGAGAGATTCCTTCTCAGGCAACGCCTTTGAACGAGCCATGTCGAACATCTGCGTAAGCATGAGGATCATCCTCGGCGACTCGGCCGGTTCCCCTGATGCGAAGCTCTCTACGTACCCGATCGTAGCCCCGCTCTGGAGAGTCAGCAGGCTCATGCTCCCGCCCAGCATGGGATGCTCGCCTTGGGTGAACGGAAGCACCTGAACGGTGACATGAGGTGTCCGCATCATCTCAAGCATGGATGCGATCTGATCCCGCATGCACTTTGCGCCCCCCACAGGGCGCTTAAGTGCCGCCTCGTCAATAATCGCCCAGAAAAATGATGGTTCTTCCTTCTCGAAAACACGCTTACGGCGCATGCGTGTCTCGACGTGCTCACTCAACCGCTCCTCCGACTCCCCAACGAGGCTGACACGAAAGAGCGCCAGGGCGTAGTCCTCCGTCTGAAGCAGACCGGGAATGAGGCTGCTGTTGAACACCTGGATACGCGCAGCCTTTTCCTCACTGTGCACGACAGCGCGACCGTAATCGGGAATCGACGCGTCCTGCGCCATTTCCAGCAGGTCGGCGAAGAGGCCTCTCGTACCGAAATACGTGTCCAGTGCTTCGGCCAGGGCTTTCGAGGGGAGTTGGTTCCCCTGCTCGACCCTGCCGAGATAGGAATGTGGGTAACCCACCCGTTCTCCCAGTGCCCGCAGTGACAGTTTCGCGTCGGTTCGCATGCGGAGCAGCGTCCGGGCGAGCATCTTGCGTGGCGTGGCCTTGCTGTCCTCGTTGTTGTTCAGCTCCATTGATCGAACAGCCCTTCAACTCGGTGGTAACAGGCGGCAGGCGGGACAGTTGCCTGGCTCTGGGGCACGGAACGCGTGGTCGCAGCGGTCGCAGTTCTGGAGCGGGACGATACGTGGCGCCGCCGGTACGGCGGGGAGGGACGGCGGGAGCAGTTCGGTGAGGCGGTGGGCGAGGAATGCCGCCGGGTGATTGATCGGGTCCTGCGGGAGCGCTGCGGTCAGGGTGCGGCGTACGGCGTCGGGGGCTACGCCCCGTTCCAGCCAGGCCGATACGGCGGGCGCCAGACGGCGCACATCGCGCTCGGACAGCACCAGACCCGGGGCATCACGCCGCAGCCCGGCGAGGATCTCGGTGGCCGTGCGATGGCGAGCGAGGTCGGGGTGGTCAGGTTCTGGAAGCGCCGGAACAGGGGCCTGAGGCGGTTTCGGTGGCGTCGGCCCAGGAAGCGGTCCCCGGTCCACCCCGGGCTCCGGTCTCCGCCTGGGCTTCGGCTTCGGCGGTGGCACTGAACCCGGCCCGGGCGCCACCGCCGACGGATCGTCGTACGCCACCGTCCGTGTCACCCAACGCCCGCCCGACGTCCGTTCCTTCGTACGGCTGAGATAGCCGCACGCCTCCAACTCCCGCAGCGCCCGCGCGATCACGACCTCGCCCTCGGCGAATCTCGCCGCCAGAGCCTTGATGCCGATCTTCGCGCCGTCGGGCAACGACTGGATGTGCACGCCGAGGCCGATCGCGGTCAGCGACAGTTCACGGTGCTGGGCGAGATGGTTTCCGACCACGGTGAACCGCTCGGTGTGCCGGTGCCGGACATGCCGTACGCCGGTCGACGGAATGCCGGATGGAGCGCACGAAGGCGCGCTAAGCTGCTGAAGAGCCATCGGGAAGAGCTTCGCTTCCTAGGTGGTAGCCACCGGAAGGCCTTACTTCCTAGGTGGCAAGGCCCCCGACCGGGATTGCGAGTCCCGACCGGGGGCCGTTACGTGTTCGGGGTTACGTTGCCGAGCGTAACCACACCAACCCCACTCCTCCGACCAGATGTTGCGGTTTTCACCCGCCCGAGTGAGTGGAAACGGGCGTGGGTTGAGGGTTGGTTGGGAAAGGTTCTCTCCCAAAATCCTTTAACGCTTCTTACGTCGCGGGCCCCCGCGTCCCCGTACACCGGATCCCGGCCCACCGGGTCGCGGAATCCCACGACCCGGTGGTGTCCGTGGCCCATTCCAGCGCGGCGAGCATGTGCTCGTCCCTGGCAGCAGGCAGAAGTCCTCACATGGCGTATCGCCTGCCAACCGGACAAGCGATCACGCGCCGCTCTCGCCCGGAGTGGCAGCTCGGCGACTTCGGCCGGGTCACGTGGGCACGGGCCGGAAGTCGTTGACGGGGCAGACGGCTTCTCGTCCAAGTGACATTCTTGGAGCTGCACGGCGGCGAAGAGGAGTGGGCTCATGCGGTGGACGGTTCATGGCGAGCGTCAGATTTACAGCAACCCGTGGGTGAATCTGTGGCTTGTGGATGTCCAGCAGCCGGACGGCCGACGCTGGGAGCACCATGTGGTGCGGATGCGGCATCTCGCGGTCGCCGCCGTGGTGGATGAGCAGAAGCGGGTGCTGATGATGTGGCGCCACCGGTTCATCACGGACACGTGGGGCTGGGAACTGCCGATGGGCCTGATCGAGGCCGACGAGACGCCGGAGCAGGCGGCGGCTCGTGAGGTGGAGGAGGAGACCGGCTGGCGGGTGGAGGGCCTGAAGCCTCTGGTGTACGCGCAGCCGGCGAACGGCATCACCGACTCGGAACATCACGTCTTCCGAGCTCAGGCTGCCGCTTACGCGGGCCCGCCGACCGAACTGAACGAGTCGGACCGTATCGAGTGGATCCCGATGTCCGAGATTCGCGGCATGATCGACCGTCGTGAGGTGGTCAGCAGTGGCAGCCTGGTCGGGCTGCTGTACCTCCTGCTGGACGAGGCCACCAGCGCAACGAGTTAGCCGAGTGCCTCGCGCATACGCTGCTCGAACGCGATCACCGGCGTCTCGCGGGCGTGGGGGGCGAGGCGCTGGTGGAACTCGTGGACGTGGCCCGCGACCCGGGGTGAGTCGAGGGATGCACTGAGGTCCAGAGCGAGCCCGGCACTGTGGCACGCGGCATCCAGCTTGCCCTGCTGGAGCTGGGCCGTGGCCAGCCAGAAGGCGTGGAACGCGCGGCCACGCTGTTGTGCGCCTGTTTCCCGTCGAAGGCCCTCGGCGATCAGCGGCTCGGCGCGTTCCGACTCGCCCAGCTTGGCGAGTGCGATTCCTGTGTCGACGATCAGTTTCGTCTCGTCGAAGTAGCGGACCCAGGAGGGCGCTTCGTCTTCCTGGCCGCGGGCTTGCTCGTACGCGTCCCGGGACCGGCCGATGGCCTGGTGGCAGGATGCGGCGTCGCGGAGTGCGGCGTGGGCGAAGGCTTCCCGCATGTGGAGCATGGACATCACCAGCGGCTGTCCGCCTGCGGTTCGGGCGCTGTCCTGGGCCTTGCAGGCCAGCGCCACCGCATCGGAGGGCTGTCCGTCGTACGTCGCCTGAAGGCTCATGCAGGACAGGACGTTGGCCATGAAGAGATGGTCGTCCTGTCCGTGCGAGAGCCGCAGTGCTTGGGTGAAGTGGGTGCGTGCGGTGCTGTATTGGCGGGCATCGAAGCAGGCCCACCCGGCGAGCCGAGCGAGTTCCGCGGCGAGTGACTGAAGATCGCGGCGCAGAGGGGCGCGGACGCTGCGCATCATCTGTGTCACGTACCGAAGGTGTCCCACGACCGCTGGGCGCAGGGAAGCGCCGCCGTGCTCGTCGTCACGGCGCCAGTAGTCCTCGACCGATGACCGTAGGGCGAGGAGCGTTGATCGCGTCACTCTTCCGTCGGCGAGCGTCAGTAAGTCATCGAGATCGCTGCGCGGTTCCGCGTCGAGGTTCTGTTCAGAGCCGGTGGCGGCCGTAGATGTCCGCGCCGAACTGTCAGGAGTCCGCTGCCGGGTGATCGCGGGCGACGGGATTTCCCAGGGCCGGTGGGCGAGCCCGAGCATGGCGCCGGGGATACGGAGTCCATCGGCGACCCGCTCGATCACATCGATGTGGGCGAGTCCGCGCCTCCCCGACATGATTTCGCCGACCCGGCTCGGCGTCATGCCGCACAAGGCGGCCACGCGGGACGGATAGATGCCCGCCTTCACCTTCACGAGGTGGAACACCTTCGCGAAGTCCCGCTGCCGACAGGCCTGTTGCCACTCGGGGCTCGCGAGCAGCTCCGGCGGGAGTCCTCGATGAGGCTGTGGTCCGGGCACTTGGGCTCCTCTGCCGCATCAGGCGATGGCGTCCGGCGGTTGGTCAGCCATTGCGGATATTACCCACGTTGGGTAATCACCGTGACCTGATTACGTGACGGCCCTTCGCGGTGAGCTGGTTCCCCAACCGCCCGCGACGAGGGAACGCGATGCACGCAATGGCCACGCACGATCAGCAGGCCGCCAAGAGGTGGCGCATGCGGTTCAGCTCAACCGCCGCATCCGTCGCCCTCGTCCGGCACCAAGTGGAGAAGACCCTCAGCAAGTGGGATTACGTACTCGATGACATTGACCGGGTCGTCCTGGTCTCCAGCGAGCTTGCGACGAACGCCGTACAGCACGGACACGTCCCCGGGCATCCCTTCCAAGTCACCCTGACCTCGACACACGACGCCTGCTTGATCGAGGTGTCGGACGCAAGCCCCCACACTCCGGTGGCACGCCGGGCCACGACCGAGGAAGAACACGGTCGCGGACTGCCGCTCGTCAGCGCCCTGGCCGCACGAGTCGGCCACCACACGCGCAAACCGACCGGCAAAACGGTCTGGGCCCACATCCCGCGCACGTCCAACGCCCCGGCGCCGACGCCATAAACCGGCCCGCCCCAGGGCCAGTGCCTCCCCACAGGTCGGCTGTGCCGTGTCAGCCCGGGCGGACGCTTCCACCGCTCCGCCCCACGGCCCCGTACTGCGAGCCGCTTCGATCCGAAAAGAAGTAGGGACGAGTGATTCAGCACCCAGCTCTGGAGAACATCGACCGCGCGGTCCCGATCACGGTCACCACTGACCGGACCCTCCGCGTCAAGGTCATCGACTCGTGCGGCATGACCTGCACCTTCTGCCACAACGAAGGCACCCCTGTCAGCGTCGACAACCGTGCTGACACCATCGGCGTATTCACCGGCTCGGGCAGCTCCGGACGCGTATCGATCTACGTGGCCACCAACGGCGCGAACTTCCTCAGTGCACCCGTCTTCCCGGACGAGTCCTTCCGCCGCGCGCTGGAACAGCTCCGGAACGCCCTCGGCTTCAACGAGGTACACCTGACCGGAGGCGAACCGACCCTCCACCCCCGGCTCCCCGGGATCGTGGCCACTGCCAGGGAGGCCGGCTACGCGGTGAGCATCACCTCGAACGGCGAGAACGGGGCCCGGATACTGCCCAGTTGCGCCCTGGCCGGGCTCGGGCGCGTCAACTTCTCCGTCTTCGGAACCACTCCCGAAGAACTGGTGCAGGTGCAGCACGTGCGATTCCGGAACAAGGCCCTGGCTCAACGCAAGATCGCAGCACTGGACGAGTCGATCAGGCTCGCCACGGAACTCGGCGTGGACGCACGCGCGAACATCGTCCTGCCGCACCGGGACCATGTGCCGCGCGTTCACCGCCTGCTCGCCAAATACTCCTCCTCCCTGTCGGTCCGGATCCTCTCCTCGCTGGCGGACGGCGACGAGTCCCTGAACGCCATCGACATCCTCCTCGACCAGCTCGGCGCCGAACTCGAAGAAGTCCGCCTCATCGCGGGCACCTCGGGCTTCCGCATGTCCTACCGGCTGCCCGACGGCCGTCCGCTCATCGTCAAGCACATCCGGCCCGTCAGGCTGCCGACGACCTGCGCCGGCTGCCGTTTCAACAACAGCACCGACTGCGAGGAGGGTTACTACGGGGTGCGCCTGTACCGAGACACCGCCGGGCGCTTTCACGTCGGGGTCTGCATACAGCGCATGGACCTCTGCCGGCCCGTGGAAGAGTTCGTAACCGGCGGCGCATGCGACGAGATCCTCCGATTACGCGAGAACGACCTCCGAGACCTGACCGCCTAGAAACCGATCACCAGGAGCAGCACAGCGATGGCTCAGCACGAGTACGAGGCGAAATTCCTCAGCATCGACGTCGACGCGGTACGCGACCAACTCCGCACCGCAGGCGCACAACAAGCCTTCGACAAGACCCTGTTCACCCGCCTCATCTTCGAGAACGACGCGGTCCACGGCGAACAGTGGCTACGGCTGAGAGACGAGGGAGGCAAGAAGACCCTCACCCTGAAACAGGTCGGCGACGCCACCACCATCAACGGCACCACCGAAATCGAGATCGAAGTCAACGACCTCGACAAGACAGCCGAACTCCTCACCGCCCTCGGACTCCGCCAGGTCCGGTACCAGCAGAACTACCGCGAGGAGTGGCAGCTCGGCGACATCACCTACGACCTCGACACCTGGCCCGACCTCCCCACCTTCATCGAAATCGAAGGCCCCTCGGAAGAAGCAGTCCGCAAGGCAGTCGCCGCACTCGGCTTCGACTACGAACAGGCCCGCTACGGCAGCATCGACCTCATCTACAAGAGCGAACTGAACCGGGACATCCTCGCCGAGCCAACGCTGCTCTTCACGGTGTGACCGATGTGCAGCGGGTGGGCCGTTGTCCTGCGGGGCTGACGGCCCACCCACGCGGCCCGTCAGCTCTGCTGTGTTTCCTTGTCGCGGAGTGCCTGCTCGACCGCGTCCCGGACTCGGGCGTCCTCGCGGAGTTTGCGGCGGGCTCGGGTGCGGCGGGTGAGGAGGTAGGTGGTGGTGGCGGCCGCTAGCAGGAGGAGCAGGAGCAGGAAGAGTGTCCAGGGGACGGCCCAGCCGTGGGTGGTGGACTCGACGGGCTTGAGGGAAGTGGTGGAGCCCGAGGCGTCGGTGAGGAGAGGGGTGAGTGTTGCGGTGGCGGCCAGGGTTACTCCGGGGGTCACGCCGTGGACCGGGACCTTTACCTTCCACTTCTCGCCCGGGAGCAGCTCCGGCGGTGCGGCGATGTCGCCCGCCTCCGTCCGCAGCCAGCCGAACGGGCCCGAGACCGAGACCGCCTGACGGGCCGACAGGAGGGCGTTGCCGGTGTTGTGGATCGTGTACGTGACGGTGGCGTCGCCCTTGGCGAACGGGTTGAACGTACCGTCGTAGTCGACGTGGAGGTCCTCCACCGCGAGCTTCGGCTTGAGCTCGCCGCTGACCCGCAGCTTGACCCGGATACCGAGGCGCCGGTCGACGTTGATGCCCTCGGCGTCGTCGGCCTGCTTCAGTGAGGTGAGGATGCCGCCCACGTAGTCGCCGGGCGTGGCATTGGCCGGAACGCTGACCGTGAAGGGCACCTCGGCGGACTTGCCGGGCTTGATCACGACGCTGGCGCGGCCGGCATGGACCCAGGCGCCGATTCCGACGGACTTCTTGTCCTTGGTGAGCAGGTCGAGCTGGCCCGTGTCGGTCGTGTAGCCGTCGGAGGCGTACACCGCGAGTTCGAGCGGGGACTTGCTGTGGTTGGCGACGACCATGGCGTCCTTGATCTGTCCGCCTGGGTTGACGCCGTAGGTGTAGCTGGAGCGGTCGTCGCCGTACCCGTTCGCGGCCGTCCTGACCGTCCAGGTGACATCGCCGTCGGCCGCCAGAGCGGGACCTGCGGGCAGGCCGGCGATCGCGAAGGCCATGAGCAGGGCCAGGGCGGCGGTACGGACGAGGGCGGCGACGGTGGTCTTCCGGCGCGTTACGGGCACGTGCATGTCGGGGTTCTCCTGGAAACGAAGTGGCGGGGCAGGCACCGGACGGCGCCTGCCCCGCCGGGTGAAACGGGTCCGATCAGCTACTCGGCCGGCTGAGCGGATCAGTCAGTCGGCCGACTGATCAGATCTGATCAGCTGCTGAGCGCGGTGATCGTCAGAGTGGCGCGGTAGCCACCCTTCTCGACGCTGTCCGGGATCCGCAGATCCAGGTCGGCGCCCAGCTTGGCCGTACCACGCGAGTGGCCCTGGTCGGCCGAACCGAGGCCGCGCGAGATGGCGAGGCCCTGGCCCTGGTCGACATAGCTGGAGGCCACCGACTGGCCGGCCTTGGAGCCCGCGCCGTTCACGAGCACGCGCGGCGTCCAGCCGAGGTAGGAGCCGGAGAACGTCTTGCCGGCGTCCTTGAAGTCACTCACGTTGGCCGAGATCGACCAGGGAGCGAGCGAGCGGCGGCTGTCCGAGACGACGATCGGGTTGATCTTGCCGTCCGCCTCGAAGTGGTCGCCGTTGGTCTCCTCGGCGGTGCCGAGGTCCACCAGGCCGTTGTAGCCGTCGATCGTCCAGCCGAACTCGCCCGGAGCGGCGTTCGGCACGTTGACCTGGAGGTCCTGGCCGTCACCGTGGTACGGGTGCACCGTCACCTTGTCGACGAGCGAGCCGACCGGCTGGCCCTCCGGGGTGTTGTTGCACCAGTTGCCCTTCTCCACCGAGGCGTTCGGAGCGGCGCAGGTGCCGCTGCGGACGTTCTCGACGACGAGCTTGTCGTTGCGCACCTGGACCTTGACGTAGGTGCGGACGTGCTCCTGGTTCTGGACCGAGTTGTACCAGTAGCTGTCCGGGTTCAGCGGGTCCGCACCGTTGCCGGCGCCGCTCGTGCCGCTGCTGTCCGGCTTCGTGATGTCGTAGTACTTCGAGCCCGAGGCGGAGTTGCCCGTCACATAGAGGACACCGCCGGGACCGGCGTACACGTCGGAGGCGCCGGGCTGCTCGGCCGGGTTCGCCTTCTCGCCGTTCTTGATCAGGTAGCTGCGCGAGTAGCTGTGGTCGTGGCCCTGGAGCACCAGGTCGACGCCGAGCTTCGAGAACGTGGTCGGGAAGTCGACGCGGCGGACCTTGTTGTCGTTGTCCTTGGCGTGGTCGGCCGGCGAGTAGATCGCGTGGTGGTACGTGAGCACCTTCCACTTGGCCTCGGAGCCGTGCTTGTTGATGACGTCGGTCACGTAGGCGATGTGCGCCGCGTCACCGCCGCCGCCCTGGGAGGTGGCGTAGCTGTTGCTGTTCAGGTTGATGAACAGCACATCCTTGTAGATGTACCAGTAGTCACCGCCGGACGTGTTGGACGCCGGGTTCCCGTTGGAGTACAGCGGGGCCGAGCGGTCCGTGTTCGGGGTGGAGAAGTGCTGCTCGTACGCCTTGCCGCCGACGTCGTGGTTGCCGATGGTGGCAGCCCACGGGTACTGACGGAGCTTGTCGGGCGCGAGGAAGGCGTTCCACTGGGACTCGGTGTTGGCGGTCTCGACCTGGTCGCCGCCGGACACCAGGAGTTCGGCGTTCGGGTTGGCCGCCAGCGAGACGTCCACGGTGTCCTGCCAGCCGGCCTGGTCCTTGGCGACATCGCCGGAGGAGCCGATCTGCGGGTCGCCGTAGAACAGGAAGTCGTAGTCGCCCTCGAAGTCCTGCGTCTTGAAGGAGTACGGCGAGGACCAGTTGCCCTCGGTGCCGACGCGGTAGGAGTACTGCGTCTTCTCCTTCAGGCCGGTGATCGTCGCGTGGCGGTTGAAGCCGCCACTGGTCGCGATGTTCGCACCACCGATGGCGTCGAAGGAGGCGGCGCCGGCCGGGAACTCGCCGTTGACGAGCTCGGCGGTCGGGGCGACCTGGAGCTTCTGCGCGGTGTCGGCCGACGAGTACCAGGTCACCGTGCGCTGGGACTCGTTGGCGCCTACACCGAGGATGATACCGGTGAGCGCGGCGGGGTCAGCGGCGGCGGCGGGAGACGCCAGGCCTCCACCGAGAGCCACGGACAGGCTCAGGATTGCCGCAGCGGCCCCTGTGGCCACACGGCGTCGCACAAGCCCGGGGGCCTGTGCCGAAGGTCTCAATGTCATCAGTTTACGTTCCTTTTACCCACATGGGTGCATGTAACAGGGCCCTCAAGGTCTCTGTCGCGGGTGAACCGGACATAGATGGAACCTTCGGGCCAGTTGAACTTCTGCACTTCCGAAGGGCCTTGTTCCGGTTCCACGGCGCGCCGTTCCGGTTTCACGGCCCGCCGTTCCGGCTCCACAGCGCGCCGTTCCGGCTCCACAGCCCGAACACCGTTCTTGTTCACAGCCCGAACACCCGCTGCACGAACCACACCAGTCCCATGACGGACACACCCGCGGAAATCGCGCCGGTCGCCCAGAGACCGGCCGTCGGCGCACGGTGACGCAGCACGGTCAGCAGCGGGAAGACGAGGGCGATGATGGCCAACTGCACGGCCTCGATGCCGACGTTGAACACCAGCAGGGACCACAGCAGCGTCCACGACCACGCCTCGTCGATTCCCAGCGCGCCCGCGAAGCCCAGACCGTGTACGAGGCCGAAGCAGAACACGACGCCGAGGCGGATCCAGCCCGCACGGTCCAGGCTGAAGTGACCGCGTCCCGCCGTCTCTTCGAGGTCGAGATCGGCGGCATGGCCGCCGCGCCGCCAGACCCGCCAGAGATACCAGCCGGCGACCACGGCGATCGACAGCGCGATGACGGGCTCCACGACACTCGCGGGCACATCGACCACGCCGAGGGCGGCGAGCATGAACGTCACCGAGTGCGCCAGCGTGAAACTCGTGGCCGCGAGCACGATCTCACGCAGCCGCCGTGACCCGGCGATGAGCGCCAGCAGGAACAGGATGTGGTCGATCCCGCCCAGCAGATGCTCGGCGCCCAGCCGGAAGAACTCCCAGAACCGCTCGTACCACGACTGTCCCATCGAGAAGGACGGATGGGCCGCGTCGAGCGCGGCACTGCCCGAGCGGCCGTCGATCTCGTACGTGACGATCGTCTTGGTGCCCTTGACGTATGTCTCGGAGTCCGGGAACAGCCCGCTGCGCACCTCGGGATCGCCACCGCCCTCAGGGCAGGCCCAGTCGAGCAGCAGATCGGCGTACGGCACGCCCTCCCGCCGGCCCATCGTGAAGTCGCCGGCCTGCGCCGGTGTGCAGGCATTGCCGCCCGAGGTGACCGAGAAGCGCTTGGTGGCATACGAGACGGCCGACGTGGCATGGGCGTTGAGCGCCGCGGCCTGCGCGGCGGTGTCACCGTCCTCGAACGCGGCGTTTCCCGTACGGAAGAGAGGATCGTCGCCCTCTGAGTCGGCGGCGGATACGACAAAGAGGTCGTATTCCAGCTCAAGTTTCGTCCGTATATGACCTTCTTCGCCCGCGGTGACGTGCGCGTACACGACCGAGGTGAATCCATGGGCGAGCGCCGGACCGGCGCTCAGCAGAGCGATCACCGCCGCGGTGATCAGAATTAGGGCACGGCGGACCGGTTGTGACATGTGGAGTGGCTCCTTCAGGTTGCCTGTGCACGGTCCATGTCACGGGTGAACACGGCACGACCCATCGGCGAAGAACGGAAAAACAAGCTCTAGAACGACACCCGTGGATGAAGACGGCAGAACCTGGGATAGGAGGATGTAGGCGCACTATCCACCATCACTCGGAGGAAGATCGCCTTGCGCACCCCGCTTCGGGCCGCTGCCACGCTGGCCGCGGTCGCCGCGCTGGTCACCGGATGCAGCTCCGGCGACGACTGGTCCCAGCCGCATCCCAAGCCCACTCCCATCGGCACTCTCGGCCCGGGATTCCTCGCTCCCTCCGCCACGCCCGCGCCGGAGTCGACCGTCACGCCGTCGCCCGGCTCCTGGAGCGGGGTCCGCCCGTCGGAGGACTACCGCGTGGTGCTGCTCACCTCCGGCGACGACCGCCCGACCAAGGCCTTGGTGAAGGCGGTCGAGGAGTGGGCCGAGGAGGAGCACGTCGACCTCAGAACGGTGGCCGCCGACGGCCCGCACGACCTCATTCCCAGCATCACCAGGGCCCGCGAGTTGGGCCCTGACCTGATCGTCAGCGCGGGCAACGACCTGATCGATCCGCTCGCGACGGTCACTCCGAACCACCTGGAGCAGCGGTTCCTCGTCGTGGGCGCGGAGCTGGCCGAGCCCACCCACAACGTCACGGCGGTCGACTGGTCCGGCGCGTCGTTCCGCGGCGAAGGGCTGGGCGCGTCCTCGACGTACGATCCGGGCTCGTTCACCGCCGAGCGCTGCGCGGCGGCCATCAGGGCGGGCGTCGCGGCCGTGCTCAACGACCTGACCGGGATCGTGATCTGGCTCGACCGCCACTAGCCCGTCGGCTCGACCGCCACTAGCCCACCGGCTTGACCGCCGCTGGCCCGTTCGGCTTGACGGCCACTGGCCCACCGGCTCGACCGCCGCTGAAGCTTCTCGTCCGGATCAGGCCGACGGCGGCGCCGACGCCTGCCCGGCGCGTGCCGTCCCGATCCTGTCGCAGCCTTGTGCAGACCCTCACTCACTGCTGACGCATCCGCCTCCGACAAGGCAGACTGTCGAGGGCGATACCGGCAGCACCGGGAGCAGGGGGAGCTATGGACCGTGACGGCGGGCCGCGCGTACCGGAGCAGCGGGCTCCGGAGGTGCCGGGGGACACCGCGGAACTGCGTTTCAGCGTGCTCGGGCCCGTTCGCGCCTGGCGCGGCGGCGAGACGCTGCCGTCCGGATCACCTCAGCAACGTGCCCTGCTCGTCGCCCTGTTGATGCGTGACGGCCGTACCGCGACCGCCAATGAGCTCATCGACGCGCTCTGGGGCGACGAACCGCCGTCGCAGGCGCTCGCCGCCGTACGGACATATGCCTCGCGCCTACGCAAGGTGCTCAGTCCCGGTGTACTGATCACCGAGGCCGGCGGTTACGCCCTGCGGACGCCGTCCGGCTCCCTCGATCTGAACGTGGCCCAGGAGCTGGCCGCGGACGCGGACAAGGCGCGCGCCGCCGGTGACCGCTATACGGCCCGTACGCTGATCAACAAGTCGCTCGGCCTGTGGGACGGCGAGGCGCTCGCCTCCGTACCGGGCCCGTACGCCGACAACCAGCGCACCCGGCTTGAGGAATGGCGTCTCCAGCTCACCGAGACCAGGCTCGATCTGGATCTGGAGGTCGGCCGCCACGCGGAGGCCGTCTCCGAACTGACCGCGCTCACCGCCGCGCATCCGCTCCGCGAACGCCTCCGCGAGCTGCTGATGCTCGCCCTCTACCGCAGCGGCCGGCAGGCCGAGGCGCTCGCCGCGTACGCCGACACCCGGCGGCTGCTCGCCGACGAACTGGGCGTCGACCCGCGCCCGGAGCTCTCCCAGCTCCAGCAGCGCATACTCCAGGCCGACGCCGAACTGGCACGGCCGGTGGAAGAGCCCGCGCCCGTCCATACCGTCCGGCGGCCCGCCCAGCTCCCGGCCACGGTGCCGGACTTCACCGGCCGTGTCTCCTTCGTACGGGAGCTGGGCGACCGGCTCGCCGCCGCCGGCGGATCCGTGATGGCCGTCTCGGCGCTCGCGGGCATCGGCGGTGTCGGCAAGACGACGCTGGCCGTGCATGTCGCGCACGCGGCGCGATCGCACTTCCCGGACGGCCAGTTGTACGTGGACCTCCAGGGCGCCGGTACGCGCGCGGCGGAGCCGGAGACCGTTCTCGGCGCGTTCCTGCGGGCGCTCGGCACGCCCGACGCCGACATCCCGGACTCGCTGGACGAACGCTCCGCGCTCTACCGCTCCACGCTCGACGGCCGGCGCATCCTCGTCCTGCTGGACAACGCGCACGACGCCGCACAGGTCCGCCCGCTGCTGCCCGGTACGGAAGGCTGCGCGGCGCTGGTCACCAGCCGGGTACGGATGGTCGATCTGGCCGGCGCGCATCTCGTGGACCTCGATGTGATGTCGCCGGAGGAGGCGCTCCAGCTCTTCACCCGGATCGTCGGCGAGGAGCGCGTCACCTCGGAGCGCAAGGCGGCGCTGGATGTGGTCGCGGCGTGCGGTTTCCTGCCGCTGGCGATCCGTATCGCGGCCTCGCGGCTCGCGGCCCGCCGCACCTGGACGGTCTCGGTCCTCGCGGCGAAGCTCGCGGACGAGCGGCGGCGCCTGGACGAGCTCCAGGCGGGCGACCTCGCGGTCAAGGCGACGTTCGAACTCGGCTACGGCGCGCTGGAGCCGGCCCAGGCGCGCGCCTTCCGGCTGCTGGGCCTGGCGGACGGCCCGGACCTCTCCCTGGCCGCTGCCGCCGCCGTCCTGGACCTGCCGATCCAGGCCACGGAGGACCTGCTGGAGTCGCTGGTCGACACCTCCCTCGTGGAATCCGCGGCCCCGGGCCGCTACCGCTACCACGACCTCGTACGCCTCTACGCCCGCGCCTGCGCGGAACGCGACGAACAGCCGCCGTCGGAGCGCGAGTCGGCGATGTCGCGGCTGCTGGACTTCTACCTGGCGACGGCGGCACGGGTGTACGCACTGGAGCGGCCGGGGGACCGTACCGTCGACCATCTGGAGGTCACGCGCTACCCGGCGCTGGAGTTCGGCGACGCCGCCCTCGCGCTGGACTGGCTGCGTTCGGAGGCCGGTTCGATCCTGGCCTGTGTACAGCAGTCCCTCGACGCGACCATGCTGCGGCGGGCGGTCGATCTCCTGCTGGCCTCCAAGGACCTCGCCGAGTCCGGTGCCAGTTCGAAGCGGTACGAGGCCGCGGCGACCGCCGCGCGGGACGCCGCGGCCACCGCGCGGGACGCGCACGCGGAGGCCCGTGCCCGGGTGACGCTCGCCCAGGTGCACAACGGCGCGGGCCGGTTCGAACTGGCCGGGACGGAGGCACGCCGCGCGGCCGAGCTCAAGCAGGAGTCGCCGGACGCCTGGATCGCCAGCAACGCGCCCAACGAGCTCGGAATCGTCGCCAATTGCACCCATCAGTACGCGGCGGGCGAGAGGTATCTGCTCAAGGCGATCGAGGCGTTCCGCGCGGACGGCAACCGGCCCGGCGAGGCGAGCGCCCTGTGCAACCTCTCCCGGGTCGTCGCCTCCATGGGCCGCACCTCCGACGCGGTGGAACTCGCGCACCAGGGCGTCGCCATATACGACGAGCTGGGACTCACCCTGCGGCTCGCCAACGCCAGATACGCGCTGGGCATCGTCCTCACCCAGTCCGGGCGCCTCACGGAGGCGCTGGAGCAGCTCTCCGAGGCGCTGAAGGTCTTCGTGGACACCCGGCAGCGCCTGTGGGAAGGGACGACCCACTTCCGTATCGCCGAGGTCCATCTGCTGGCGCGACGTCCCGCCAACGCGGCACAGCACGCGGAGCAGGCGCTCACGACCGGCTTCATCGGCGGCGATTGGATGCACGCCAAGGCCCTGACGCTGCTGGGGAAAACGCTGCGCAGCCTCGGCCAGCTCGACCGCGCGCAGGTCTGCTGGCAGGAGGCGCTGGCCATCCACGAACGTGTAGACGGAGCGGGCGCCGCCGAGGTACGGCTGCTCCTCTCACCCCTCAAAGCCGCCTGAGCGCTGCCCGTCAGGGCGTTCATCGATTGTTTATGCCCACCTGCGAGCCTCGGTACATCGATCCGTCGCCTCGGGGGGCAGACGGGTTGCCACGCGCTACACCCTCTGGGTGAGCGCCCGAATCGCCCGTTCGGCGACCTCCGGGGGAGCCGCCGAACGGGCGATTTCAGCCAGTGCACGCCATGAAGTTTTACGGGAGTTCCAGATATGAGCGACGTGACGAAGAACGAAGACATCACCACTCTGGACAGCCACTCGCCGATCCTGCCCACAAAGCCCACGAAGCCCACGGACATCACCACGCAGGACAGCCACTCGCCGTCCACGCCGGCGAAGGAAGCGGACGTCACCACGCAGGACAGCCACTCGCCGTCGACACCGGTCGGCGAGTCCGAGATCACGACGATGGACAGCCACTCGCCGGCGCCGCCGAAGCCCTGACCAGTTCCCGACGGGGAGCGGCCGCGACGGCGCGGAGGGGGAGCCGTCGCGGCCGCGAGGTTTACGGGGGAAGTAGCGCACAACACGGGGGATCCGGGGGGATCCGGGGGAAGCGACAGAGGGGCCGAGCGTTTCGCTCGGCCCCTCTGTCCGTGTCCGACCGGCGTCCGTGTCCGCCCGGCGGTCAGCTCTGGGCTGTGGCTCTTGCTTCGCAGGTGCGTACGCGGGTTATCTGCTTCGGGGAGTCCATCGGGATGCGGAGTGTTTCCGACTCGCCGCTCTCCAAGGTCACTTCCGTGTCGGCGTTGTCGACGACCGTGCCCGAGGCGTCCTTGAAGTCGACGTCTATCTCGTAGAGGCCTGTCGTGCCCGAGGGCGTCTCCACGCGCACTGTCGCGTAGGTGACGGCCTTGCGCTTGCCGCTCGCCTTGCGAACGCAGGTGACGATACGGGCCTGGACGGTGCCGGACGTGGTGGACGTGGCGTACGGATTGGCCGTCGAGCCGCTGGACGAGCCGGAGCCGTAGTCGTCATCGGAGTCGTAGTCCGAGCCCGAACTCGTGCCCGCGCCCACATAGCCGCCGTTCGACTTCTTCGAGCTGGAGCAGCCGCCGCCTCCACTGCTGCTCGATCCCTTGCTCTTTCCCTTGCCGGAGCCGGATCCCTTGCCCGACGAGAATCCCGTCAGGGCCAGCATCACCACGACCAGTACGGCCGCGAATTTCATCCGTCGACGCAGCAAAACCGTGCCTTCCCCCGTTGTCGCCCATGAACCTGTCAATCGCGCGCGACACCTTAACAGCGCGCCTGCACATGCCCATACCTGCCCGCACCTGCCCGCACGCCCCAGCCGTCGCATGGCGCGCCTCCGGCACCCGGCGTAGCGTCGTGCACCGGGAGCGGGATCCGTACACCCGTGGTCAGGAGGCGGCGATGGTCCGCAACATCATCGGGTCGATCCTCGCTCTCGCCGCCGCGGCGGCGGCCGTACTGAGCCCGTTCCTCATCTGGTTCGACGGCCGTCGAGGGCATGACTACCGCGTCGCCGACCTGTTCAACGGCATCACCGCCACCAGCTCCGCGGTCGCGGTCTCGCTGCTGCTGCCCTTCGCCTTCGCCGCGCTCGTCACGCTGATCGGGCTGGTACTGCGGTCGCGGCTGCTGGTGGCGCTCGCCGGGCTGATCGTTCTGGGCTTCACGGTCCTGTGGATGGTGCGCCAGGGCCAGGTGTCGAACGGGCTCAGTATCAGCGGCGGCGGTACCGGGCTGGGCCTCGGTGTCGCGTACGCCCTCGGCGGTGGAGTGGTGCTGCTGCTGGCCGCGCTGGTGATGAGCGGTCGCCGCGCGCACTACCCGGCCCCGGAGGCGCCGTACCCGTACCCGTACCCGTACCCGGCTCCCGTCCAGCAGGAAGTCCAGCAGGAGCCCGCGCCGCAGGACGAGGACTGGGAATCGTACGGAGCGCATCCGTACGGCCAGGACCAGGACCAGGAGCAGCAGCAACCGCAGTACGGCACGCATCCCCGGCCCTACCAGCCACCGGTGTACGGGCATCCATGGGAAGGGCCCCACAAGTTCGGGCCTCCGCAGTACGACGAGCCCCAGCAGAACCAGCAGAACCAGTCCCAGGACGGCGACACCCAGTCCCTGCCCGTCAACGACGGCCGCACCGAGCCCCGGGACGACGATCCCCCGCGCCACTGAGCCCAGCCGCAAGCCGCCCAGCCACAGTCGCCCCAGCCGCAAGCCCGCAAGCCGCCGCTACCGCGACCCGCGCCCCGTCGCCGTCCCCTTCACCGCGTCCAGCGCGTACACACACCGGTCCTTGCTGCACGCGTACACCACACCTCGCCGCGCCACCGGCGAGCCCGTGATCTCGCCGCCCGTCGCCAGCTTCCAGCGGAGCTGCCCGCCGCTCGCGTCCAGCGTGTACAGCACATGGTCGGCCGAGCCGAAGTGCAGCCTGCCGTCCGCGACGACCGGAGCGCCGATGACCTCGCCGCCCGCCGCGAAGCGCCACTTGGGCGTGCCCGTCACCGCGTCCAGCGTGTACAGCGCGCTGCCGCTGCCGACATGCACATTGCCGTCGGCGACCAGCACCGGCTCGATCGACTGGCGGGACTCCGTCGCGATACGCCAGCGGTCCTTGCCGGTGGCGGCGTCCAGCGCGTACACCGTGCCGAGATAGTCGGCGAGATAGACACCGCCGCCCGTGACCGCGGGACCGGGCGCGAAGGCCGGCGGCGAGAGGAAGACCGCGGGCGCCTCGAAGTGCCAGCGCACCCGGCCGGTCCCGATCTCGACCGACAGGACGCGCGTACCGGCGGAGACATACAGATGGCCGTCGGAGGCGGGCCTGACCCGTACGGGCACGCCGCCGCAAGAGGCGGCGTCGCCGATGGGATACGACCACAGCTCGGCGCCCGAGCGCGCGTCCAGCGCCAGCAGCCGGGCCTCCTTCCACACGTACACCGTGCCGTCGAAGACCGCGGGCCCGGCCTCGGGCGTCTCGAAGTCCGTCTGGGCCCCGGTGGTCTCCCACAGCTTCTCGCCGGTGGACGCCTCCCACGCCTGGACACCGCCGCCGCGCGTACCGGTGACGACCGTGCCGCGGTCGACCTTGAGGGAGTACACCCAGGCGTCGGTCCGCAGCCGCCAGCGCTCGCTGCCGTCCTTGCCGTCGAGCGCGTACAGCGTCGGCCCGTCGGAGGCGTGGATACGGCCTCCGGCGACGGCCATCGCCCAGGCCACGTCCCTGGTCTTGAACTGGCGGCGCCCGGTGCCCACGTCCAGCGCGTGCACCTCGAAGGAGGTGACATAGAGCAGCTCGCCGTCGACGACCGGAGTGCCCCAGACGTCGTTCGACATCCGGAACCGCCAGGGCCGCCAGCGGGCCGGCGCGCCGGCGCCGTCGGGCGGCTGGGGCTGGGTGGGCGCGGGCAGGGCGGGCGGAGCGGGAGCCGCCGAGGGCGCTACGGCGCCGGGCACCGCGTCCGTACCGTTCAGCCCGGCCGGCGGACGGATCCAGCCGGTGGCGGGGCCCGCGCCGGCGCCCGGGCCCACGGCGACCGCCGCGCGCGTGTCCGCGACCCGGGGACCGGGACCGATCGGGACCGGCGAACCGGGCAGCCGTACGGGACCGTCCGGTGGCGTACGAGGAGGAGCGACCGGCGGGGACGCCGAGGCGTACGCGGCGGACGCGGGAGACGGGACCGCCTCGGGCCGTCCGCCGTGCCGCCCGCCGCCGCCCGGATGGCCACCGCCGCGCTGCCCGCCACCGTGCCGACCGCCCTGCTGCCCGCCGCCCGGATGACCACCGCCCTGCTGCCCGCCGCCCGCGTGCCCGCCGTCCCGCTGTCCGCCGCCGTCCGGGCGCCAGGCGGCGTCCCAGTCCGGAGCCTGCGCGGGCCTGGGCGGCTCGTGCGCGGGCGGCGGCGGTACGGGCACGGGCGCGGGCGCGGCGGGCGCCGCCGGGCGCGCGGCTCCCGCCGGGACCCGCCCGCCGGCCCTGCGCCGCTCGATCATCGCCGTGGCGAGGTCCGGCAGCCACGCCGACGCCGTACCGCTGTCGTCACTGCCCGAGGCGAAGAGATGAGGAGCGAGCTGGGCCTGGAGATCGGCGGGCGAAGGGCGCCGCGCGGCGTCCATCTGCATGCACGACTCGATGAGAGGCCGCAGCTCGTCCGGCAGGCCCTCCAGATCCGGTCCCTCGCGCAGCAGCATGAAGACGGTCTCGACGGGATTCGCCCCGTGGAAGGGCGCGTGTCCGGTGGCGGCGAACACCAGCGTCGAACCGAGCGAGAAGACATCGCTCGCGCCCTTCACACTCCGCGAGTCCCGCGCCTGCTCGGGCGACATGTACGCCGGAGTGCCGACAGCCACATTGGTCATCGTCAGCCGGGTGTTGGAGACACCGGAGGCGATACCGAAGTCGATGACGCGCGGCCCGTCCTCCACCACCAGGACGTTCGACGGCTTCAGATCGCGGTGGACGAGATTGGCGCCATGAATCGACTGGAGCGCCTCGGCGATGCCCGCCGCCAGCCAGCGCACGCCCTGCGCCGGCATCGGACCGCACTCGTTGACCATCTCCTCCAGCGAGGGAGCGGGCACATACGCGGTGGCCAGCCAGGGCACCGCGGCCCTGGGATCGGCGTCCACGACGGCGGCGGTGTAGAAGCCGCTGACGGCCCGCGCCGCCTCCACCTCGCGCGTGAAGCGGACCCGGAAGAGCTGGTCCTCGGCAAGCTCGGTACGTACGGTCTTGATCGCCACCCGGCGGCCCGACGCCGAGCGCGCGAGATAGACCAGCCCCATGCCGCCGGCCCCGAGCCGTCCCAGCACCTCGAAAGGGCCGATGCGTCTTGGATCGTGCTGCGTAAGCTGCTCCACTTGCCTGCCACCTCCCCGTACGGGCCACCAAGGTACGGCCCCGTGCCCCCTGATTCTTCCTGCCTGAGGCAACGGTTGCGAACCCGGGGGCGGATCGGGGTGTCTCACCTCGATCCGGACACCACATGTGTCACACCTTCACCGCTGATCGCCCGTTTATCACCGTTCCGGCCACCGTTCCGGCTCGGCGAGAACGGCGAAAGCGGCGCCCTGGTTGTCCATCAGAGCGGCCATCCGTCCGTACTGGATGTCGAACGGCGGTGTGGTGATCCGGCCGCCGAGCCGGACGACCGTACCCGCCGTCGTATCGCAGTCGCTGACGGAGAAATAGACGAGGAAGTGGGCGGGCATCTCCGCGGGAAAGGCATCTGTGATGACGCTGCGTCCGCCGATGGCGCCGACAGGCCCAGGTTCCGCGCCGCCCGGCCCTGGTCCGGTGTCAGCCTGCCCTGGCTCGGAGTCAGCCCCACCGCCGACCATCGCAGCTTCCGTACCGGCCAGGGACCATATGCGGAAGTCGACCGAGGAGTCGGGCAGATCCGTCCCACGGAAGCCGAGGACCGTCTCGTAGAACGGATCGACGCGCTCCTTGTCCCGCGTATAGAGCTCGGTCCAGCAGAACGAGCCCGGCAGGCCCGTCTTCTCGAAGCCCCAGCCCTCCTCCGACTGCCAGAGCCCGAAGACCGCGCCGGCCGGATCGGCGGCCTGCGCCATCACACCGAACGGCCCCAGGGCCGTCGGCGGCTGTACGGTCCGGCCGCCCGCCCGGGTGATCCGGTCCATCAGCGCGACGGCGTCGGAGGTGGCGAAGTAGACGCCCCAGACGGTGGGCATCCTGCCGTCCTTCTTGGCGGCGAGACCGGCCACGCGCCTGCCGCCGCTGAACGCCCCCGTGTAGTGCCCGTACGCCGCGCGGTAGTGTCCGTACGCCGCACCGCTGTCCTGGCCGAAGGTCCAGCCGAACAGTTCGCCGTAGAAGCGCTTGCCCGCTTCGAGATCGGGGAGCGACACATCCACCCAGCACGGCGTGGATTCCGCGAACGCGGCCATGTCCGGCTCCTTCCGCGCATGGCACCTGCCGTGTGGTGCCCGTCACAGTCAACCTAATGGGCCGCGACCCGGGCCGCAGCGGATGAAATAGTGCAATTGCTCGATTATCGCAGCGTGAAGCCCTCGGCACCCCGAGTTATCCACCGAAGTTATCCACAGGCTGTTGATAACACTATTCACCCGCACGTGAGTCCTGGGGATGACAGTCCACTCCTGGGGATGACAGTCCGCGCGCACGACCCGTGCGAGAGATGGCCGGATCCCCATTTGCACTCGGCCAAATCGCGCCCGGATCACCCCTCGGTAAGCTGACGGCATGACAGGACAAGTGCGCACCGTCGACGGCCGAGTGGCTGGTCGGCGCGGGCAGGCGACGCGGCAGAAGCTGCTCGACTGCCTCGGCGAGATGCTCAGCTCCTCACCGTACCGGGACGTCAAAGTCATCGACGTGGCCCGGCGGGCGGGGACTTCACCCGCGACCTTCTACCAGTACTTTCCGGACGTCGAGGGCGCCGTCCTCGAAATCGCCGAGGAAATGGCCAAGGAGGGCACCGGGTTGACCGCGCTGGTCTCCGGCCGTTCCTGGGCCGGCAAGGCCGGCTGGCAGACGTCGGAGGACCTGGTCGAGGGCTTCCTCGACTTCTGGCGCAAGCACGACGCGATCCTCCGGGTCGTCGATCTGGGCGCGGCGGAGGGCGACAAGCGGTTCAACAAGATCCGCCTGAAGATCCTCAACTCCGTCACCAACTCCCTTACGGAGTCCGTGAAGGAGCTCCAGTCGAAGGGCAGGATCGACAAGGACGTCAGCCCGGCGGCGCTGGCGGGCTCGCTGGTCGTGATGCTCGCCTCGGTGGCCTCGCACCAGAAGAACTTCCAGAGCTGGGGCGTGAAGCAGGCCGAACTGAAGCCGAATCTCGCGCTCCTGGTCCATCTCGGCATCACCGGCAGAAAGCCCACGAAGTAGGCCGCCGAGCGAGCCGGCGCATCGGCCGGCGGGCACGGTACGGGCGTGCCCTCACTGTCCTGTCACGCCGACGGCGGATCAGACCTCTGATCCCTGTCGGCGCTCCCGTATCCGGACCACTTCTGTTTCTTAGCGTTTCTTACGCACCAAGAGCCGGGGGGAAACGGCGCCCGTGAACGACCACGAGCAGGAGGCCTTCCGCGCCCTGCTGCGCGACCAGCCGGTCTGGGACATGGAGCGGCTGCCCGTGTTCGATCCAGCCGCCGCGCCCGAGGAGCCGCTGCCGCTGTTCCGGCGATGGTTCACCGAGGCGGTCGCGGCCGGGCAGCCCGAGCCGCACACCATGACGCTGGCGACCGCCGACGAGCACGGCCGGCCCGATGTACGGACGCTGATGCTGCACGACGCGGACGGCCGCGGCTGGCACTTCGCCACGCACGCGACCAGCCGCAAGGGCCGGCAGCTGGCCGCCCGTCCCGAGGCCGCGCTCGGCTTCTACTGGCCGGCCCGGGCCCGCGCCGTACGGATCCGGGGCACCGTCCACAGCGCCGGCCGCGAGAAGAGCGTCGCGGATCTGCGGGTGCGCTCGACGGGCGCGCTGGCCTCCGCGCTGGTGGGACGGCAGAGCGAAGTGCTGGGCTCGGCGGAGGAGTTGGCGCGGGCGAGCGAGGCGGCATGGGAGCGGGCGCGGCACGAGCCGGACGCGGAGGCGGCGTCGTGGACGGCGTACGTTCTGGTGCCGGACGAGGTGGAGTTCTTCCAGGGGGACGCGCGCAGACGGCATGTACGGCTGCGCTACCGGCGCGAAGGGGACGGCTGGGTACGGGAGTTGCTCTGGCCGTAACTCCGACGCCAGAGGTCGGCACGGCACCGGAACAGCCGCGACCTCCCCGCATCCCCGTTGAGCGTGATCGATTCGCAACCGATTTCCCGTCTTGACCGATACCCACCATGTGATGTTCCGATTACGCTCAGCTTTCATGCCCGACGATTTCGACCGCACCGAGGACCGTCCCGTGTATGTCATCGGCGGCGGCCCGGGCGGGCTCGCCGTCGCCGCCGTACTGCGCGAACGAGGCGTACGGGCCGTCGTACTGGAGAAGTCCGACGCCGTCGGAGCCTCCTGGCGCGGCCACTACGACCGGCTGCGGCTGCACACCACCCGCCGCCACTCCGCCCTGCCGGGACTGAAGATGCCGCGCTCCTTCGGACGGTGGGTGGCCCGCGCGGATGTGGTCCGTTATCTGGAGAAGTACGCGGAGTTCCACCGGCTGGAGATCGTCACCGGTGTCGAGGTCACCCGCGTCGAGCGCTCACCGGACGGCTCCGGCTGGCTGCTGCACGCGACGGGCGGACGGGAGCTGACCGGGCGCGCGGTCGTCGTGGCGACCGGCTACAACCACACGCCGAAGGTGCCGTCCTGGCCCGGCCGTGAGACATACGACGGCGAGCTGCTGCACGCGAGCGAGTACCGCGACGCGCGGCCGTACGCGGGCAAGGACGTGCTGGTGGTGGGCGTCGGCAACACGGGCGCGGAGATCGCGGTCGATCTCGTGGAGGGCGGCGCGGCACGGGTGCGCCTCGCCGTCCGTACGGTCCCGCACATCGTGCGGCGCTCCACGGCGGGCTGGCCGGCCCAGTCGACGGGCATCCTGGTCCGCCGGCTGCCGGCCTGGCTGGTCGACGGCGCGAGCTGGGTGCTGGCCCGGATCGCCGTCCCGGACCTGTCGTCCCACGGCCTGCCACGCCCGGACACGGGCCTGTACACGCGGGTACGCCAGGGCGCGATCCCGGTGCAGGACGTAGGGCTGATCGACGCGGTACGGGAGGGACGGGTCGAGCCGGTGGCGGCGGTCGAGTCCTTCGAGCAGAACAAGGTCGTCCTGGCCGACGGCACCCGGATCACACCGGAGGTGGTCATAGCGGCCACGGGCTACGAGCGCGCGCTGGAGCCTCTGCTGGGCCCACTGAACGTCCTCTCCCCCACCGGCCGCCCCCTCACCCAAGGCCCCCACACCCCGCCCCACGCCCCGGGCCTCTACTTCACAGGCTTCACCAACCCGATCAGCGGCATGCTCCGAGAACTCTCCATCGACGCCCACCGCATAGCCAAAGCCCTGTCCCGCCAGGCCGTGTTTCAGAAGTACAGCCGATGAGGAGTGACCGGGATGAGCGGCCGGAAGAGTTGGGCCGAGCTGAGGGAGGAAACCCTGGCTCGGCCGGAGGCTCAGGAAGCGTACGAGGCGACACGGATCCGCTATGAACTCGGCCGTGCCGTACGGGAACGCCGTGAGGCGCTCGGGATGACACAGGCCCAGCTCGCCGAGGCGGCCGGCTTGCGGCAGCCCGCTGTGGCGCGGTTCGAGGCGGGCGGCACGATGCCCACCCTGCCCCTGCTCGAACGCTTCGCCTCCGCGCTCCACCTGCGGCTGAACGTCGCCTTCGAGCCGCTCGACCGGGCGAGCTGACCGGCCTCGGGGCGCGGGCAGGTGGTTACGTCCGCCTCATGCCGGTGGAGTTTTCAACTCCGGCCACAGCGCTCAGCGTGGACCGCAGGGCTGCTCCCGACCGGGCCGTACGGTCGCGGGGGCTACGGCGTCAGGACGATCCGTCCGAAGACCTCGCCCGCGTCCATCTTCTGGTGCGCCAGCACGGCTCCGTCCAGCGGCAGCAGCTCGTGCACCACTGTTTCGATCTCACCGCGGCTCGCTGCGGCGAACTGCTCGCTCCGCACGGCATGCCGGTCGGCTCCGGTGACGGTGTCGGTGCTGAAAGTCGCGAAAGACATCGACTTCTGGAACGCCGCCATCATCCTCGTGCCGAAGTCCGCCGGCGGCTGACCCGCGACCACGCCCACGGCCACCATGCGGCCGTTCGGGTTGAGCCTGTCGAAGAACGACGGCATGTCCCCACCGGCCACAACGTCGATGATGACGTCATAGCCCGCAGGAGCCTCCTTCCCTCCTTCGCCGGAGCGGTCCAGCACATGGGTCGCACCGAGACGGCGCAGCCGCTCGCCGCGCTCGGCCGACGACGTCGTGACCGCCACCGCGGCGGCACCACCGTGAGCCGCGAGCTGCACTGCCATGATCCCGATACTGCCGGCCGCGCCACGCACCAGGACTGTCTCCCCGGGAGCGAAATGGGCGTGGCGAAGCCCGAAGTGGGCCACCACACCGGAACTGCCGAGCGTCACCGCGTCGACGGCGGACAGGTTCGTGGGCAGGGAAAGCACCTCCTCAACCGGCGCGACGGCCTGTTCGACATAGCCTCCGCCCGTGCCGGTGAATCCCCACACCCGCCGGCCGATCCACGACGCGTCGACGCCGTCACCGACCGCGGTAACGGTGCCCGCCACCTCACCGCCCGGAATATGGCCCTCCTTGAAGCCGTAGGCGGCCAGAGCCCCGCTCCGGATCACGGTGTCGACACCGCCCACGCCGACCGCCTCGGTGGCGATCAGCACCTGTCCGGCAGCGGGTACGGGGGTGGGGAGGTCGACGACCGCCAGGCCTTCGGGACCTCCGTACGTTCGGATCAGAACTGCCTTCAACGTGGTCTCCACTTCTCGGATCGGGCAGGAGCGGCCATGCACCGCACACGCCAACGGCCCTCACCGGCTTGCGAAATCTCTGCGTCCGGAACGCTAACGGACGCCCCCGTCCGCTTAGGTAAAGTGAGAGTGGTGACCGACCCTTTGCCTCACCCCCTGCGTTCCGACGCCATGGACAATCGCGAACGCATCCTTGACGCGGCCCGTGCGCTGTTCTCCACCCAGGGTCTGAACGTGCCGATGCGGGAGATCGCGCGGCGCGCCGGGGTTGGACCTGCCACCTTGTACCGCCGGTTCCCGACCAAGCAGATGCTGGTCACCGAAGCCTTCGCGGACCAGATGCGCGCGTGTCGCGCCATCGTCGACGAAGGATGCGCCGATCCTGATCCCTGGCGTGGCCTCTGCCTGGTGATCGAAAAGATCTGCGAGCTGCACGCACGGGACCGGGGCTTCACCGAAGCCTTCATGTCGGCCTTTCCGGGCGTGACGGACATCGCCGCGGGCCGTGAATACACACTGAAATCAGTTGCCGGACTGGCCCACCGCGCCAAGGAAGCCGGACGCCTGCGCCCTGACTTCGTCCTGGACGATCTGATTCTCATGCTCATGGCGAACAAGGGGATCCACACCGCCACGACCACGACCCGGGTCATGGCCTCCAGACGTTTCGCGGGCTTCGTCATCCAGGCATTCCAAGCCTCCGACCAGCACTCGCCGCTGCCGCCTACGGCGTGGCCGGCATCCGCGGAAGCGGAAGAGGGCGGCGGATGACCAGGGCCATCAGCGCCGCCGCCGCGCACAGCGCGCCCGAGGCGTACCAGACCACGTCGTAGGAGCCGAAGACGTCCCGGGCCAGACCGCCCGCGAAGGCCACGGCCGCCGCGCCCACCTGGTGCGAGGCGAGGACCCACCCGAAGACGATCGCGCTGTCCTCGCCGTAGTGCTCGCGGCACAGGGCGATCGTCGGCGGGACCGTCGCGACCCAGTCCAGGCCGTAGAAGACGATGAAGAAGAGCATCGGCGGATGGACCGAGGGCGCCAGCAGCATCGGCAGGAAGAGCAACGAGACACCGCGCAGGGCGTAGTACACCGCCAGCAGCCGGCGCGCCTCGAAGCGGTCGGTGAACCAGCCGGAGGCGATCGTGCCGACCACGTCGAAGACACCGATCACCGCGAGCAGCGACGCCGCCGCCGTGATCGGCATGCCGTGGTCGTGCGCCGCCGGTACGAAGTGGGTCTTGACCAGGCCGTTCGTGGAGGCGCCACAGATCGCGAACGTACCGGCCAGCAGCCAGAACGGTCCCGTACGCGCCGCCGACACCAGCACCGAGACCGCCCGCCGCGCCGCGCCCGGCACCGGCGCGGGCTTGGCCACGAACTCCTTCGCGCCGTACGCGGGCAGGCCCACATCCGCCGGATGGTCCCGCAGCAGCAGCCAGACGAACGGGACCACCGCCAGCGCCGCCAGCGAGACCGTGACCGCGGCCGGCCGCCAGCCGTGGTGCTCCACCAGCCAGGAGAGCAGCGGCAGGAACACCAGCTGCCCGGAGGCGCCCGCCGCGGTGAGTATCCCGGTGACCAGACCGCGCCGCGCCACGAACCAGCGGTTGGTCACCGTCGCCGCGAAGGCCAGCGCCATCGAGCCGCTGCCGAGGCCGACCAGAATGCCCCAGTACAGCACCAGTTGCCAGGCCGCGGTCATCCAGACCGTCAGCACCGATCCGGCCGAGATGACGGTCAGCGCCACGGCCACGACCCGGCGGATGCCGAACCGGTCCATCAGCGCCGCCGCGAACGGCGCCGTCAGCCCGTACAGCGCCAGATTGACCGAGACCGCGAAGCCGATCGTGCCCCGGGACCAGTCGAACTCCGTATGCAGCGGCTCGATCAGCAGACCGGGAAGCGAGGCGAAGGCCGCGGCGCCGATGATCGTCACAAAGGTGACGACGGCGACGAACCACGCCCGGTGGATACGCCCGGGTGTACGAGGCGTACGAGGCGTACGCGACGCGCCGGGCGTACGGGAAGCGCCCGGGGCGCCGGATGACCGCGCCGCGTCGTCCTGGGCGGGAAGTTCGGTTGACTGTGTCACGTCAGACAGGATCGATGGACGGAACAGTCCTTACGAGTGGCCCGAGGGACAGCATTCGCTACGATCGGGCCATGCGTCCTCACGGCACCCCACGCACCGCTACTCCGCCCTGCGCAGCCCTCTGATGGCCGGTACCGCCAGCAGCACACCGCACACCGCCACATTGATCACCGCGCCCGCCACCAGCACCTCCCGTACGCCCACCGCCTCCGCCACCGGACCCGCCAGCGCCCGCCCGACCGCGAGCATGATCAGCGAGCCCGCGACGTCATACGCGTGCAGCCGGTTCAGCGCCTCGGCCGGGACCTGCGTCTGGACCGTCGTGGACCACATCACCAGCCAGAACGCCAGGGACACACCGCCGAGGAAGAAGCCCGCGGCCAGCAGCGGCACCGGCACGTCGTACGCCAGCACCAGCACGTTCGCGACCACGCCGAACAGCGCGAACGTCCCGGCGAACAGCGGTCTGCGCGGGCGCAGCCGCATCGCGATCAGCCCGCCCACCGCGTTGCCCGCGCCGGTCACCGTCATCATCACCCCGAACATCGCCGAGCCGTGCCGCTCGGTGACGACGACCGCCTCCAGCGGAGTGATCGGGCCGAGCACCGTGATGCCGTACACCGACCAGACCGCGATCACTCCCCAGAGCCAGGACCGCGCCCGGAACTCCCGCCAGCCGCCGATCAGTTCGGAGAGCATCGACTCACCGGTCACCGGCGCGACGGAGGGCATCCGGATCAGGAAGAGACAGATCCCGCTGACCGCGAAGGTCGCCGCGTTGACTCCGAAGATCACCCCGGGACCGCCGAGCCCGACCAGCGCGCCCGCCACCGCGGGACCGGCCATCGCCGTCAGCGACTCGGCGACCCGCAGGACGGCGTTCCCGCGCTGTACGTCGGGCGCCATCAGCGGCAGCATGCTGGCCACACCCGGCTGGAAGACCGCCGCGCCCAGCCCGCTGAGCGCGCTCAGCGCGTACACCAGCCAGAGCGCCGGCGGTCCCATGACGAACGCGACGGCGAGCACCGCCGTACCGACCAGCCGTATCGCGTCCGCCAGCACCATCATCCGGCGCGGTGTGAACCGGTCCGCCAGCACTCCGCCGACGATCACGAAGCCGGCGAAGCACGCCATCCACGCGCCGAGCGCGAAGCTCACGGACGAGGCGCCGTATCCCGCGTCGAGCAGTCCGGCGGCGAGGGCGACCGGCACCATGCCGTCGCCGAAGCGCGCGACGGTACGGGCGAGGAAGAAGAGCCGGAAGTTGGGGTTCCAGAGGGTGAGTCCTGCGGCCTTCGCGGTGTCACCCGGGATGCCGGACTCAGGAACGGCCTCTTCGGAAACGGCCCGTTCGGGAACGGCCTGTTCGGGAACGGCCTCTGCCGCCGCGCGCTTTTGTGTCACAGAGGTGACACCTATCAAGACGTGGTCTGGACCTCCAAGAAGCATCCACGAAGCGGACCGCCGCCATCCGACAGGAGCGCCCATGCAGGACTCGCCGCAGAACCCGCCGCAGGACTCGTCCGGCCCGTACCGCCCGTCGCACCGGATCGTCGTCCTCGCCCTCGAAGGCCTGATCCCTTTCGAACTGGGCATCCCTCAGCGGATCTTCGGCCGCGCCCGCGACTCCGAGGGCAGGCCGCTGTACGAGATCGTCACCTGCTCGGTACGTTCGCCGGGCCTGATCCGTACCGACGCGGACTTCTCGATCCTTGTCGAGAACGGTCCCGAGGCGCTCGCCACCGCCGACACCGTGATCGTGCCCGCCTCTCACAGACTCGGTCCCGTCTACACCGAGGGCGTGCTCACCGAGGAACTCACCGCCGCCTTCGCCCATCTGCGGCCGGACACCCGGATGGTCTCCATCTGCACCGGCAGCTATGTGCTGGCCGCCGCGGGCTTTCTGGACGGCCGCCCGGCGACCACCCACTGGGCCCATGCCGCCCATTTCCAGGGGCTGTTCCCGCGGATCAAGGTCGACGCGGACGTCCTGTTCGTGGACGACGGTGACGTACTGACCTCGGCCGGAGTCGCCGCCGGGATCGATCTCTGTCTGCATATGGTGCGCCGCGACCACGGCACGGCGGTCGCCAACGATGTCGCGCGCCGTACGGTCGTACCGCCGCACCGGGACGGCGGCCAGGCGCAGTACATCCGGCGCCCGATTCCCGAACCGCAGCTCGCGACCACCGCCACCGCGAGGAGCTGGGCGCTCGCCCGGCTCCATGAGCCGATCCAGCTCCGTGACATGGCGGAGCAGGAGTCCATGTCCGTACGGACGTTCACGCGCCGGTTCCGTGAGGAGGCGGGCGTCAGCCCCGGTCAGTGGCTGGTGCAGCAGCGCGTCGAACGGGCCAGACAGCTGCTGGAGTCGACCGATCTCTCGGTCGACCAGGTGGCGCGGGACGCGGGTTTCGGTACGGCGCAGTCGATGCGCCAGCACCTCCAGTCGGCGCTGGGCGTGCCGCCGACGGTCTACCGGCGTACGTTCCGCGCGGCGGCGGAGGGCGGGAGCCCGTCAACTGCGGTCGGAGGGCTCACCGTAGACGGACTCACGGTCGAAGGGCTCACGGCCAAAGGGCCTACGGTCGAAGGGCTCGCGCGTCACGCGGGACGCGGTACCGCGCGGGACGGCTTGTAGGCGGCCGGCTTGTAGGAGGACGACTCATAGGAGGGAGCGGAGGAGGCCGAGGAGACCGAGGAGGCCGGAGCGTATGCGCCCGACGCGGCCTCCGGCGTACGCCGGTCCACCTCGCACCAGATGCGCTTGCCCGCGCCCTCCGGCTGCCAGCCCCATCGGTCGGCGAGTCCGTCGACCAGTTCCAGACCGCGCCCGTTGGTGTCCTCACCGTCCGCGTGGCGCGGACGCGGCGGCGCTGCGCTGGTGTCGGCGACCTCGACCCGTACGGTGCCCGCCTCGGCCGCGCCGAGTCCGAAGAGCATCCGCAGCACGGCCGGACAGCCGGTGTGCACCACGGCGTTGGTGACCAGCTCCGAGATGAGCAGGATCAAGGTCTCCGCGACCGGTTCGTCGTCCCCTATACCGGAGCCGACGAGCCGGGAGCGCGCCCAACGACGGGCACGGCCCACCTCGGCCGGATCGGCCCCGACCTCCAACTGAACCTGAAGCACCTGCACCGCTCACACCATCCGAACCGGCGGACACATCGCCTCGCGCCTCGACAAGGTCCTCGAAAGGATCACTGAACGTGATTTCCTTGCGACACAGCATGGTTGACGTACAGTCACCGCAACAAGCGCTTCGGGCATATTCCAGCGCGAAGGAGTACGCGTGCTGCATACTGTGCGACGCGCGCCGCGGGGAGTCGAACATGGGCGCGCACGGCGCCTTCGTACCGCGCGAGCGGCGCACATTCTCGGTCCCGGAGCCGCCGTCCTGGCGACACCGCAACCCTCGCGCCTCACAACCTCTCGCACCCCATGGAGGGTACCGGAGGCAAGAGCGACTCCGGCCTGTGACGGCCCGCCGTAAGGACACAACCCGGTATCGACCGCGAGAGGGCACCTCTCGCCACGCACGGTGACGCAGCAGCAGGCCAAGGCCAGAACTTTCCCGGCAAGAACGGACGGACGGGACCGGATCACCGGACGAGCGGCGCACGATCACCAAATGAGCGGGCGCACGGCCACCGGACATCGGGACGTACGGAGCCCGGCGTCACGGGACCGGGACGTACGGGACCGGGACGTACGGGGCCGGGACGTACGGGGCCGGGACGTACGGGGCCGGGACGTACGGGGCCGGCGCCACGGCACCGGAACGGACGGGCCGGGATGTACGGGGCCGGATCACCGGCCCCGGGCGCGATCAGGGCTCAGGAGTCACGTAATACGCGGCGAAGCCGGCCAGGATCTCCTCCTCGTGGATCCTGCCGTCGCCGTCCGCGTCCAGCTCCACGGCCACCCGAGCCGCCGCCTCGGCGGCGACTCCCAGCACCAGCAGCGCGCGTTGGGCCGACGCCGGAGTCACTCCGCCGCCGTCCTCGTCGGCGACGGCGATCGCCGCGCGTAGAAACGGACGGGCGATCTCCGCGAACCGCAGTGGGTTGTCGCGCAGCCGCTTCACCGCGCCCGTCACGAACTCCTGCCTGCTGACCCGTTGGTCGCCGTCCACGTCCGCGATGCCGGCCATGCCCTGCCAGAACGCCTCGGCGCCGTTGTAGAGCGCCTGTCCCTTGTCGGAACGGGCGGTCGTGCCGAACTCGGCGAGCAGTGCCGCCGCCGCCCCGCTGAAGTCCTCGCGATCGATATAGCCGCTGCCGTCCTGGTCGAAGGCGGCGAACCGGGAGGCGATCTTGGCCTCGTACTCTGCGCTGTCCATTCCCGGAGGGTACGACGGCCGACGGCTCCTGTGTGCTCCGTTACGCGGAGAGCACGTACGGCCCGTCGGCCACGACCGCGTCGCGTCTGCCCCGTTGTGCTCGTCCGAAACGTGATGAGTGCTGTGGGGGCGCACTTGCCACAAAGGGGCGTGTGTCCTCGGCACCGCCCACTACATTCGAAGGAACGGCGGGCTTCGCATGATGGTGGCAGGGGCGGACGGACGGGCGCAGGAACAGGGCTGGGGGTCGTATGGCGAAGGACACACCACCTCGCTGGGACCGCAGGATGCAGCAGCGGCTCGCGCGGGGCGAGGCCGCCGCGCTCGGTGAGCTGTACGACCGGTTCGCACCGCTCGTGCACAGCCTCGCCCACCGCGTGCTCGACGACAGCGCGGCGGCCGACCGCGTCACCCGAGAAGTCTTCAGCCATGTCTGGGACAACCCGGGCGCGTACGACCCGAAGCAGGGCTCGATGAGGTCCTGGGTGGCGAATATCACACGCGAGATGGCGGTGGAGCGATTCCGGCGGACCGAGGCCAAGGCCTACGAGGCGAACGGCGAGGGCACGGCGGAGGAGGCGGAGGAGCTGGAGCAGAAGATACGCAGGGCCTCGGCGGCGGCCCGCGCGGACTACATCGTCAGGTCGATGCCGACACCGCTGTGGGCCGCACTGGAGCTGGCGTACTTCCGGCGCAGGAACTACCGCCAGGCCGCGGCGGATCTCGGCGTCTCGGAGGACGAGGCGCGCCGTCGGCTCCGGCTCGGACTGCAACTCCTCTCGACGGCCAACACCCAGGCGGCGGACGGCTTCCCGCCGCCGGGCAACGGACGCTCCCTGTGACCGGCCCTCAGGACGGCGACTTCTCCGAGCGCGGCCGGGAAGGCTGGGAGGGTCGGCCGGCGCATCCGCGCATACCGGGCCCGAGGCCGGCCGCGGACGACCTCGCGCCGTTCGCGGCGCCACGGCGCGAGCCGGCGCGCGACCCGGCGCCGAAGCCGGACCTGAACCCGGACGTGTCCCCGGCCACGGCGGAGGACCACGAGATCCCGACGGAGGAGCCCGCGATCCCGGAGGAGCCCGCGATCCCAACGGAGAAGTCCGAGATTCCGGCGGGGAACGAGATCCCGACGGAGAAGCTGACGCACAAGGTGCTCACCTCGCTGCTGGGCGCCTGGGCGCTCGCCGCCTGCTCCGCGGAGGAGACCGCGCTGGTCGAGGAACATCTCACCGAGTGCGCGCCCTGCGCCGAGGAGGCGCTCCGGCTCCGTGACGCCGTCGGACTGCTGCACGCCGACCGGAGCCTGGACCTCGATCCGCTGCTGCGCTCCCGGGTGCTGGAGAGCTGTCTCGGCCGCAGGCCCGCCCGGATACCCGTGCCGGACTGGGCCGCTCCGTACGACGCCGAGACCGCCCGGCTCGACGCGCTGCTGCGCGACTTCGGCGACGCGGAGTGGCACGCGCCCGTACGGCTGAGCTGGTTCGTGGAGGACCGGCCCGTCTCGCGCAGAACGACCGTCGCCGGGGTCATCGGCCATCTGATGACCGTGGACGGCCTGGTCGTCGGCTCCCTCGGCCTCGACGATCCGCTCGGCCCCGACGCGCCGGACGATCCCACCGACCGTACGGAGCTCTCCTGGCGGACCGCGACGTCGCCGCCCACCCGCGCCGTCCACGAGCCCTGGCGCGAACAGAGCCACACCCTGATCCGTACGGTGTCCTTCGCCGGCCTCGGCGTCGCCGAACTCTCCGTGTCGTACGGGGACTTCTTCGCCCTGCCGCTGCGCGACGCGCTGCTGGACCGGGCCTTCGAGTGCTGGGTGCACGGCGCGGACATCGCGGAGGCGGTGTCCTATCCGTACGAGCCGCCGGCCGGCGCCCATCTGCACCGGATGATCGATCTGGCGGCCCGGGTGCTGCCGTCGGCGCTCGCGACCAGACGCCGTAACGGTCTCGCCGGGCCGGCCAGGGATCTGGTGGCCGCGGGCGCGCCCGGCCGGTCGCTGCGGCTGGAGGTGGAGGGCGCGGGCGGCGGAAGCTGGTACATCGCCCTGGACTCACCGGCCGCGCTCGGCAGCCCTGAGCGCTCGGTGGGCCAGATCGCGCTGGACGCGGTCGAGTTCTGCCAGCTCGTGGCGGGCCATGTCTCGCCGGAGGAAGCGGCGGCCGGACAGGAGGGCGACCGCGAGGCGATCAGGGACGTCCTGTTCGCGGCGGCCTCGATGAGCCGCCTCTGAGGGATGCGTACGGTACGGACCGTACGAGGCCGGGCCCGTACGACTCGCACGGGGGCGGCCGGGACCGTACAGGACGGGCGACCCGACCGTAGCCCGCAGGCACAGGCACAGGCACAGGCCGACCGTATCCCGCGCCTCGGTCAGCCGAAGACGACCGTACGGTGCCCGTTGAGCAGAATCCGGTGCTCCGCATGCCACTTCACCGCGCGCGCGAGCGCCTGGCACTCCACGTCCCGGCCGATCGCCACCAGCTGTTCCGGAGTGACCTGGTGGCCGACGCGCTCGACCTCCTGCTCGATGATCGGGCCCTCGTCGAGATCGGCCGTCACATAGTGCGCGGTCGCGCCGATCAGCTTCACACCGCGCGCGTGCGCCTGGTGGTACGGCTTCGCGCCCTTGAAGCTCGGCAGGAAGGAGTGGTGGATATTGATGATCCGGCCGTTGAGCTGCTTGCACAGATCGTCGGAGATCACCTGCATGTAGCGGGCCAGCACCACCAGCTCCACGCGCTCCGCGCGGACCAGCTCCAGCAGCTCCGCCTCGGCCGCGGCCTTGGTGTCCCTGGTCACCGGGATGTGGTGGAACGGAATGCCGTACGAGGCGGCCAGCTCCGCGAAGTCCGTGTGGTTCGAGACGACCGCCGCGATCTCCACCGGCAGCGCGCCGGTCCCGGCCCGGAAGAGCAGATCGTTCAGGCAGTGGCCGAACTTGCTGACCATGAGGACGACACGCATCCGCTCCTCGGCGCGGTGGATCTCCCAGTCCATCCGGAAGGCGTCCCCGATGGCGGCGAAACTGGCCCGCAGCTTCTCCACGCTCACCGGCGCGTCGGCCGAGAAGTGCACCCGCATGAAGAAGAGACCGGTGTCGTGGTCGCCGAACTGCTGGCTGTCCTCGATGTTGCAGCCGGTCATGAAGAGATAGCTCGACACGGCGTGCACGATCCCTTGCTTGTCCGGGCAGGACAGCGTCAGGACGTACTGCTCGGGTGCGGCGGGCGCGTTCACGGCGGGCGGCTGCTGCGGGGCGGACTGCTGCGGCGCGGTGCTCATGACCTCAGAGGATCCCACACCGGCGCGGGACACCGCGGGACACCGCGGCACTCACGCCGACCGCGTCATGATCCGCAGTACGTCCAACGACCTCGGCACGGTGTCCGGATCGTCCCCGTCGCTGGTCGCCAGCCGCACATGCGCCTCACGGGCCGCTCGTACCGCCTCCGGCCAGCCGTGATGCTCCAGATAGGCGGACACGGGCGCGTCCGGGCCGACCTGGTGCATGATGCGCAGTACGCGCAGGACGGCGAGATCGACCAGGGCGGCCTCTCCCGAGTCACGGAATATCGTGCCGACGTATTTCTCGGCGGACCAGTTGTCCAGCCAGGTGTCCTCGACCAGCCGGTACACGGCGTCCGTGACGTCGCCGTATCCTTCGCGGCCGGCCAGCCAGTACTCCTGGTGGAACACGGGATCGGAAAGCATGTGCAGCGCCGAGCGCACATTGCTGCGCCAGCGCCACCATGGCATGTCATTGAGCGGCATGCCGCCCATGGTGCGGGAGTGACGGGCACGACGGGAAGAGTTCTCGGAACCTTGCTGCACAGTCCTTGACTCTACGGTCCGCGCGCGGCGGCCCGAGGGGCCCCTGCAATTCACCCCTAAGTCATTAAACGTTGAAGCTTCCACACTTCGGCGTTACCTGAAGGCGGCAGCCTGCATAGCTATGACCGGTTGGCGACGCTCATCCTTCTCCCGCCCTTTCCAGTCCGGTGCGATTCGTACCGTTTTCAGCGCGGTGGTGGGAGCGTCACTGCTCGCCGGCTGCGGTGTTCTCCCTGGTGGCTCGGGGGGCTCCAGGGAGCCCGTCACGGTGATGACCTGGGCGCCGATCGGTACGAACGCCACCAATCAGCCCGGAATGCCGGCCATGGCGAAGGCGTACGCGCGCTGGGTCAACGCCAACGGCGGTATCGACGGCCATACCCTGCGCATCCTCACCTGTGACGAGAAAAACGAGTCCGGCGGCGCCGCCGACTGCGCCCGCAGGGCGGTCAAGGAGAACGCGGTCGCGGTCGTCGGCTCGTACAGCCAGCACGGCCGTGAGTTCATGGCGCCGCTGGAGGCCGCGTCCATCCCGTTCCTGGGCGGGTACGGGCTCACCGAGGAGGAGTTCAACAGCTTCCTCTCCTATCCCGTCAACGGCGGCCAGGCGACTCTTCTCGCGGGCAACGGACGGCAGTTGGCCCATGAGTGCGAGCGGACGGCGCTGATACGGCCCGACACCATCACCGGCGACGATCTGCCCGAACTGCTCAACGCCGGTCTGGGCCAGGGCGGTCGCGGCTCCGCGAGCGACATCCGCGCGGCGGAGGACGCCACCGACTACACCCGGCAGGCCGAGCAGGCACGCGCGGCGGCGGAGGACGGCGGCTGTGTGACGGCGGTGCTCGGCGACCGTACGGAGACCTTCTTCGACTCCTACCGCCGAGTGCCGGAGGACGGCCGGAGCATCCGCGTCTCCTCGGTCCTCGGCAGTGTGGGCCAGCCGCTCATCAACAGCACGGGCGGCAAGAACGGCCCCTTCGAGGGCGCGTATCTGACCGGCTGGTATCCGGTCGAGACCGATCCGGCCTGGAATTCGATGCGGAACGTGATCGACAAATACGCCTTCGGCGACAACGACATCGACCCGGCCGACCCGGGCCCGCAGACCACCTGGATCGCGTACACCGCGCTGAAGCAGGTCATCGAGTCGATCAACGACAACACCATCACGGCCGGCAAAATCGCCGACACCCTGGACCGCGGCCTCCAGGTAACCACCGGCGGCCTCACCCCACCCCTGCGCTGGCGCTACGAAGACATGCTGGGCGCCCCGGGCTTCCCCCGCATCGTCAACAGGGACGTAACGTTCCAGGTGGTCCGCGAAGGCCGCCTGATATCCCAGAAAAAGGGCTTCATCGACGTGGGCCAGACACTGGGCAACACGGCGTCGTGACGCCTTCCCGACGCGCTTAGCCGTGCCAGTGCGTACGGAGGGCGGCGGACCCGACGGGGGGCCGTACGGTCACGCCCACTCCCCGGCGGTCGTCGCGTTCGCGGTGCGGCAGCCGCAGGTCATGGCCGCACCTCGCACTTCAGCTCGCCCCATACCTGCTTGCCCCAGCGGTACAGGTCCGTTCCCCAGCGGTCGGTGAGCGCGTCGACCATCAGCAGGCCGCGGCCTCGGGTCTGATCGCCGTTGGAGTCCGTCCGTATCACCGGGATGGTCCTGGACCTGTCCACGACTCCCAGCCGGACGAAGCCTTCGGGCGACCGCAAGATCACGACCCGGATCAGACGGCTGCCCGAGTGCTCGGCCGCGTTGGCCACCAGCTCGGTGACGATCAGGATGGGAACGGCGTGGTCACAGTGGGTAGGTGAACGGTGGTGTGGGCGAAAACGAGAGCCTCAACAAGGCGATGCACGAACGCGGCTGCACCCAGGCCGAGCTGGCCGACGCAGTGAACGCGCATCTGCGCTCGCGCGGCCACGAGGGAACGGTGAGCGACCGCACGGTCCGCAACTGGCTGACCGGAAAAACGAGGTGGCCGCACCCCCGGCAGCGGGAAGCCTTAAGGGCAGTATTCGAATGTACCGCCGAGGACCTGGGCTTCGTTCCCCCGGCGGCCGGACGCGCCCCCACCACCTCCCAGGAGCAACCCGTGCGGCGACGTGACTTCATCACTGCCACCACCGGTACGACGGCCGCCGTCGTGGCACCCGTCCTGTCGAGCCGACCGACCGCTGTCGGCACGTCGGACGTCATCCGGCTCCGAAGCGGCCTGGACGCACTGACGGCCCTGGACAACTCCCGAGGCGGTCATGTGGGCTTGGAGCAGGCCGCGTTGGCGGGGGCCAAGGACGCCCTGGACAAACAGAAACTGGCTGCCTCCCAGCGCATCCGCCGGCGTCTCTTCAGCGTGGCAGCCGACTACACCGCCACCGCCGCCTGGTCCGCCGTCGACACCCGTCAGCTCGACCGGGCCCAGAGCCTCCTGGACCGCGCGCTGTACCTGGCCGGGATGGCCATGGATTCCGTCGCCGAGCTGCGCATCTGGAACGCGTACGCCATGCTCGCGCGCCAGCGGGGCGAGCACGCCCAGGCCATCGACTCCGGGTACGCGGCACAGACCACGGCCGTTACCCGCCGGGATCCGCTGTACGCCTCTCTCGCTCACGCCCGTACCGCCATCGGCCACTCGAATCTCGGTGACCGGAAATCCGCCCTGCGCTCCCTCGGGTACGCCGAGGAGTTCCTCGGAAAGGCGTCCACGGCCGAGCCACGCCCGAGCTGGGTGGCCTTCTACGGCCCCGCTGAACTAACCGCCATCACCGCTGTCGTCCGCGACCGGATCGGCGATCCCGCGGAGGCCGAGGCCGCCTCGCACCAAGCCCTGTCCGCCATCCCTGTTCAGTTCCGGCGCAACCGGGCCCTCGCCACGGCGCAGCTCGCCCTCGCCCAGCTCCACCAGCGCGACATCGATCAGGCGTGCGCCACGGCGGAGACTGTCTTCGGACTGATGTCAGGGAACCCGATTCCCGGCCGCATGCGGTCCCGACTCGGGGACTTCTACCGGGACTTGATCACCCTCGCGCCCGATGCGACCGTCGCCCAGGAGTGGGGAGATCGCTACCGATCCGAATGGAGCCGACTTTGATCGACACCGACCTGGACATCCGTCACTTCACCCATGACGATCTGCCACAGATCCGGCAGATGATCATTGATGTGCACGCTGACGCCCATGGTGACGCACGGGATGACGAGTTCAAGCAGCGCTTCCCCTGGTTCGTCGACCACTGGGGTGGCAACCCGGGCTTCACCTGCGTGATCGCGTTCGACGGCGCGGAGGCCGTGGGCTTCGCGTACGGGGCCCCGGCCACCCCTCGGCGCGAGTGGTGGCGCGAGCACCTCGACCCCGCGCCGGAGAAGACCCGTACGTACTCCTACTCGGAGCTGGCCGTCAGCCCGAAGTGGCGCAAGAAGGGGGTGGCCGAGCGGCTGTCCCGCGCGCTGTTCGAGGGAAGGGACGAGGATCTCGTGGTCCTCCTGGTGGACACCGAACACCCCAGGGTGCAGGCCCTGTACGAGTCATGGGGCTTCCGCAAGGTCGGTGAGCGCCGCCCCTTCCCGGACTCCCCGGTGTACGCCGTCATGCTGGCGGAACTGCCGCTGCCGTAAACCCCGGACGCCCCGAAGTCGCACGGCCTGCCCGCCCGTGAGGCCGGGCGTGCTACCGACTGGAATGGATCCGAGCGTGATCAACGCCTCCCTGGACGTGCGCGCCTACACGCACCAGGACCTGCCGGAGATCCGGCAGACCCTCCTGGACGTGCATGCCGACGCCTACGCCGACGCGATGGATGACCCGTTCACTCAGCGTTTCGCCTGGTTCGTGGATCATTGGGGCGGCAGGCCCGGGTTCTCCTGCATGGTCGGCTATGACGGGAACGAGCCGGTCGGCTATTCGTACGGGGCCCCGGCCACACCGGGGCGGGAGTGGTGGCGCGCGCACCTCGATCCCGCGCCGGAGAGGAGCCGTACGTTCGCCGTGTCCGAGCTGATGGTCCGCCCACGGTGGCGTAAGACCGGAGCGTCCGTACGGCTGCACCGCGCGCTGCTGGACGGCCGGGACGAGGACCTGGCCGTCCTCACGGTGGACACCAAGCATCCCAAGGTGCAGGCCCTGTACGAGTCGTGGGGCTACCGGAAGGTCGGTGAGGACCAGCCCTTCCCGGACTCACCGCTGTTCGCCGTGATGCTGGCGGAACTGCCGCTGCCGTAGACCCCGGACGTCCGAAGGCGAGCTGCACCTGGTGCGGACAACTACACCGGCCGAGCGCCGCTTCCACGACACCGAAACTCACTGGCGTGCTTGAGGCCTCGCGGACGAACATGGGGCGTATGAGTGACCAACCCGCACGATGGAGCCGGGCGACCGTCTACCCCGATATGTGGGCTGACCCGGACGACGATCCGCGCAACAGCGAAGGTGTCAGTCCGGACGGCGAGCTTGCGACGCTGGACGACTTCCTGGCGAACTACCGCATGACTCTGCGGATGAAGTGCGAGGGCCTGGACGCGGAGCAGCTGGCACGTCGGTCGGTTCCGCCGTCGACGATGTCGCTGCTCGGCCTGGTTCGGCACCTCGCCGAGGTGGAACGGGACTGGCGCAACTGGATCAGCGACGGTGATCCGCTGCCGAAGCTGTACGGCGCGAGGGACGCGGACTTCGACGGAGCTGTCGCCGAGCAGGCCGAGGCCGACGCCGCGTACTCCGCTCTGGAGCGCGAGCAGGCCGCGACCGACGCCGCGCTGGCCGAGCATCCGGATCTGGGCGAGCGTCTGGGGAGGGACGGGATCGCGGTTCGGGAGCTGATGGTGCACAGGATCGAGGAGTACGCCCGTCACTGCGGGCACGCCGACCTGTTGCGCGAGTGCATCGACGGAAGGGTCGGCCAGTAACGCGGAGGCAACCCTTCCGGGGGTGCGGCGGTCTTATCGGGCGTCGTGGTCGGGTTGGGCAGGTTGGCCAGAGGGCCGGCCTCTGCCGACTCGACTCGACTCGTACCGGCGTAACGACTGGAAAGGGCGTAGTCCATGGAGCTCGATCCCGGCCTCTGCCTGGACGTACCCGAGGGTTTCGACGATACGGATGCCGAGACTCAGGTGCATCCGATGGCCAGGAAGCTGTTCACCGGCACAACCGCCGCGGAAGTCTTCAGGAAAGCCCATGAGTGGGTGGCGGAACAGAAAGTCTTCCTGGTGGATGTGTCATGGGATTTCATGCACGACGAGGACGAGCCCTGCACGCTGAGCGTCTATTTCACGTTCGAGCTGGATCCTGAAGACGCCTGACCACGGCTGTACGGTCGGGTCGCCCGCGTTTCCCACGGCGGACGGCCGCCGGTGCACCGCCGGGAAACGGCGTTGTCGCGGCCCGTGATCGGCCACTAAGGTCGGTCGGGTGACTGCCGGGTCGGCCTTGGGCCATGCACGAGTGAGGTTCCCGGCCTCGGCGTGAGCGCGAGGCGGGCAAGAGGCCCGCCCCTTCCCCGTGTCTTTGCTCAGGCGCCCGCGCGCGGCGCCGCATCCCAGCGGATCAAAGACCCGGAGACACCTCACTGATGTCATACGACCAGCGGTACCCGTACGAATCCGAACTGTCGGCGACCACCGTCCAGTTGAACCACACCGCCGTCTACGCCAGGGACCGGCACCTGTCGGCCGAGTTCATCGCCGCGATCCTGGGGCTCAAGGTCGGTGCTCCGTTCGGGCCGTTCCTGCCCGTCGACCTCGGCAACGGCGTGACGCTCGACTACTACGAGAAGCGGGACGAGCCGATCCAGTCGCAGCACTACGCGTTCCTCGTGCCCGACGCGCGGTTCCACGCCATGATCGCCCGTCTGGAGGCGGTCGGAGCCACCTACTACGCCGACCCCGGCCACACCGAGCCCGGCCGGATCAACCGTCTCTTCGGCGGTCACGGCGCGTACTTCGACGACCCGGACGGCCACAACATGGAGATCATGACTCGGCCCTACGTCCGCCCCTAGCAGGCCGCCTGGCGGTTGTCGGGGACGGGACGAACGCCCTAGAGCTGGGTCGGGGTCCGTTCGGTGAGGTTGTATTTGGCCGCGATGCCGTTCCACAGCTGCGCGGCCTTCTGCTTGGCCGCCGTGGCCTCGCCGCTGGCGCGGTTGGCCTCGGCGGCCTGTTGGGTTATACGGGCCTGGCCGCCCTTGCAGTTCTTCTTGCCCTTGGCCTGCTTGGCCCAGTTCGCGTAGTGGTCGTCCGCCGAGGCGGACGCCTGCCAGGCGTCGGTGAGTGACGACGTCAGCTCGCCGTTGTTCGGGAGCTTGTCGAGTGTCAGGTCCTTCAGCCGGGTCACCAGATCACGGCGCTGCTCCGCGGCGCCGTGCAGATCCGTGGCCGCCTGGTCGAGGTTGTCGCAGGACTTGATGGACTCGACCGCCGCGATGACCGTCGCACGGCTGCTGCCGCTGTCCGCGAGCAGCTTGTCGAGCGCCTCGGCCTGCGGCTTCGCCGGATCGGACGCGGCCTGCTCGGGAGACTCGGCGGGAGGCGAACTCGCCGCGGCCACCGGCTTGCTGTCGTCCTGCGTCGGGCTGTCGCCGCCACCGCTCATCAGCGCGCCCGCGCCCAGTCCGAGCACGGCACAGCCGACCACGACCGCCGCGATCAGCGGGACGGGCGAGGACTTACGGCGGCCGGCGGACCGGCCCTGGGCCTCCCGCGCCGCCGCTCGGCCCGGCGGCGGATCGTACGAGGTCTGCTGCGGCGGCGCGTACGGCGCGGCGGCGGCCCGGTGGGCGGCGGGCGCCTGAGGTCCGTGCGCCGGGTCGAACTGCGGCAGCGGCTGCGTCGAGTCCGCGCCCTGGCCGCCGCCGGGCGCGTCCGTACGGAAGAGGCTGTCGAACTCCGCGGGCGGCTGGCGGTCGCCGGGAGCGCCGGGCCTGATGCCGTACGGCGCACCGGGAGGCGCGGCCGGTACGGACTGCGCCTGCAGCTGCGCGGGAGCGGCATGCGCCGGGCCCTGCTGGGCCGGTACGGGCGCGATGAACTGCGTGGCGTCCGCGTCCGAACCCGTGCCCGGGATGGGCGACGGCAGGAACTGCGTGGCCTCCGCGGCGTTCTCCGGCGGCAGCATGCCGGGGCCCGCACCGGGACCATGGCCAGATCCTGCCGGGATCGGCGCGATGAACTGCGTCGCGTCCGAGTCCCCCATGGCGGGCATACCAGGCATGCCCGGCATGGCGGCCACCGGCGGCAGATACTGCGTGGCGTCCGCGCTGCCCTGCGGAGTCGCCTCCGCGGGCAGCGGCAAGGGCTGCGCATGCTGCGGCTGCGCGTGCCGCGGCGGCTGTCCCTGCGGCTGGTACGACTGCTGCTGCTCCTGCTGCGGGAACGGCTGCCCGGGCCCCTGTCCCTGGAGGCCCTGTCCCTGGAGGCCCTGTTCCTGGTAGCCCTGTCCATACCCCTGCGCCTGCGCCTGGGCCTGCGGAAGCGGCTGGCCGCCCGGGAGCTGCTGCGGAAGCTGGCCGCCGTACGAGACGCCGTCCTGCGGTCCGTACGGCTGGGCGCCCGGCTGAGGCCCGTACGACTGCGGCCCGCCGTGCTGCACCTCGCCGTACCCGGACTGCTCCTGGGAGCCGTCCTGCGGCCCCCAGGGCTGTCCCCACGGCTGCCCGCCCGCAGGGCCCTGCGCGGGCGGGTCCGCGGACTGCCCGGGAACCCAGGGCGCGCTGCCGTCACCGGGCAGCACAACGCCTTCGTGCGCGGGCCGAGCGGCAGGGTGCTGCTGCTCATCCCCTTGTCCGCTGTGCGTCACCGGGACTCCTACATGTGGAACGTGTTGACCTACCGAACGTCGGTTCACGCTACCGGGTGAATCGCGGCCTCTGCCACGCGCCCGGATCCAGTAACGGCTCGTCCCCTCAAGACGCTGGTATTGGGGTCGAATTCACCTGTACCGCCACCGACTTGGTCATGGCCATACGCCCGACACGGCACGGTCACGAGCTCCGCACGGCATTCTCACGGACGCCCCCGGCCCGACACCTGCCCGTAAGGCACCCACACAGAACCCTCACGCCGCCCAGGCCGTTCACGCCGCACGGAACCCAAACCGCCCGCACGCCCTCGCCGTCCGGGCTCTCACGCCGCCTGGATCTCCAGCCGCGCCCCGAACTCCCGTACCGCGGGCTCGTTGGCATACGGCTCCAGCCGCTGCTGGAGATCGTCCAGATACTCCGCGCCCCGGCTGGAACGCAGCGTACCCAGCAGCTCCACCGCCCGTGTCCCGGTGTGGCACGCCTGCTCCACCTCGCGCTGCTGGACCTGGGCCATGGCGAGCAGGACCAGTCCGATCGCCCGCCGCCGCGCCCGGGATTCGGGATGGCCCTCCAGCGACTCCGAGGCATGCCGGCCGGCCGCCTCCGGCTGTCCCAGATCGCGGTAGCAGTGCGCCAACTCGTCGGCGAGATAGGCCTGGTCGAAGTGGGCGATCCACTCCGGATCGTCGCCGGAGGCCGCCTCCGCGTGCTCCAGCGCCGTCAGGGCCCGGCCCACCACCGCCTCGCACGTGCGGCCGTCGCCCATCAGCGCGTGGCCGCGCGCCTCCGCCGCGTAGAACATGGCCTGTGCGCGCGGAGTCACCTGGCCGCGCGCTCCTTCCTGCGCCGCCCGCGCCAACTGCGCGATCTCCCGCGGATTTCCGAGCTGCGCCGCGAGATGGCTCATGGACGCGGCCAGCACATAGCCACCGTAGCCGCGGTCCCCCGCCGCCTGGGCCAGCCGTAACGCCTGGATGTAGTAGCGCTGGGCGAGCCCGGGCTGTCCGGTGTCGACCGCCATATAGCCGGCCAGCTCCGTCAGCCGGGAGACGGCCGCGAAGAGCCGGCGGCCGACCGCCTCGCGGTACGAGCCGGAGAGCAGGCCCGCCACCACGCTGTTCAGATAGTGGACGACGACCGGACGGACATGGCCGCTGCCGAAGCGGTGGTCCAGATCGATGAGCGCGCGCGTCATGGCCCGCACCGCCTCGACATCCGAATCCCCCACCCGCGCACCGGTGTTGCGCGCCACGGCCGGATCGGCGGCCGTGATCAGCCAGTCCCGGCTCGGCTCGACAAGCGCCGAGGACGCCACGGCGGAGCCGGAGAGGAAGTCACGGCGGCCCACATCGCTCCGCCAGAGCTCACAGACCTGCTCGATCGCGCCGAGGACGGTCGGTGAGAACTGAAGGCCGACGCCCGAGGCGAGATTCTTGCCGTTCGCCATCCCGATCTCGTCGATCGTGACCGTACGGCCCAGCTTCCTGCCTAACGCCTCGGCGATGATGCCCGGTGCCCGGCCGCGTGGCTGCTGTCCACGCAGCCAGCGTGCCACCGATGTCTTGTCGTACCGCAGGTCGAGCGCACGCTCCGCACCCACCATGTTGACGCGCCGGGCGAGCCCGGCGTTGGAGCACCCGGCTTCCTGGATGAGCGCCTGGAGCCGTTCGTTCGGCTGGCGCGCGACGAGAGGCCTGGCTGCCAATTGGATACCCCCTGTGGCCGCAGTGATCAGCTAAGTGACCAATGCCCGGCAGATCTGCAGAGAATGCGCATGTTCGGAGATAACGGAAGTATTCGATGATTCTCGGGAAACAGCGGTAAACACGGAACAGCGGTGAACACGGTCGGGCCGGTCTTGTGCTTCCACCGCGTCCCCCCATGGTGTCGGACCCCCGAGGGTGGCTACCCGGATACCGCTCCACGCCTTCACGCGCGCCCCCGCCCATGCATCGATGCGCCCCACATGCGGTTTCGGCCTCCCGCGGTGCCGCGCCGTGCGCCCGTAACCCGTGGTGACGGCGGGAGTTGTGCTGTGCGTGGAAGAGACGATCGGAGTCAGGGACGCCGCGCGGATCCCTCAGCAGCGGAGCGACCTGCTGCTGGAGAGCGCGGTGCGGTACACGGAAGAGAGGCGCTGGGACGTGTTCCCCGGCACCTGGCTGGAGGCGGTGGGCGGCGCGGAGAGGTGCTCGTGCGGCCGGATGGACTGCCCGGTGCCGGGGGCGCACGCGACAGGACCGGGATGGCCGACACAGGCGACGGGGAGCGCCGCCGAGGCGCGCGCGCTGTGGTCGAGGCAGCCCAAGGCGTCGGTGCTGCTGCCGACGGGACGCACCTTCGACGCGCTCGACGTACCGGAGTCGGCCGGCTTCCTCGCGCTGGCCAGGATGGAGCGGATGAATGTCACGCTCGGCCCGGTGACCTGCACCCCGGACCGGCGGATGCTGTTCTTCGTCCTGCCCGGTGCGGCGGCGAAGACGGACGGGCTGGTACGGCGGCAGGGCTGGGCGCCGGAGGCGATCGATCTGGTCGCGCGCGGCGAGGGACATTACGTGGCGGCGCCGCCGACGCGGATCGGCGGCAGAGGCGCGGTGCAGTGGGCCCGCCGGCCCACGCTCGCGAACCGCTGGCTGCCGGATGTGGACGAGCTGATGAGCCCGCTGGCCTACGCGTGCGGGCGGGAGGCCGCCGCGCGGCGCACGCGCCGTACGTAGGGTACGCGGTACGGAGGCGGTACGCGGTTTGGAGGCCGTACGTAGGGTGGTGCCGTAGCTGTACGGACACCGAAAGGCAGTACGCGATGCCGGACCAGGCACCGGAAGAGGCACCAGGGCAGCAAGCCGCCGGGGCGGACAGGGCGGAGGCGGCACCCGGAACGGCCGGGACGGACGGGGCGGACAGGGCGGGCAAGGCGGGGACGGAAGGCGCAGGCCGGGTGACGGGCGCGGCGGGGACGTTGCCGCCCGCCGTTCACGTCCCAGCCGCTCACGTCCCAGCCGTCCCCGCCGTTCACGTTCCCGCCGTCCGTGTCGAAGGGCTGTGGAAACGGTTCGGCGGGCAGATCGCCGTCGCCGGTATCGATCTCGAACTGCCCGCGGGCCAGTTCATCGGTCTGGTCGGCCCGAACGGCGCCGGCAAGACCACGACGCTCTCCATGATCACGGGCCTGCTCAGACCCGACCAGGGACGGGTCCTGGTCGCCGGGCACGACGTGTGGCGCGACCCGGCGGAGGTCGTGGAGGTCAAGGCGCGGATCGGCGTACTGCCGGAGGGACTGCGGCTCTTCGAGCGGCTCTCCGGGCGCGAACTCCTCGGCTACACCGGGCGGCTGCGGGGGCTGCCCGGTGCCGAGGTCGACAAGCGCGCCACCCAGCTTCTCGACGTACTGGACCTGGCGGGCGCCCAGCACAAGCTGGTCGTGGACTACTCGACGGGCATGCGGAAGAAGATCGGCCTGGCGGCGGCGCTGCTGCACAACCCGGAAGTCCTCTTCCTGGACGAGCCGTTCGAGGGCGTCGACCCGGTCTCGGCGCAGACGATCCGCGGTGTTCTGGAGCGCTATACGGACTCGGGCGCGACGGTCGTCTTCTCCAGCCATGTGATGGAGCTGGTCGAGTCGCTCTGCGACTGGGTGGCGGTGATGGCGGCGGGCCGTATCCGCGCGCAGGGCACGCTCGCGGAGGTACGGGGCAACGCGCCGTCCCTCCAGAGCGCCTTTCTGGAACTGGTCGGCGCGCAGGGCCGCGACACCGGCGAGAGTCTGGACTGGCTGGGCGGCGCCCGATGAGCGGGACGGACGGGACGATAGCGGCGGCGGCCGGCGTGACGGGTACGCCCGACAGCGCCACCCGCGCCACCGGGGCCGGCGGGGGTGGTCCACGGAGCACTCCCTCGCTCACGCCCGTCTTCGTACGGCTGAAGCTCGCCCTCCTACGCAACGGCTTGCGCCAGTCGTCGGGACGTACCGTCGCGTATGTCGTCTCCGCGGTCTTCGCGCTGCTGGTCGCGGCGGGCCAGCTCCTCGGGCTGGTGCTGCTGCGCGGAAACGATCATGCGGGCACGGTCGTGGTCCTGCTGGCCGCCGTGCTGGCGCTGGGCTGGGCGGTGATGCCGCTGTTCTTCCCGGGCGGTGACGAGACGCTGGACCCGACGCGGCTGGTGATGCTGCCGCTGCGACCACGACCGCTGGTCAGGGCGCTGCTGGTGGCGTCGCTGGTGGGCCTCGGGCCGCTGTTCTCGCTCTGTCTGGCGGTCGGCTCGGCGATCGCGGTGGGACACGGCGCGGCGGCCACCGCCGTCGCGGTCCTCGCCGTACCACTGGTGCTGCTGATCTGTGTGGCGCTGGCGCGGGCCGTCGCGACCGCCAATATCCGGCTGCTGACCTCGCGCAAGGGCCGCGATCTGGCGGTGCTGAGCGGTCTGGTGGTCGCGGTGGGCATCCAAGTCGTCAACTTCGGCGCGCAGCGGCTCGGCGACGCGGGCGGGCTCTCGGCGCTCGATCCGACGGCGGAGGTCCTGCGATGGGTGCCGCCCGCGTCCGCGATCGGCGCCGTGGACTCGGCGAGCGAGGGCGCGTACGGCACGGCCGCGGCGCAACTGCTGCTGTCCGCCGGTGCGCTGGCGGCGCTGCTCTACGTATGGCAGCGGTCGCTCGTGAAGCTGATGACGTCGCCGGACGGCTCGACGCTCGCGGCGGCGGAACCGTCCCGCAAGGAGTCCATGTCGGCGGCGGGACGGCTGGGACGGCTGCTGCCCGAGGGACGTACGGGCACGGTGATGCTGCGCAGTCTGCGCTATGTGTGGCGCGATCCGAAGACAAAGGCGGCGTGGGTGACCTCGCTGGCCATCGGTCTGATCGTGCCGCTGTTCAACGCGCTCCAGGGCCGGGGCACGATCTACTTCGCGTGCTTCGCGGCCGGGATGCTCGGTATCCAGATGTACAACCAGTTCGGCCAGGACACCTCCGCCTTCTGGATGGTGGCGCTGACGATCTCCTCGACACGGGACGCCTATCTCGAACTGCGCGCCCGCGCCCTGGCGTTGCTGGTGATCACGCTGCCGTACTCGACCGTGGTGACCGTGGCGACGGCCGCCCTGCTGGGCGACTGGCACGCCCTGCCGGAGGCGCTGGGCCTGTCGTTCGCGCTGCTCGGCGCGATGCTGGCGACGGGCGCGGTGGCCTCGGCCCGCTTCCCGTACTCGATACCGCAGGACAGCGGCTACAAGAACGTCGCGCCCGGACAGGCCGGTCTCGCCTGGATCTCCATCTTCGGCGGCATGATCGGCGCGGCCCTGATCTGCGCGCCGGTGATCGCGGTGACGATCTGGCTCCATGTCGCGGGCGCCGACGGCTGGACGTGGCTGCTGTTCCCGGTGGGCACGGTGTACGGCGCGCTGACGGCGGCCCTGGGCCTGCGGCTGGCGGCGCCGCGCACGGCGGCCCGGCTGCCGGAGATCCTGACGGCGGTCAGCAAGGGCTGAGCGGCCCGAGGCAGAACGGTCCTGGGCGGGCCGAGCGTCCCGGGCGGGCCGAGCGTCCCGGGCGGGCTGGGCGTCCCGGGCGAGCGGGCTGGCCGGCTGAGCGGTCCGGCGCGTGTGCGTTCCGTGCCGGACCGTCTCTCACGAGGTCAGCACGCCTTCCAGGAACGGTTCGATCGCCGCCCGCCAGGCCTCCGGCTGGTCGTAGTGGATCAGGTGTCCCGCGTCCATCACCTCCGCGTACTGGCCGCGAGGCAGCACCCGGACCATCTCCTGGGCCTCCGCGCGCCCCAGATCGCCGTCCAGACCGCGGACCACCAGCGTCGGGCAGCGGACCTGGGCCAGCTCCTCCCAGTGGGCGTCATAGACCCAGGTCTCCCGGGCCGTGAGCATCTGGTGGCGGGAGAAGACCGGATGCCAGCCGTCCGCGCGTTCCGTCATCATCTCGGCGAAGAACTCGCCGCGCGCCGGTGTGGGACGCTCCACCCAGGGATCGTCCTCGCCGAACCACTTCCGTACATCGGCGAGCGTCGCGAACGGTACGGGCCACGACCGGAACCAGTCGCTCCACTCCCGCTGGGACGCCACGCCCCGCGCCGAGGCCCGCATATCGCAGATGATCAGGGCCCGGACCAGATCGGGCCGCCTGGCGGCGAGCTGCCATCCGGTGAGCGCGCCCATCGAGTGGCCGATGAGCGTCACGGGCGCCAGCCCGAGCTGTTCGATCGCCGCCTCCGCGTCGGCGACATACGCCTCACGGGTGAACGGCCCTTCCGCCGGCTTGTCGCTGAGACCGTGTCCCCGCTGGTCGAGCGCGACCGTACGGTGCCGCTCGGCGAGCCAGCGCGCCGTGGCGGACCAGTGCGAGGCGCGGCCCATGAGCCCATGCAGGAGTAAGGCGCCGGAGGTCCTCTCCGGACCCGCCTCCTCATGCCGCTCGGGCGGGCCGGCAAACTCCCAGGCAGCGAGACGTACACCGTCCGCTCCGGTCACATCGATACGCCGCACCATGCGTCCAGGCACCCCCTTCGGTCCTGAGTGGTCGTCTGAGTGGTCGTCCCTGAGTGATCGTCGGTGGCCGTCAGCCGTCGGATTCCGCTTCCGGCCCGATGTGCGCACGTCCAGCCAAGCCAGACTATCGAACTCTCGTTCGAAAACACGTTCCCCCTGAGCAACACCGCTCGTTCGAGTGACCACGATCAAGGATTGCCGGACGCGGCCATGGGGAGGTCTTCACCGGGAGGCGGACCGCTCGGGGATGACGGTCCGAGGGGAATGACCCTGGGAGCTCGGGGCTCCGGGTCAGCGAAGGGGAGGACAGGCTCCGGCGCCGCGAGGCGCCGGAGCCACCCTCGCGCATCACAGAGCCGCCCTCGCGCATCGCATCCGGGCTCGTCGCTCGCATCGCGTCCGGGCTCATCGCTCCCAGGACACACAGGCCGTACGACGGCCGCGACGCTTCGTGTCCGTCCCCGCCGTGCCCACCCCCACACAGGCGCATAACCCTGCTCCCCTCCCCGGGCGTGGGGCCGGGGCCCCGGCCGCCTTCAGGTCACATGCCTCAGCGACAGCCTGGCACGCGACGCGCCCCGCCGCTGCCGTTCCGCCGGAAAGCGCGCGCCCCCAGCCACGGGCGCGCCCCCGAGCGCCCCCGCGCCCGCACCCGTACCGCTCCCGCCATCGCCTACGCGAAGCCGCCCGCGTGACGCCGACCGCGCTAAGCCGCACGTACCCCCGTACCCCGTACCGCCTCAGCGCTTGGCGACGAAGACATGCGACGCGACCTCGGAGACCAGCTCCGCCGCCTCGCCGCTGCTTCCCACCAATACCCCGCCGGGAGACTCCGTCACACTCACCACGGACCCGGGCTGCACTCCCGCGCGCCGCAGCGTGTACATGAGCTGGGCGTCGGTCTGGATGGGCTCACCGATCCGCCGTACCACCACGGTCTTGCCCTCGGTGCCCGGATCCAGCTCCGCCAGGCTCACCATCCCCGCGTCGAGGAACGGATCGGCCTCCGTCTTCTCGCCCAGCTCCTCCAGGCCCGGGATCGGGTTCCCGTACGGCGACTCCGTCGGGTGACGCAGCAGTTCGAGCACCCGGCGCTCCACCGCCTCGCTCATCACATGCTCCCAGCGGCACGCCTCGGCGTGCACCTGCTCCCACTCCAGGCCGATCACATCGACCAGCAGACACTCGGCGAGCCGGTGCTTGCGCATGACGCGGGTCGCCAGCCTGCGCCCTTCCTCGGTCAGCTCCAGATGCCGGTCGCCCGCCACCTGCACGAGCCCGTCCCGCTCCATCCGGGCCACGGTCTGGCTGACCGTCGGCCCGCTCTGGTCGAGCCGCTCCGCGATCCGGGCGCGCATCGGGACCACACCTTCCTCTTCCAGCTCAAGGATGGTGCGGAGGTACATCTCCGTCGTGTCGATCAGTCCGGACATACGTGCCCCTCGATAAATCGTGCGCTGGCCCTGAACCAATTCTGACGCATACCACCGACAACCGTGCCGCGCCGGAGAACGCCGAAGTGGCGCGACCATGGAATGGCCGGGAGAACAGCCGGAAGAACCAGCCGGACGGTGCCGGCCGGGCGGCGCCCGCCGGGCGGTCCGGCAGTCGTATCGGCAGAGAAGCAGCCGTATTGACAGAGCAATGGTCCAGACCTCAACGTGATCCGCGGCACAGAGATTCCCATCTCTGGGAACACTCCCGGGAACACCTCGGGAAACACCCCACGAAAACCCCCGGAAACCCCACGCCTGGGAGGGCCTCCTCAATGAGCGAGAGCAAGCTGGCCGGTCAGTTCTTCGATGCCGCGATCGGACTGCTGCAACGCGTGAGGGACGAGGAGTCCGCCCATGTCGCCGCGGCCGGCCGGGCCATCGCCGACACCGTCGCCGCCGGCGGCCGGATCTTCGCCTTCGGCGCCGGGCACTCCTCGCTCGCCGCGCAGGACATCGTCTACCGGGCGGGCGGCTTCGCCCTGGCCAATCTGCTGGCCGTGCCCGGCGCGGTGGGCGTCGAGACACCGGCTCCGCTCGGCTCCGCGCTGGAGCGTGTCGACGGTCTGGCGACCGCCGTGCTCGACTCCAGCCCGGCCGCCGCCGGAGACGTACTCGTGATCATCTCCCTCTCCGGGCGCAACGCCCTGCCCGTCGAGATGGCGACCCATGCGCGGGAGCTGGGACTGACGGTCATCGGTGTGACCTCCGTGGCCTATGCGACGGAGACGACCGCCCGGAACCGCTCGGGCACCTATCTCAAGGACCACTGCGACATCGTCCTCGACAGCGGGATCGCGGTGGGCGACGCGGAGCTGACCGCCGACGGCATCGAGGCGCCGTTCGCGCCCGCCTCCACGGTCGTCACCAGCGCCCTGATGCAGGCGATGATGGCCGCCGCCGCGGAGGAACTCGTCCACCGCGGCATCGAACCGCCCTTGCTGCGGTCGGGCAATGTGGACGGTGGGACCGAATGGAATCGCCGCGTAATGACGGAGTACTCCGATCGTATCTTCTACCGTCACTGAGCTCTTCTACAGTCGCCGAGCCGTGGCCCTGTTCGAACAGTGAACGTACGGAAGTAGCCAAAGCAACGGCAGATGAAGCGGCGTCCGGAACAGTCGAACAGTTAGAACTGACGCCCGAGGCCTGCGGGAACACCTCCCGCGGGCCTCTGTCGTATGCGCGCCCTCGATGCGCGACTTTGCGTCACGAAAGCCCCGGTTGGCGGAATTCTGATCTTTCACGAGAAGGTAATGTTCGTGCAAAGTAAGGGAACCTGCGGTGTTGCATCATCGGAGCTGTCGGCATGTGGGCGCCATCTGGGCGCCTGCAACCGTGCCCTGCACGGCAGTTCGGACGACGCACCACCGCACCGCACCACCGCACCGCACCGCCGCACCGCACCGCCGCATCGCACTGCCACACCAGCGCACCACCGAAAGAACCGCACCACCGCACCACCGAAAGACCGCACGACGGAAAGGGCGAGCCGTGAGAATCCGACCGGACCGCGAGTCCACCGTCAGACCTGGAATGCCCGCCCTCTGAACGGTCTTTCCGGCCGATCCACGCCGGCCGGCCGTAGGCCACCCTCAACTGCCGCGATCCGGCAGAGGTGACGCCCGTACGGCTGCCCGCTCGGCCCCCCACCCCCCACTGACCCGACCACACCGCGCCCCGGAGAGCCCGGGGGCGCAGGAGGCAGGCCATCATGAAGTCACTCATCGACCACGCCCGTACCTTCTCCTCCGTCCAGGTGGCGGAGCGTCACGAGGAGTTCCGCGAACTCGCGGCGGGACAGCAGCCACAGGCGCTCTTCATCACCTGCTCGGACTCCCGAGTCATCCCGTCCCTCATCACCGGCGCGCGCCCGGGTGAGCTGTTCGAGCTGCGTACGGCGGGCAACATCGTCCCGCGGTACGACGCTCAGCGGCCCAGCGGCGAGGCCGCCACCATCGAGTACGCGCTCCGTGTGCTCGGCGTCCGCGACATCGTCGTCTGCGGTCACTCGCACTGCGGGGCCGTGGGCGCGCTCGTGCGCGGCGACGACCTGTCCGCCGTGCCGGCCGTCCGCGGCTGGCTCGACCTCGGCGTACCCGCGCTGCCGGCCGCCCGCGGCCTCGCGCACGCGGTACGCCACCATGCCGCGGCCCAGCTCAACACACTCCGCGGCTATCCCGCCGTATGGGAGCGCCACGCCGAAGGCCGGCTCTCCCTGCACGCCTGGTACTACGAAGTGGACACCGGCGCCATCAGCGTCCACCGGCCCGACCTGGGCGGGGAGTTCAGACCACTGTGACAGCGGTCCCGACCACCTCACTCCCCATCACGTCCGCTCGTGCGCGCGGACCGCACCCCTAGGAACTACCCTCATGCTCTCCCAGTTGAAGGACCAACGTGTCCTCAGGCGCGACATACTCGCGTCCCTCGTCGTCTTCCTCGTCGCGCTGCCTCTGTGTGTCGGGGTGGCGGTCGCCTCCGGTGTGCCCGCCGAACTCGGTCTGGTCACCGGCATCGTGGGCGGACTCGTCGTGGGCTTCCTGCCCGGCAGCTCGCTCCAGGTCAGCGGCCCGGCGGCCGGACTGACCGTACTCGTCTACGAAGCGGTCGAGGAGTTCGGCACCGGCGCGCTCGGCGCCATCGTCCTCGCGTCCGGACTGCTGCAACTCGCGCTCGGAGCCCTCGGTTTCGGCCGCTGGTTCCGGGCCATCTCGGTCGCCGTGGTCCAGGGAATGCTGGCCGGCATCGGGCTCGTGCTCGTCCTGGGCCAGGTGTACGCCATGGCCGACACCGCCCAGCCGTCCGGCGGACTCGGCAAGATAGCCGGGCTGCCCGGACTGATCGGTGAGATCGTCACGAACGGTACGGCGCTGACCGCGTTCCTCGTCGGGGCCGGCACCGTCGCCGTACTGGTGGTCTGGCCCAGACTTCCCGCACGGGTCCGGGTGGTCCCGGGCGCGCTGGCGGCGGTCGCCCTGGCCACCGGAGCGACTCTGCTGTTCGACCTGCCGCTCGCCAAAGTAGAGGTGAAGGGACTGCTGGAGTCCATACAGCCGCCCGGCTTCGAGGACTTCGGGCAGCTCGTGGGCGTGGCCGCGATCGGCACCGTCCTCGCCTTCACCTTGATCGCCTCGGCGGAGAGTCTGTTCAGCGCCGCCGCGGTCGACCGTATGCACGACGGACCGCGTACCGACTACAACAAGGAACTGATGGCGCAGGGCGTGGGCAACACGGTCTGCGGAGCGCTCGGCGCGCTGCCGATGACCGCGGTCATCGTGCGCAGCGCCGCCAATGTCCAGGCGGGCGCCCGGACGCCGCTCTCCCGGATTCTGCACGGCCTGTGGCTGCTGCTGTTCGCCGCGCTGCTGCCGGCGGCGATCGGCGTCATCCCGCTCGCGGCGCTCGCGGCCGTCCTGGTGCACGCCGGCTGCAAGCTGGTCCCGGTACGGGATCTGGTGCCGCTGTGGCGGGAGCACCGCGGCGAGGCCGTGATCCTCGCGGTCACGGCGGTGGCGATCCTGGTCACCAACCTCTTCGAGGGCGTGATCCTGGGGCTGCTGCTCGCGGTGGTCAAGACGGCGTGGGAGATCTCCCATCTCCATCTCGACGTACGGGAACTGACGGGCGGCCGGCTGGTGGTGTCGTTCACCGGGAACGCGACCTTCCTCAGGCTGCCCAGGACGCTGGAGCAGTTGGAGGCGCTCCCGAAGGACCGTCCGATCGAACTGGATCTGTCCGGACTGCGCCATGTCGACCACGCGTGCCGGATCGCCCTGGAGAACTGGGCGCTGCGGCACAACGACGCGGAGACGGAACCGGTGAGAATGCATCCGCCGAACGTCAGCTGAGATCTGCTGTACGCCGGTTGTACGTCGGCGCCGGGCGGCGGTCCCACTCAGCCGCCCGGCGCCATCCGCCCGCTATCCATGGACGGCCAGCTCAGTCGGACAGCGCCCTGGAGAGATCCAGCGAGGCCGCCATCCGAATCGTCACATCCTCCGCGTACACCGCGTCGGGACGCTCGAACGCGGACCTGCTCGCACCTCGCAGAAACGTCACCACGCCCAGCGACCGGCCCCGGCTGCGCAGCACCGTACACAGCGCGTGCACCGAATCCGGCGGCCACTGGCGCGAGGTCGCCCATGTCGGTGAGGGCGGCGAGCCCGAGGGCGCGCTCGCGCGCACCGAGCCCGTACGGTCCATCGCCTGGAGCGCCGGATGCCCGCCCGCGTACCGCACCGGTATACCGCCGGTGGTCACCTGCGTACTGGGCCCGGACCCGCCGCCGGCCGGTGTCGCCACCGCCCGTACCAGCCGTACGGGAGCCTCCGGGGCCGAGGAGAACGAGCCCGCCCTCGGCTCGCCCGCCACCAGATCGATCAGCGCGTGATCGGCGAAGCCCGCGAGCGCGAAGTCCAGATAGACCGTCGCCGCCTCCATCGGATCCTCGCACTCGACGGCGGCGCGCCCGGCCCGGTGGAGCTGACTGGCGCGGAACCGCAGCCGGTCCGCCTCCTGCGAGGCCAGCTTCGCCTCCGTCGCGTCCTGGAACATCCAGCCCACGCCCAGCGGCACCGGCTCCTCCGCCAGCGGCGACGCCAGCCGCAGAAAGCCGCTGCGCCAGCAGCGCCGCCGGTCGCCCTCGGGCGTACGGACCGTGACCCACAGCTCGGCGGGCGACTTCGGCGCGCCTTCGGCGAGCACATGGTGGAGCGCGGCCTCCAGCTCCTCGACGCCCTGGACGACCAGCTCGCCCAGCGGGCGTCCCAGCACGGCCGTACGCCCGGAACCGAGCGCGCGGGCCGCGTAGCTGTTGACGACGGTCGGCCGCAGATCGACATCGACCAGGACGACTCCCCAGGACGCGTCGTCGAAGAGCGCCTCGCTCAGCGCGATGGACCGCTCCAGATCGATCTGCTCATGGACCTCGCTGAACGCGCTGTACACGCCTGCGGGCTTGCCGTCGGGACCGCGCATCCCTGCCGACTGCGTACGGATCAGGACCCGGCCGCCGTCCTTGCGCAGCAGCGCGAACTCGTCAACCTGCCGACCCGGCGTCTCCATCACGGCCATCAGCCGTGCCTGCACCTCGTCGGCGTCGGCGGTCCGCACCGCCCATCCGGCGAAGCCCCGCCGCCCGACGGCCTCCTCGGCGGACCAGCCGAGTATGCGCTCGGCCTCGCGGTTCCAGTGCGTGATCACACCTTGCGCGTCGAACGCGCAGAGGGCGGCGTCCATCCCGTCGAGCAGAGCCGCGAGCAGATCCGACCCGGCCCCGTCCCGCTCACCCTCAGCCCCGGCCACCCCCGGGCCCCGCGCCCCGGCACCGGGCTCCGGCTCGTCCGGACCTCGCGCGTCGGTGGTCTCACTCCGAGAAGCACTCATCCTGGCACCCCCTGCAGGGCGTCTCCGCCTGTGCTGACGCACGTCCGGCCATTGAACTTCAACGTGACCCAGCACACACAAGGTTCCCCGAAATCGTTGCTTTGAACAATTCTCCGCCCCGCACGCCATTGCCGCACCACCGGGCACACCAGGCGCGCGGACCGGGCACGGGCCGGGCGCGACCCGGGCGGCGGACCAAGGCCGCGAACCGGGCGCGTCAATATCTCCGAAAATCCCTTGAGTCGCTCCGCGGGGACGCCTAACGTGTGGCCCACACCGAAAGGAGGTGATCCGGAAGATGTATTCAGTCCGGACAAGTGAGGTGGCTGCGGGCTAACGCTCGCCGTCGTACTCTCCGCAGTACTCGGCCGGGTCGAAGGCCGAAATCCCAAGCAGTCACCCGACCCGCGGACCGCCGGTATGTCCGGCCGGCTCCCTCTCCGGAGGGACCATGGTCCGCGGGTCGTCTGCGTGTGCGGCCGGTGCGGAAGGCCGACGGCTACGGGCACAGCCGCTCTGTCCGCCAGGCCTCCGCCGTGCCCTCCGTGGGCTGCTCGCGGACGTATCTCAGGCGGTCGTGGAGCCTGTTCTCGTGGCCCTGCCAGAACTCGACCGTCTCCGGAGTGACGCGGAAGCCGCCCCAGCGTGGCGGGACCGGGACCTGTTCGCCCTCGGGATAGCGGGTCGAGAGGCTTTCGTAGCGGTGGAGCAAGGTTTCGCGGGAGTCGACCGGGGCCGACTGGTCGCTGGCCCAGGCGCCGAGCTGGGAGCCGTGCGGGCGGGTGCGGAAGTACGCGGCCGTCTCGTCGCGGCCGACGCGCGCCGCCGTGCCGGTCACGATGATCTGGCGGGCCAGCGGGTGCCACGGGAAGAGCAGCGAGACATACGGGTTCGCCTCGATCTCACGGCCCTTGCGCGAGGTGTAGTTGGTGAAGAAGACGAAGCCGCGCTCGTCGTAGGCCTTCATCAGCACCGTGCGGGAGGAGGGACGGCCGTCGGGCGTCGCCGTCGAGACCACCATCGCGTTCGGCTCGTACAGATCGCAGGCCACGGCCGCCTGGAACCAGCGGGCGAACTGTTCCATGGGCGCGGGCGCGAGGTCCGCCTCCAGCAGCGGTGTGCTGCGGTACTGCTCGCGCATGGCGGCGGGATCTGGATTCTCCTGAGGCACGGAGTTCTCGTGAGGCACGGGGTTGTCGTGGGGCACGGGGCCATCCTGCCGTAGGGGCGAGTCTGCCCGGCACTGAGTGCCGCCAATCCTCGGCGGACGAAGTCTGGCAGTGTGCCGGTTATCACGCTTCCCCGCATCAGCGGAACTCGCCAAAATCTTGGGGTGGGCCTCTGTGGCCTTCGTACACCAGAGGCTATCGTTCCTGCCTCTCGGACCGCTGCCGTACGGAGGCATCCACCCGGGGTGACCATCCGTCGCACACATCATGAGGAGCCGCCTGATGTCCGACATCGATCCCTCCTTCGTACCCGGTCTCGAAGGAGTCGTCGCGTTCGAGACGGAGATCGCAGAACCGGACAAGGAAGGCGGCTCGCTCCGCTACCGCGGCGTCGACATCGAGGACCTGGTCGGGCAGGTCTCCTTCGGCAATGTGTGGGGCCTGCTGGTCGACGGCGCGTTCGATCCCGGGCTGCCGCCCGCCGAGCCCTTCCCGATCCCGGTCCACTCCGGTGACATCCGGGTGGACGTGCAGTCCGCGCTGGCGATGCTCGCGCCCGTGTGGGGCCTGAAACCGCTGCTCGACATCGATGAGCGCACGGCCCGTGACGATCTGGCGCGGGCCGCCGTGATGGCACTCTCGTACGTCGCCCAGTCGGCCCGTGGCCAAGGGCTGGCGATGGTGCCGCAGCGGGAGATCGACAAGGCGACGACGGTCGTCGAGCGCTTTATGATCCGCTGGCGCGGAGAGCCGGATCCGCGGCATGTGAAGGCCGTCGACGCGTACTGGACCTCGGCCGCCGAGCACGGCATGAACGCGTCGACGTTCACGGCCCGCGTCATCGCGTCCACCGGCGCGGATGTGGCGGCGGCGCTGTCCGGCGCGGTCGGCGCGATGTCGGGCCCGCTGCACGGCGGCGCGCCCTCCCGTGTCCTCGGGATGATCGAGGAGATCGAGCGTACGGGCGACGCCACCGCGTATGTGAAGCGCGCGCTGGACCAAGGCGAGCGGCTGATGGGCTTCGGCCACCGGGTCTACCGGGCCGAGGACCCGAGAGCGCGGGTGCTGCGGCGTACGGCGCGTGAGCTGGCGGCGCCGCGGTTCGAGGTGGCCGAGGCGCTGGAGAAGGCCGCGCTGGAGGAACTGCACGCGCGCAGGCCCGATCGGGTGCTGGCGACGAACGTGGAGTTCTGGGCCGCGATCGTGCTGGACTTCGCGGAGGTCCCGGCGCATATGTTCACGTCGATGTTCACCTGTGCCCGTACGGCCGGCTGGTCGGCGCACATCCTGGAGCAGAAGCGCACGGGCCGTCTGGTGCGTCCGTCGGCCCGGTACGTCGGTCCCGGGAGCCGGGACCCGCGCGAGATCGAAGGTTTCGAGGGACTGGGCGAGTAGGTCCTGGCGACCGGTCCTGGCGACCGGCTCCCTCGTGACGCATGACGCATGACGCGCCGCGCGGCCCCGGAAGGTCCGGGACGCGCGGCGCCGTCGGTCTCACGGCCGTCGGTCTCACAGCGTGCCGGTCTCACGACCGCCTGCTCAGCACCTCGTCCAGAATCCTCGACCACTGCGCCACCACCCGCTCCCGCCGTCGGCTGTCGTCCGTCAGCAGCGTCGCCAGGCCCAGTCCGCGTGCCATGTCCAGCAGCCCTTGGACGGTCTCCCGTACGCCCGGTACGGATTCGTCCGCGTCCAGCAGTTCCACCGCCGTCCGGTGGGCCTCGCGGCCGATCCGGGCCTCCAGCTCGGTGACCCGGGGCCGTAGCTGTTCCTCGTCGGAGGCCGCGACCCACAGGTGCAGGGCGGCGCGGAAGAGCGGTCCCGTATACAGCGCGACGATCCCCGCCACCGCCTCGCGCCGGTGTCCGGGCCCTGCCGGAACCAGTGCGCGCAGCGCGGAGGACCGTTCCTCCGCCACATACTCGACCGCCGCGGTGAACAGATCCTCCCTGGTCGGGAAGTGGTGCTGCGCCGCGCCGCGCGAGACTCCGGCCCGCTCGGCGACGACGGAGACCGTGGAGCCCGCCCAGCCGTACTCGGCCAGACAGGCCACGGCGGCCTCCAGCAGCCGCCGTCTGGTGGCTCGGCCGCGGTCCTGCTTGGGCGCGGCTACCGCACCCACGCGGCGTCCCGCCGTTCCATGAACGCCGTGATGCCCTCGCGCGCCTCCGCCGTCACGAAGAGCGAGGCCGAGCGCTGGACGAGATCCTCGGCGTACCGGTCGAAGGCGTCCAGCACACCGACGGTGAGCAGTTTCTTGGACTCCGCGAGCCCTTGCGGCGAGGCCCTGCGCAGTCCGTCGAGTACGGGCGCGAGCGCGGCGTCCACATCCTCGGCGGCCTCGGTGATCAGCCCGGCCTCGGCCGCGCGCCGCGCGTCGAAGCGCTCGCCGGTGAGGTAGTAGCGGGCCGCCGCGCGCGGTTCGATCCGTGGCAGGAGCGGCAGCGAGATCACGGCGGGCGCGACTCCGATCCGTACCTCCGTGAACGCGAAGTCGGACGTACGGTCGGCGATCGCGATGTCGCAGGCGCCGAGGAGACCGAGCCCGCCGGCCCGTACATGGCCGCTGACGCGTGCCACGACCGGTTTGGGCAGTTCGATGATCTGCCGCATCAGGGCGATGAAGGTGTACGGGTTGGCCGGTTCCTTGAGGTCGGCGCCCGAGCTGAAGGTGGTGCCGGTGTGCGTGAGCAGCACGGCCCGTACCGAAGGATCGTCGGCGCAGCCGGTGAGGGCGTCCCCGAGCGCGCGGACGAGCCGCGCCGACAGGGCGTTGCGGTTCGCCGGTGAGTCCAGGGTCAAGGTGGTGATGCCCCGCTCGTGCGCGGTCGCGACCAGCCTCGCGTGATCCGTCACGTGTTCTCCCGGTCCGTCACGTGTTCTCCCTTTCACGGGGACGCGCCTCGCGCTCCCGTACCGCATGGTCTTCGCGGTCTTCGTGTTCATGGTGTTCGCGGTCTTCGCGGTCTTCGCGGTCCCTCAGTTCACGCCTGAGGATCTTGCCGGAGGCGGCCCGTGGGACGTTTCCGATGAACTCCACCCGGCGGACCTTCTTGTACGGAGCGACACGCTCGGCGACATACGTCATCACATCGCCCTCGGTGAGCGCTTCGGCACCGGGCTGGCGAACAATGTATGCCTTCGGCACCTCGTTGCCGTCCGTGTCGTGGACACCTATGACGGCCGCGTCCGCGATCGCCTCGTGCGTGAGCAGCAGGGCTTCGAGATCGGCCGGGGCGACCTGGAAGCCCTTGTACTTGATGAGCTCCTTCACCCGGTCCACGACGAAGAGCCAGCCGTCGTCGTCGGTCCTGCCGACATCGCCGGTGTGCACCCAGCCGTCGGCGTCGATCATCTCGGCGGTGGCCTCGGGCCGGCCGAGATAGCCCTTCATCACCTGCGGGCCCCGGATGAGGATCTCGCCCTCGGCACCCGGACCGGTGTCCTTGTCCGGATCGTCCAGGGAGACGATGCGCATCTCGGTGCCGGGCAGGAGCTTGCCGACGGCGCCGGGCGGCGGGCTCGCGGCGGTGAGCGGTACGACATGGGTGCCGGGCGACAGTTCCGTCATGCCGTACGCCTGCCGTACGGGCGGCAGGTTCAGCCGGGCCGAACAGGCGGCGGCGAGCCGGGCGTCCAGCGGCGCGGCGGCGCTCAGTACGTACTCCAGCGAGGAGAGGTCGTACTGGGCGACGGCCGGGTGCTTTGCCAGCGCGAGCACGATGGGCGGAGCCACGTAGAGCCCGTTGATGCGGTGTTTCTCGATGGCGCCGAGGAACTGGTCGAGGTCGAAGCGCGGCAGTACGACGACGGTCGCGCCGTGGCGCAGCGGCGCGTTCATCAGGGCGGTGAGCCCGTAGATATGGAAGAACGGCAGGACGGCGAGGATACGGTCGCCGCGCCGCATCGGCATGACCGGTTCGAGTTGCGCGAGATTGGTGGCGATCGAGCGGTGCGTGAGCATGACGCCCTTGGGGACGCCGGTGGTGCCCGAGGAGTACGGCAGGGCCGCGATGTCCTCGCCCGGGTCGATCGTGACGGCGGGTTCGGGCGCGGTCGAGCGCGCCATGTCGAGGACGGAGCGGTGGCCCTCGGCCCGGTCGCAGACGAAGATCTCCTCTATCCCGCCGACGAGTTCGGCGGAGCGCCGTGCCACGTCGAGCAGCGGCGAGACGGTGACGATCCAGCGGGCGGCGGAGTCGCGGAGCTGGGTGGCGAGTTCCTCGGCCGTGGCGAGCGGATGCGCGGTGGTGACGGAGGCGCCGGCGCGGGTGGCCGCGTAGAAGACGGCCGGATAGGCGACGGTGTTGGGGCTGTGCAGGGCCAGCACATCGCCTTTGCGCACACCGGCGTCGGCGAGGGCGGCGGCGATACGGCGGTGGAAGACATCGAGCTGGGCATAGGTCAGGCTCGTAACGGCCGCCCCTGTCGTACCGGCTCCGCCGGCCGCACCGGCCGTACCCCCGGCGCCGCCCGTCCCGCTCCTCCCGCCCCTCCCGCCTGTCCCGTCGACGATCGCGACGGTGTCACCGAACTCGGCGGCGCGGCCGAGCACGGCCTCGTGGATGGGCAGTTCGACGGCCGGGACATCTTCGTACTCGCTGCGGAACACCATGGGTCGACCCCTTCGACGCGGCGTTGGGACAGCAAGAATCGCGTGCGCCGACGGGTTTTGGGGAGACCCGGACCAACACAACTCCCGGGCCCCGCAACGGATCACGCGCGCGTCAGGGACAGATGCGACCTCTCGGCTGTCTCTCGGCCGTCGCCTCCGATCGTCTCCGATCCGGAAGCCCGCTGGTCACAGGGCCGTCTCGCGGAAGAGGACCAGGAGGCTCTGGGCCGACGGGGCATCCGCGTCGAAGAACTGCGTGGCCGGCGCGGGTGGCACAGCCGTTCCATGCATCCGGACCTGGTGGCACCTGAAGCAGAATGCCGCCTCGAACAACGGCAGGTCGAGGGATTCCTCGTATGCCCGGATGCTCCAGCCCGGCGAGAAGCCGCAGCGGTGCTGTTCGCTGCCGGGCAGGCTCTCGATCAAGGCCAAGGCGTCAGCGGCCTCTTTCCCGACCCAGTGGGCGAGCACCTCGCCGGGGTACGGGGTGCCCGGCTCGGCCGGGAGGAAGGAGATCCTTACGACTTCGATCAGCGCGGTGGCCGCGACGGCTTGTGCGGGAAGCTCCATGGACACAGTCTGCCTGCCAGGACCGCGCGGCTGTCGCACTGGTCATCGTCGACCGCGCGGCCCCAATTGCCCTTTCCGAGAAGGACGTTGAACAACAAGCTCAGGATCGGGTGGCGGTCCCGCATCCCGCGCCGTCGGCGTCCCGCATACGCGATTCCATCGACTTGCTCCGGTCGTACGGGTCGACCTCGGGGCCGTCTCCCTGGGACTCCGCGAGTTCTGAGTCAAACTTGGGAGTGAGGTAGCCGGTGAAGGTGTCGCAGCCGCCGTTGGCGGTGTCCACCTTGTAGGAGACGAGGGAGAACGTGCCCGGCTCGATGATGATCTTATCCGGGTCGTCCCAGCTCACAACGATCTCGCGGCGCACGACCGTACGGGCGACTTCGTCGCTCCCCTTCGCGGCACGTGTGAACGGATAGACGTAGGTGACATCGGTGGTCACCTCGACCGCGCCGCGCTCGCCTTCCCGGTAGGTGAGGCGTCCGCGTGTCTTGATCACATCGCCGACCAGCCGGATCTTCGTGTCCTCGAACCGGCTGAACAACAGCAGGGGGTCGTTCTCCTCGCCGGGGGCGCGGAAGGCGTCCGACAGGTAGTCCTGTACGTCCTGCTGATGGGGATTGATCAGCGAGATCGCCTTCGTCGGCCGGTCGCCGCGCAGCACACCGGAGTTCAGGCTGGACGCGGCGAGAAAGTCGCGGGTCCGTTCCAGCGCCTGGGCGACCTGCTTCTTGTCCATCCAGCCGGTGGCCCGTGCTTCGGGCAGGCTGATCCCGGCCGTACCGTCGGCCCACCGCGCCGCGGGCGAGCCTCTGAACGGCTCCTCCATGGTCGGTCCCTGGCCTGCCGGGCCGGTCGGCGGCGCTTGGTCCGGACGCCGCGACTCCGCGGCGAGCGGCGCGCCTGCGCCGTCCGCGCTTCCGTCTCCGCCCCCGAACCATCCGGTGACCCGTCCGGGATCCAGCGCCACGACCAGCAGGGCGGCCAGGGCCAGCAGGCCGACCACGTACCAGCCCTTGCCCACCCGACGCCGGGGCGGTTGGTGACTCCGCCATGGCTCCGGTCGGCCGCCCTCCTCCTGGAGCCGCTGTGTCACCATCCGGGCGCGTGCGGACGGCTCCTTGGGCGCGGCCTTGTCCCCGGCCTCGGCCTCACGCAGGAAGCGCTCCCACTCCTCGTCCGGTATGGACTCCCCACCCTTGCCCATGCTGGCCCCCCCTCTTCCCCAACCGGCCCCGTCCGGGGTCGAGCTTGTCTCGTACGCCATCGCAGTACCGCTCGGCCTGATCCGGTGATCGTCACCGCTCGGGCCGTCGGCCCAGTGATCCTAAGACGTCGTTCCAGTTGGTGAGTCTGCGGAGTCTGCGCCAGCAGATGAGCGCTGCGGCTATGCCGACGAAGGCGAGGAAGTGTTCGGCTCTGCGTTCATAGCCGTCGGTGCAGGCGTCGGCATCCGGACAGCCAGGAGACCGTTCACAAACTGCCGGTGGACGCGAGTGCGACAACCCAGAGACTCAGGGCAGCAACGCCGAGCACGAAGGACACCCAAGGGAATTCACGGATCGGTCTCATAGCCGCTCCTTCCCAGGAATACGCGACGCTGCTCGCGTCCCATCGCGTTGAAGCAGCCTTCATGCACGGATGCATACGATCCGGTACCGGACGGAGCATCCCAGTACGCCTTGCGCTGAGGTTCATCCGGTTTTACGGGCCAGTGGCACGCGTAGCAGCGTGGCGTCCCGTCATGAAAGGCGATGCGTGGGCTCATCGACGGCTCAGCCACGCCCGCGCCCGCCGTCCGGCGCATTACGCTCCGCCGCGCCCCGCAACGACAACGCTGCCCAGATCATCTTCCCCGGCCCGGCCCGGTCGGCCACTCCCCATTCGTCCGCCAACGCGTCGACCAGGAGCAGCCCCCGCCCGTCCGGCGCCTCCGGGTCCGGCGTACGCGGCTGCGGGCGGTCCGACGAACCGTCGTGAACCTCGATCCGCAGAGCACCCGAGCTGCGGAAATAACGCGTCTCGATGATCTGCTCCGGCGTCACCTTCGCATGCAGGCCGGCATTACTGAGCAGCTCCGACACGATCAGGACCGCCGAGTCCTCCAGCTCCGACAGCCCCCAACCGGCCAGCGCCTTACGCAACTCCAGCCGCGCCAGCGCCACGCACCTCGGGTGACTGCTCCACCGCAGCACAACGCTGCACTCCGTTGAGTCCGGCCTGCGATTCCCGTACATGTCACACGCCCTCCATCCGCCCATTTCGCTTTCGGCCAACTCGGCTGTGTCGCTACGGGACTTGAGGGGAGTGCGCTTCCAGGGCAAGGCCGACTCCTCTCCGTAGCGAAACGACTACCGGGGGCACTCAGGGTGGCGTAGAGTTGGGACGTCTTCAACGTTTCAGCAGCGAAGGAAGGGTGGGTGAAACCCCTTTGAATCGCAAGGAGTTACATCCCGACAGCGGACCTCAAGCGGCCTTCGGGGCACGTCTCCGCAGCTCACGGGAGAAGCGCGGTTGGACGCAGGACGAGCTGGCGGGGCGCATGGGATATTCCAGTGTCCATATTTCGGCCGTGGAAACTGGTCGCAAGCCTCCGACTCTGCGATTTGCGCGCAGTGCCGACCGTGCCCTCGGCACCGAAGGCACGGCAGACTCGTTCGAGCGCGAGTGGCGCAAGATCCGGCACGGCAGCCTGCTGGAGGGGTTCCCCGAATACGTCGGACATGAGGCACGGGCGGCGGAGATCCGGCTGTACGAAGTGGGCGTTATTCACGGCCTGCTTCAGACGGTGGAGTACGCACAGGTGTTGGCGGACAACGCCGTACAGCGGGGGGCGATCACACCCGAGCAAGCGACCGAGCAACTATCAGTCCGGGCGGAGCGGCAGCAGGCACTAAAGCGGCAACGCGCACCCATGATGTTTGTGGTGCTGGACGAGAGCTGCATCCGTCGGCCCATCGGTGAGCCCGCTGTCATGGACGCACAGTTGGCGCGACTGGTCGAGTTCGCCGAGCTGCCGAACACCGTCTTTCAGATCGCGGAGTTCACCATGGGCCACCGTCGCCCGATCACGCTGCCTATCACCGTGCTGACGATGCAGGACCGCTCACTCATGTCGTACGCCGAGTCTGCGCAGCGGGGCCATCTCGAACGGGACAGCAAGTCTGTACTGCCCATACTGACGGCCTACCATCAGCTACAGGCCGAAGCACTCTCCCAGTCGGCATCCGTGGCCATGATTGAGCAGTTACGAAAGGGCACACTGTGACGACCGAGTCCCCCCGTTGGTTCACGTCCTCGTACAGCGAAAACGGCGGCCAGTGCATCGAGGTCGCCGCAAACCTCGCCACTTCGCGCGGCGTGGTCCCCGTCCGTGACTCCAAGAACCCGAGCGGCCCAGTTCTGAACATCCCCGCCGACGCGTTCACCTCGTTCGTAGAGGGCGTCAAGGCAGACGAGTTCACCCGTACCCTCGGCGCGTGACCCGCGCGCCCCAGCGCTGAGCCCCGCCACCTCCCCTTCGGAGCGGCGGGGCTCTTCGCTACTGGTTACTGCGGCTGCGGTGCGAGACGGATGGCGAAGACGCCAAGTGGACTGAGGAATCCGCCCAATGGATCTGAAGCGCTACACGCACGCAGACGCACGGGACGTGCGTTCGCTGCTACTGGACATCCACGACGAGGCATACGCCGACGATCCGGACCCGTTCCACTTGCGTGAGCGCTTCTCCTACTTCGTTGACCTCTGGTCCTCACGAGAAGACTGGCAGTGCGTTTCCGGCTGGGAGGAGGGTGGCCCCGTTGGCTATGCGTACGGCTCGATGTTCAAGCCGGGTGGCTGGTGGAAGGGGCACCGGCGTCCCTCCGACCTCAGGGGCCCCGTGTTTGCTTTGTCCGAACTCATGGTGATTCCCAAATGGCGCGGCACTGGACGCGCGCAGCAGATCCACGACGCGCTACTCAGATCGGTGTCGGCCCACATGGTTACGCTCCTGGTAGACACTGAACACCCCAGAGTCCAGGCTTTGTACGAGCGTTGGAACTACAGCAAGGCAGGCGAGGCAAAGCCCTCCGACGACTCCCCGCTGTATGCCGTCATGGTCCGAAAACTGTGAGCAGGCGGCATCTGTGGCCATGATTGAGCAGTTACGAAAGGGCATCCCGTGACGACCGAGTCCCCCCGTTGGTTCACGTCCTCCTACAGCCAGAACGGCGGTCAGTGCATCGAGGTGGCCGCCAACCTCGTCGCCACGCGCGGCGTGGTTCCCGTCCGTGACTCCAAGAACCCGAGCGGTCCGGTTCTGGACCTCCCTGCCGGTGCGTTCGCCTCGTTCGTGGAGGGCGTCAAGGCAGGCGAGTTCACCCGTACCTTCGACGCGTGACCCGCGCGCCCCAGCGCTGAGCCCCGCCACCTCCCCTTCGGAGCGGCGGGGCTCTTCGTCGTACCCGCGGTCACGGGCGGACGGCTATCTCGACCTGGCCCGGCAGGACCTGTAAGTTCGCCCCCTTTCTGGCCCGCACATGCGACGTCGCCCGGCCGGTCGACGCGCCTGCTTGAACCGGCACCGCCTCGCCCGCTCAGGTGATGGATGGCCACGGGCCAGCGTGCCTGTTGAGACCGGCCGCCTTTCCGGCTCAGGGTTGGCCGTCGACCAGCGACTGGGAAGGACCCACACACATGGTTTTCGTTCGCGTGCATGCAATGAAGGGCCATCTGAGTGCCGCGCAGAAGGAGGAACTCGGCGCGAAACTCATTCAGGCCGTGGCTGACGTCGAGGACCTGGTCAACAACCAGACTCACAAGGAGACCTCTTGGGTGCAGTTCTACGAGTTTGAGCCCGAGAACTGGTACGCACCGGCCAATGTCGCCGGTGCGGATCCCAACTCCCGAGTTCAACTCGACGTGATTGCGCCTCAGAAACTTCTCCCCACGCCCGAAGACACCCGTGCCATGCTGATCAAGTCTGCCGAAGCCGTGCGATCGGTGTTCGGTTCTGGTCCGCTGCCGGCACACGGGCCGTGGGTGCACGTCTACACCATCCCGAACGATCAGTGGGGACAGGACGGCCGCGTTCCCGACTGGGAGGGCTTCCGGGCCCTCCTGCGTGCCGGCAGCCCGGAAAAAGCCGATGAGGCACTGGCCCAGATTTACGGGCCCGGGCGTCACACGGCAGCGACGTGGCGCGCCTCATAGCTTGATGAGGCCAGCGACCAGGTGACGCCGTTCGGAGCGGCGGGGCTCTTCGTCATGCCCGGGGTCAGGACAGGGCGTCGATGGCCCTCACGATCAGCGCCCGGGCCTCGGCCCCGTGCACGGCCATGCTCCGCAGTTCCTCGAATGCCCGCACATAGAGCTCGATTTCGCCCGGAGCGGTAACCGTCACCGATGCAGAGAGCAGCTCCACTTGGACCTGGTCGTGATCGAAGATGGTGAACGCCTCCAACGGCCACATGACCTGCTCGCGGGCGGCAGTGGAAGGGATGACGCCCAGCGATACGGACGGCAGCGACATCGCCGCAAGCAGGTTACCCATCTGGCCGACCATGACGTCCGTGTTCCCGAGGCGGTATTGGAGTACGGACTCCTGGATGAGCAGTGCGAAGACGTGGTCTCCTTCGCGCATCACATGTGTGCGTCGCATGCGGGCGTCAACGGCTTCGGTTACGTCGTCAGGGGTGCCCCGGAAGTGCGCAATGGTGCCCAGCATCGCCGTGGCGTAGCCGGGCGTCTGAAGGATGCCTGGCACCACATGGGAGCAGTAGGTGCGGAACAGGCGAGTTCGCTCCCACAGTGGGATGCTCGACTCCTGGAGACGCTTGAGGCCGCTGCGCTGGAGCCGCTTCCACTGTACGTACGCGGAGTCGGCTTGCCGATTCGCGGCCACCAGATCAGGTGCCTGCGCATCCGCCCCGCACGCCGTGCACCAGGCTCGGATATCGGCGTCCGAAGGGGCCGTTCGGGAGTTCTCTATGCGGGACGACTTGGCGACGGACCAACCACAGCGTGCCGCCAGTTCCTTGCCCGTGATCCCGGCGTCCAGACGCAGCTCCCGCAGACGCTCCGCGAGAGCTGCCCGTGCCTGATGCGCGCTGGACGATGGTGAGAGGGGCATGGGTGGGGTGGGCTACCTGATCTCGTATTCGTCGTGCCGGATGGCCCGTTCCGCATACGAACAGGGCCTCCTGAACAGCTCGTTGGTGTCGAATCACCGAGCAGCAGGAGGCCGTGGTGCAGCAGTCTTGCGTGCCGATGGCCGGGCAGTCCAGTGCGGTCACCTGGGAGTGTGACTGTCTGGCTCACCGGTTCGGAAACACCGCCGACAACGGGACGCGGACCGTAGCACCACCTGCCTCACCCGGATGCTGCGAGCCGACTGGGCACCGGAGCGACCTTGTCGAGGCGTCGTCGGGTCTCGTCCGCGTCGAGGGGCCCGCCGTGGCCGGGGAGCAGGCGCTGCGGACGGCGGTCGAGCTCGGTCATGAGTGCCCTGCGCACTCCGGCGGCGTCCTCGGTGAAGAAATGGCGCTTCGGGCTCTGGGGGCGCAGCACGCCACCGCGGACCAGGTCGCCGACGAGCGTGTCGTCGCCGACGCGGACGACGAGCGACCCGGGGGTGTGGCCGCCGAACCGCTCGGCGTGCGCGTCGACGCCATAGGGACTCAGGTCGAACTTGTCCTCCACCAGGATGTCGGCTTCGACCGGCTGGGCCCTCGCGCGGAGCACCAGGGGCCTCAACATCGCACCGGCTGGATGACTGATCGGGAGTACGCCGATGCGTCCGGTACGCAGGAGTTGTTCGTCACCCAGGCCGACCGCGATCGGAACGCCGGCATCCGCGAACGACGCCGCCGTGCCGCTGTGGTCATTGTGGCCGTGGGTCAGGAGGACCAGGGCGATGTCGCGAGGCTGAAGGCCCTGCGCGGACAGCGCGTCGCGCAGGCGGTCGCCGTCCTCCGGTCCGCCCGCGTCCACGAGGATCGCCTGCTCGCCACGCAGGAGGTAGGCGTTGCTGCGGCCCATGGAAAGTGGGGTGACGGTCGTGGTGCTCATGCGGTGCACCGCGACGCTTCGGCGCCGGCACCGACGTTCATGCGGCCGTCGACTGTGCGTATACGAACGGAAACGTCCATGATCATCTTCTCTCGCGTCATCCCTGTAACCTTACGGCCGTAAGTAGAGCATGAGAACTTACGCCTGTAAAGTCTTTGTCATGGCTCCAGCGGCAGCACGGAGACGCAACCCCCGAGGTCAGGGAGCGCAACTCCGCGACGAGATCGTGACCGCAGCCCGCGAGCTGCTGGTCGAGACCGGATCGGACAGCGCGGTGACCTTGCGGGCGATCGCCCGCAAGGTCGGCATCGCGCCACCGTCGATCTACGCGCACTTCGACACACCCGACCAGATCGTGGAGGCCGTGGTCACCGAAACCCGCTCACTCCTGGTGCGTCATCTTGAGACCGCCCGGGCGGGAGCAGAAGGCGCGCGTGAACGACTTCTGGCCGACTGCCACGCCTATCTCGTCTTCGGTGCCGAGCAGCCCGAGCTCTACGCCCTTCTGTTCTCCCGGCCGCGGCCCAGGGGCAGCAGCACCACAGAAGAACAGGTTGACCAGGCGGTACGCCGGCTCGCGCCCATTGTCGGCGAGCCCATCGCGAGTCAGCTCGCTCCCGCCGAAGCATTCTCGATACTTCTGCGCGACGTCGCCGATGCGATGCACGACGGCACGTCCCGTGCAGAGGATGCTCTCGCCACGGCGACCGCTCTCTGGGCGGCCCTGCACGGCCTCATCCTGCTCCGCGCCCACATTCCCCGATTCCCATGGCCGCCACCCGGTCCGCTGGAGGAGGAGATCATCAGCCGGCTCGCATTCCCGCACGGCCCTGCACCCAGATGACCGCTTGCTCGGCGCGACGCTGCCAGATCGTCAGGGCCGGATTCGTTGGGCCGCAGCGGGACGCACAGGTGAGCCGAGGGCAGGACGACGGGCAAGGAACTTTCTCTAAGCTTGTCATTTATCGTCCGGCGTCGAACGTGACTCGAACTTGATCAGTGCTTTCGCAGTTCAGCGGACATGTAGGCCGCCTTCGTCTGATCCTGTGCTCCGTCACAGAGTGGATCAGCGCGAAGGCCGTGGTCGTGAGTTTGGTGCGTCAGGGCGTCCTGCGGGATGCGTTCGCGGAAGTGTCACACTTCCGGGCGGAGCTGTACGCGTGCATGACAGCACGGGGCGACGCGTTGTTCGAGCTGTGCGACGCTTTGTTGTGCACGGAGGGTCCGGTGCGGAGACTGGTTGAGCTCGCTCTTGCGCCTGAACACCGCCGTGGTCACGGTGCTCTGTATGGCGGGCTGAACCGGGGGCGGATCGATGTTGTCCGTCTGCGTCGCGCGCTGGCGGGGGTGCCATTGCCGAGGGCGGCCGATGGCCGGCTGGTGTTGGCTGTGGATGTCTCGCCGTGGCTGCGGCCGGATGCCAACACCTGTGCGGATCGGGCCTTTTGCCACACGTTCGGCCGTGGTGAGGGCAAACACCAGATGGTGCCCGGCTGGCCGTACTCGATGGTGGCCGCACTGGAAACCGGCCGCACGTCCTGGACTGCGGTGCTGGACGCGGTCCGCCCGGCGCCGACGTCGCCGCGGTGACCACGGTGCAGATTCGCGAGGCCGTCGAGCGGCTGGTGGCCGCTGGCCAGTGGCAGGAGGGCGACCCGGAGGTCCTGGTGGTGTTGGACGCCGGATATGACGCCCCGCGCATCGCCCACCTGCTGGACGGTCTGCCTGTCGAGATCCTCGGCCGGCTCCGTTCGGATCGCGTGATGCGTCGGCCGACGCCGCCACAGATCCACGACCCCAAGGGCGGCCGACCGCCCGAGCACGGCGGCGAGTTCGTCTTCGGCGCCCCCGGAACCTGGGGCGTCGAGCAGGCTGTGACGACCACGGACACCCGGCTCTACGGGCAGGCGAGCGCGCAGGCTTGGGACCGACTTCACCCGCGGCTGACCCGCCGGGCGGCCTGGCTCGACCACGAAGGGCCACTGCCCATCATCGAGGGAACCGTCATCCGCCTGGTCGTGGAGAAACTGCCCAGCAGCGAGGTGAACAAGCCGGTCTGGCTGTGGTGGTCGGGCACCGGCGCCACCGCGGCAGACGTCGACCGATGCCGGCAGTCCTTCCTCCGTCGCTTCGACATCGAGCACACATTCCGCCTGTTCAAGCAGACCCTCGGGTGGACCAAGCCCCGGCTTCGCAGCTCGGAAGATGCCGACCGGTGGACCTGGCTGGTGATTGCCGCCTATGCCCAGCTCCGGCTCGCCCGCCCGCTGGCCACCGACCTCCGGCGCCCCTGGGAGAAGCCGGCCGAGCCGAACAAGCTCACCCCTGCCCGCGTCCGGAGAGGGTTCAGAAACCTGTGCACGAAGGCCGGCTCCCCGGCCGGTGCACCGAAACCGACCCAGCCCGGCCCCGGCCGACCGCCCGGCTCCAAGAACCGCCACCTGGCACCCCGTCACGACGTCGGCAGGGTTCTTGCAACCGGCGAGGCATACGCCCGCCCTGCCCACCACCGGCACGCAACCAAGCCGCGGAGGGCAAGCCCAGCTGCAGTCAGCACAAACACGATGGCCACGTCACGGCCAAGTAACCGATGATCAATCCATGAGAGTCGTCGTCCAGCGCGTGCGCACATCGTGGACCAGGGCGTCGCGGGGCGGCGCCGGGGCCGCGATGCGCAACGCGGCTCCCACCACGTTCATACTGCCCACCGGCCTGACATCGGCCCTGCACGATGTCTCCATGCAGGAGTCGGACTTCTTCGTGCCGTACATGAACGTGCGGGATCTGTCGGATCCCGGGCTGGTGTTCAGGGAGTCGGACGGCCTACTGCGAGTGCACAGGCCGGAAATGACGATCTTCAGCATGCCCCGGCGCAACCGACGCCCGCCAGCCGTCCGACTCGCTCCCGGGCAATGGCTGCAGTGGCAGATCAACTACCGGTTCGTAGGCACATGGGGTGGGCCTTGGTCCTATCGGCTCGACACGTTCAATGTCGCCTACTGTCCCGCGTCACCCGAAGTGTTCCTGGGCACCCCGACACACCGTGTTGACGAACGAGCGCATCTCCGCTGAGCCACCGACAGCGGAAACCGTGCGCCGATGATGCCAGCCTGAAGACAACTGGTTAAACGTCTAGCTAAGAAGTTGTTGTCTTTTCCGATTTTGAGAGATGCGCGTCGAACGGGAGTCCCGAGTCGGGTGGTCGCGGGGCGCTGGGCGCATACGAACAGGGCCTCCTGAACAGCTCGTTGGTGTCGAATCACCGAGCAGCAGGAGGCCGTGGTGCAGCAGTCTTGCGTGCCGATGGCCGGGCAGTCCAGTGCGGTCACCTGGGAGTGTGACTGTCTGGCTCACCGGTTCGGAAACGCCGCCGACAACGGGACGCGGCAGCCTCGCCACCGGACGGACATGACGGACGGGGAGTGGGCCGTGGTCCGCCCGCTGCTTCCGGTGCCGGGCTGGATGCGTGGCCGGGGCGGCCGGCCGGAGGGGTACTGCCACCGGGCCATGCTCGATGCAATCCGGTATCTCGTGGACAACGGGATCAAGTGGCGGGCAATGCCTGCCGACTTCCCGCCATGGGACCGCATCTACGCATTCTTCCGCCGCTGGCGCGACAACTCCCTGGTCAAGGAGTTCCACGACCGGTTGCGCGGCCGGGTCCGCAAGGAGCTGGGGCGGGATGCGGAGCCGACGGCCGGTGTGATCGACTCGCAGTCGGTCAAGGCAGACGCCGTCGTCGGAACGGACAGCCGCGGCTTCGACGGCGGCAAACTCGTCAACGGCCGCAAGCGGCACGTGGTGGTCGACACGCTCGGCCTGCTGCTGGGCGTGATGGTCACCGCTGCGGACACCGGCGACCGAACTGCCGCTCGCGTGCTGCTCGGGTAGGTCGCCGACGTGCACCACCGGCTGTAGCTGGTCTGGGCCGGCGGCGGCTGCACCGGCAGCCTCGTCGCCCACTGCCTCACCACGCTCGCGCTGGTCCTGGCGATTGTGAAACGCAACGACGACATGCGCGGCTTCACGGTGCTGCCCAAGCGGTGGATCGTCGGGCGCCTCTTCGCCCACCTGATGCGAAGCCGCCGTCCGGTGCGCGACTTCGAACGCCGCACCGCCAGCGCCGAAGCGATGGTCTACTGGCCGATGACCCTGCTCATGACGCGCCGTCCTGCCCGGCCAGCCCCGGGGCGAGAGTGAACCGGCCCGGCTGCTGCCCGGCCAGCCGGCCCCGCGCGACCAGGCGCTTCGCCTTCGACCGCAGCGCCTCCACCTTCGCCGGCACCGCGTCCAGGCCGGACATCACGGCCAACTCCTGGCAGATCAGCGCCCCTTGACGGAGCCGCTGCCGGTCCGCGAGCGCGGTAAGGATGCGCTGGTAGTCCACCGACAGCACCGCCCAGGCCAGCCCCTCACGCCACACCGGCACCTGCGACTTCGGCTTCGCCGCATCCCGGGGTTCCGGCGATGCGTCCGCATCCCGCAGATCCTCAGCGACCTCCGTGCCGGCGGTGTTGCCGTCGTCCGAAGCCAGCACCGTGCCGACCCGCCTGCGAGCAATCGCCCACTCCTGCCACTCCTGCTCGGCCGCCGCCAGTTCGACCTGGATACGGTCGGCCTCCTCCCGCAGCCCGTCGACCCGACGGCGAGCGGCGAGCTCGTGCTGTTCCAGCAGCCCGACGACTGACGGCATTCATGACCTCCCGGGAAGCGACGACCCGACAGGCCACAACTCCCACGGAATCACCACTGCTATCCCCGACCAGCGGAAACGCACCGATCACGCCCGAAAAGACAACAGCTTCTTAGGGGTAAGGTCGCGTGGGACTCGAACCCACAACCAACGGATTAAAAGACCCTGTTAGGCCGTGGCAGACGGCTCCCTGTGGTGATCGCTGTCCAGGACTGCCTGTTCAAGGCACATCAAACTGACGCGAGGTACGCGCCCGAACACCCCGTGCCACCCCATCCGCTAACGCACCGCTCACGCAAACTGCCGCTCTGACCAGGCCGCTTGGCTCCGCCGACAACGCGGCATCTCTCCCGACCGGACCAGACCGACTGGCTGGCGTGTGATCCGGCAGACGCTCGGTTCAGCCCTCGACTGCGGGGAACACCATTCCACCCGCACCGATCCGTTCTCCCAGTGACGGGGACTTCACCGCATGCCTCTTACACCATGGAGGTATGCGCACGAGCTTCGGTCAAGCAATGGCAAAGCCCCTCTGACGCCGCAGCTCAGGAAGGGTGGTCCCCGCGCAGGCGGGGGTGTTCCGAGGCTCACCAGGGAGGCGAAGGGCCGGGAGGCGTGGTCCCCGCGCAGGCGGGGGTGTTCCAGTCGTGACGCTCCATCTGGGCACGCCCGTGCTGGGTATGAAGGCAGGCGAGCTCGGCCGTACCCTCGACGCGTGATCCGCGCGCCTCTGCGCTGAGCCCCGCCCTTCCTTTCTTTCAGTCGGCGGGGCTCTTCGCTACCCCGTGCAAGAACGTACGGTCCGGTCACTGCGGCTGTGGTGCGAGATGGATGGCGAAGACGCCGAGGGCTTCCTTCTCGGGCGGGTAGATGTCGCGGCAGGCGGTCAGCAGTTGGTCGCGGGTCATGCCTGGTTCGCCGATGGCCGTGTTGTCCTCGGCGTCCAGCATGTCCTCGAAGGACTTGTACTCCTTGACCATGGTGATGCGGGTGAGCAGGGAGTTGTCACCTGAGTTGAACCGCAGGCCGTCCCCGGCAGCCATCTTGCGGATCTTGGCATAGCCGACTCGGATCTCGATGGTCTTGCCGCCGGCCGCGATCAGGTCGAAGTAGGGCCTGCGGATGTTGAGTGAGTGCTCGCCGGACGGCGGCTGCTGAGTGGTCATCACGGATCTCCTTCACGCTCCGGGCGGGGCTGCGGGGAGGGCCGGGTGAGCGGCGTCGTTCGCCGCACTCAGGCGTTCGCGCAGGCCCTCGACGGCTGCCTGGCGAGGATAGCGGCGGGTCAGGAACGAGGTGAGGTCGCCGGCCCGGCCCAGTACGGAGTCGACGACGCGGGCGGAGTCGAGGGCCTGGTGGCCGAGGGTGACGGCGTCGTCGGGGTCGCCGAGCTGGGCATGGGCGAGGGCCAGGTCGATGCGGGCGATGGCCTCCCGGCTGGGTGAGCGGGATGCCTCGGGGGCCGACTGATAGGTCGCCAGCGCGTGTTCCGCGTGCCGACGGGCGGCTTCGGCCTGCCCGAGCCAGATGAAGGAGGTGGCCGGATAGGAGGTGAGCGCGTAGTCCGCGAGTGGCAGTACGTCCATGCCGAACCGGCGGGCTGAACGAGGCGGGAGGCGCCGATGGGCGTCCTCGGCGGCTCTGAAGGCGGCGGTGAACCCTTCGGCGTCGCCGTCGGCGGCGGCAGCGCGGGCGGCCTGGGCATGCAGCCGCACGGTCAGCGGGTGCTCGGCAGGGGCCTCGCTCAGGCCTTTGAGGGCGGCTTCGCGGGCCTTGGCGGGCCGTTGTTCATACAGGTTGATGGAGGCAGCGGCGTCCATCGCCCACGCGCACAGCTGTCCGTGTCCGGCCTGCTGTCCGTGTCCGGCCTGCTGGCCGTGGACGAACGCGTCAGTGGCGAACGCGAGGCCGGTGCGGGCATTGCCGAGGTCGTGAGCGAGCCAGGCCAGCAGTTCGGACATCCACCCGGCGAACGCGAACAGCTCGCGTTCCTGACCGTGGGTGTGTCTGGCCTTCAGAAGGGCGTCGACCTTGCGCCGGTAGTCCAGCACGGAGTCGAAGACCGCTTTGGGAGGCTTGAGCGAGTACGCGTGGTTGAACTCGGTGATCGCGAGATCGAGGTGGTCGAGGGTGCCGGAGCCGAGTGAGGTCGCCTCGGCCTGCCGCGTGAACTCCATGGCCTCGGCGGCTGCCTGCTGAAGGATCTGTGCTGCGGCGGCCGGGGAGGCCACGGCCAGTCCGGCGAGCTTCACCGCATCGCGACGCTTCGTCTCCTCCACCTCCGTGAAGGTCCACGGCCTCGTACCGGCGCCGGCCGCTTCTCCTTCCCGAAGTCTTCCACCGCCCTGCCCCGCGCTCCAAAGCGGACCACCCTCGTCCGCCTCGGCGGGGAGTGAGTAGTCGTGGGCGAACCCGAGACCGACGGGGTTGGTGGTGAACAGGCGGCACAGCAGGTCCTGGTAGTCAGGGCTGGGCAGGACGCCTGATTCCCAGTCCTTCCAGGAGCGTTCGCTCAGCCCGACCTTGCCCAGCTGTTCGGCCTCGACGAGATCGTGGACGGACCTGACGGCCTGGGCGACGGTCCAGCCCATCGCCAGGCGGCGGCACTTGAGGAGCCGGTGGCCGCAGTGTTCTGCGATCGTCGCGGCGATCGGCGCGATGAGCGCCATCGGCACGGGATCGGGTGAGCCGGCCTGGCCGAGGGCGCGTTCACGCAGGGCCCGGCCGCAGGAGACGTCGTGCACCGTTCTTGAACGCTTGGTCGCCTGGATGCTCACGGGTGCCTCCCCCAAAGTCACGAACTCGGCGCCGGATGCGCAGTCCGTGCTGCCGAAGATTGCCTGCCTGTCCCAGGACGGGATCAAACCCCCCGTCCGGGGGCGGGATGGCCGCCCTCCATGGGCGGCGCCGCCGCCCACTGCGGGCGGGCACCTCTCACTACCTGCGAGAACGCCGGCGGATCACTCTGATGACGGCGCCGCGTCCGGCCGATGGACCCTTCGATGTCGGCCGACTCCCCCACGCGAAGCGAGGGCCTCCGGCCGGACGCGTCGCGCCTCCACCCCCGTCCGTACTCTCCCGGGCCTGTCCCGGGGCGAGAGATCGAGAGGGACACCATGGAAGAAGCACAGCCGCTCAATGCCCTGTCCGGGCAGATCGCCCAGCTGGACCGGCTGGACGGGCAGTTGATCGAGCGGATGCGGCACGAGGCCCTGACCGCTCCGGCGCCCTGGAAGGCCGAGTACGGTGAATTTCAGTCCGGCGGCTGGTGGACCACGTCGCTGATGAATGCCTCCGGCGAGGCGGGCGACGTCAGGATCACCGACGGCACCGCCCGCCCTACCGCCCTGCTGGGACACATGCCCGCCACCGCCGGGCTGCTGGCCGACCTCGGGCTGTCCTACATGTGGGTTCGACTCGCCCGCCTGGAGGCGAACGCGTTCCTCTGGGAACACCGCGACTACGACGAGCTCGACCAGGTCGAACGCCACCGCCTGCACATCCCGCTGCACACCAACTCCTCCGCGTTCCTGGTCACCGGCGGCACCAAGGTCCACATGACCGGCGGGCGGATCTGGCGACTCACCCCGACCTACGCGCACGGGGTCTGCAACCTGCTCGGGCCGGACCGGATCCACCTGATCGCGGACGTCTACGCGGACGACGCCTACGACCGCCTCGCCGGGCGGACCCAGCCGCATCCCTCGGCCGCCGAACCGCTGCCGCAGGCGTCGGAGGCGGTGCTGGCCGAGCGGCTCGCCGCCGCCCGGCGCCTGGCCGACCTCGGCTACATCGACGCGGCCGAAGGCTTGCTGCTGCGGCTGTTCTACTCCTTCGCCCTTCCCGAGGGCACCGCCTATGACCTGATCGTCGGCCTGCACACCGCGCTCGGCGACAGCGAGGCGGGCGAGCGCTGGACGGCCGCAAAGTCCAAGCTCCTCGCCCTCGTCTCCTGATGTCGCCCGCCTCTGTTCGCGCTACTCCCAGCCCGGAAGGACTGCACATGCCCGCCGCAGTGTCCCTGGCCCCGGCCGAACTGCACCTGGCCGAGCTCACCGAGGCCAACCGGCCCGCCCAGCTGCCGCTTCTCACTCACGTCGCCGAACTGCTCTCCGCCTCCAGGGCGGTCACCCACCTGCTGGTCCGCGGCTCGCTCGCCTCCGGCACCGCCGACCGCCTCTCGGACGTGGACTTCGTCGTCGGCGTCCACGACCGCGACCTGCCCGCATTCGTCGCGGCCCAGGACGACCTGATGACGGTTGAGGGCGGGGCTCTGCTGCCGGGCTGGCGCGACACCATCGTCGCGGACCTGGGCGGCATCGGGTTCGTTTTCCTCGTCCAGCACGAGGGCAAGCTCCGGCAGGTCGACCTCTACCTCGCGCCTGCCTCGCAGATGACCATCGTCCGCCGGAAGGTGGCGGGCAAGGTGCTGCTGGATCGGCCTCCGGCCGAGATCACCACGTCGCAGATCGAACATGCCCGGTCCCACGTCGCCGGGCTGCTGGCCCGGCCGAGGTCGTGCACCGAGCTGCTGATCGAGCACCTGGTGCTGGCTGTCCTCCTGCACAAGCGCATTCAGCGCGGTCAGCGGTTCGTCGCCTACGCCGAATGGCACATGCTGCACACCGCGACGAAGGACCTGATCAAGACCGCCCTCGCGCCGGCCTCCCGGTTCTGGGGCTGGTATCAGCTGCGCGAGGAGATCGCGCTCACCCCGATCGGCCGGGCCTGCCTGGCCGACCTGGACGCGGCGATCACCTCCCCGGCCGTCCCCGACGCCGCTGACGTCGAGGCCGCCCTGGACCGGGTGGTTGCGCTGACCGAGCGGGCCTGCCCGTATGCCCTGGACGGCCTGGCGGACGCCATCACCGCCTACCGCACCTACCTGGAGCTGGCGTGAAGCCCCAGTGCCGCACCTTGGCGAGGACGGCGGTGTTCTTCGGCGGTGTCGTCCCGGCCTCACCTGATGAGGAACGGCTCGCCGAGGAGGTCGGCATGGCCCTGGCCGGGGCCGGGTTCACACTGCTTCACGGCGGCTACAACGGGCTGATGGAAGCCTGTGCCCGCGGAGCGGCCTCCAAGGGCGGCATGGTCACTGCGGTCACCCTCGCCGACAAGCACCAGGAGTGGGGCGACTTCAACCGGTACGTCACCGACGAGGTTCACCTGCCTGACCTCGGCGCCCGCCTCAACCACTATCTCGGCCATGCGGACCTGGTGGTCGTGATGGCCGGCGGGGTCGGCACCCTGCACGAGCTGACCGCCGCCATCTACTACGCGGGCAACATCCGCCCTGTCCCGGTCTGGATCACCGGCACCACCGCGCTTGGGCTGCTGACCTTCCTACGACGGGAGAGGTGGCTGTTGGAGACGCCGACCCGGCCGCTGGAATTCCTCAGCCCGATCGCGTCGGCGGCGGCGTTCGCAGCCCAGCTCCGCGACCTGACCGACAAGAAGGAGGCCGACGCATGACCGTCACCACCACGACGACCTTGGCGGCCCGGCTCGCCGAAGCGGCCTGCGTCACCGATGCGTTCGCGCTGGCCGACGGCCGGGTGTTGGACTCATACTTCGACGAGTACCGGCTGGCCGCCGACCCGCAGCTGCTGTACGACGTCACCGACGCGATGGCCGCCCTCGTCCCCGAGGGCGCCGAGGTGCTGGCCGGAATCGAGTTGGGCGGGGTCCCGCTGGTCGTCGCCCTGTCGGCGGCAACCGGGTTGTCGGCCGCGTTCCTTCGGCGTCTGCCCAAGCGCTACGGCTCCAGGCGGCAGATCGAGGGCATAAGCGTCGAAGGGCGGCGCGTCGTCCTGGTCGACGACGTGGTCCGCTCGGGCGGGCAGCTTGTGGCTATGACGCGGATACTGCGGGTCGCCGGGGCCTCGGTCACCGACGCACTCTGCGTGCTGGAACGACCGCTCGGCGGGCGGCTGCTGTTGGACGATCACGGCGTTGTCCTGCGGCCGCTACTGGCCGAGGCCGATCTTCCCGCCCCGGAGGTGACGTCGTGAGCGGTGCGGTGCTGTTCGACCTGGACGGGGTGCTGCTGGACAGCCGGGACGCGATGCTGGCCACCCTCGCCGGCATCGCCACCGCATCGCTGAGCCGGCGGGTCACCGTCACCGACCTGCCGCCGGACGCCGCGACGACCCCGAGGGCCGAGGTGCTGACCAGGCTCGGGGTTGCCGAGCCGGACGAGCTCTGCGAGGTGTGGTGGGATCCGGCCCTGGCCACCGCAGCCGGCACCGCCCTGTTCCCCGGGGTGCTGGACGGACTGATGGCGATCAAGGACGCCGGGATCTCGACGGGCCTGGTCACCCTGCAGACCCGGGCCCGGCTGCCCTGGCTGCTGCCTCCGGCCGCCCTTGCGCTGCTGGACGTCACCGTCTGCCGCGAGGACGCGGAGCCCAAACCGGCCCCGGATGGGCTCCTGCTCGCCCTGGCCAAGCTCGGCGCCGCCCCGTTCAAGGCGGTGTTTCTCGGCGACACCCCGGGTGACATCGCCGCCGCCCGCGCGGCCGGGGTCGCCCCGCTCGGAGCGGGCTGGGGCTATGCCGGACCCGCCGCCTTGAAGGCGGCCGGCGCCGCGGCCGTCCTGAACGATGCGGCCCTGATCGGGCCTGGCCTGCTGGACTTCGCATCCTGTCCGCCGTCCGGGCTCACGGCAACCACGCGTACACGCTAAGCGATCTTGACGCCGGACCCGCTACAGTCGGTGGTGCAGCAGTCCAGGACAGCAGTTCTGATGGTCTGCTGCGCCACCGATGTGATCAACGGATCTGGAGTCATGGTCTTCACCGTGGGGGCGCGAGCTATCTGCGTCGAGCTGGAGAACTGAGAACACCTCAGTCCCTGTTCTCGGCCCGGCTCGGCGTGTGATCTTCCCCCACCTTCCACGACTCTTCCGTGAGGCCATGCCGCCATGCGCTCGACGCAGATCCGCGAGATGTTTACCGACTTCTTCACCTCCCGGGGCCACCAGCCGGTCCCGTCCAGCCCGTTGATCCCGGACGACCCCACCCTGCTGCTGGCGAACGCCGGGATGAATCAGTTCAAGCCCTACTTCCTGGGTGAGACCAGCCCGCCTTTCCCCCGTGCCACCAGTATCCAGAAGTGCGCTCGCACCTCGGACATCGACAACGTCGGCCGCACCAACCGGCACGCGACGTTCTTCGAGATGATGGGCAACTTCTCCTTCGGTGACTACTTCAAGGAAGACGCCATCGCCTTCGCCTGGGAACTCCTGACCCAGGGCTACGGGCTGGAGAAGGACAAGCTCTGGATCACCGTCTTCGAGGACGACGACGAGGCCGAGCACCTCTGGCGCCGCATCGGCGTCCCCGCCTCCCGCATCCAACGGCTCGGCATGGAAGACAACTACTGGTCCATGGGCGTACCCGGCCCCTGCGGGCCTTGCTCGGAGGTCAACTACGACCGCGGCCCCGCCTTCGGCAAGGAGGGCGGCCCAGCCATCGACGGCGAACGCTACGTCGAGATCTGGAACCTGGTTTTCATGCAGTTCCAGCGCGGTGAGGGCGACAAGAAGGGCAACCTCCCCATCCTTGGCGAGCTCGCGAACAAGAGCATCGACACCGGCCTCGGTCTGGACCGGCTCGCCGCAATCCTCCAGGATGCCCAGAACGTCTGCACCACCGACCTGCTGCTGCCCACCTTCCACGCCGTCCAGGACCTGGCTGGACGTGCCTGCCCCAGCGAAGGCGAGGAGAAGGTGTCCTTCCAGGTCGTCACCGAGCACGCACGCTCCATCGCTTTCCTGATCGCCGACGGCGTCCTGCCCGCCAAGGACGGCCGCGGCTACATCCTGCGGCGCCTGATGCGCCGCGCGATCCGCCATGCCCGTCTGCTCGGCATCGACGGCTCCGTGCTGCCCGCCGCGACCGCCAGCGTGATCACCAACCTCGGCAGCGTCTGGCCGGAGCTGACGGCCCAGGCCACCCTGATCGAGCAGGTCGTCACCGCCGAGGAGGAGTCCTTCACCCGCACTCTGGCCCAGGGCACCCGGCTGCTGGACGCCGCGATCAGCCGCACCCAGAGCGGCGGATCGGCCGCGCTGCCCGGCGAGACGGCTTTCGAGCTCGCCGACACCTACGGCTTCCCCCTGGAACTGACCGTCGAGGCTGCCCGCGGCGCGGGCCTGACCGTCGATGAGGACCGGTTCGCCGCCCTGCTGGACGAGCAGAAGAAGCGCGCGAAGACGGGTGGAAGGGCCAAAACCGCCGAGGCTCTCAAGAAGATGGACACCTACCGCGAGCTGGCTGCCCGCCTGCCCCGCACCGAGTTCCTCGGCTACGAGCACCTGATCGCCGAGACCACCGTCACCGGGCTCATCTCCGGCGGCACGGTCGTCACCACCGCCGGAGAGGGTACGGAGGTCGAGCTGGTGCTGGACCGCTCGCCGTTCTATGCCGAGGCCGGCGGCCAGATCGGCGACACCGGCACGCTGACCACGAGTGACGGCACCCGCGTGCGGATCACTGATACCCGCTATGGGCTGGAAGGCTTCCGCGTCCACTCCGCCCGCGTCCTCGAAGGCGAACTGAGCACTGGCGCCGGCGGCGAAGCCGCCGTCGACGGCAACCGCCGCAAGGGCCTGATGCGCTCCCACTCCGCCACCCACATCCTGCACGCTGTCGTACGCGCCACCCTTGGCGACCACGCCTCCCAGCAGGGCTCCCTGGTCGAACCGGACCGGCTCCGCTTCGACTTCGCGCACTTCGCCGCCCTCACCCCCGACCAGCTCAGCCAGATCGAGCAGGCCGTCAACGGCCACATCCTGGACGACCCCGGTGTACGAGCCTGGTACGCCGACCGGGCCGAGGCCGAAGCGGCGGGCGCCATCGCCCTGTTCGGCGAGAAGTACGGCGACACCGTCCGCATCGTCGACATCGGCGACTTCTCCCGCGAACTGTGTGGCGGCACCCACGTCGCCCACGGCTCCCAGGTCGGTGCCTTCCGGCTGCTGTCCGAGTCCTCGATCGGCTCCAGCCTCCGCCGTGTCGAAGCCCTCACCGGTCACGGCACCCTCGGCCACACCAACACTGAACGGCGTCTGCTGAACGAGGTCGCCGGACTGCTCGGTGCCCGCCCCGCCGACGCCCCTGACGCTCTGCGCAAGCGGCTGGACGCTCTTGCCACCGCCCAAGCGGAACTAGGACGGATGCGGGCCGCCGAACTTCGTTCCCGGGCCGCCCAGCTCGCCGACAAAGGCCGCCAAGTCAGCGGCGGACAGGTCGTCGCCGAGAAGGTCACCGGCATCACGCCGGACGAGCTGCGGCAGCTGGCCGCCGATACCGTCGGCCGCATCCACTCCGGCCCGGCGATCGTGGTCCTTGCCCTGGAACACGCCGACAAGGCCCTCCTCGTCGCAGCCGTCTCCCCGGACCTGCTCAGCCATGGTGTCCAGGCCGTCCAGGTCATCAGCCGCGCCGCGAAGGCGGTGGGCGGCGGAGGCGGTGGCACTGGGGCCCTCGCCAGCGCCGGCGGACGCCTCCCCGAACACCTTGACCAGGCCATCGCCCTCGCGGCCGAGGACGCCACCACTCTGCTCAACGACCGATAACGGAAGGATCGATGAGCCCGCCCCGAACCCCGGGCGGGCCCTCTCCGCTCGCGAAGACCCGACATCTTCGGCGCCGGCAAGCACCACAGGGCTTCTTGCCGCCGCAGGTGACGGGTTCAGTACGACTTGGGGAGGCCCAGGGACTGGTGGGATACGTAGTTCAGGATCATCTCGCGGCTGACGGGCGCGATGCGGGCCACGCGGGCGGCGGTGATCAGGGACGCCAGGCCGTATTCGTGGGTGAGGCCGTTGCCGCCCAGTGTGTGGACGGCCTGGTCCACGGCGTGTACGCAGGCTTCGGCGGCGGCGTATTTGGCCATGTTGGCGGCCTCGCCTGCGGCGGTGTCGTCGCCCGCGTCGTAGAGGTGTGCGGCCTTGCGCATCATCAGGGCGGCGAGTTCGAGTTCGATGTGGGCCTGGGCGAGCGGGTGGGCGATAGCCTGGTGGGCGCCTATCGGTTCCTTCCAGACCTGGCGTGTCTTGGCGTACTCGACGGCCCGGTCCACGGCGTAGCGGCCCATGCCGAGGGCGAAGGCAGCGGTCATGATGCGTTCCGGGTTGAGTCCGGCGAAGAGTTGGAGCAGTCCGGCGTCCTCGTCGCCGACGAGTGCGTCGGCGGGCAGCCGTACGTTGTCGATGACCAGCTCGAACTGCTTCTCCACGGCGGTGAGTTCCATGTCGATCGGCGAGCGGTGGAAACCTTCCGCGTCCCTGGGCACGATGAAGAGACAGGGCTTGAGCCGGCCGGTGCGCGCGTCCTCGGTGCGGCCGACGATCAGCGTGGCGTCGGCGATGTCGACACCGGAGATGAAGACCTTGCGCCCGTTCAGCACCCAGTCGTCGCCGTCCTTGCGGGCGGTGGTGGTGAGCCGGTGTGAGTTGGATCCCGCGTCGGGCTCGGTGATGCCGAAGGCCATGGTGAGGGAGCCGTCGGAGAGGCCGGGCAGCCAGCGCCGCCTCTGTTCGTCCGTACCGAAGCGGGCGATCACCGTGCCGCAGATGGCGGGCGAGACGATCATCAGCAGCAGCGGACAGCCGGCGCTGCCCAACTCCTCCAGTACGAGGGAGAGTTCGGCGATCCCGCCGCCTCCGCCGCCGTACTCCTCCGGCAGATTGACTCCGAGGTAACCGAGCTTTCCGGCCTCGCGCCAGAGGCTCTCGCGGTCGTAGCCACGGCCGTGGCGGCGGCCGAGGGCAGCGACGGCGGCGCGCAGCGCGCTCTGCTCCTCGGTCTCGATCAGGAAGCTGCCGCTCATGATGGTCCCTCCTGTGCGGTCCGTTCGGCCTGTGCGGTCTGTTCGGTACGTGCGGCCTGTGCTGTATCGGTGACCACTGCTAGCAGGGCGCCTACCTCGACCTGGCGGCCGGGCGCGGCATGGAGTGCGGTGAGCGTGCCGGAGGCGGGCGCGGTGATCCGGTGTTCCATCTTCATCGCCTCCAGCCAGATCAGCGGCTGCCCGGCGGTGACATGGGCGCCTTCGGCGACTCCGTCCGCGATCCGTACGACGGTGCCGGGCATGGGCGCAAGCAGCGAGCCGGGCTCGGTGTGCCGGCTGGGATCGGCGAAGCGCGGCCGGGTGGTGAGATGGTACGCGCCGTGGGCGCTGTCCACATGGACCTCGGCGTCGGCCTCGTCGCCGTACGCGGTGATCTCGAAGTGCCGTACGACGCCTTCGATTTCGAGGCTGACGCGGTGAGGTCCGGCGGCGACGACCCGTACCTCGTCGCCCTCGACAGCGAAGCCGTGCCGGCCGGTCCGGTAGCGGATCTCGTGCTCGCCGTACGTCTTGCTCTGTGTGCCCGCGCCGACATTGCGCCAGCCGCCGAGCCGGGCGGGAAGCGTGGAGCCGGTCCCTCTGGCCGCCGCGTCGGCCAGCGCGGCGGCGATGGCGGCGTGCCGCTCGCCGGGCGCGGGCCCTGGCGCGGGCCCGGTCAGGGCGTCGAGATGGCGCTCGTAGAACCCGGTGTCGAACCGCCCGCCCGTGAAGTCCGGATGCTCCAACGACCGTACGAGAAGCTCCCGGTTGGTCCCGGGCCCATGCACCCGCGCCCGCCGCAGGGTGTACCGCAGGGCGCGCAGCGCCGCGTCCCGGGTGGGCGCCCAGACGACGGCCTTGGCGAGCAGCGCGTCGTAGTGCACACCGATGGTGTCGCCGCCGGCGTAACCGGTGTCGACGCGCAGCCGTGGCGCAGTGGCGTCCGCGATGCCCTCACTGCCCGCGATGCCCCCGATGCCCGCCTGCGGGCCGTACGGGAACTCCAGGGCGTGCAGCGTGCCCGTCTGCGGCGCCCACGCCCGGGACGGGTCCTCCGCGTAGAGACGAGCCTCCACCGCGTGGCCGTACGCGGGCGGCGGCTCGGCCGGGAGCGCCGCGCCCTCCGCGACCGACAGTTGCAGCGCCACCAGGTCCAGCCCGAACACCTCCTCCGTCACCGGGTGTTCGACCTGGAGGCGCGTGTTCATCTCCAGAAAGTACGGACGGCCCTCGGCGGAGACCAGGAACTCGACCGTGCCCGCGCCCGCATAGCCGACCGCCCGCGCCGCCGTGACCGCCGCCTCGTGCAGGACCGTACGGAGCGCGGCCGGCAGACCGGGCGCCGGGCACTCCTCGATGACCTTCTGGTGACGGCGCTGGAGGGAGCAGTCCCGGGTGCCCAGCGCCCAGACCGTGCCCTGCGTGTCGCCGAGGATCTGCACCTCGACATGACGGCCGCGCTCCACGTACGGCTCCGCGAAGACCTCACCGTCACCGAAGGCCGACCGCGCCTCCGCCGACGCTGCCGTCAACTCATCGCCGAGCGCGGCGAGTTCGCGGACGATCCGCATTCCGCGCCCACCGCCGCCCGCCGCCGCCTTCAGCAGCAGCGGCAGATCCGACTCCGTGGCCGAGGCCGGATCCACCGGCGCGAGCAGCGGCACACCGGCCGCTCCCATCAGCTCCTTCGCCCGTGTCTTCGACGCCATCGCCTCGATCGCGCCCGGCGGCGGCCCGATCCACACCAGCCCTGCGTCCTGCACGGCGCGCGCGAACTCCGCGTTCTCGGACAGGAATCCATAGCCGGGATGCACGGCGTCCGCGCCCGCCGCCAGCGCCGCCTTCACGATCAGATCGCCGCGCAGATAGGTGTCGGCGGGCGCGGCTCCCGGCAGCCGTACCGCCGCGTCGGCCTCCCGTACATGCAGCGCGCCCGCGTCCGCGTCGGAGTACACCGCGACCGTCGCGATCCCGCGCTCACGGCAGGTCCGGAAGACACGGAAGGCGATCTCGCCTCTGTTGGCGACCAGAACAGAAGTGATCAACATGTCCCTCACCGCTCATATACAGGTCACATACGGAAGACGCCGAAGCCGCCGCGCACACCCTCGACCGGAGCCGAATGGATCGCGGACAGACACAGCCCGAGCACGGTACGGGTGTCGCGCGGATCGATGACTCCGTCGTCGTACAGCCGTCCCGACAGAAACATCGGCAGCGACTCGGACTCGATCTGCCGCTCCACCATCGCCCGCAGCGCCGCGTCACCGTCCTCGTCGTAAACCTGTCCCTTCGCCGTCGCCGACGCACGCACCACGATCGACAGCACTCCGGCGAGTTGCTGCGGGCCCATCACCGCGGACTTGGCGCTCGGCCAGGCGAAGAGGAAACGCGGATCGTAGGCCCGGCCGCACATACCGTAGTGCCCGGCCCCGTACGACGCTCCCATCAGCACCGACAGATGCGGCACTCGGGAATTCGCCACCGCGTTGATCATCATCGCGCCGTGCTTGATGATCCCGCCCTGCTCGTACTCCCTGCCGACCATGTATCCGGTGGTGTTGTGGAGGAACACCAGCGGAATGTCACGCTGGTTGGCGAGCTGGATGAACTGCGCGGCCTTCTGCGACTCGGCGGAGAACAGTACGCCCTGCGCGTTCGCCAGCACGCCCACCGGATAGCCGTGCAGCCGGGCCCAGCCCGTCACCAGGCTCGGCCCGTACAGCGGCTTGAACTCGTCGAAGTCCGAGCCGTCCACGACGCGTGCGATGACCTCACGCGGATCGAAAGGGATCTTCAGATCGCCCGGGACGATACCGAGCAACTCTTCCTCGTCGTACTTCGGCGGCTCCGCGGGACCCGGATCGGCGTGCGCCTTGCGCCAGTTGAGACGCGCGACGATCCGCCGCGCCGTACGGACCGCGTCCTGTTCGTCCAGCGCGTAGTGGTCCGCGAGCCCCGACGTACGGGCGTGCATCTCGGCGCCGCCGAGCGACTCGTCGTCGCTCTCCTCGCCCGTGGCCATCTTCACCAGCGGCGGCCCGCCGAGAAAGACCTTCGACCGCTCCTTGATCATGACGGTGTGGTCGGACATCCCTGGCACATACGCTCCGCCCGCCGTGGAGTTGCCGAAGACGACGGCGACGGTGGGTATTCCGGCGGCGGAAAGCCGGGTGAGATCGCGGAAGAGCGCTCCGCCAGGGATGAAGATCTCCTTCTGGGAAGGGAGATCGGCGCCGCCTGACTCGACCAGACTGATGACGGGCAGCCGGTTGGCGAACGCGATCTCGTTGGCGCGCAGTGCCTTTTTCAGCGTCCACGGGTTGGAGGCGCCGCCGCGTACGGTCGGATCGTTGGCGGTGATCAGGCACTCGACGCCTTCGACCACACCGATACCGGTGACCATGGACGCGCCGACGGGATGGTCACTGCCCCAGGCGGCGAGCGGCGACAGCTCAAGGAAGGGCGTGTCCTGGTCGAGGAGCAGCTCGATCCGCTCTCGGGCAAGGAGTTTGCCGCGCGCACGGTGGCGGGCCACATACTTCTCACCGCCGCCTGCCAGGGCCTTGGCGTGCTCGGCATCCAGCTCGGCGAGTTTGCTGAGCATGGCCTCGCGGTGGGCGCCGTAGTCGGGCGACGCGGTGTCGAGGGCCGAAGGGAGCACGGTCACAGCAGTACCTCCACGGTCACGAGCGCCTCCACAGTCACGAGCACCTGCATGGTCACCAGCGCTTCCACCGTCACCAGCGCCTCCACGGTCACAGCAGTACCTCCGGGATGTCCAGGTGCCGGGCGCGCAGCCACTCGCCGAGGGCCTTGGCCTGAGGATCGAACCGGGCCTGGGCCGCGACGCCCTCGCCGAGCAGTCCCTCTACGGTGAAGTTCAGGGCGCGGAGATTGGGCAGGAGATGGCGGACGACCGTCAACTCCCGGCTCTCGGGGATCAGTTGCCGGAAGCGCTCGACGGTCAGCTCATGGGCCAGCCAGCGCCAGCCGTCCTCTTCCCTCGCCCACAAACCGACATTGGCGTCGCCGCCCTTGTCACCGCTACGGGCGCCGACGACAAGGCCGAGAGCCGCGCGCCGCGTCGGCAGTCCGTCGGGAAGCGGCTCCGGAAGCTGCTCGGCCGTCTCCGGAACCGGCTCAAGTGCCTTGGTACGGACGGAATGCGGCACCGTCATCCGCTGTCCGTCCGGCAGTACGGCCACCTGTGTGACCTCGGCCGCGTCGAGGTACACCGCCTCGAAGACTCCGTACGGCGCGCCCTTGCCCGGTGGCGCGGTGACATGGAAACCGGGATAGCTGGCGAGCGCGAGCTCGACGGCCGCCGTGCCGACCGCTCGGCCCACCGCCTCGGGATCGCTGTCCCGTACGACGAGCCGCAGCAGGGCGCTGGCGGTCTCCTCGGTGTCGGCGTCCGGCCGGTCCGTACGGGCCAGCTCCCAACTCACCTGCTCCGGACGGCGTTTCGCGAGCGCGTCCGCCAACTGCTCGCGCACCAGCCGGGCCTTGGCGTCGATGTCGAGACCGGTGAGGACGAAGACGACCTCGTTGCGCCAGCCGCCGATCCGGGTGAGTCCGGCCTTGAGCGTGGGAGGCGGCGGCTCGCCGCGTACGCCGGTGATCCTGACGCGGTCGGGCCCGTCCTGGGCCAGCCGTACGGTGTCGAGCCGGGCGGTCACATCGGGGCCCGCGTACCGGGCGCCGCCGGTCTCGTACAGCAACTGCGCGGTGACGGTGCCCACATCGACGGTCCCGCCCGTACCGGGATGCTTGGTGATGACCGCCGAGCCGTCGGCGTGGATCTCGGCGAGCGGGAAGCCCGGGCGGCGTATGTCGTGGTGCGTGAAGTGCGTGAAGAAGGAGTAGTTGCCGCCGGTCGCCTGGGTGCCGCACTCCAGGACGTGCCCGGCAACGACGGCGCCGGCGAGAGCGTGCAGGCTGTGCGCGCCGTCGGGGCTGTCGGGGCCCGCGGAGCTTTCGAGGCTTCCGGAGCTTTCGGGATCGTCCGCGCCAAGGGCGTCCCGGAGGTCCCAGCCGAAGTGGGCGGCGGCCGGTCCGGTCACCAGCGCCGCGTCGGTGACGCGGCCGGTGATCACCACATCGGCTCCGGCGCGCAGACACGCGGCGATCCCGGCGCCGCCGAGATACGCGTTGGCGGTGAGGACGCCCTCGCCCCAAGCCGCACGGGGCGACGGATCGCCTGCCAGCAGATCGTCGCCCTCGACATGGGCGACCCGTACCGGTACGCCCACCCGCTCGGCCAGCTCGCGTACGGCGGTGGCGAGCCCGGCCGGATTCAGTCCGCCCGCGTTGGCGACGATCTTCACGCCACGGTCATGGGCGAGCCCGAGGCCCTCCTCCAACTGGCGCAGAAAGGTCTTCGCATAGCCGGCGTCCGGGTTCTTCATCCGGTCCCTGCCGAGGATGAGCATGGTCAGCTCGGCGAGATAGTCCCCGGTGAGAACGTCGAGCGGACCGCCCGTGAGCATCTCGCGCAGCGCGTCGAAGCGGTCGCCGTAGAAGCCGGAGGCGTTCCCGATCCGCAGCACACCGGGTACGCGCGGTACACCCGTCACACCCTGCGCACTGGGCACACCCGGCACACCAGGTCCACCCCGTGCGGTGGCAGCGCTCATCGGGCCTCCTTGGGCGCGCGGCCCGCGCCCGCCGGGCCCGCGAAGGCCTGTGCGATGTCCAGCCAGTGGTCGGCATCGGCGCCCTCGGCCCGTACGGCGAGATCCGCGCGGTGCGCCCGCTGGGTGGCCAGCAGACAGAAGTCGAGCGCGGGCCCGGTCACCCGCTGGGCCGCGCCCTCGGGACCGTACGTCCACAACTCGCCGCCAGGGCCGGTCAGTTCGACCCGGAAGGGCTCGGCGGGCGGCCGTTCCTCGCGGACCAGATACGCGTAGTCCCGGGCCCGTACGCCGATCCACGCCACATGCCGCAGCCGCGCGGTCGGCTCACGCCGGGCACCGAGCGCGTCCGCGACATCCTGGCCGTGCGCCCAGGTCTCCATCAGCCGCGCGGTGGCCAGCGAGGCGGCGCTCATCGGCGGTCCGTACCAGGGAAAACGGGCGCCGGGCGGTGCCGCGTGCAAGGCGTTCCCGAGCCGTACGCGGCCGTCGCGCCAGCGGGCGAGCAGTTCGGCGGGCGGAAGCGACGCGCCGGCCGCCGCGCCCTCGTCCACAAAGGAGTCACGCGCGGCGCGGGCCTTCTCCGACTCCTCGGCGAAGGCCTCCGGATCGGTTACGGCGAGCAGCGCGGCCCGGTCGGTCCAGATGAGATGGGCGATCTGGTGGGCGATGGACCATCCGGGCGAAGGAGTCGCGAGGGCCCAGCCCTCGGAGTCGAGAGGAGCCACCAGCGCGTCGAGTTCCTCGCTCTCGGCACGCAGATCGCCGAGCAGCCCGAGCAGCCCGAGCAGCCCGAGCACCGAAGCGGAACCGGACGCGGCACCGGACGCCGAGTCAGGTACGGAACCGGATGCGGACACAGGTGCGCTCCCCTCGGGACACGGCGGTGTGCGTGCCCCGGAGCATGGCAGCGCCGGCAGAAACAAGCAAGCGTGCTTGCTTTACTGCCGGCCGGCCTGCGCGTCCACCCGTCGGCCCGCTCGCGCGCTCCTCCCGCCCACCTGAGTCCGCACCGCGCCCATGCTCGCCACGATGACCAGCGCGATCGCCAGCGCGTCGGTGCCGGAGAGCGCCTGGCTCAGTACCAGGAATCCGGCCGCCGCCGCGATGGCGGGCTCCAGACTCATCAGCACGGCGAAGGTCGAGGAGGGCAGCCGCCGCAGGGCGAGCAGTTCGAGCGTGTAGGGAAGGACGGAGGACATCAGCGCCACCGCGAGTCCCAGCCCCAGCGTCGACGGCACCAGCAGCTTCGTTCCCGATTCGGCGACACCGAGCGGCAGCGCGAGCAGCGCGCCCACCGCCATGGCCAGCGCCAGTCCGTCGGCCTGCGGAAAACGCCGGCCGGTCCGCGCGCTGAAGATTATGTAGGCCGCCCACATGGCGCCCGCCGAGAGCGCGAAGGCCGCGCCCACCGGATCGAGCCGGTCGAAACCGCCGCCGCTGAGCAGCAGCACTCCGCCGAGCGCCAGCACGGCCCAGAGCACATTGACCAGCCGCCGGGAGACGATCACGGAGAGCGTGAGCGGGCCGAGGACTTCGAGAGTGACGGCCGCGCCCAGCGGGATACGGTCCGCCGACTGGTAGAAGAGCCCGTTCATGGCGGCCAGCACCGTGCCGAAGGCGACGACCGTTCCCCAGTCGGCCCGCGAGTGGCCGCGCAGTGTGGGCCGGCACACCACGAGCAGGACGATCGCGGCGAGCACGAGCCGTATCGAGACCACACCGAGGGCGCCGGTGCGCGGCATGAGCAGCACGGCGACGGCCGAGCCGAACTGTACGGACAGCCCGCCGGCGACGACCAGCGCGACCGGGCCCAGCGCCCGGCCGGCTCCGGCCGGGCTGCCACCGTCACCGCCACCGGCCTCGGGGGCGGTATCGGAGACGGGGACAGGGACGGACGCGGACGCGGGGACAGGAACAGGGACGCCGGAGGTCACAGCCGTCGAGACGCCCTCGGCCATAGCGGTACGCGGCTCTTCCACCGGAATTCTCTCCTGACGCACATACGCACACAGTCGCACACGGTTCACTTCAATGGACTCGAAGTCCAATACACCGTACTCCATCCGCCCGCTCCACCGCTCACCGTACGGCCCGGTATCTCACCCAGTGAAATGCCGATTGCGCTGCCGTTATGCTCCGGACGCATGAGCATTGAGATGCGTCATCTCCGCTGCTTCCTCGCCATCGCCGAAGAGTCCAATCTGACGAGGGCGGCAGTCCGGCTGCACCTCACCCAGCCCGCCGTCTCCCGCACGCTGGCGGCGCTGGAGAAGCATCTCGGCACACGGCTCGCGGAGCGCTCCACCCACCATCTCGCGCTCACCGCGGAAGGGCGCGCCTTCCGTGACAAGGCCGCCGCGGCGGTGGCCGCGTTCGACGAGGCACTCGACGCGGGACGGCTGCGCCGCCGGCCGCTGCGGCTCGGCCATCCGTGGTCGGCCTTCGGCCCGTACACCACACCTCTGCTGCGGCGCTGGCAGCGCGAGCAGCCGGGGACTCCGCTGGAGCTGCTCAGGATCGACGACCGTACGGCCGGGCTGACCCGTGGCGAGGTCGACGCGGCGCTGCTGCGCGGGCCGGTGGAGATCCCTGGGCTGGTCAAGGAGCTGCTGTTCACGGAGGGCCGGGTGGCGGCCGTACCGGCCGACGGACCGCTGGCCGCGCGTACGTCGCTCACACTGGCGGACCTGGCGTCGGAACCGCTGATCGTCAACCGGGTCTCGGGCACGACGAGTCCGGCGCTGTGGCCGCCGCAGTCCGGTCCCGTGACCACCGTCACGGTCACCAACACCGACGACTGGCTGACGGCGATCGCCGCGGCGCGCGGTATCGGTGTCACGGGCGCCTCGACGCCCGTCGTCCATCCGCACCCGGGCGTCGCCTACCGCCCGCTCTCCGACGCTCCGCCGCTCCCGGTCTTCCTGGTCTGGCGCGAAGGCACCGCACACCCGGCGATCCCTCGGCTCGCGGCCCTGGCACACGAACTGGCAGCGGAAGCCCGAGTGCGGAAGCCCGAGTAGGGACGAGTAGGGACGAGTAGGGATACGAGGACCGGTCCCGGCACGAGGAGCGGCACCGGCACGAGATGGACCCACAACACCCACGCAAGCGCACTCACCCTCTGTGCGCGTATCGCTACTCGAATGGCGGTTCCGTTCACCCGCATGGCTCTCGCCGCGCGCCCTGCCGCCGGGCGTTGACCACACTGATGCCGTTCTCGTCCGACCGTCAGAGGAGAGAGACATGGCCATGCCCTCCGATCCTGGCTCGCCCTCCGTTCCCGGCCCGTGGATACGTTCGCGTACCGGTCCCGGGAAAGGGCCGCGTACGGGCCCGCGGATACGTTCGCGCCGTGGCTACGCACTCGCCGCGATGCTCACCGCGACCACGCTGGCCAGCGCCGTACCCGCCGTCGGCGCCGCGGCCATCGCGCCGACGAACCGTGGCGGCGGCACCGCCCGGCCGACGATCGTGCTGGTGCACGGCGCCTTCGCCGACGCGTCGAGCTGGCGCGAGATCGTCCCGCGCCTCCAGAGCGACGGCTACCGCGTCATGGCGCCCGCCAATCCGCTCCGGGGCCTGGCGGGTGACACGGCGTACATCGCGAGCGTCCTCAGAAGCATCGAAGGCCCGATCGTCCTGGTCGGCCACTCCTACGCCGGCGCGGTGATCAGCGGCGCGGCGGTCGGCAATCCCCAGGTCAAGGCGCTCGTGTACATCAACGCGCTGGTGCCCGACACGGGCGAGGTCCTCTCGGTCCTGACCGACAGGTTTCCCGGCAGCGAACTCACTCCGGCACTGACGTCGGTGCCGTTCACCGGGCCGGACGGATCCGTCGGCACCGATCTCTATGTCAAGCCCGAGCTGTACCGCCCGGTGTTCGCCGCCTCGCTCCCGCTCGCCACCACAGCGGTGCTCGCGGCCTCTCAACGGCCCATCAACGCCCGGGCGTTCAGCGACGCGGCCGGTCCCGTCGCCTGGCGGACCATCCCGTCCTGGGCCATGGTCTCGCGCCAGGACCGGGCCGTCCCACCGGAGTTGCAGCGCTTCGAGGCCCGACGGGCCCGCTCCCACACCGTGGAGATCGACTCGCCGCATGTCGCGATGCTCGCTCATCCGAAGGCGGTCACAGATCTGATCCTGGACGCGGCCGGATCCCGGTCGTCCATCAGGGAGCAGTCCAGAACGGCCCTGGCAGCGACGGGCTCCGTAGGCTCCACGGGCTCTACAGCCTCCACCGGCTCTACGGGCCCTACGGCACCGATCACCGCCGGTGCGGCCGGTGCGGCCGTCGTCGCCGGCGCGGGCATGGTCTCGGTGGTCCGCAGACGCCGTCCTACGGAAAGCTGACCGAAAGCTGACGGCGAGCTGACCCACCGTCACCGCGCCGCGCCCGGACCGTTTGCCGGACCCTCCCCCGGTGTCTCCCCCGGCCCCTACGGTGCCTCCCCCAACGCCTCCCCCAGCACCTCCGCCATATGCCGTGCCCGGTGCCCGCCCAGCTGGTCGAGCTGCGTACGGCACGAGAAACCGTCCGCGAGAACCTCCGCCTCCGGCCCCGCAGCCCTCACCGAGGGCAGGAGCTGGTCCTCCGCACAGGCCACCGACACCTCGTAGTGGCCGCGTTCGAAACCGAAGTTGCCCGCGAGACCGCAGCAGCCTCCGCTCAATTCGCCGGTCAGACCCGCCCGTTCACGCAACCGCCGGTCCGCCGCGTCACCGAGGACCGCGTGCTGGTGGCAGTGGGTCTGGCCGGCGACCGGGCGGTCCAGCCGAGGCGGCTCCCACTCCGGCGCGCACTCCTCCAGCGCCTGGGCGAAGGTGCGTACGGACGCGGCCAGCCGCGCCGCGCGCGGATCGCCGCGCAGCAGCTCCGGCACATCGGTCGTGAGCGTGGCGGCGCAGCTCGGTTCCAGGACAAGCACCGGCAGCTCCAGGTCGAGCAGCGGTTCCAGCCGGTCCAGCGTGCGGCGCATCACCGTACGGGCCTGATCGAGCTGGCCCGTCGAGACATACGTCAGCCCGCAGCACACCCGGCCGCCGCGCCCGCGCTGGCCGCCGCGCTCGCCCGGCGGCACCACGATCCCGACACCGGCCGCCTCCAGTACCCGTACCGCCGCCCGTCCGACCGACGGCGCGAGGTGCTCGGTGAAGGTGTCGGGCCACAGGATCACCGTACGGCCGTGGTCGAACACCTCGGCCCTGCCCTTCATACGGCGCCTCAGCCACCGTCCGAAGGTCTCGGGCGCGAGCCGTGGAACCGTACGTTCCGGAGCGATGCCGGCCAGCCGCTTGGCCAGGCCCGCCAGCAGCGGGACCCGCGCCGCCGCGTTCAGGACCGGCGCGAACGGCGCCGCCGCCCTGAGCCAGACCGGCAGCCGGCCCATCGCGTAGTGCGCGGCGGGCCGCCGCCGTCCACGGTAGTGGTGGTACAGGAACTCCGCCTTGTAGGTGGCCATGTCCACGCCCACCGGACAGTCGCTGCGGCAGCCCTTGCAGGACAGACAGAGATCGAGCGCGTCCCGCACCTCCGCCGAGCGCCAGCCGTCCGTGACCACCTCGCCCGCGAGCATCTCGTGGAGCAGCCGGGCGCGCCCGCGCGTGGAGTGCTGTTCCTCGCCCGTCGCACGGAACGAGGGGCACATCACGCCCGGCCCCGAACTCGGCCCCGCCACACGGCACTTCGCCACTCCGACGCATCTGCGTACGGCCGCCGAGAAGTCGCCGCCGCCCGGTCCGTCGTGCGGATAGCCGAAGGCGACGTCGACGCGCTCGCGCGGCAGTACGGAGAAGCGGAGGTTCTCGTCGAGCCTGGCGGGCCGGGCGAGCACGCCCGGATTCATACCGCCCGCCGGGTCCCAGACGTCCTTGAACTGCCGGAAGAGCCCGACCAGTTCGTCTCCGTACATCTTCGACAGCAGCTCGGAGCGCGCCAGCCCGTCGCCGTGCTCGCCCGACAGCGAGCCGCCGTGCGCGACCACCAGCGCTGCCGCCTCCTCGGAGAAGCGGCGGAAGCGCCGTACGCCGTCCTCGCTCAGCAGGTCGAAGTCGATACGGACATGGATACAGCCGTCGCCGAAGTGCCCGTACGGTGTGCCGCGCAGACCGTGTTCGGCCAGCAGGGCGCGGAAGTCGCGCAGGTACGCGCCGAGCCGGGCGGGCGGCACCGCGCAGTCCTCCCAGCCGGGCCATGCCTCGCTGCCGTCCGCCATACGGGTCGCGGTGCCCGCCGCGTCCTCCCGTACCCGCCACAGGGCCCGCTGCGCGGCCGGATCGTCCACCACCAGGCCGTCCAGCGGGTCGGCCACGCGGAGGATCTCCAGGGCGGCGGCCCGTGCCTCGGCGGGCGTCGCGCCACCGGTCTCCACGAAGAGCCAGGCGCCGCCGAGCGGCAGCTCGGGCCCTCCACGGCCGCCTCTGCCTCCGCCTGCGCCCCTGCCGCCGCTTCGTTCGCGTACCCGTACGAGGTCCTCGGACATGCCCTCGACGGTCAGCGGACCGTACGGCAACAGCCCGGACGCGGCCTCGGCGGCGGCACTCTCGTCCGGATAGCCGAGTACGGCGAGCGCCCGCGCGGCCGGTGCCTCGACCAGCCGTACGGTCGCTTCGGTGACGACACCGAGCGTGCCCTCGCTGCCGCAGAAGGCACGGGCGAGGTCAGGGCCCGCCTCCGGCAGCAGCGCGGGCAGCGCGTAACCGGAGATCAGCCTGGGCAGCCCGGCCGGAAAGCCCGTGCGCAGCGGCGCGAGATGACGGTCGACCAGCTCACGCAGTCCGACGGGAGCGCCGTCCCAGCCGCGGCCGAGGCGCAGCGTGTCACCGCCGTACGTCAGGACCGACAGCTCATGGATGTTGTCGGCGGTCGTGCCCCAGGCCACGGAGTGCGATCCGCACGCGTTGTTGCCGATCATCCCGCCGAGCGTGCAGCGGCTGTGCGTGGACGGATCGGGCCCGAAGGTCAGTCCGTGCGGGCGTACGGCGGCGCGCAGATCGTCCAGGACGACACCGGGCTGGACGACGGCCGTGCGCGCCCGGGCGTCCACGGACACGATGGACCGCAGATGGCGGGTGAGATCGAGCACCACGCCCACGCCGGTCGCGTTCCCGGCGATCGAGGTCCCGGCGCCGCGCGGCACCACCGGTACGCCGTACTCCCGGCAGACCGCCAGCGCCGCCGCCACATCCGCCGCGTCGCGCGGTGCGACGACGCCCACCGGGACGCGCCGGTAGTTGGACGCGTCCATGGTCGTCAGCGCGCGTGCCGCCGCGTCGAACTCCACCTCGCCGCGCACGGCCGCTCTCAGCGCCCGCGCGAGCGCCTTCGTATCCGACGTGAGTGCCTTCGTATCCGACGTATCCGACTCAGCCATGAGCCCAGGATGCCCCGGCCATCAGCACAACCCAGGCACAACCCAGGCTTTTCGCCGCCGACCACACTCGGCGCACGGAAGAAAACCGAACAGGAAGCTCCCAAACTGATCGTCAAATCTCATATAGTGGCCACCGTTTGAGCAATATTCAACAGATTCCGAGCCTGTCACCTCCGGACCATCTCTGACTCATCCGAGTTGGGCGACGCGGGGCCCCCATCCCCGCCGTGCCCGCCGCCGCCCCACCGGCAGCCCGGTTCAGCGCCTTCCGGCAGGTCGTACCAACCGCTCCACCGCACCCGGCCACCCCCACACATCCGGAAGGCGATCCACGATGACCACGACCGGCACCACGACGGGCACCACGACCGGCACCACAACCGGCACTCCCGTTCCCTCGCACACCACCGCACACGCACACGGACAGAGCGGCCCACGGGCACGGGCATGAACCGGCCGACCCCGGGAACCTTCCCGGGGCGCCCGTCGTCCTCGTACGGCCCGTACGGCTCCGCGACTTCCCGATCCCGACCTCCCGAAGCAGGTGCGCGTTGGACTCCGCAACCTCTGAACGGCCCCCCGGAACGCCCGCCGACCGGTCCACGGGCGCGGCCATGGCCGTCCCGACCACGGCCGTCGCGGCCGTCGCGTCTGTGGATCAGCGGTCCTCGGACGGGCCCTCGCTGGCCAGCACCGTCGAGAACGGTCTGAAGATCGTCATCGTCGGCGGCTTCGGTGTCGGCAAGACGACCATGGTCCGTTCCGTCAGCGAGATCCGTCCTCTCAACACCGAGGAGACGCTGTCCCGGGCGGGCGAGGACATCGACGTGGTCGCCGATCTGGAGGGACTGCGAAGAAAGACCTCGACCACCGTCGCCTTCGACTTCGGCCGGATCTCGCTGGACGAGAAGTCCGTCCTCTATCTCTTCGGCGCGCCGGGCCAGGAGCGCTTCTGGTTCCTCTGGGAACGGCTCTTCTCCGGGACGCTGGGCGCGGTCGTCCTGGTCGACACCCGCCGTCTCTCGGACTCCTGGTACGCGCTGGACCGGCTGGAACACCACGGCACGCCCTTCATCGTGGCCTGCAACGACTTCGGCGGGCCCTTCCACGCGGTGGACCAGATCCGTACGGCGCTGGCGCTGGCCCCGGACGTACCACTGGTGGAGTGCGACGCGCGGGACCGGTCGTCCAGCAAGTACGTGCTGATCACGCTGGTGGAGTATCTGTACGAGCTGGCGTCGAAGCGGGCGGCGGAGAACGAGAAGGCCGAGGAGCCGGGCGACGGCTGACTGAGAGACGGCGGCCATCACACCAGGTAGCGGCATCCTCCAATCGAGTGAAGCCAAGGCGCCCACGGCGGAGGCCTCCATTCCTCTGCTGCCAGCGCCTCCCGGGGCCGGAAGCGGTGTCTCATCCGACGGACACCGTTGCCCGCCGTGTATCGGAAGGGACTAGGCTCCGGCCCGTGGCCGATATCCAGATTCCCGCTGACATCAAGCCCGCCGACGGCCGTTTCGGCGCAGGTCCCTCCAAAGTGCGGACGGAGGCGGTGGACGCGCTGGCCGCCACCGGTACCTCCCTGCTCGGCACGTCCCATCGCCAGGCCCCGGTCAAGAACCTGGTCGGCTCGGTGCGCGACGGCGTACGGAGCCTCTTCGAGCTGCCCGAGGGATACGAGGTGATCCTGGGCAACGGCGGCTCCACCGCCTTCTGGGACATCGCGACGCACGGTCTGATCGAGAACAAGTCGCAGCACCTCTCCTTCGGCGAGTTCTCCTCCAAGTTCGCCAAGGCGGCGAAGCTCGCGCCCTGGCTGGCCGAGCCGACCGTCATCACCAGCGACGCCGGTACGCACCCGGACCCGGTCGCGGAGGCGGGCGTCGATGTCTACGCCTTCACGCACAACGAGACCTCCACCGGTGTCGCGGCGCCGGTCGAGCGGGTCGCGGGCGCCGACGAGGGCGCGCTGGTCCTGGTCGACGCGACGTCGGGCGCGGGCGGCCTGCCGGTCGACATCACCGAGACGGACGTCTACTACTTCGCTCCGCAAAAGTCCTTCGCCTCCGACGGCGGCCTGTGGATCGGTGTCTTCTCGCCGGCCGCGCTGGAGCGCGCCGCCCGCGTGCACGGCTCCGGACGCCATGTGCCGGAGTTCTTCTCGCTGCCGACCGCGATCGACAACTCGCTGAAGAACCAGACGTACAACACTCCGGCGCTGGCCACTCTCTTCCTGCTGAACGAGCAGCTCAACTGGCTCAACTCGCAGGGCGGCCTCGACTGGTCGGTCCGCCGCACGGCCACCTCCTCGCGCACGCTGTACGGCTGGGCCGAGGCCTCCAAGTACGCAACACCGTTCGTGGTCGACCCGGCGAAGCGCTCGCAGGTCATCGGCACGATCGACTTCGCGGACGAGATCGACGCGGCGGCAGTCGCCAAGGCCCTGCGCGCCAACGGCATCGTCGACACCGAGCCCTACCGCAAACTCGGCCGCAACCAGCTCCGCGTAGCCATGTTCCCGGCCGTCGACCCAACAGACGTCGCGGCCCTGACGGAATGCATCGACTACGTAATCGAACGCCTCTGACCACTCGGGCCTTACGCCCCCTTGGGACCCAAGCCGATCCTGGGTCCCAAGGGGGCGTTTTCGTCGTTCACGGCCCCGGGCCCGTTCATGGTTCTTGCGGGCAGATGCAGGGCCGCGAACATCTTTCCGTAGGTCTGGAGCCGTGACAGATCTCCAGGGTGCGGGTGAGGTAGCGCCGGCGTGAGGAGTAGTAGAACCAGTCCACTTCCCCACCACTGTCGAGCCGTCGACGCGCCGCGGCAAGCAGTTCGTCCGGCAGCAGGTGCGTCGAGACCGGCGGGTACTCCTCGACCGTGGCCTCCAGCCAGGCGTACGCGTCGCATGCGGCGTGGTACGTCGTGAGCACATATGCGGTCTCGGCATCCCTCTTCTTCACCTCCTCATAGCCGAGAGGCTGAGCGTTCGCCTTGGGAAACCGGAGACCTCCGGGCAGACATTGAGGGCCGGTCCATGCGTAACCGTGCCAGTGCATCGAAGTCTTTCGCTTGGGGTGGGCGGGCCCGTCCACCAGGGACGGGGCTGCTCTTGTGGTGGTTCACAGCCGTTGCCCGGTATGGCAGCCATCGGGGTTCGCGCCCTGAGGCGCTCTGCTGCGGAATCGCGCAGTTTCAAGGGAAGCTGTCAAGTCTGGGGCCGCTGATACGGGAGTGGCCGGACGTCGGCGAGGCACCGCACGCGATCCGCCACGCTTCGCGTGCTTGCGTCGCGGTCGCGTGGTCAACAGCGTCCTCACCCATGCGAGTAACAGGGCAATGGACAGCAGTGCCATCACCCATGCGAGTAGTTGGGCGATAGGGTTGCTCATGCTCGCCGGCTCCTTCTAGCTGTGGACGTCGCCCTGGACCGGTTGGCCGACCGGTCCAGGGCTTTTCTCTGTGATGCTCCGCTTTCGATAAGGGCAGCGCCCCCATGTCAAAGCGAAGGGCATGATTCCTCCCCTCCGTTCATCTTCTTTTCAACCCGTACCGCCTTTCCAAGGAAGTTCCTGCGCCATCCCCATTGGTCGGCCAGTTCAGCGACCATCCACAAGCCTCGCCCGCCCGTGTCCGAGAGACCGGCCGAGTGAAGCTCAGGCACCTTGTCCGACTGCATGTCAGTCACTTCAACGCGCACGGTGTCGTTGTCGCGCTCCATGACGAGACCAACAGGTCTGCCGATGGAATGCGGGACCCTGCCGTGCGTGATCGCATTGGTCACCAGTTCACTGACCATGAGAACGACGTCACTCGCCGATGGGTCAGCGGCGGATAATCCCCACGCTTCCAGAGTCCGTTCGCAGTCGTGCCGTGCTCGGCCGACCGAAGCGGGAGTCATGGGGTAGTGGTGTCGAACTGTGTTGTCGGGCATGGCGAACAACCCCTTTGGGCGTCCAGGGAGTACGGCCGGCGCCCACCTGCGGACGCTTCCGGGGATGCAACCCTGCACTCTCCAGCGGTGAACATGCAACCCTGCACGCCAACTTCGCCCGTTCGAGTGCAGGGGTCGCTTGTCCAGGGGGCGACACCCCGCGCATCCTGGTACGCAGGCAGGGACAGGAGAGGGGTGGGCGCCATGGCCGCACGCCGCATTGATCAGCCGACGGCACGTCAGGTACGGCTCGGAAGCATCCTTCGGGGCTTCAGAGAGCAAGCGCAGGGCGGCAGTCAAGAGACGTCGGCGCACGCACTCGGCTGGTCGGAAGCGAAGCTCAACCGGATCGAGTCCGGGCGCATCGGCATTTCGGAGCGAGACCTCATCCGGCTGATGGACCGATACGGAGTTGAAGAAGCCGCGCTCCGCGCCTACGTGTTGGACCTGCGGGCCCGGGGAGCCGTGCGCGGATGGGAGAGCGACATTCGCTCGGTCGTGAGTGCCGTGTACGCCGACTACATCGGGTACGAGGGCGATGCGTTGGAGGCGTACAACGCTGAAACCGTCCTGATCCCTGGCCTGTTGCAGACGCACGACTATGCGGCGGCGATTCTCGATCAGCACATGCCGGACATCGGAGAGGAAGAAAGACGGGAGAGACTCAGCATTCGAGCGAAGCGACAAGAGGCGTTCGAGCGGCCGAATCCGCTGGTGTTCTGGGGTGTTATATCAGAGTCGGCATTCCGTCACATCATCGGTGGACCCGACGTCATGACCGCACAGCTTGAGCACTTGCTGGCACTGTCCAAGCAATACCCGCACATCGTCAACATTCACGTACTGCCGGAAGGTTCGCCTTCACATGCTGGACTGTTCAGCTCTTTCGTCGTTCTTTCGTTTCAAAAACGATGGGAACCCGACATCGTCTATCTGGACGGCTTGACCGGCAACAGGTTTCTTGAAGAGGAATGGGAGGTGATAGCATACAGCCGACTCTTCCGGAGATTGATGATGACGGACTCACTAAGGGGTCCCGAATCGATCGAGCTAATTCAGCATCATCTCGACGAAATTCGTAAAGGGTAGGTAGGAATGTCTCAGCTTGTCATTCCGGACGCGTCCACGCTAGACGTGGAATGGCAGAAATCTTCCGCGTCGACCGGGGACGGGAACTGTGTCGAAGTTGCGACCCACGGGGATGGTATTGCGGTTCGTCACAGCAAGGTCCCCAACGGTCCGGCCCTGATCTTCACCAGGGACGAGATAGCTGCATGGTTGGACGGCGCCAAGAGCGGAGAGTTCGATCACCTGACACGCTAGGCTCGCAAGTCACAGCAAGCAGAAGGGCCCCTCGGTAAGGCTGAGGGGCCCTTCTGCTGTCCGCCTTTGGTGTGCGCTCCGGGGCTTAAGGTCCGAGCCGACCGCTTTCCTGGCTTGGCCATCAATTGGCGGGATAGTATCCGCGATCTGCTGTCGAGCTGAGGGGTGGACATATGACGACGCTGGCCGTGACCGGGCACATGGACCTGTCCGAGGAGACCGTGCCGCTGGTGCGGGCCGCGCTGCGTGAGGTGCTGGAGCCTTATCGGGAGGACCTGACCGGGGTGTCGTGCATCGCGGCCGGAGCGGACAGCCTGTTCGCGGAGGAAGTCACCGCGATCGGTGGCCGGCTGGTGGTGGTGATCCCTTCGCAGGACTACCGGGAGACGAAGGTGAAGCCGGATCACGCGCCGGTCTTCGACCGCTTGGTGCAGGCGGCGGTCGAGGTCCTTGTGATGCCGCACGGGACGGCGAACCGGGCCGCCTACGAGGCTGCCAACGCCGAGTTGCTGACGCGGGCCGACCGGCTGGTCGCGGTATGGAACGGCGAGCCACCGTCGGGCAAGGGCGGCGGCACGGCGGACGTTGTGGTCGAGGCGCGGGAGGCCGGTCTGCCCGTCGATGTGGTGTGGCCGGACGGTGCCGCGCGGCGGGACTGATTGTCAGGGCTTGCTTCGTAGGCGTTTGAAGCCGAAGAAGAGCACCGCGCCGCCGATGAGGATGAACGCGCCCAGGGTGGCGTTGCCCTTGGTGGCGGTGCCGTCGGCTGTGCTGGCTCCGTTGGGGTCGGTTGAGGAACTGCCGCTGTCCGATGGGGAGTTGCCGGAGTCCTTGGCCTTGTCCTCGCCCTTGCCGTTTTCCAGGTCCTCGCGTACGACCTGGCTTTCCTTGCCTTCCGAGCCGAACATCAGCGCGCTGCCGTCCGCCGTGTACGTCACGGACTCGGCCTGGCCCTGGAACGGTGCCTGGACCGCGTGGTCCTCGCCCAGGCGGCCGTTCTTCCATACGTAGGCCCGGGCGCTGAAGTACGAGCGCAGTACCAGTTCCGTGCCGTCGGGCGAGAAGGCACCGTCCGTCACCCAGGGCACCTCGCCGATCCGCCGGAAGACATTCGTGCCCGACGAGGTCAGTCGCGCCGGGCCCTCGTAGAGTCCGCCGCCGTTGTCGTTCTTCGAGGCGATATAGACGCGGCCCGTCTTGGGATCGACCATGAGCGCCTCGGCGTTGCGCGCACCGTCCGCGTATTTGACGGTGAACTGCGTCGCCCGCACCCTCATGTCCTTGAGCTCCTTGGGCTCCGGGAAGCGGTAGATCCACACATGGTCCCAGCTCCCGTCGAGGTTGTCGCCAATGTCGCCGACATACACATTTCCATCGGAACCAATGGAGATGGCCTCTACGTCTCGGGGCTCACCGACGCCCTCCATGGTGATCGTCGCCACCGTCTCGCCGGTCCTGGAGTCCACGGCGAAGACATAGGGCCCATCGTCGCTGTCGTTGTGCGTCCAGTAGATGCCCGGGTGGAGACGGCTCGCGGCCAGCCCGCTGGACTCGACGATCCGGGGATCCTTGATCGTAAAGGTCTGGTCGGGTGTTCCGTCGGCGGCGACAGCCCCGGCCACGGACGTCGGCACGCTCAGCAGTACGGCGGCGGCGAGGGCGGTGACGGCACCGGAAAGACGCAGGCCGAGATGGCGCGGAAGCGAACGCATGTCACCAGCCTGCCATCCCGCCCGCGCGCGTCACGTATCCGTACGCGTATGCGTACGCATGTCCGGGCCCGGCATGTCCGGGCCGAGCGTCGTCACACCCCGCGCCTGCCGTGTCCCGGCTCCTGCCCGAACCTGCCGTCGGCCATGATGGCCCGATGCGTTTCCTCTTCGTCGGTGACTCCATGACGATCGGGCGCGCCGGCGACTTCACCTGGCGCTATCGGATGTGGCAGCACCTCGACGCGTCCTTCGGCGTCCCGTTCCGGGTCGTCGGCCCACGGTCCGGGCTGTACGACAGCGAGGCCGACGCGCCCGTCTCGTACGACTACGCCGCCGGTCCCGGCTTCCCGGCCCATGCGCGCCACCATCTCGCGGGCTGGGGTGTGGGGTGGCAGCACATGAGTCCGCTGATCGGCGAGGCGGTCCGGGCCGGGAAGGCCGACATTCTGCTGATCTTGCTGGGCCTGATCGACCTCGGTTTCTATACGGACAGTACGCAGACCGCGCGCAGCGCCCGCGCGTTCATCGCCGAGGCCCGCGCGGCCAACCCACGCGTACGGGCCGTGCTCCTGCCCGTCATCCCGAATGTCCGGGCCGAGTCCGACCGCGCCTTCGCCGCCGAGGTCGACCGCTTCAACGAACTGCTCGGCAAGGCCGTCGCCGATCTCGACCGGCCGTCCTCGCCTCTGCTGCTCGCCTCGCGCCCGCCGACGTACGACATCCACCGCGACACCTACGACGGCACCCACCCGGCGCCCTCGGGCGAACACAAACTCGCCGCCGCGTTCGCCGACGCCATGCATCAGGCCTGGGGCCTGGGCGCACCGTACGAGCCACACGGCTGAAGCCCGGCAACACCCCGTAAGTCCGTACCGCGTGCGAGGAAACCGCCATGACCGCCATGGACCACGACGATCCGCCCTACCCGCTCTATCCGGCCATAGAACCGTACGAGCAAGGGATGCTCGACGTCGGCGACGGCAATCTCGTCCACTGGGAGGTGTGCGGCAACCCACGCGGCAAGCCCGCCCTCGTCGTCCACGGCGGGCCCGGCTCCGGCCGTTCGCCGTACGCCCGGCGGTACTTCGACCCCGAGCGCTACCGGATCGTCCTCTTCGACCAGCGCAACTGCGGACGCAGCACTCCGCACGCAAGCGATCCCGCCGCCGACATGCGCCACAACACCACCGCGCGTCTCATCGCCGACATGGAACGGCTGCGCAGCCGTCTCGGAGTCGACCGCTGGCTGCTGTACGGCGGCTCCTGGGGATCGACGCTGATCCTCGCGTACGCCGAACGGCACCGGGAGCGTGTCTCGGAGATCGTCATCGCCGGAGTCACGACGACCCGGCGCTCCGAGATCGACTGGCTGTACCAGGGCGCCGGACGGATCTTTCCCGAGGCATGGGACCGCTTCCGCGCGGGCGTCCCGGAGAGCGAGCGCGACGGCGATCTCGTCGCGGCCTACGCCCGGCTGACGGAGAGCCCCGACCCCGCCGTACGGGAACGGGCCACGGCCGACTGGTGCGCCTGGGAGGACGCCGTACTCTCCCAGGAGCCGCACGGCGCGAGTGCGCCTGGGCGCGGTGTGCGCCTCGCGGCGCGGGGCCAGTGGTGGGTGCGGGTGCCGGGGCCTCCGGAGGTACATGTCCGGACGGCATGATTTACGCCGCGTGCGGGCCGGTTGTCGGGTGCGGGCTTCGCGTGCGGCACAAATCACGCTTTAGTGTCCGAACACGCACCTCCTCCGACCCCGACCCCCTCCCGCCGCACGCCCTCCGCAGGCCGGTGGGTCCACCGCTCCCGGTAGGTGAGGGAGGTGATGGTCCGGCTGCGGGCCAGCGGATCCGCCGCTTCCGGAGCGACGAGGGCGGTCCGACCGCCACAAGGCCGATTCGGGCTTGCCTTGAGTGCGCTCGAACGCGTTGGCTGTGGAGTCATGAAGTACACGCAGCTCGGACGCTCCGGACTCAAGGTAAGCCGACTCGTCCTCGGGACGATGAACTTCGGTCCTCTCACCAACGAGGCCGACAGTCACACCATCATGGACGCCGCGCTCGACGCGGGCATCAATTTCTTCGACACCGCCAATGTCTACGGCTGGGGCGAGAACAAGGGCCGTACGGAGGAGATCCTCGGCACCTGGTTCGCCAAGGGCGGCGACCGCCGTGACAAGGTCGTCCTCGCCACCAAGGTCTACGGGAACATGGCCGCGGACGATCCGGCCTGGCCGAACCACGACAAGCTCTCGGCCCTCAATATCCGCCGTGCGGTCGACGCCAGCCTCAAGCGGCTCCAGACCGATCACATCGATCTCTACCAGTTCCACCACATCGACCGCAGCACCCCGGTCGACGAGATCTGGCAGGCCATCGACACCCTGATCCAGCAGGGCAAGATCCTCTACGCGGGCTCCTCCAACTTCCCCGGCTGGAAGATCGCCCAGACCAATGAGACCGCCCGCCGGCTCGGTTCGTTCGGACTGGTCAGCGAGCAGTGTCTGTACAACCTGGCCGAGCGCCGCGCCGAGATGGAGGTCATCCCGGCCGCACAGGAGTACGGCCTCGGGATCATCCCGTGGTCGCCGCTGAGCGGTGGTCTGCTGGGCGGCGCGATCCGCAAGGAGCGCGAGGGCGGCGGCTCCCGTACCACCGCCGGCCGTTCGGGCAGCGGGCTCGCCAACACGGCCATCCGGGCGCAGGTCCAGTCGTACGAGGACCTGCTCGACAAGCACGGCATCGATCCCGGTGAGGCCGCGCTGGCGTGGCTGCTCACCCGTCCCGGCGTGACGGGCCCGATCGTCGGCCCGCGCACGATCGAGCAGCTGGAGTCCGCTCTGCGCGCGGTCGAGCTGGAGCTGTCGGAGGAGGTCCTGTCCTCGCTGGACGAGATCTTCCCGGGCACGGGGCCTTCGCCGGAGGCGTTCGCCTGGTAGTACGCGGTACGCGGGAGGGCGGCCGGGGTCGGCGACCGACCGACCAGGCCCTGTCCGGTCGGACAGGGCCTAACCGACCGCGGCCGCCACCGCGATGATCGCGAACATCAGCACCAGCGCGCCGGCCATGATTTGGTTTCGGATTTTGGGGTCCACAGGTCGAGGTTAACGGCCGAGGCTCTCACGCCCGGCGCCCGGGTCCTGGCCGGCGCCCGGGTTGCCGTTCGGCTTCCCGTCCGTTTCGCCATCCGTTTCCCCGTCCGGCTTCTCCCGGCGGGCCCGGCCGAGCGGGAAGCGTACGAGCGTCTCGTACCGCGGCTGCTCGCCGGGCACTCCGCTCACCGGGAGCCGGCTCCGTACGAGCGCCATCTCGGCCACCTCCCACGGTGTGCCCTCGAAGCCGTCCATGGCCGTTGCGTACGGCCGCAGATCCTGGTCCGTACGGCTGTGGGCGAGCGTGAGATGCGGCCGGTAGTGGCGGTGCTCCTCCATCGGCACACCGGCCCGGCGCGCGGCGGCGTCGGCGCGCTCCGCGAGGCGCCGCAGCGTGTCGATGTCCCCGGCGGCCCCGGCCCACAGCGCCCGCCCGCCGAAGTGCCCGCCGCCGTACAGCCGCAACGGAAACGGCTCGGTCCGCCGCCCGGCCCGCTCCAGCCGCGCGGTCAGCTCCGGCAGCACCGCGTCCTCGACCTCGCCCATGAAGGCGAGCGTGAAGTGCCACCCGTCCCGCCCGGTCCACCGCAACCCGTCGGCACCGGGCATCGCCCTGAGCCGGTCCCGGACGGGATCCAGTTCCTTGCAGGCCTCGGCGGGTGGCAGCACGGCGGCGAAAAGTCTCATGCGCACAAGTCTTCCCACGGCGCGAGCCCATACGTAACCCGATCACCGTGCGTATCGTTGTACCGGGCGCTGCCGCACCCCGTGGCGGCGGGGAGGAGCGCCACGATGACCGTCATTGACACCGACAGGATCGCCATGGCCGACGAGAGCGACGAGCTGACTCTGGACACATTGTTCGAGCTGCTCGAAAAGATGCCCGTCCCCGAGGGATACAAGGTCGAGATCGTCGGGGGGGCTGTCTATATGTCGCCGCAGCGCCAGGTTCACTGGGAAATCATCCTGGGTTTCGTCGAGCAGCTCAGGGCCAAATACCCTCGGGCGCGGTTGGCGTCCGATGTACGCATTGATTTCCCGGGGCACCTCAACGGATTCTGCTCCGACGTCGCAGCCATGGCGGACGATGCCGTGAAGGACTCCAGTGGGCGCTGGCGTCATGAGGACATCGAGTTCGTCGCCGAAGTGATCTCGAAGGGTACCGCTGTCAACGACTACGGCCCGAAGAAGGACGTCTACGCGGCAGCCGGTGTACCCGTCTATGTGATCGCCGATCCTTATACCGGCAGGTGCCATGTCTACACCCAGCCGAAGGATGGGGAGTACATCAGCGACCTGACCATCGCGTTCGGCGTGGAAATCGATCTCACGGCCACTGCGGTAGGCCTGACATTGAAGACCGACGAATTCCCCCGCGGCTGACCCCTTTCACAGCCGTGGCCCGGAACGGTAGTTGCCGTTCCGGGCCACCGAACGTTACGCCGCCGTCGCCAGTTCCCGTTCCCTCGGTATGAACTCCACGCGTGGGCGGCCTCCGCGGAGGTCGAATCTGACGCGTACGCCCGCCACGCGGACCAGGACCAGGCCGATCGCCGCCGCCGCGAGGAGGGAGACCGCGCCGCCGGTGGCGAAGCCGACTCTGGGGCCGTAGGTGTCGGTGACCCAGCCGAGGAGCGGGCCGCCGACCGGCGTGCCGCCGACGAAGACCATCATGTAGAGGCTCATCACCCGGCCTCGCATCTCCGGGTCCGAGGCCATCTGGACGGTCGTGTTGGCGCTTATGTTCGTCGTCAGTCCGATCACGCCGAGCGGTACGAGCAGCAGCGAGAACAGCCAGACGGACGGCGACAGGGAAATCGCGATCTCCAGCAGTCCGAAGCCCATCGCCGTGAGCAGGAGCAGTCTCAGCCGGCTGGAGCGGCGGCGGGCGGAGAGCAGGGCGCCGGTCAGTGAGCCGGCCGCGAGCAGGATGTTGAAGTACGCGTACATCCCGGCGCCGCCGTCGAAGACTCCATGCGCGAAGGCCGTCAGCCAGATCGGGAAGTTGAAGCCGAACGTGCCGATGAAGCCGACAAGGACGATCGGCCAGATCAGCTCCGGCCGCCCGCGCACATAGCGCAGTCCCTCTCTCAGCTGGCCCTTACCGCGCGGCACACGGACGGACTTGTGCAGTTCGTGCTGTCGCATCAGCAGCAGACCGGTCAGCGGCGCCAGGAAGGACAGACCGTTCAGCATGAAGGCCCAGCCGCTGCCGACCGTGGTGATCAGCACACCGGCCACGGCAGGACCGATGAGCCGCGCGGACTGGAAGTTGGCGGAGTTCAGACTGACCGCGTTGCGCAACTGGTCGGGGCCCACCATCTCGGAGACGAAGGACTGCCGGGCCGGATTGTCGACGACGGTCACCATGCCGAGCAGGAACGCGATCAGATAGACGTGCCAGACATGGACCTGTCCCGACAGCGTCAGAACGGCCAGCAGGACGCCCAGCACACCCATCGCGGCCTGGGTGAAGAGCAGCAGCAGCCGCTTCGGATAGCGGTCGGCGACGACACCGCCGTACAGCCCGAAGAGCAGCATCGGCAGAAACTGGAGGGCCGTGGTGATACCAACGGCCGCCGAGGAGCCCGTGAGGCTGAGTACCAGCCAGTCCTGGGTCACCCGGGACATCCATGTACCGGTGTTGGAGACGACGGCACCCGTCGCGAACAGCCGGTAGTTACGGATCTTCAGCGACGAGAAGGTCCCGCCGCCGGTCTTGCTGTGGTGCGGAGTGGTGCTGCCGTCCGAGATCGCGGTGTCGTCCGGCGTCGTCACCTCGTGCGGTGTCGTGACCTCGTGCGGTGTCGTGACCTGCGGTGTCGTGCTGTCACTCCCGGTCGTGCTGTCGTGGGTGGATTTCGGTGCGGGGGCGGATTCTGCTCCGGATCCCGTACTCAAAGTGGGTTCGCCTCCTTACAGCGCGCGGATCACAGGTGGGCGAGCTTCTCCAGTACGGGGGCGGCAGCGCGCAGCTTCGCCCACTCGTCCTCGTCCAGGCCCTCGGCGAGGGACGCCAGCCAGACATTGCGCCTGCGGCGGCTCTCTTCGAGCATCGCCTCGGCCTCCTCGGTCTGGCTGACCACCTTCTGCCGACGGTCGTCGGGATGCGGCTCCAGCCTGACCAGGCCCTTCGCCTCCAGCAGCGCCACGATGCGGGTCATCGACGGCGGCTGGACATGCTCCTTGCGTGCCAGCTCGCCCGGAGTGGCGGAGCCACAGCGGGCCAGCGTGCCCAGCACCGACATCTCGGTCGGGCTGAGCGACTCGTCCACACGTTGGTGCTTCAGTCGCCGGCCCAGCCGCATGACGGCGGAGCGGAGTGCGTTCACGGCGGCGTCGTTCTCGATCGCGTCGTCGCCGTGGGACAGGTCAGGCATGTTTGTTAGCATAACTCATTACCCAACCTAAATACCACCCGGTTTCCTCCGCGTTTCGCCCGCGCGCCGCCGATCCATGGGCACCGGGCGGACCACCAAGCAGGCCACCCAGCGGGCCACCCGGCGACCCCCTGGTCTACCGTGCGGATCAATCCCCGGACCAGCGCTTATCACTCATACGAGTGAGTCCGCACCGGAAAGCGATATGACCGGGCGTGCCCGCGCACGACCCTGGTCCGCATGGGATCGACAGTGCTCAGCCTGCGGATAGACGGTGAGCTGCTCGACCGGCTGCGGGAGCGCGCCGCCAGACGAGGGATGAGCGTCCAGGACTATGTGGCCGGGACGCTCATCCGCGACGACTTCGACGAACGCTTCAGGGCGGCCGTCGACGAGACGGAGAAGTTCTACGGCGGGACCGAGGCAAAGCTCCGCCCGGAAGGCGCCGCATAGACTGAGGGCCATGACCGGTTCTTCGACGGCAACTCCCCGGCGTGCGGCGCCCGAGCCTCTGGAGGGGCCGGTCGTCGGCACCATCACGGGCGGCACGATCATCTGGTTCGTCCTCTTCCTCGTACAGCTCCCGTTCTACGGCTGGTACAGCGACCACGGGCACGCGTGGTGGATCTGGACGTGTCTGGCCGGTGGCGGGCTCGGGCTGATCGGGATCTGGTACGTACGCGGGCGGGACGCGGCGCTCAAGCGCGCGGCAGCTGCGCGCGAGGCCGAGCAGGCCGGAGAAGCCGACAAGGACTCGGGTTCCGATGATCGCTCCGGGCCGACGGCCTGACCGACCGCCGCCTGACCGACTACGCGCGCCCCCGTACACGCCCCTGACGTGACCCTGACCAAGGCCTGACCTCCGCCCTCCCCCACGTACTGCCACAGGACCATCTCACTCGTCCCCGGGTCGTCCCTGGGGCTGATCTCCGGGCCCTCGGCGGGTGAACGCGCCTCACCGGTCGTACCGTCGGAACCATGACGCAGCGGGCGAAGATCGACACCGACGGCCCCGAGCCCCATGGCCCCGAGCCGCACGGCCGCGGATCTCACGGCCCCAACATCGACGCGGGCGCCGAACTCGATCCCGTACATCCCATGAAGCTCCCGCGGCCCTCCGGTCGCCACACCGGGCTGACCGCCGCCGAGGTCGCGCAGCATGTCGCCCGCGGTGAGGTCAACGACGTACCCGTCCGCAGCAGCCGCTCCGCCGTCGAGATCGTCCGCGCCAATGTCTTCACCCGCTTCAACGCGGTCATCGGCGTGCTCTGGGTGATCATGTCCTTCGTCGCACCGATCCAGGACACGCTCTTCGGCTATGTGATCCTCGCCAACACCGGCATCGGCATCATCCAGGAACTGCGCGCCAAGAGAACGCTGGACGGACTGGCCGTCATCGGCGAGGCGAAACCGACCGTACGGCGCGACGGCGTCGCCGCCGAGATCTCCACCGCGCAGATCGTCCTCGGCGATCTCATCGAGCTGGGTCCCGGCGACAAGGTCGTCGTCGACGGCGAGGTGGTCGAGGCCGACAGCCTCGAAGTGGACGAGTCGCTGCTCACCGGCGAGGCCGATCCCGTACTGAAACGTCCCGGCGACTCCGTCATGTCCGGCAGCTTCGTGGTCGTCGGCGGCGGCGCGTTCCGGGCGACCAAGGTCGGGCGCGACGCCTATGCCGCGCAGCTCGCCGAGGAGGCGTCCCGTTTCACGCTCGTGGACTCCGAGCTGCGCAACGGCATCAGCACCATCCTCAAATATGTGACCTGGATGATGGTCCCGACGGCCCTCGGGCTCATCGTCAGCCAGCTCGTCGTCAAGCAGAGCAACTTCAAGGACTCCATCGCCAGAACCGTCGGCGGTATCGTCCCGATGATCCCCGAGGGCCTGGTACTGCTGACCTCCGTCGCCTTCGCGATCGGTGTCATCCGGCTCGCCCGTAAGCAGTGCCTCGTCCAGGAGCTGCCCGCGATCGAGGGCCTCGCGCGCGTCGATGTCGTCTGTCTCGACAAGACCGGCACGCTGACCGAGGGCGGTATGAACGTCAGCGAGCTGCGCGTGCTGGGCGGCGCCGACGAGACGTACGTACGGAAGGTGCTCGGCGCGATCGGCGCGTCCGATCCGCGCCCCAACGCCAGCCTCCAGGCGGTCGTGGACGCGTTCGGCGAGGAGCGCGGCGAGTGGCCCGTGGCGGCGGCGCTGCCCTTCTCCTCCGTACGGAAGTACAGCGGCGCGGCCTTCAGCGAGGCCGACGGCTCCTCCTCGGGCTGGCTGCTCGGCGCGCCGGACGTGCTGCTGCCGCACGACGATCCGGCGCTCGCCGAGATCGATCACCTCAATGAACAGGGCCTGCGGGTCCTGCTGCTGGCCCGCGCCTCAGGCGTGGGCGACTCGGGCGACGCTGTCCCTCACCTGGACGCGCCGGAGACGGTGGCCGGAGCCGAGGCGACCGCGATCCTCGTGCTGGAGCAGCGGCTGCGGCCGGACGCCGCCGACACCCTCGACTACTTCGCCCAGCAGAACGTGGACGCCAAGGTCATCTCCGGCGACAACGCGGTCTCGGTGGCCGCGGTGGCCGGAAAACTCGGTCTCGCGGGCGCGGAGCGTACGGTCGACGCCCGGCTGCTGCCCACCGCGCGGGAGGAGATGGCGGAGGCCATCGACGCCGCCACGGTCTTCGGCCGCGTCACTCCGCAGCAGAAACGCGACATGGTCGGCGCCCTCCAGTCGCGCGGGCACACGGTCGCGATGACCGGCGACGGCGTCAATGACGTCCTGGCGCTGAAGGACGCGGACATCGGAGTCTCGATGGGCTCGGGCTCGGAGGCGACCCGGGCCGTGGCCCAGATCGTGCTGCTGAACAACAGCTTCTCGACGCTGCCGTCGGTGGTGGCGGAGGGCCGGCGGGTCATCGGCAACATCACACGGGTGGCGACCCTCTTTCTGACGAAGACGGTCTACTCGGTGCTGCTGGCGATCCTGGTGGCCTGTTTCCAGGTGGAGTATCCGTTCCTGCCACGGCATCTCACGCTGCTGTCGACGCTGACGATCGGCGTACCGGCGTTCTTCCTCGCGCTGGCGCCGAACACGGAGCGGGCGCAGCCGAACTTCGTACGGCGGGTGATGCGGTACTCGATCCCGTCGGGCATCATCGCCGGAATCGCGACTTTCGTCGCCTATATGGTGGCCCGGCACTACTACACGGGCCCCGACGCCCTCAACGCCGAGACCAGCGCGGCCACCCTCACGCTCTTCCTGGTCTCCATGTGGGTGCTGGCGATCGTGGCGCGCCCGTACACCTGGTGGCGGATCGGGCTGGTGGCAGCGATGGGACTGGCGTTCCTGGTGGTACTGGCCGTACCGACGCTCCAGCACTTCTTCGCGCTGAAGCTGGTGGGTACGACGATGCCGTGGCTGGCGGTCGGGATCGCGGTCGTGGCATCGGCGGCGCTGGAGTTCTGCTGGCGATGGGTGAGCCGAAGATTCCCGGCGTAGGCGTGCGTGAGCGCAGGCATGGGCGCGAGCTCCCTCGGGACGGCGAAGGGGCCCGGCGACTGCCGGGCCCCTTCCGAATCTTTTGTGCCGTGGGTACGGAACTACCGACTACTTCACGTCGATGTAGTCGCCCGCGACGGCGACCGGCGCGGTCGAGGCGATACCCAGGTAGTTCCAGCGGTAGTAGCCGTCCTCCGACGCCTTGACGGTGGTCTTCAGCGCACCGGTGGAAGAGGACTTCACGCCCTTGACGTTGGTGTAGGCGGTGCTGCTCTTCTTACGGAACTGGAGCACCACCGACTGGGTACCGAAGCCCACGTACTTGTTCTTGTCCCAGTCCGCACGGGTCAGGCTGCCCGTGATGGTGATGGTGCCACCCTTCTTGACGGGCTCAGGCGCGGCGTTCACCGTCAGCTTCGCCTCACGCTGGACCTTGACCTTGGAGACGGACTCCTTGATCGTGATGTCCTCGTCGTCATAGCCCGCCGCGATGACCAGGACGTTCCAGTTCGTGGCGTCGATGTTCCTGAGCTGCTTGGCCGTGAGGGTGAAGGTGCCTGTGCAGGTCGAGGTCGTGGCGTTCACGGCCTTGCACGTGGCCAGTTCCTCGTTCTGGTTGAACCCGTTGCTGTTCGGGTCGTCCAGGTTCTTGCCCGTCCAGAGCACGCCGACGGCAGCGGCGATGCCTGAGTTGTCGGACGCGGTGATCGACAGGGACACCTTCTTGCTCCCGGTCGCGGAAACCACGATGGGCTTGCCGCCGTTCACCACCGCCTTGGTGATCACGGCGGGGGTGTTGGCGTTCGCGGCAAGCGCCTGGCGCTTGGCCGAGGGCCCGGCCGCGTGGTCCTGCACGAGCCCCTTGAGCTGTCCGACCGTCGAGCGGAGATCATCCGGCTGCGCGGCCTGCGAGGCCGGCACGGCGAGAGCGGACAGGGCCAGGGCGCCGGAGACCGCGGCAACAGTGGCACGAATACGCATGTGTTCCCCAAGTCTGGTTTCTGTGGATCTGTTGACCCGGGAAGTCAGACCTGGGGAGCTGGTGAAAAGTTGTATGAGAATAGGAAATCTTTGCGAAGATCGACCGGCCAGACCCTGGCCGAACCGGACGTGGGCGTGGGCGTCCTTGGGACGACGAAAGGGCCCGGCGGATTGCCGGACCCTTCGTGAATCTTTTGTGCCGCAGGTACGGAACTACCGACTACTTCACGTCGATGTAGTCACCCGCAACGGCGACCGGCGCGGTCGAGGCGATACCCAGGTAGTTCCAGCGGTAGTAGCCGTCCTCCGACGCCTTGACGGTGGTCTTCAACGCACCGGTGGAGGAAGACTTCACGCCCTTGACGTTGGTGTAAGCGGTGCTGCTCTTCTTACGGAACTGGAGCACCACCGACTGGGTACCGAAGCCCACGTACTTGTTCTTGTCCCAGTCCGCACGGGTCAGGCTGCCCGTGATGGTGATGGTGCCGCCCTTCTTGACGGGCTCAGGCGTGGCGTTGACCGTCAGCTTCGACTGGCGCTGGAGCTTGACGGTGTTGAACTTCTCCACCACGGTGAGGTCGTCCTCACCGCCGTTGCCGTACGCGCCGGCCGCGACGTTCCAGGTCTTGGCGTCCGTGTTGACCAGCCACCCCGCGTCGATCGTGGTGGTGTGCGTGCAGGTCGACGTGGTGCCACTCGCCTTGCACACGATGTCGTCGTTCGGGACGAAGTACCTGCTGCTCGGGCTGCTGAGGCTGCTGCCCTCCCAGATGAGAGCGCTGACGTCGAGGATGCCCGAGTCGTCCGTCGCTGTGGCGGACATGGTCACCTTCTTGACGGTGGTGCTGCCGATCACGATCGGCTTGCCGCCGTTCACGACGACCTTGTTGATCACGGGCAGGCCGGCGTCCTGCGCCGACAGCGCGCGGGACTGGGCCCGCGGCGACACGCCGTCGCCCTGCCGGAGGAACTCGAAGCCCCCGACCGACAGACCGTGGTCGTCCGACTGCGCGGCCTGGGACGCCGGCACGGCGAGCGCGGACAGAGCCAGGGCGCCGGATACGGCAGCAACAGTGGCACGAATACGCATGTGTTCCCCAAGTCTGGTTCATTCGGGTCTGTTGACCCGGGGAAACAGACCTGGGGAGAGAGTGAAAAGTTGTACGAGAATAGGAAATCTTTGCGGAGATCGACCGGCCGGGCCCTGGCCGAACCGACGAACCGGACGCGGCCTGAGGTCCTGGCCAAACCGCACGCGGCCTAGGGTCTGTCTTCAAAGGGTCATATCCACATCAGGAGTGACGCGATAGTGAGAGCCGCTTCGTAGGATTCGCGGGTTTTGTCGTAGCGGGTGGCGATGGCCCGATACTGCTTCAACGCGTTGAAGCAGCGTTCGACGACGTTGCGCTGTTTGTAGCGCTCCTTGTCGAAAGCGGCTGGTCTACCGCCGTTGCTGCCACGTCGGCGGCGGTGCGCCCGCTGGTCCGAGCGTTCGGGAATGGTGTGCGGGATGCCGCGTTTTCGCAGGTAGTTGCGTATGCGCCGACTGCTGTACCCCTTGTCGCCCAGGAGATGATCGGGCCGGGTGCGCGGTCGGCCCGGCCCCGGGCGACGGACCTTGATCTGCGCGAGGACCTGCTCGAACTGGGTGCAGTCATTGATGTTGCCGCCCGTGAGGACGAAGCCGAGCGGGCGACCGCGGCCGTCGCAGGCGAGGTGGATTTTAGTGGTCAGTCCTCCACGGGATCGTCCGAGGGCGTGAGCGTGTGCCGCTTCTGCGGGGGCTGCCCCTTATTGCGGGCGCCGGCCGCGTGCTGATGAGCGCGGGCGATCGTGGAGTCCACCGACACCAACCAGTCGATATCCCCGGCCGCATCCTTCTGGGCCTGGACCGTCTCCAGCATCCGTGTGAACGTACCGTCCAGCGCCCACCTGCGAAAACGCGTGTACAACGTCCGCCAGGACCCATACCTCCCGGGCACATCACGCCAGGCCGAACCGGTCCGCAGTTTCCATACGATCCCGTTCAGCACCACCCGGTCGTCCCGCCGGGGCCGCCCCGTCTCCGTCCTCGGCAGCAGCCCCGACAGCACATCCCACTCTTCGTCCGAGAGCTCATGCCGCCGCACCATGCACCACATGATGCCCCATCAAATACCTTTGAAGACAGGCCCTAGTCGAACCACCTGTCCCGCGCCAGTTCCTCCGTCCGGGACGGGTCCTCCAGCAGCGCCGCCACCTCGAAGCGCCGTGGCCACTGGCCCGCCGCCCAGGCGAGTCCCGCCGCCACGCCCTCCAGCGTCGCCGCGTGCACCACTCCGTCCGGTGTCCGGCGCCAGTCCAACTCGGCGCCGCCCGCGAGCAGTTCCTCGTGCTCCACGTACGCCTCGGGCGTGCCCGCGCCGAGCAGGACATGGACCGACTCCGGGACCGTGTGCTCCTCGCCCTCCGTGGTCACCTCCGCCACGACCGCCTCGCTCAGCCGCCGTACCTGGAGCAGCTCGGCAAGCTCCGCGAACCGCGTCGGTGACACCGGCAGCAGCGGCAGCCCGCCCGTCAGCGGCAGCAGATCGGGAGCGTCCGCGACCACCGCCTCCGCCGCGTCGACCACTCGTACCTCGCCGTCCACGACGGCCCGCAGCTCGTCCGGGAGCGTCACCTGTTCCGGGTCGAGATCGGCGAGGGCCGTGTAGAGGGCGTGCAACTGCTGCGGTGTGACCTCGCGGTCCGGATCGGCGAGCCGGCCGAGCAGCTCCGCCGCGCCGCCGGGCTCGTCCAGCAGCGCGGCGACCGAGGTCCGTACGCCCAGCGCCCGCAGCACCTGCGCGTCGTCGAAGCCCGTCGCGTCCACCGAGTCGTACAGCCCGGCCAGCAGCGGATCGCCGCCCGCGGAGCGCAGTCCGGCCGGGCGCCGGCCGTCCAGTACGGGATGGTCGCGCAGCCACCACGCGGTGTACGAACGTACGGTCTCCGTCGTGCCGTCGGGCAGCAGGATCCGTACGGACTGCGTCAGCGCGTCCCGCAGCGGCGGCCGGGCCAGCAGGGCGAGCGCCTGCGGCCAGGCGTCGTCGTCCACCAGGTCCAGGTCCCGTACGGCCACGATCTCCGTGGCGACCGGCGGCACCGGCGTCTCGGGCAGCCGGTCGAGGACGTCCTCGCACCAGACGTCCACCGCGTCCAGCAGACCCGCGTCGTCGGGCTCGGCGAAGTCGCCGTCGCGGGGCTCCAGTTCGTCGGGATCGAGGACGACGTCCGTGGCGCGTACGAGCGCGAAGTTGGCCAGTACGCCACAGGCGGCGAGCGGCTGTTCGCCCCAGCGCTCGGCCAACTCGGCGTCACAGAAGGCGAGTTCGTCCTCGCGCAGGACGGCGGCGAACGGGCTGCCGGGCAGGACGAGTTCACCGGCGGGAGCCAGTTCGCCGTCCTCGTCGGTCAGGGCGAGCGCGCCGAGCCACGGTTCGTCGCCCGCCTCAAGTCCCGCGTCCCGTACGAGACCGAGCACGATCTCGGCCAGTTCCTCGGCGTCCGGAGTGGCGGCCTCCTCGTCCCAGATCTCGCCCGCGTCCAGCGAGGCGGCGACGGCGGTGCGTACCTGAGGCGTCGTCAGTACGGCGCGAGGAGTGGCGGGCAGCGCGCCCAGCTTCTCCAGCAGCGGATGGGCGGCCTCGGGATGCGCGACCTTCAGTCCCAGCCTGGCGAGATCCGCGGCGGCCTCGGCGTCGGGCAGCGGCAGCAGGACCTGGCGCGGGCCGATGGTGGTACGGCCGTTGGCCAGCGGCACCGGCAGCCCGGAGAGCCGCTCGGGATCGACGCCCGCGAGCGACTCGTACAGCCGCCACCACCACGCGGGCGGTCGCTCGACACCGGCGATCCGCTCGATGGCCTCGCCGAGCGGGAGCCGGCCGACGCCCAGGGTGCGCAGCTCGGTGCGGCGTTCGAGGCCGGCGGGCAGCAGGGTGGGCAGTACTTCGGCGAGTACGCGTACGGTGTCGGCGCCCGCGCCTTCGACGACCTCGGCTTCGAAGGGCCGGAGGGCGGTGGGTGCTTCGTTCGCTTCTTCGTCCGAAGCCGACGGGGCGGGCGCGGTTTCCGAGGTCGCCGGGGCCTGCGAGGCTGCCGACGCGAGGAAGGCGACCCGTGGCAGCCGTTCCAGGATCGCGGCGCGCAGCCGACCGTCCAGCTCGCCCTTGCCGAGCGGTCCCGGCACCAGGTCGATGGTCCCGGTGGAGACGGGCGCCCAGCCGCCGAGCAGCTCGGCGTACGCGTCGGCCGCCTTCTCCACCAGGAAGTCGGTGAGCGGTCCGGGCGCGGGATGGCGCCGGGTGGTGTCCAGCGGCAGCGAGGCGATCAGCAGGGCGGGCACGCCGAGAGGCTCGTCGGTCGGGGTCGGCGCGTGTACGACGGGTGCGGTGCGGGGCCGCCCGGGAGCGCCCTCGGCGTCCACGGGAACGGCCCAGGTGACCGACCAGTGCGGGCGCAGCCGCTCCTCCAGAGGCCGCCCTTCGAGGAGGCCGGGCGCGGTGGGACCGTGGTGGCTGACGACGCGCCAGCGGTTGCGGCCGGCACTGTCCTCGATACCGTCCTTGACACCGACGTCCTCGATGTCGACGTACGGTCCGTGCTGCGAGCGGCGCAGCACGCGCTCACCGCCGTCCGGTGTCTCGACGACGATCTCGGTGAGCCCGGAGAGAGTCAGCAGCAGGGCATCGTCGATCCCGGCGAGGAGCCGCTCCACGAGATCGGCCGCGGTGCCGTCGCGCAGCGGCAGGATGACGACGGTGTCGTATCCGTCCGGCGCCGTGCCCTCGGCGGGCAGAGGCAGCCGCAGCAGCGGTACGTGGCCCTCGCGGCGGCGCAGTTCGTCGCCGAGGCCCGGGCTTGTCGCGGCGGCCTGCCCGGCCAGCTCGCGGGCCTCGGCGAGGGACCAGCGGACACCGCCGTGGCGTCCGATGACGGCCGGCTCGTCGCTGACGGCGAGCACGGCGGCGAATCCGACACCGAACCGTCCGACAGCGGCCTCGTGGCCCTCGCGCTTGGCGGAGGCGCGCAGGGTGCTGAGCGACTCGACACCGGCGGCGTCGAGCGGAGCACCGGTATTGGCGGCCACCAGCACGGCGGGGCTGTCGGCGGTACCGGGCCGCAGAGTCAGCCGGAACCGTCCGGGCACTCCGGCACGCGCGGCGGCGTCGGCGGCGTTCTGGGCCAGCTCGACCACGAGCCGGTCGCGGTACCCGCCGAGCGCGAGATCCTCCTCGGCGTTGGCGTCCTCCCGGAACCGCGCGGGACTGGCCCCCCACGCATCAAGCACCCCACGCCGCAGCCGCGCCGTCCCGAACGGGTCGGCGCCCTCGGTCGTCCTGACGCTCACGCTGTGACTCCACTCTGCTCCGACTACGCCCCACCATCCCCGTGCGGCCCGAAGGTACCGCGTACCCCCCTACCCAGGGGTGCGGGGTCGCCTCCGGCGACGGGAGCAAGCCACGCGCCCGAGCCGCGCTGCCGAGCGGCACGGTCGACTCGGACGAGTCGCGCTCCTGTCGTTGTGCTCCTGTCGTTGTTATTCGTAAACAGAACCGTCTTGACGAGAATTCGCCAACCGTTCGGGTGAATCTCCATTCGGGCAGGGCCGCGCGATGAAACGACTCTTCCTAAGGATGGCAACGAATCAAGGTGATCGACAATTCATCGGCGATTACGGAACGTAATGGCGACCGTCTTGATCCGATATCGCGACGCCGGGATCCTCGATTTCGTCTCGGGGATTCGTCCGGCAGAAGTGCCGGGCGAACCGAGGCCTGGAAGGGAATGAAATGAAGATTCTCAAATCTCTGGGCGTGCTCCTGGCCGGCGCGGTGCTCGCTCTCGGTATCGGCGGCGGGCTTGCGCCGGTGGCGTACGCCGCTGACGCGCCGGGCGGCGCGGGATACTCGGCGGCGGATCTCGCCACCGGGCGGACGACGAGCGGGACGGTCGCCGGGTCGGCCGGGCACGAGAGAGAAGTGCCGCCGCAGGAGGCTTCGCTGAGCTGCTGGGATCCGTACTTCTCGGGTTCCACGTTCGCCGTCTCCTGCTCCGGCAACCGCTACTACGTCTATGTCGACTGCTCGAACGGTTATCGGTACGTCGTCGGCCCGCTGGCCGGGGCCAAGCGCGTCACGATCACCTGTCCCGGCGGCTACCGCGCATTGCGAGGTGGTGGATACGGAAGCTGATTTCGCTGGAACATCGTTCACGGGTGTTTGACCATTCGCCCTGCCGGAATCTCTCCGGCAGGGCGAGTCGGTATTCGCCCACAGCCTTCGCCCGCGCCGCCGTCGCCCTGGCCGTCGGCTCCTGGCCGTCGGCTTACGAGTGGCCCAGATCTTCCGTTTCGTCCTCCGGCTCCGCCGACACCGAGCCGCTGTCCGGGGACGGCCGCAGCGGGAAGGTGTCCGCGGCCATCGAGTCCAGTACGGGCGGCGCCGGGCGCAGCGGCTTGGGCATGACCGCCGCCTCCGAGTGGCCGCCGCAGCCGTACGCCAGCGAGACGACATGGCCGTCCGCCGGCGAGAACTCGTTCGCGCAGACGCCGAAGGCCTGGCGCAGCGAGCCCGCCAGCGGCAGCAGGAAGCCGCAGGAGACACAGGGCGCGGGCGCCGCCTGGGCCATGGGAGTCTTCGCGCCGAACGACTCGTCCCAGCGGTCGGCCGCCACATGCAGCCCGTACCGCGACAGCACACGCGCCCGGCGCATGCCCAGTTCCTCGGCGACCGACGCGATCGAGCCACGCGCGGGTACGGGGGAGACTCCCTCGGGGCCCTCCGTCTCGGCCACGCCCGCGGTCCCGGCAGTCCCCGCGGCCCCGACCCCGGCGGTCAGATCCTCCGTCGGCTCCGCGTCCTCCGCCTCCACGAGATCCGCGAGGTTCTGCGGAGTCACCGCGTCCGGAGCCAGCACCGAATTCGGCGGCGGCACGTCCTCGCCCGAGTAGCCGGGCTCCAGCCGCAGGTCCTCCGCCTCCGTGGGCAGCAGATCGCCAGGACCCATGTCGCCGGGCCTGAGCCGCTCGCTCCAGGGCACCCACTCCGGCGCCAGCAGGGCGTCGGGGCCCGGCAGCAGCACCGTTTCGTCCAGCGTGACGACCTTGGCGCGGGAGGCCCGCGCGACCGTCACCGCCCAGCGCCAGCCCCGGTATCCCGGCTCCTTGCACTCGAAGAAGTGGGTGACGACCCGGTCCCCGTCCGCCACCGCCGAGACATGCTCCCCGACGACCCCGGGCGCGGCTGCCTCCTCGGCGGCCGTCCTGGCGAGGTCTACCGCCTCGACGCACAGGCGGTCAGGGGTACGGCTTCGCGTCGTCGCAGCACTCACAGGTCTCGCTTCTCTCCTACGCCGTATCACGGGTGCGCCGGCCGATTCGCGATGTACGAGCCGCGGGCGGAGCGGACCAGAGGGCCGCATCGACGTCCGCGCCCGACCTCTCCTCGGGCACACCTACCGTTATCCATTCTGCGGGATGACGAAGAGGCGCGCGGCCGAGAACAACCGCCGGTGGCGCGCTACGCACGCTACCCCCTCTGCCGCCCCCCGCCCACCTGCACGCCGCCTTTCCCGCACTTCGGGCAACACCGCAACAAGGCCGTGACCCTGCGAGATCCGGCCTGTGACGGGTTCGGAACCCGCCAGGAATCCACCGGGAATCCGCCAAGAACCCGCCGCGAACCGGCTTCGGATCCCTCCCGGGACCCCCGGGACCCTCCCGGATCCGCCCCGAATCAACCTGGATCGGCCCGGATCGGCCCCGGGACGGAGCCGGAAGCAGGCCAGGACCTGCCCGCGCCCGGGCTCGGACCCGCCCCGGACCTGCCCGCGACCGGCCCGTAATCCGTCGCGCCGGCCACCACCCGGTGAACTCCTTCCCACCCGCCGATGTCGCGCCCCGGCTCGTCCTTCATGGCGCCGTCACGGCCCCGTCATGCCCGGGTTCGGTTCGCACCAGGGAGCCTTGGGGCACTATGACGGGGTGGCAGCCGCAAGGTCGTCCGACGACGCAGCCGGCCCGCTCCGCAGGACCGGGCGGGCCCTCGGCCATGCCGTGCGCCTGCCGGTCACCGGCACCGCCAGAACCATCCGCAAGGCCACGCACGCGCACGGCGCGGGCGAGTCCGGACTCGGCAAGCTGATCGAGCTGCACGCCGTGAACGGCGCCGGCGATGTCATGATCACCGTCGCGCTCGCCTCGACCGTCTTCTTCTCCGTACCGACCGACGAGGCCCGGGGCCGCGTCGCGCTCTACCTCGCCATCACCATGGCGCCCTTCACCCTCCTCGCCCCGGTCATCGGCCCGCTCCTCGACCACCTTCCGCACGGCCGCCGCGCCGCCATGGCCTGCGCCATGTTCACCAGGGCCGCGCTCGCCATCCTCATGTCGGCCGCCGTCATCACCGGCAGTCTGGAGCTGTATCCGGCGGCGCTCGGTGTGCTGGTCGCGTCGAAGGCGTACGGAGTGATCCGCAGCGCGGTCGTGCCCCGGCTGCTGCCACCGCGCTTCTCGCTGGTACGGGCCAACTCCCGCGTCACGCTCGCCGGGCTGCTCGCCACCGGAGTCGCCGCGCCGATCGGTGCCGGGCTGCACCAGATCGGTCCCAAGTGGCCGCTCTACGGCGCCTGTCTGGTCTTCCTCGGCGGAACGTTCCTGGCGTTCTCGCTGCCGCACAAGGTCGACTCGGCGAAGGGCGAACGCAAGGCCCGGCTGGCCAAGCGCGGCGAGAAACGGCCCAGTCTCCGTACGGTCGGTCCCTCCGTCCTGCACGGTCTCCAGGCGAACGCGTCCCACCGCGCGCTCTCCGGCTTCCTGATCTTCTTCCTCGCCTTTCTGCTGCGCGAGCAGCCGCTCCCGGGCCAGACGGCCGCCGTCTCCCTCGGCATCGTGGGCGTCGCGGCCGGTGCGGGCAACGCGCTGGGTACGGCGCTGGGCGCATGGCTCAAGGCCCGTGGCCCCGAGCTGATCATCGCCACGATGCTGGCCATCGCCCTCAGCACGGCAATTCTCGCGGCGCTGTTCTTCGGCGGTCCGCTGATGGCTCTGCTGTGCGCGGTCGCCGGGCTCTGCCAGGCGCTGTCGAAGCTGTCCCTGGACGCGGTGATCCAGCGGGACGTGCCGGAACAGGTACGGACCTCGGCCTTCGCGCGCTCCGAGACGCTGCTCCAGATGTCCTGGGTGGTGGGCGGCGCGATCGGGATCGCGCTGCCGCTCAACGGAGTGCTGGGCATGTCCGTCGCCGCCGCCATCATCGGCGTCGGAGCGCTCTTCGCGGCGCGCGGACTGCTGACGGTGGCCAGACACGGCACGCCGCATCCCCGCGTGGCCTGACGTCCCATCCCCGCGTGGCCTGAGGAATGGCGCAAGGCACCAGACATCAGGCCCCAGGTCCCGGGCGCCGAGCAGCCCCGGGCAGCCCCAAGCACCACCAGCCGCACCACCAGCCCCAGGACCCAGCGCCGCCGCTCCCGTACGCCGCGTGACCAGGTGCGGCTCGCCGTACCCCCTGGCGGCCCGTGCCGGTACGACCGATAGCCTTCGCCCCATGACCGTTGCGTTCTTCTCTGGTAGGGCCCGCAGGGCCGGCGTCGTCCTCGGTGCTGTGTCCGCCGGACTCCTCGTCCTCGCCGCCTGTGACAAGCCGACGCCGCTCGCGACCGTGACGATCGGCGACAACTCGGTCAACACCGAGGCCGCCTGCTACAACGACGGCAAGGCGATCAAGCAGACCGAGATCCAGCCCTGCCTCAACAAGAAGCCGGAGAAGACCGTCGAGGTCTCCATGGACGACCAGGTCCACTTCGGTGTCGACCCGACGATCGCCGAGCACGGCTGGACGCTCTTCATCGACGGTCAGCAGGCCGAGCAGGAGCCGTACAAGAAGACGTACCGTACGATCCCCGGCAGCGCGTTCTTCTCCAGCCAGACCGGCGAGCCCACCAGCGCCACACAGGTCAGCATCGTGGAGGCCAGCGGCAAGGAACTGATCGGGATCTGGCAGTTCGAGTTCAAGAAGGCGTCCTGACGTCCTGACGCCCTGACCCCACCGCGCTCCTGATCCCACCGCGTCCCGCCCTCGCCCCCGCACCTGCCCCTGGAGGCTCCCGCCATGCGTGTGCTTGTCGTAACGGCGGTGGCGGCGGAGGCGGACTCCGTCGCCGCGGGACTCGACCGGTTCGCCGGCAGCGGTGTCCGTGAACTGACCGGTGGCTACGAGATCACGGGCCACGCCCAGTACATGCCCAGGCCCGGCTCCGTGCAGATACCGGTCGTGGACGTCCTGGCCGGCGGAGTCGGCCCGACGGCCGCCGCGGTCGCCACGGCGACGGCGCTGGCGGCCTCTCCGTACGATCCTCCGTACCATCTCGTCATCTCGGCCGGTATCGGCGGCGGCTTCCGGCACCGCGCGCCGGTCGGCTCGCTCGTCGTCGCGGACAGGATCGTCGCGGCCGACCTCGGCGCCGAGAGCGCCGACGGCTATCTGCCGGTCGAGGAGCTGGGCTTCGGCCGCAGCGTCCACCGGCCTCCGGCGGAGCTGACCGCCCGTATCGCCAAGCTCCTGGACGCCGCTCCGGCGGACGGAACCACCGACGGAGACGGAACCACTCTGCGAAGCAGGACGCTCCTCGCGCCCGTCCTCACCGTCTCCACCGCGACCGGCACCGCCGCCCGCGCCGCCGAGCTGACCGCGCGCCATCCGCTCGCCGCGGCCGAGGCGATGGAGGGCTTCGGTGTCGCGGAGGCCGCCGCCGTCCACTCCGTACCATGTGTCGAGATCCGCGCCGTCTCCAACGCCGTTGGACCGCGCGACCGCGACTCCTGGGAGATCGGCCGGGCCCTGGAAGCGCTGCGGTACGCGTTCACGCTGCTCACCCCAGTCTTCGAGGAGCCGTCATGACCGCCGTACAGCCGCTGCGGATCGCCTACTCGCCCTGCCCCAACGACACCTTCGTCTTCGAGGCCTGGGCCCATGGCCGGGTGACCGGCGCGCCGGACATCGATGTCACCTTCGCGGACATCGACATCACCAACGGCATGGCGGAGCGCGGTGAGTTGGACGTGCTCAAGGTCTCGTACGCCGTGCTGCCCTGGGTCCTGGACGAGTACACACTGCTGCCGTGCGGCGGCGCGCTGGGCCGCGGCTGCGGTCCGCTCGTACTGACCCGGGAGCCGGGCACCGATCTGACCGGCAGGACCATCGCCGTGCCGAGCGAGCGCTCCACGGCCTATCTGCTCTTCCGGCTGTGGGCGGCGGATGTCGTCCCGGGCGGAGTGGGCGAGGTGGTCGTCCTGCCGTTCAACGAGATCATGCCGGCGGTACGGGACGGCAAGGTGGACGCCGGACTCGTCATCCACGAGGCGCGTTTCACCTATCAGGATTACGGTCTGCACTGCCTTGCCGACATGGGCGAGCACTGGGAGTCCACGACGGGCCTGCCGATCCCGCTGGGCGCGATCATCGCGAAGCGCTCGCTGGGCACCGAGGCGCTCCAGCTGCTGGCGGAGTCGGTACGCAGGTCGGTCCGGATGGCGTGGGACGATCCGGAGGCCTCGCGCCCGTATGTCCTGGAGCACTCCCAGGAGATGGATCCGGCGGTGGCGGACCAGCACATCGGCCTGTACGTCAACGAGTTCACCGCGGACCTGGGCGTCGACGGCTATGCGGCCGTACGCGGACTGCTCACGCGTGCCGCGGCCGAGGGACTCGTACCGCCCCTCGGCCGTGACGCGTTGCGTTTCGTCTGATTGCGTTTCGTCTGATCGCGTTTTATCCGATCCGACCGATTTCCTGTGTCACACGTCTTTCCTGTGTCACACGTCCAACTGGTCCGCGACCGCCCGCAGAAGGCTCGCGATCTGCGCGCCGTGGACCTTGTCGGGATAGCGGCCACGCTCCAGCATCGGTGTGATGTTCTCCAGCAGCGTCGTCAGATCCTGGACGATCGAGGCCAGTTCGTCGGGCTTGCGGCGCTGGGCCGCCGCGACCGAGGGGGTCGGGTCGAGGATCGTCACCGAAAGCGCCTGGTCACCGCGCTGGCCTGCGACCACGCCGAACTCCACGCGCTGGCCCGGCTTGAGCGCGTCGACTCCGGCAGGGAGGACCGTTGAGTGCACGAAGACGTCGCCGCCGTCGTCACGGGAGAGAAAGCCGAAGCCCTTCTCGCTGTTGAACCACTTGACCTTGCCGGTAGGCACGTCTGTCCTCGTCCTCGTACTCGTTGGGGCGCTGGCGCGCACAAAAACGGCTCTGGATAGCACTACAGCGGGTCGACAGACCCGCCACCCCCAAGGCTAATGGTCCAGGGGCTGGTGACAAGACGTCGCCGGATGGTTCCTGTCCGCTGCTGTCCGCTGGGAACTACCCTGGTGAGGTGACTGCTACTCCTGCACCCCGCACACCACTCGGCACCGCATCCACCTCAGTACCTGGCGCCGTACCCACCGCCACACTCGGCGCCACGCCCCGCACCACGGACGAGGCCGGGCCCGGCGACGGACTGGTCCGTATCGGCGCGATCGTCTTCATCGTCGGCGCGATCGCGACGCTGGTCACCGTGGCACCGCTGTTCCTCGGGACCGAGCCGTTCCCGTCCGTCGCGTATGCCGTCTGCATGCTGATGGGCGTGGGCTTCCTGATCGCGGGCGCGGGCGTGCTGCGGTCGATCGCGGCGCAGCGCCGTCAGGCGAAGTCGGCGGGCCGTCAGGACAGGTCGGCGGCCTCCACCGTCGCATAGCTCGCGTAACCCTCCAGCCAGGCCGGGAACGCGGTCAGGTCCGGCAGGATCACATCCGCTCCGGCCGCCCGCAGTTCCTCCTCGTCGCACGGTCCGGTCGGTACGGCGACGGAGAGCGCGTCGGCCGTACGCGCGCCGCGCACATCGCCGACGTGGTCGCCCACGTACACCGTCGCGCCGTGTTCGCGCAGGGCCACGGCCTTGGCCTCCGCCCACAGCCATCCGACGACCTCGTCCGGCTCGATACCGAGGTGGCTCAGATGGAGTCTGGCGTTGGGCTCGTGCTTGGCGGTGACGACGACCGCCCGGCCGCCGAGCGCCTGTACGGCGGCGACGGCCTCGCGGGCGCCGGGCATCGCGGGCGTCGGCGCGATGGCGATTGTGGGATAGATCTCCTTGTACCGGTCGCCCACCTCCTCGATCCGGTCCTCGGGAAACCAGTGCGCCAGCTCCTCTTCGAGCGGCGGCCCGAGCCGGGTGATCGCGAGATCGGCGTCGATCCGCACTCCGGTCTCGGCGGAAAGTGCCAGGTAGACGGCGTGGATACCAGGACGCGAGTCGATGAGCGTCATATCGAGGTCGAAGCCGACGGTGGGTGCGTGCCGAGCCGTGGAGGAAGCCATGGGAGCCATTGTGCCCAGGCGGGCGGTGTACGGGCCGGGCTCGGGCCGTATGCGGGCCGGGCCCCGCGGGTGGCTTGATTCGGGTGCTTAGACTTAGTCAAGCCTAACCAGCCGTACCGGCTGTTCCGCGACGTGTTTCGTTCGTCCCGCCTGCCCTGCCCGTCCAGCCCGTCCTGCCCGTACGCGTCCCGCCCGTACCCGTTCCGATTGGTCCCGATGTCAGCCGCCGCCCTGCCGGTCCACAGCGCCAGACGTGCCCTGGTCGCCCGCCGTATCGGCTGGACGGCGGCTGCCGTCGCGGCCTTGCTGCTCGCGGTCCTGCTGAGCCTCGCCGTCGGCGCGCGCGCCGTCCCTCCCTCCGCCGTCGTCGACGCGCTGCTGCGCGGAGGGCACGGCGACGACGCCGAGGTCGTCCGTCAACTGCGCGTACCGCGCACGCTGATCGGGCTGATGGTCGGCGCGGCGCTCGCGCTCGCCGGCACCGTACTCCAGGGCATCACCCGCAATCCGATCGCCGATCCGGGCATCCTCGGTATCAGCCAGGGCGCCTCCGTCGGTGTCGTACTGGCCATCGCGTTCGCCGGAGTGCACACCCTCAGCGGCTATGTCTGGTACGCGTTCGCGGGCGCGGGCATCGCGTCGGTGGCGGTGTACGCGATCGCCTCCGGCGGGCGCGGCGGCGCGACTCCCGTCAAACTCGCCCTGGGCGGCGCCGCGATCAACGCGCTGCTCGTCTCGGTGACGATGGGCGTACTGACCACCAGCGCGGCGACGCTGGACGAGTTCCGCTTCTGGCAGGTCGGTTCGATCGCGGGCCGGGACACCGAAGTCGTCGGCCAGATCTGGCCGTTCCTGCTCATCGGCACCGTGCTGGTGGTCTCCGTGGCGCGCGGTCTCGACGCGCTGGCGCTCGGCGAGGACATGGCGAAGGGACTGGGCCAGAATGTGGCGGCCGTACGCGTACTGGGCGGCCTCGGCGCGACCGTACTCACCGGCGTGGGCGTCGCGGCGGCGGGACCGATCGCCTTTGTCGGGCTGGCCGTTCCGCATATCGCCCGCGCGATCGTCGGCACGGACCACCGCTGGCTGCTTCCGATGGCCGCGCTGATCGGGCCCGTGATGCTGCTGGTCTCCGATGTGATCGGCCGGATCGTCTTCCCGCCGAGCGAGGTGCCCGCGGGTGTGATGACGGCGCTCCTCGGTGTGCCGTTCCTGGTCGCGCTCGTACGCAGGAAGGCGGTGCCGGCGTGACGGCTCCGACCGTGACGAACACCCGGGCCACCGGCGGCCGGACCGGCGGCGTGCGGCCGGCCGGATACACGCGCGTACGGATCGGCCGTGGCACGTTCCTGCTGCACCGGCGGGCGGCGGCGGTGGCGCTCGCGCTCGCCGTCGCGCTGGCGGCCGTGTGCGTCGCGTATCTGAGCGTCGGCGAGAGCTTCGTACCGCCCTCCGAGGTGGTGAAGGTGCTCGGCGGGCAGCCGTCGGCGGACGAACTCGTCGTCGGCACACTGCGGTTGCCGCGCATGGTGACCGGGCTGTTCGTCGGGCTCGCGTTCGGTGTCGCGGGCGCGCTGATCCAGACCGTCGCCCGCAATCCGCTGGCGAGCCCCGACATCATCGGCATCAGCCAGGGCGCGAGCGCGCTCACGGTCGGTGCGATGACCTTCGGTGTCACCTCGTTCGCCGTGCTGCCGTATCTCTCCGTCGCGGGCGGGATCCTGGCGGCGGCGCTGGTGTACGTGTTCGCCTGGCGCGGCGGGCTGCACGCGACGCGGTTCGTGCTCATCGGGATCGGTTTCGCGATCGCGCTGCGCTCCGTCACCACACTCTTCCTGACCAAGGGCGACTATCTGGTCGCCCAGCAGGCGCAGGTCTGGATGACCGGTTCGCTCAACGGGCGCGGCTGGGACGAGGCCGCGCCGCTCGGGTGGCTGCTGCTGGCGCTGCTGCCCGCGATGCTGTGGGCGGCGTACGCGCAGCGCACGGTGTCGATGGACGACGACACGGCGACCGCGCTGGGTGTACGGCTCGGCCGCGTCCGGCTGGGCCTCGTACTGCTCGGTGTGGTGCTGGCGTCGGTCGCGACGGGCGCGGCGGGCCCGGTGGACTTCGTGGCGCTGCTGGCACCGCAGATCGCCCGGCGGATGACCCGTACCGCGCAGATCCCGTTGCTGTGTTCGGCGCTGCTGGGCGCGGTGATCGTCGTACTGGCCGATCTGCTGGCCCGGAAGCTGCTGTCGCCGACGGAGCTGCCGGTGGGCGTGCTGACGGCGGCGGTGGGCGCGCCGTATCTGATCTGGCTGATCGTCCGGAGCCGTGCGGTGGGCGCGGGTGCGGGCTCGGCGGGTGTACGAAAGGGAGGGACCGTATGAGCAGGCTCATGGCCCGCGAGTTGACGCTCGCGTACGAGGACCGCACGGTCGTGCACGAGCTCGAACTGGCCGTCCCGGACGGGCAGGTGACCGTGATCGTCGGCCCGAACGCCTGCGGCAAGTCGACGACGCTGCGCGCGCTGGGCCGGCTGCTGAAGCCACGCGGCGGCTCGGTGCTGCTGGACGGCGAGGAGCTGGCGAAGATCCCGACGAAGAGCGTCGCCCGGTCGATCGGACTGCTGCCGCAGTCACCGGTCGCGCCGGAGGCGATCACGGTCGCGGACCTGGTCTCGCGCGGACGCCAGCCGCACCAGCACTGGTGGCAGCAGTGGTCGGACGAGGACGAGCGCGCGGTGACCGAGGCGATGGCCCGTACGGCGGTGACGGAGCTCACCGACCGTCCGGTGGACGAACTCTCGGGCGGCCAGCGCCAGCGCGTGTGGATCGCGATGGCCCTGGCCCAGGAGACGGATCTGCTGCTCCTGGACGAACCGACGACCTTCCTGGACATCGCGCACCAGGTGGAGGTCCTCGACCTGGTGCGCCGGCTCAACCACGAGCAGGGCCGTACGGTCGTGATCGTCCTCCACGACCTCAACCAGGCGGCCCGCTACGCCGACCACCTGGTCGCGATGAAGTCGGGCCGCATAGTCGCGGAGGGCACGCCGGGCGAGGTGGTGACGGCGGAGCTGGTACGCGAGGTCTTCGGCCTGAACGCAGTGGTGATCCCGGACCCGGTGACGGGCTCACCACTGGTAATCCCGGGAGCGCCGTTCGGCCGGGGGGCGGGGGCGTAGGGCGGGGTGGCGGGGGCGTAGGGGGGCGGGGTTGTCGGGTGCGGGCCGGTGGGTGGTCTGCGCGGCAGTGGAATGGGGCTTCTGGGCCCGGCTTAGCGTTTGACCGTCGGCTGTTGGTTGAGATTCAGGACCGCTGCTGGGGTGGGGTTGTCGGGTGCGGGTTACGACCGAGAGGTAGTCGGGCCGAACCGGCAGGTCCTGTGCCACGTGGGGGCCGCCCCTTGAGGTTTCAGTTTCGCGACTCCGGGCCGGGCGTCAAGGGCGCTCCTCCGTCGCGTCGCTGCGCGATGACCTCCGGTCACCCTTGACCCCCGACCCTCCATCGCAAGTACAGGCATGGGAGGGGCGGCCCGGGGAGGGGTCCCCGGGGGGGCTCAGTTCCGGGTGCCTGTTTCTTTCCGGCCTGCGGCCCGGTGGGTGGAGTGCGCACCAGTGGAATGGGGCTTCTGGGCCCTGCTTAGCGTCAGACGGCCCGTCTGTCGGTTGGGGTTCAGTCCCGTGTCTGAGCTGTGTGGGTGGTGGGGTGGGTGGGGCTGTCCGGGAGGGAAGTGGGCCCGTGCGGGCCGTCGATACGTCCTGAGGACGGCCTATCGCTACCCAGGACACAAGACCGACCTCAGGGACCCTCAACGGGCAGTCGAACAGGGGCATATGGGGCATCGATCGATGTCCGCCATCCACTCATCCCGACCCGAGGGCCATCCGACGGCCTCTTGCGTCCTGCAGACGCGAGAAGCGGACGGACACCGGCCTGCCGCTCCACCGGGCCCCTGGCCAGGCGGATGGGATGGGCTGATGCCCGGGGTGCCACTCGGACACGAATCTCAGACACGGTCCTGAACCCCAGCAAACAGCGGACGGCCTGACGCTGAGCCGGTGCCGGGCCGCCCCATTCCACTGCCGCGCACTCCACCCACCGGCCCGCAGGCCGGAAAGAGACCGGCACCCATATCTGAGCTCCCCGGGGACCCCTCCCCCGGGCCGCCCCTCCCACCTTCCTTCAGCGGGGGCGGGACGGGGGTCAAGGGTGACCGAAGGTCATCGGCTTGCCGACGCGACGAAGGAGCGCCCTTGACGCCCGGCACGACCCCGCCACAATCAAAAACAGAGGGGCGGCCCCCACGTCACACCAAACCACCCGGCCCACCACAACTACCCCTCGGTCCTGACCCGCAGACAACAACCCCACCCCCACAGCGGTCCTGAACCCCAACCACCCACCGGCCGTTCGCCGCTGAGCCAAGCCCAGAAGCCCCATTCCACTGGTGCGCAGACCAACCACCGGCCCGCAGGCCGGAAAGAAACGGGGCCCACAAGTGAGCTCCCCGGGGACCCCTCCCCCGGGCCGCCCCTCCCATGCCTGCACTTGCGATGGAGGGACGGGAGTCAAGGGTGGGCGCAGCCCATCGCGCAGCGACGCGACGAAGGAGCGCCCTTGACGCCCGGCCCGGAATCGCGAAACTCAAACCTCAAGGGGCAGCCCCCCGTGGCACAGGACCTGCCGGTCCACCACGACTACCTCTCGGTCCTGACCCGCAGACAACGGCCCCACCCTCACAGCGGGACTGAACCCCAACCACCCACCGGCCGTCCGACGCTGAGCCAAGCCCAGAAGCCCCATTCCACTCCTGCGCAGACCACCCACCGGCCGAAGCCAGCCCCCTACCTCCGCCGTGCCCGCCACACCAGGTACAGCGCCGACGTCACCGCCGCTGTGCGGAGTACCACCGGCCAGACCCCTGAGAGCGCTTCCGCCATGCCTGTGTCCGGGATCGGTTCGCCCCAGCGGCCGTCCATGCGGCCCCAGAGCCAGATCAGGCCGCCTGCCGCCGAGATGCCCGGGAGGCCGAAGACCGCCCATTTCGCCTCGGCTCGGGAGAGCGTGCGGGAGGCGTAGGCGAGGAGCCAGCCGCCGGCCAGGGCCAGCCAGGAACCGGCGACCGCGCCCACGACCAGCAGTGCGGCGGCCAGCAGCAGGAACGGATTGGAGAGTCCGGCAGGCTTCGAGCCGCCGCCCTTCGGCCGACCGGACTTCGGACCGTCGGCCTTCTTCGCTCCGCCAGCCTTCTTCGCTCCGTCGCCCTCGGCACCCCCGCGTCGCAGCCGCGTGCGCCAGGCGCGCCAGCCGCTCCGGGCCGTCCCCTCCGCCGCCTCGTCCCCGTCACCGACCTCCTCCGGATCCTCCGGCGGTGGTTTGAGTATCTCCGGGATCTCGATCCCCGCCAGGATTCCCCGGTCGCTCGCGCCCGCGTCCATCGGGCCCAGTTCGATCCGCCACCAGTCCGGCTCGCCGAAGGACGGCGGCCGTGGGCCCGTCCGCTGCTCCGGAAGCACGGGCCCCGGCCCCCGCCCAGACTCCCGCCCCGCCCCCTCCCCCAGGTCCTCCTCCAGCCCCTCCCCCAAGAGCACCGGCTCCGTCCTCCGCTGCTCCGGCACAGCCGGCCGTGGCTCCTCCGGTTCGGCCGCGCCCCGGCGGCGCTCGCCGTCCGACGACGCCGCATCCACCACCGCGTCCGGCGTCCCCAGCCGCCCCAGGATGCGGCGGACGGCCGCCGGGCTGTCCGCGCCCGATCTGCCGCGCTGCCGGTCGATCTCGTTCCGCAGCGTCGACACCAGCCGCATCCGGTCTCCCGACGGGAGCTGCCGCTGCTGCGCCGCGTCCCCGACCCGGCTCAGGTAGTCGTAGACGAGCTGGTCGCTCTCGATCCCCACACAGTCCTCCGCACAAGCGACAAGCGCTCACCGCCACACGCGATGGTGTCGGAGTCATCCCCGAACGTCCACCCCGAACACGCGCGCCGTACGCCCGGTACGGAGAAGGTACGAAGCAGACTCGGCATCACACCCGCCGCCGACCCCGGGCCCCGCGGCGCGGGCGGAGCGCCTCTCAGGGGCTAACGTGGAACGGATGGGGAACCGCGAAGGCTGAGCAGGAGGCGCACGTGCCCGAAGGAACCGGCGGTACGCCACCGCGGACGCTCGCGGAGGCCCTGCGTACCCAGAGCGACGACTCCCTGGCCGCTCTGCTGCGCGCCCGGCCCGATCTGCTCACTCCCGTACCGAGCGATCTCTCGCAGCTCGCGACACGCGCGGGCACCCGTGCCTCCGTCGTACGGGCCCTGGAACGGCTGGACCGATTCACGCTCCAGACCGCGGAGGCCCTGGCCGTCGCGCCCGAGCCCGCGCCGTACGACACGCTCCGCGCGCTGCTGACCGGCGACGAGGGCGACGCGCGGATCGAGGCCGCGCTGCCCGGCGCCGTACGTACACTCCGTGACCGGGCCCTGATCTGGGGCGGTGACGACCGGCTGCGGCTGGTCCGTACCGCCCGTGAGCTCCTCGCGCCGTCGCCCACCCACCCGTCGCCGACCGGTCTCGGACCGACCGTCGCCGAAGCCACCACCGGTATGTCGCCGGGCCGGCTCCAGGAGATCCTGGCCGCCGCCCGGCTGCCCTCCACACACGATCCCGTCTCCGCCGTCGCCTCGCTGACCGCGCTCTTCACCGACCGCACCCGGATGGCCGCCCTGCTCGACACCGCGCCGATGGAGGCGCTGTCGGTGCTGGACCGGCTGGTGTGGGGACCGCCATACGGAGAGGTCACATCGAGCCCGACGCCGCCCGTGCAGTGGCTGCGGGACCGAGGGCTGCTGCTGCCCGCGACCACCCGTACCGTCGTACTGCCGCGCGAGGCCGCGCTGCATCTGCGCGCCGGGCGCGCGCACCGTACGCCGGAGCCCGTCGCGCCCGATGTCGCGCCTCGTACGTCCGACACAGCGGGCGGATCGGCGGGAGGCCTCGCAGGCAGCTCCGCGGGCGGCCTGGCAGGCGGCCCGCTGTCCGGCTCGGCAGGCGCCGGAAACCGTTCACACGTGGTGGACAGTACGGCCGCCGGCCAGGCGTACACCGCGCTCGCCACCATCGAGGAGCTGTCCAAGGACTGGAACGAGGGCGGTCCCAACGTCCTGCGCGCCGGCGGGCTCTCCGTACGCGATCTCAAGCGCACCGCCGCCGCCCTGGACGTCTCCGAGTCCGTGGCCGCCTTCTGGGTCGAACTCGCCTACACGGCAGGGCTGCTGGCCACGGACGGCGAACCGGACGAGCGGTACGCGCCGACGCCCGCGTACGACGACTGGCAAGAACTGTCCTCGCCCGAGCGCTGGGCCCGGCTCGCCACCGCCTGGCTGACGGCGACCCGTACGGCGGGCCTGGTTGGCAGCCAGGACAGCAAGGGCCGTACGCTCGCGGTCCTCGGCCCGGACCTGGACCGCGGCCCGGCGCCCGAGGTACGGCGGCGGATCCTGGAGCTCCTCGCCACGCTCCCCGAGGGCACGGCGCCCGATCCGGAATCGCTGCTGGCCCGGCTGCGCTGGGAGCGTCCGCTGCGCGGCGCGTCCTCCGCCGGGCGGTCGGACGATCTGCGCTCACGGCTCGCGGCCTGGACGCTGAACGAGGCCGAGATGCTGGGCGTCACCGGCCGGGGCGCGATCTCGTCGCACGGCCGGGCGCTGCTGACGCGAATGCCACCAACCTCACCGGTGTCTCCCGACGGCCGTGGCCCGCGCGCGGCGGCTGAAGCAGGTCTCGGCAGCCCGCGCACAGGTGGTGACACAGGTATGGGTATGGGCCCACGCACGGCGGACGACGCCGTACGCACCAGCGGCGTACACACCGGCGCCGAGCTCACCGCCGCCGGGCGCCGTGCCGCCGCCGCGCTCGCGCCGCTGCTGCCGGAGCCGCTCGACCATGTCCTGCTCCAGGCCGATCTCACCGCCGTCGCTCCGGGCCCGCTCCTGCGCCCGCTCGCCGAGCTGCTCTCCATCGCCGCCGATGTCGAGTCCAAGGGCGGCGCGACCGTCTACCGGTTCACACCCGGGTCCGTGCGGCGCGCGCTCGACGCCGGGCAGTCGGCCTCCGATCTGCATGACTTCCTGAGAGCCCACAGCCGTACGCCCGTTCCGCAGCCGCTCGCCTATCTCATCGACGATGTGGCGCGCAAGCACGGCCATCTCCGGGTCGGTTCGGCCTCCGCGTACGTACGCTGCGACGACGAAGCCGTACTGGACGAGATCCTCGCCGACAAGCGGTCGCAGGGCTTGCGGCTGCGCCGTCTCGCGCCGACCGTCCTGTCCGCCCACGCCGATCCCACGACGCTGCTCGACGGGCTGCGCACCATGGGCTTCGCGCCCGCCGCCGAGTCCGCCGAGGGTGATGTGATGATCACCCGCGCCCATGCCCACCGCACTCCGCCCAGGACCGCGCCCGCGCCGGTCCCGGACGGGCCGCCGGTGCCGGACGCGACGCTGCTCGGCGCGGCGGTACGGGCGATCAAGGCGGGAGACCTGGCGGCGACGGTCGTCCGCAAGCCGGTCCAGGTGCCGGAGCCGTCCGCGCCTCTCTCGGCCGCGGCGGTCGCCGCCGCAGCCGCGTCCGCCGCCGCCGGGAACGGCGAACTGCCCCGTACGACCTCGGCCGAGACCCTCGCGACCGTCCAGGCCGCCGCCATGACGGGCTCGGCGGTCTGGATCGGTTACGTCAACGCGGACGGCGCGGCCAGCCAGCGCGTCATCGCTCCGGTGCGGGTGGAGGGCGGCTATGTGACGGCGTACGACCACACCGCGGACGAGGTCCGTACGTATCCGCTGCACCGGATCACCGGAGTCGCCGAACTGGCCGACGACCCGGCGTAGACGGGCGGAGACGGCGCAGCCGACGCAGAAGCCGTCACATCAGCGTCAGGGCACGGCCACATACCCGATCAGCTTGGCCATGTTCGCCACATACGCGGCCGAGCTGATGCACAGCGGCGGCTCGGCGGGCCGGTACGGCGGCTCCAGCGGCGGATCCTTGGGGCCGTACGGCGAGGTGTCGCGCGTATCGCCGACATGCTTGCTCATATACGCCCTGCCGTCGTACGGCTCGGTCGAGCCCGGCCCTCCGTACGGGTTGGTGACCGCGTCCATCGGCGTCAGCCAGTGGTCCCGCGTCCCGAGCCCGGCCACGAGCGCCGCCGCCTCCGTGTCCGTCACCACCGGCAGAGGCAGCGGCGCGTCCCGGAGCAGATCGGACAGTTGCAGATCGCGCGGCGAGAAGTAGCGCGGCAGCGGGATGCGCCCGCCGTGCGCGTCGGCGGGCGACAGCGGCGACCGGGCACGCAGCTCGGCGATCTGGGCCGGAGTCAGCGCGGCCAGCTCCTCGTACGTCGCGCGCAGACCGGCCAGGTCGACGGAGCGGCCCGCCGAGTAGTGGCTGAGCGTGTCCTTGTGGTCGTAGTCGTTGTAGTACGCGCCGTTGCGGATGTTGGAGCCGAAGCGATGGACGAACCGCGCCCGGTTCGTACCGAGTTCGACAAAGGTCGGATGCGTACGGCCGGCCAGCAGCGGATTCTCGGCTGTCTGATCGCTCGTCAGCCGACAGCTCTCCAGCCAGTCGAGGGCCTCGGGCACCCGGCGCAGATACGCGCGGTCGCCGGTCAGCCGGAAGTAGTGGAAGAGCTGCTGGACATTGGTCTGGGTGGTGTGGGTGGCGAGGGCGCGCGGTTCGTACGAGCGGGCTCCCGCCGGCGCTCCGGCGGGCCGGCCGCCCTTGGCGCGGGAGAGATGCTGAAGGCCCCAGCCCGCCTGCGGTCCTGGCTGCTGCATCCGGCGCAGACACTCCATCGCCCGTACGACGGGACCGATCAGATCGCGGCGCCCGAGCGTCGACACGCACATCAGCAGGAACTTGATGTTCTCGCCGAGGACGTCGTCGTTGAAGGTGACGTGCTGGGTGTACTCACCGTCCTCCATGCCGTGCCGTACACCGGCCGGCAGCCACGGCGGACGCTTCTCGGGCCAGGGCGTACGGCTGACCGATCCCGGGAACGCCGGGAAGCGCTGCGGCCAGCCGCCGTCGGCGGCTCCGCCCTTGAACTGCGAGGCGAGCAGAAAGCCGATGACGCGGTCGAGCGAGCGCTTGAAGCGCGGATCGCGGCGCTCCGCGTACAGCCGCAGGATGAACTGGGCGGCGGACGAGGTGCCCGCGTCGTCGAAGGTGGCGTTGCCGTAGTAGTGCTGGAACTCCTCAAGACGCCAGCCGTTGGCGCCGATCGTCGCGTACCAGTCGCGCAGGGACTCCTCACCGGCGAAGTCATGGATGTAGTTCCAGCCGCCGACGGGAAGCTGGGCCGCGACGAGCGCGAGACCGGTGCGCTCGGCGGCCCGGTAGCAGACCTCCTCGCCGGTAGCGTGGTACGCGTCGAGCATGCTGTGCCCGACGGACGGCGTACCGGGCGGCTGGACCCAGCACATGGTGCGCTTGGCCTCCATCTCGCCCCAGGTGACGGAGAGATCGGGCAGATAGTTCCAGACGTAGCCACCTCTGTAGGAGACGGTCCCGTCCATGAACGCGACGGCCCGGCGCATGGCCCGTACGGTCTCGGCGCGCGGCGCCGGCGCCGGCCGTCCGGTGGAGGCGGAGGCGGTGGCGGGCCGCAGCACGGCCGGGGCCGTGAGCAGCGGAGTTACGGCGAGTTGATGGAATGTGCGGCGGCTCAAGGGCTTCTTCATGGGCGAAGTGCCTTCCTCGGCGGTGGTGGAACGCTGGTGCCGCTTTCAATCCGGGGAAGGTAGTGACACTCCGCACGCTTTTCAAGTATGTGGACAACGATTCCGTACACGAACCGCATGACACCGTGGATCAGCCGGTTGGTCAGCCGGTGGATTTACCTTTCGCAGGCTTCACCGGCTTCACCGGCTTCACGGGCTTCACCGACGGACCGCTCACAGGTTCCAGCGCGCGGAACCGCCGGCCGATCCGCCGGCCCACGAGCAGATACGCGATCAGCGCGCCGCCTGTGTTCAGGATCACATCGTCCACATCGAAGGCACGCCCTTCGACCACCGCGCCCTGGGCCAGCTCCACCAGCACCATCACCACCGCCGTGAGCAGCACCACTCGCACCACGCGCATCCTGCGCGGTACGAGCACCGGAAGCAGCAGCCCGAAAGGCGCGCCCAGCAGCAGATTGCCGCCGATCTGCTTGCACGCGGCGAGGAAGGTGTAGTCCTCCAGATACTGCCGCAGCGACCGTCCCGGCCGCAGATTGGCCCCCGCGATCTCCGCGGACGCGGGTGACGGCGTCAGCGTCAGCCTGGCCAGCACGGCGGAGAAAACCACCAGCGCGACCAGAGCCACGCCCACAACAAGGATCCGCAGCACGGCCCGGCCCCAGGACCGACGACGCTCCGATCCGCGCGCCGAGCTGCCCACGGGCTTGCGCACCGGCTTGCGTACCGGCCTGCGCACAAACCTACGTACGGATCTTCCCAACGACATACCCGTCGGTATACCCATGGACATGCCCACCCGCGCGGCTCTGCCCGGCCCGGTTCTTCCCGTACTTTCCGTCTCAGCGGTCATAGCACCCGGGTGCCCTCGCCACATCCACCTACGCCCCAGGAAGTTCCCCGGTCCGGATCCGCTCGGGATGCGCGACACTGGTCGTTTGGCAACGGAAAGGGCGCTTGTCGAGGTTTCCTGGGATATCACGGTCGAGTCCCATTCAATGCGTCATCCTTGCACCTGGGAGGGCGATGTGGGCAAAGCATCAAGGAAGAAGCAGGGACAGCAGGCACGGAGAGCGGCCTCGAGCACCTTAGCTGGAGTCACGGACGGTGGTGGCCCGCGAGCACTCGGCGAGGAGGCGCTCGGGCGACTGGTGCGCTCGAACGCACCAGGCAAGCTCAGCCTGGCCGGTGCCTACGCGTTCGGTTACGGGGCGCTGGGATATGCCCAGCAGGAGGGGACCGGTCCGGGCTGGTACCAGGAGACCGACCCATTGGACGCGCTGTTCCTGGGAACGGTCTGGCCCGGAGATTTTAGTAACGAGTTCGAATTCGCCAATGCTCGTGACGCGTGGCTGCGTCTGCTGCGAGGCACCGTGCACGGCAAAGGCATCCAGCGCTTCGTCCGCGAGGCAGTCTCAGCGAGCGAAGAGCTGGAGATCCCGGTGAACGACGGGGAACTGATGCTGGCGCTCACCGGTCGGCTTGAAGCGGCCGGACTCGATCAGCGCCACCTCCCTCGGCGGCTGCTGCCCAAGGCGGCCCTCCAGGGCTGCCGCGCGGTCTTCGGGCCGTCTTTGGATCTGCGGCTTCCCGACCCACCGGAGGACGCGAAGAAGCGGGTCAGGCGGTTCTGGAAGGACACGGAGGAGGAGTCGTGGGCCGATGACACTCCTCAGGCCATTCTCCGCGACGGGCTGCGCCGGTTCCATGACGCCGGGCTGCCGGTGAAGGAGGAATCCGGAGTGTTGCTGCCGGCCTTGTACGCGGCGCTCATGGCGAAGCCCGGCGAGCTTATCCAGGACATGGGCGAACATGCCTCGGTGTGGGCTCTCTCCCTGGACGAGGCATCGGCGCTGGTACCGGTGCTCGACATCCTCCTTGTCGCTCCCAAGCTGGAGATGTCCGTCGCGGACGCCCTCGGGCATCTCTTCGCCGTACCCGCCTTCACCGAGCCGATCCCCTCGGAGGCCCTGATCTGGACCAGCTCTCCCGGTCTCGCCCTGCCGCGCCTGGCCTTCGAGCTGGGCATTCCGGAAGTGTCCACGCGGGAAACAGCAATCACCCCGGACCTGCTGGACTGGGTGGGCATGCACGCCAGAATGCGCCTGAGCGCCGCCGCTCGCGAGAGTGCCGCCGGTCTCGAGGAGACGGACAGCGTCGACGGCACGGTCGGCATACAGGAGGAGTCGGACGAGCGATGGGCCGAGCGGCGTGAGACCGTGCGCGAGGCGGTGCTGCACAAGGTCCGCAAGAAGTCCGGCGGGACGGCGGCCAGGCGCCGCCAGTTCGACCGTCCCGTTGAGCGCATCTGGAACGCGGACGGCAGTTCCGTGGTGCGGATCTCGACCGACACCCCACATGGACAGGAGTTGAAGGTAGCCATGGACGGCCAACTGGACGCCTTCCGGGAGAAGTTCGGCCGTGAGCCGGGGCCGGGCGACCCGCTGTTCTTCGATCCCGACGCCGACGAGCCCACCCGCCTCACCAAGGAGTACTTCGACGACATGATGCTGGACATGGCAGAGCGGGCGGTCGAGATAGGCATCGATCCCGCGTTCCTCCATGCCTGGCGTGAGGTCGGGTACGTGGTCACCGAGGAAAACAGGAGCATGTTCACCACGGCCGAGGTCCTCGCCTTCAGCAGGGCCGTCACCCGGCACCGGCAGGCTGGGGAATGACCGACAGAACCGAGAACCACATCAGCGGAGGAGTGTTCTTCGGTGTCGTCGTCCAGGGGCGGACCGTCACCCTGACGCTCCCGGACCGCCCGGATCCCGCGCTGGCCGGACTTCCCCGGCAGTCGGCGACCTTTGCGGGGCGCCGCACCCAACTGGAGCAAGTCCTCGCGGCCTTGGCACCGGCGGCGCCTGGCGAGACAGTCGGCACTGTGGTGGTGACCGGGCTCGCCGGTACGGGCAAGACCGAACTCGTGCTCCAGGCCGCCCACCGAGCGCTGCGGGAAGAGAACTGGTTCCCCGGTGGCGTTCTCTTCGTCGATCTGCACGGCTACGACGCGAAGCGCAAGGTGTCACCGAAGCGGGCGCTCGACACCCTCCTGCGGGCGCTGGGCATCCCCCCGGAACACATTCCTCCCGGGATCGAGGAACGCGTGGTCGTCTACCGTTCCGCGCTCGACGCGCTGGCCGCCGCCGGGCGACGGGTCCTGGTCGTTCTGGACGACGTACCGGCCACCGACAAGATCCGCCATCTCCTGCCGAGTGACGGGAGCACGGCCACGCTGGTGTCCTCGCGGCACTCCCTCGCAGAACTGGACGCCCTGGCGCTGACCTTGCGGGAGCTGCCCGCCGACGAGGGGCGGGAGCTGCTGGGCGACGCCCTCCGCACTGCTCTGCCCGAGGACTCGCGGGTGGCGGTCGAGGCCGACGAGGCCGACCGGCTCGTCACACTGTGCGGCGGTCTGCCGCTGGCCCTGCGCATCCTAGCGTCCCTGCTCGTGGACGTGCCGGCCCGGCCCCTGTCCCACCTCCGCCGAGACCTCGAGGACACGCACTCCAGACTCTCCGTGCTGAGCCGGGAGGAACGCGCCGTGACCGCGGCCTTCGAACTGTCCTACCGAAGGCTCGCCGAAGGCCAGGCCAAGCTCTTCCGGCTGATGTCTCTGCATCCCGGACCGGACTTCTCCACCGAGGCCGCGGCCCAGTTGTACGGCGAGAGCGTCAAGGAAACCGAACGGCTCCTGCTGGACCTGGCCCGCCGGCACCTGGTCGAGCCACGCGAACCTTACGGCCGCTGGCAGCAGCACAGTCTCGTGCGCCTCTACTCCCGGGAGCGGCTCAGGGCGGACAATGACTCCTGGGGCGAGGGTCTTATGCGTCTGCTCGTCCACTTCCACAAGATGACCACGCTGGCGTGTGAATCGCTCTTCGATCCTGTGGCACTGCGGCCCAGGGAGGAGCCCCTCTTCGCCAATCGGCGCGCGGCGCTGCAGTGGCTGGAGGCCGAGCGACGCACCCTCGTCGCGGCTGCCATCTGGGCTCACAAGGCCGGCGACGATCTGATGTGTGTGGCCCTGGCCGTGCCCATCTCAAAATTCCTGACGGAGACGCGATACCTGGATGATGCCGGGCGGGTATTGACCGCGGGGATCCGGTCGAGCCGAAAGCGCAAGGACAGTTTTCGCGAGGCTGCACTGCTGAGTTCCCTCGGTGTGGTGCTGCTGGACATGCGCAAGCTGCGCAAATCGGTTCGCACGCACTACAGGGCCATCAAGATCTGCCGGAGGCTGAAAAAGCGCCAGGCCCTGGCCAGCGCGCTGAACAACCTCGGGCTCTCGCTCCATGAGCAGCGCAAGTTCGAAGAGGCAGTGGCAACCCACACCGAAGCCGCGCAGTTGTTCAAGCGCGCCGGTTCCCGGATCGGAGTGGCGCGCGCACTGAGCAACACCGGCGAGACACTGACCGAGCTGGGCCGTGCGGAGGAGGCCTCGCACGCCCTCCGCAAGGCCGCGAAGATCTTCCGGAAACAAGGCGACCTGCGCGGTTACTCCCAGGCTCTGGGCGGCCTCGCCAAGGCGACGCGCGACGACGGCAAGGCCGAGCAGGCCGTGGACCTGCACAAACGCGCGCTCAACATGACCGACGGCCTGCTCATGCCCCATGAGAGAGCAGTCGAGCTGTCCAACTTCGGCGGCACGCTGATCGCTGCCGGAGAGTTCGAAACGGCTCTCACTGCGCAGCAGGAGGCTCTGGGTATCTTCCGGCGTCTGGGAGACCTCCGTGGTGAGGCGATGACCTTGGGCAACATGGCCCTTGTACGCCAGCAGCAGGGCAAGTGGAACAAGGCTGTACAGCTGCACACCCTCGCCCTGGAGGCATTCCTCGAGGGCAAGGATGATCACGGTCTGGCCGCCGAGCTCACGAGTCTCGCGTTCGCGCTGCTCCAGCAGGGCAGCAACACCGAGGCCCTGGAGAACCTGGAAGTCGCCGCCGATCTATATCACCAGACCGGCGATTCGGAGAAGGCCGTCGACACGCTCGACTTCGTCGACCGGGTGCGCAGGCGGATCGGAGTCGGCATGCAACCCGTCGAGAGCCGGATGTGACTGCTCGCGTATGAGGCACACTGGAGGTTTGGCCCGCGCGGAAGGGATGTAGGCACGTGAATGGACCTCTCATCGTCCAGAGCGACAAGACACTGCTGCTCGAAGTCGACCACGAGCAGGCGGGCGCCTGCCGCCGCGCCATCGCGCCGTTCGCCGAGCTGGAGCGCGCGCCGGAGCACATCCATACCTACCGGCTGACTCCGCTCGGGCTGTGGAACGCGCGGGCCGCCGGGCATGACGCCGAGCAGGTGGTCGACGCGCTGGTGGCGTTCTCGCGGTATCCCGTGCCGCACGCCCTGCTTGTCGATGTCGCCGAGACGATGGCGCGCTACGGCCGGCTCACCCTCTCCAAGCACCCCACCCATGGTCTCGTCCTGACCTCCACGGACCGTCCGGTGCTGGAGGAGATCCTCCGTTCCAAGAAGGTCCAGCCGCTGGTCGGTGTCCGGATCGATCCGGACACCGTCGCCGTGCATCCCTCCGAGCGCGGCCAGATCAAGCAGACGCTCCTCAAGCTGGGCTGGCCGGCCGAGGACCACGCCGGATACGTCGACGGCGAGGCGCACGCCATCGAGCTGGACGAGACCGGCTGGGCGCTGCGCCCGTATCAGAAGCAGGCCGTCGAGGGCTTCTGGCACGGCGGCTCCGGTGTGGTCGTGCTGCCCTGCGGCGCGGGAAAGACGCTGGTCGGGGCGGGTGCGATGGCCGAGGCCAAGGCGACGACACTGATCCTGGTCACCAACACCGTCTCCGCCCGCCAGTGGAAGCACGAGCTGGTGAAGCGCACCTCGCTCACCGAGGAGGAGATCGGCGAGTACAGCGGTACGAAGAAGGAGATCCGCCCGGTCACCATCGCCACGTACCAGGTGCTGACGACCCGTCGTAAAGGCGTCTATCCGCATCTGGAGCTCTTCGACTCCCGTGACTGGGGCCTGATCGTCTACGACGAGGTGCATCTGCTGCCCGCGCCCGTCTTCAAGTTCACCGCCGATCTCCAGGCCCGCCGCCGGCTCGGGCTGACCGCGACGCTCGTACGGGAGGACGGCCGGGAGTCGGACGTCTTCTCGCTCATCGGGCCGAAACGGTTCGACGCGCCGTGGAAGGAGATCGAGGCGCAGGGCTACATCGCTCCGGCGGACTGTGTCGAGGTACGCGTCAATCTCACCGACGGCGAGCGTCTCGCGTACGCGACCGCCGAGACGGAGGAGAAGTACCGGTTCTGCGCGACGACCGAGACCAAGCGGAAGGTGACGGAGGCGCTGGTACGCAAGCACATGGGCGAGCAGACGCTCGTCATCGGCCAGTACATCGACCAGCTCGACGAGCTGGGCGAGCATCTCGACGCGCCGGTCATCAAGGGCGAGACCAGCAACGCGCAGCGCGAGCTGCTCTTCGAGGCGTTCCGGCAGGGCGAGATCTCGGTGCTCGTGGTGTCGAAGGTCGCGAACTTCTCGATCGATCTGCCGGAGGCGACGGTCGCGATCCAGGTGTCGGGCACGTTCGGCTCCCGCCAGGAGGAGGCGCAGCGCCTCGGCCGGGTGCTCCGTCCCAAGGCGGACGGCCATGAGGCGCGCTTCTACTCGGTCGTGGCGCGCGACACCATCGACCAGGACTTCGCGGCGCACCGCCAGCGGTTCCTGGCCGAGCAGGGATACGCGTACCGGATCGTGGACGCGGACGAACTGCTCGCGGAGAACTGAGGGCTCGCGGAGAACTGAGCGGGCGGGCGCGGCGGGCTCGGCAGGCAAGGCGCTCGGCCCGGGCACGGCGCTCGGCCCGGGCACGGCGCTCGGCCCGGGCACGGCGCTCGGTCCGGGCACGGCGCTCGGTCCGGTACGGGCCCGGCGCGACGTCTCGGTCCGTGCCCGGCCGCGTGCTCATCCCCGCGCCCTCGCCCGCACCGACTCGGCGCGTGGCGTGGGCAGGACCGGGCCCGTGTCCGCGCGCGCCAGGCCCGTACTCGTACCCGTACGCCAGCCCGCGAACGCCAGCAGCCCCAGCGCGCACAGCGCGTACGGCGACGCCACCGGCTGCTGCCACCACGCCAGCCTGAGGTCCAGCTCGCCCTCGTGCGGTACGGCCCAGAAGCTGCGCGCCGTCCAGACCACGCCGACCGCCGCCGCCGTACGGAACCGTCGCTCCGCGATCAGCACCGCCAGCAGCGGTACGCACCACACCCAGTGGTGCGACCAGCTGATCGGTGACACCAGCAGCGCGGTCAGCGCCGTGACCAGCACACCCCAGCGTTCGGAACCGGCCCGTACGACGGCCGTACGCGCCAGCCACAGCCCGCCGGCCGCCGTGACCGCCGCGGTCACAGTCCACAGCGCGCCCGGCTCCGTGGTGTGCAGGACGCGTGCCAGCAGCCCTTGCAGCGACTGGTTGTCGATGATCCACGCCTTGCCGACCCGGCTGGTCTCGAAGACGCGCCGCGTCCAGAACTCGCCGCTGGCCTGCGGCAGTACGAGCACGCCCAGCAGCACCGTGGCGGTGAGGGAGGCGACGGCGGTCAGCCCGGCCCGTACGCGCCCGGTCACCAGCAGATAGACGATGAAGACGGCCGGAGTCAGTTTGATGCCCGCGGCGACACCGAGGGCGAAGCCCTTGCCGAGCGCGTGCTCGGGTCTGGACAGGTCCCAGAGGACGAGACAGGCGAGGGCGAGATTGATCTGTCCGAACAGGACGGTCTGGAAGACGGGTTCGAGCCAGAGCCCTACGGCTACGGCGACGAGCAGCGGCACAGGACCGGCGGGCAGCCCGGCGAACCGCCAGGACAGCCGTACGAAGAGGGCCAGCAGCGCGACGTTCCCGATGACGAAGACGACCTTGAGCGCGTCGACGGGCAGCCAGGTGGTCGGGACGAAGAGGATCGCCGCGAAGGGCGGATAGGTGGCGGGCAGCTGCCACTGCGTGACCGTGAACCCGTAGAGATCGGTGCCGCCGACGACGGCCGCGCCTTCCGCCCGGTAGACGAGCGTGTCGGCCATCGGGATGTGCCGGGCGAGGCAGAGGGTGGCGAATGCGGCCAGCGACAGGGCGAGCACGCCCACTGCGGCGAGTGAGCGGGAGGTCACGGTCCGGTAGGTCACGGCCGCGACCCTAGTGGATCAGCGGGATCGAGGGCGTCCCTCAGGTCCCGTCCAGGTCAAGTCCGGGTCCCGTCCGCGTCCCTCGGACAGATCTTCATCTTCTCAGAGCCGGTGGCCACGGCTGATATCCGCCTCCTCCGCGTACTCCCCGAGGACGGCCACGCGGAACGCGGTGCTCACGAAGACCTTGACCGCGCGCAGTGCGTTGCCGACGTGGTGGACGGGATGGTTGGGTGCGGCCCCCGAGACGGTCGCGCCCGGTGGCGGCGGCGCGCTGTGCGAGGGATGGGCTGGGGTAAAGGCTGCGCTACTCATATATCCATAGTGGATTCACGGCCACCGGAACACATCGACCCATGGACGGAACCGCGCACAGCGCCATGTACGACTCCGGGCGCGGTGGCATGTACGACTCACGGCATACGGGATGTCCCCTACGGGAGGGACGCGGCGGCACGCGGCCGGGCGTACGGCGGGGCCGGTGCCGGGCGTACGGCGAGGGTCGCCAGGTCGGGAAAAAGCATTCGCCCGCTCGTCACCCGCTGGCTACAATCGCCCACCTTGCCCGCCTCCCTCAGCGGAGTGCCGTCGTCCGGACGGAAACCGGACGGCCACCGCCATGATCTGATCCACGCCGACCGACAGGCTCGCGGCCCGTCGGTGTGCGTACAGCCCGGAGGCAACACCGTGCCCGCGTACGATTCCGATTCCACCACGACGCCCGACGCGCTCCCGGTCGGCTCTGCCGGCCCCGCAGCCGACCTCGCAGATCCAGCCGATCCAGCCGGCCCCGCCGACCTCGCAGCCGATCCCGCCGCCGATCCCTTGGCCAGCGAGCGCGCGCATCTCAGTGCCTCCCGTTCCGCGCTCCGCGCGATGCGCGAGGACGTCCAGGCCCTCGACATCCGGGATGTCACCGCGAACTGGGTCAACGCCGCCGTCCTGGAGGCCCAGATCGAGGAGCGCATCAAGGCGCTCGCCGATCTCTCCCACACTCCGCTCTTCTTCGGCCGGCTCGACTATCTGCACCCGGTCGGAGCGGCGCAGGCCGAAGGCGCCGAGGGCGATCGCCCGCCGCCGGAGGCGGCTAATTCGACGCTGTACATCGGCCGACGCCATGTCCATGACGCCGACGGCGATCCCATGGTCATCGACTGGCGCGCGCCCGTCTCCCAGCCGTTCTACCGGGCCTCCAAGAAGGACCCGCACGATGTCGCGCTGCGCCGCCGCTTCGGTTACACGGGCGGCGACCTCACCGCGTACGAGGACGAGCGTCTCTCCGATCCCACCGAGGCGGCGCGCTCCAGCAAGCTGCTCCAGGCCGAGATCGAACGGCCGCGCGTGGGCCCGATGCGGGACATCGTCGCCACGATCCAGCCGGAGCAGGACGAGATCGTACGGAGCGGCCTCGGCGGCACGGTCTGTGTCCAGGGCGGTCCCGGCACCGGCAAGACAGCCGTCGGTCTGCACCGGGTCGCGTATCTGCTGTACGCGCACCGCGAGCGGCTGGCCCGTACCGGCACGCTGGTGATCGGGCCGAACGCGTCCTTCCTCCACTACATCGAGCAGGTGCTTCCCGCGCTGGGCGAGCTGGACGTACGGCAGTCGACGGTGGACGCGCTGGTCGCCTCCGTCGACGTACGCGGTACGGATCCGGCGCCCGCCGCCGTGCTCAAGGGCGACGCCCGGATGGCGGAGGTCCTGCGCCGGGCCGTGCGTTCGCATGTCACCGCGCCGACGGAGGGCGTCGTGGTGGTGCGCGGCTCGCGGCGGTGGCGGGTGCCCGCGTACGAGATCGAGGAGATCGTCCAGCAGTTGCTGGACCGGGACATGCGCTACGGCGCCGCGCGCGAGGCGCTTCCGCAGCGGATCGCCCACGCCGTGCTCGTACAGATGGAACGGGCGGGCGAGGCGCCCGACGACCGGGTGCAGGACGCGGTGGCGCGCGGCACGGCGGTCAAGGCGGCGGTCAAGGCGATCTGGCCGCCGGTCGATCCGGCGAAGCTGGTGCTGCGGCTGCTCTCCGACGCGGAGTTCCTGGCCGAGCACGCGGAGGGCCTGCTGACGCCGGACGAGCAGCGGACGGTCCTGTGGACGAAGCCCGCGCGCAGTGTGAAGTCGGTGAAGTGGTCACCGGCGGACGCGGTGCTGATCGACGAGACGGCGGATCTGATCGCCCGTACGCACTCGCTGGGCCATGTCGTACTGGACGAGGCCCAGGACCTCTCGCCGATGCAGTACCGCGCGGTGGGCCGCCGCTGTTCGACCGGTTCGGCCACGGTCCTGGGCGATCTGGCCCAGGGGACCACACCGTGGGCCACCGCGAGCTGGGCGGAGGCCCTGCGCCATCTCGGCAAGTCGGACGCGGTGGTCGAGGAGCTGACGGCGGGCTTCCGTGTGCCGCGCGAGGTGATCGCGTACGCGTCGAGACTGCTGCCGGAGATCTCGCCGGGCCTGACGGCGGTGGAGTCGGTACGTGAGTCGCCGGGCTCGCTGGAGGTACGGGAGGTACACGACGCCTCCGCCCTGGACGCGGCGGTCGTCGCGGCCTGCACGGAATCCCTGGCCCACGAGGGCTCCATCGGCCTGATCGCGGCGGACACCAGAATCCCGGCCCTGCGCGAGGCCCTCACGGCGGCGGGCATGCCCTGGCTCTCGCCGGGCGAGGAAACCACCGCGGCCTCCCGGCTGACACTCGTACCCGCTTCCCTGGCCAAGGGCCTGGAGTACGACTACGTGGTCCTGGACGACCCGGCGTCGGTCGTCGCCGCGGAACCCGACGAACGCACCGGCCTCCGCCGCCTCTACGTGGCCCTGACCCGCGCGGTCTCAGGCCTCACGGTCCTCCACACGACGCCACTCCCACCGGCCCTGCTCGCCCGCACGGCCTGATCCCGGCACGGCCCCGCACGGTTCCCCGTTCCGAAAGGCCCCCGAGGGCCGGAACGGGGACCGTCACCCTCGGCGTAACACTTCCTACGGGCTCACGTCATTCCCGCGGTTCGCGGGGTCGGGGCTGCACAGCCAGCCGTTGACGGCGAAGCGGCTGTCCGCGTGCTGCTTGCTCGGGCAGCTGACCGGCCGTACCTCATGCCAGGCGGTGGGCCGGAAGAACACGATGCTGTCGTGCTCAGGCTCCCAGTCCCGCCACGTGCGCTCCTCCCACTTTCCGGCTGTCCCGGTGTGCAGCGGCAGGGCGGCGTCGAACACACGCAGCTCGCCGCCGTCGAAAGGCCGGGGTGTGCGATGCAGGTAATACACGAACGTGAGCAGGCGCCTGGGTGCGAACTCGGCGCTGGTGTCCTGGTGCGACCGGTAGAAGTCGCCGTCGTTGTGCACGTTGAGGCTGTAGCTGGGTTCGGTGTACTGGCAGGAGACGCCCAGAGTGTGCTCGACCGCCTCCAGTACCTCGTCGATGGCTGCCATCAGCTCAGGCGCGGCGAAGTCCTGGCACGACCGGGACCGGCGGAAGTCGGGGACCAGCTCCCGGTCCCGGATCATGGAGGGCTTCAGCATGTCGCCGCCGGAGGCGATGGCGCGCTCCAGCAAGGCGCCGGCCGTCTGCTCGCCCAGGAACTGGGTGATGCGGCAGACCGTCACCGGAAGCCGCCAGATCGCATCCGTACATACCGGCGACCGCTGATCCGTTGTCATGGTGTCCCGCTTACTAGGATCCGCATCCTCACCGGCTCCAGTCGACCGGGACGACGTCCTGCTTGAGTCCGCGGTCACTACAGATGGCGCACGGGGCGCCCGGGACACCGGGGCCCTGGTCGGTGCCGATGGTGATCGCTCCGTGGGCTCCGGCCGGGGCGTGGACGCCGTCGCCGACCATCGCGGCCTCGTAGCCGCCCAGCAGCTCCTGGAGCGTTCCGACGCCCAGGTTCTCCGGGGCGGTGATCGCGGCGATGCCGTCGTAGTCGGTGTAGGACGCGCCCAGCGTCCGGCCGCCGATGGTGGCGAACACGATCCTCGCACCGCGGATGGGCTCGCCGGTCACCGCGTCGACCGCCATCGCGTGGATGTTCTCCAGTTGCATCTGGGTGACATTCAGGGTGGCCTGGCTGGTCGTGAGCCTCGTCGGCTTCAGGCTGGGACACTCCGTCCCGCTGCACGACGTGGCCGATGGAGCGGTCGCGGACGCGGCGACGCCGCTCCCCGCGCCCAGCGACGCCAGAGCCGCGGCCATCACCGCGACGGTCTTACGGCCTACAGAACTCATGTCCACTCCCGTGGGAACTGCCCGGGCGTGATCCGTACAGGCGCAGGGAGGCCGGGACCGGCCTGGGCGCGTGCCGCACGCGACGGGTGCCGCCCACTCCGGACGACGCGACCGACCGTATCCACGCCCGTCCGGCCCAACCAGCCGACAATCACGAGTTCGCGCGATCTGATGAACGGCCAGCAGGACAGTGACGAACACGGACGAACACGATCGACGCATACAAACCGATGAGCGATCGCCGAAGGCCTTGGTCCCGGTCGTCCCCGGTCGTCCCCGGCCGGCTGCCGGGGCCGTGACGTCACGTGGTGTGGTCAGGTGTCCAGGGCTTCGCGCCATTCTTGTACCGCTGCCGCCGACACCGGGTGGGTCCAGCCGCCCGGTCGCGCCGCGCCGCCGATGTGGAAGCCGTCGACTCCCGCCGCGACCAGTACGTCGACGTGGTCGAGGCGGAGGCCGCCGCCGACCAGCATGTGTGGGCCGTAGCCCGGTTCGCCGCGGCCTGCGGCGCCTGCCTCGGCGAGGAGGGTGGGCAGGCCCTGGTCCACGCCCGCGGCCGAACCGGCGGTGAGGTAGGTGTCCAGGCCCGGCAGGTCCGCGAGCTGCTTGCGCAGCGCGTCCCGGTCCGCCGCGCGGTCGATCGCCCGGTGGAAGGTCCAGTGGCAGCCGTCCAGCTCCGCGAGCAGCCGCTCCACCGTCGCCAGATCCGGCATGCCGTCCGCGTCCAGGAAGCCGAAGACGAACTCCTCCGCTCCCTCCGCCCGCAGTCCGCGCGCCGCCGCCACCAGGGCGTCCACATCGCCCGGCCCGCCCGGTTCGCCCACCGTGAAGCCGTCGGCCAGCCGCAGCATCACCCGGAGCGGGATGTCGACCGCGGCACGGATCTCCGCGAAGGTCTCGCGGGGCGGAGTCAGCCCGTCCGCCGCCATGTCGGTGACGAGTTCGAGACGGTCCGCACCTCCGCTCCGGGCTGCGACCGCGTCCTCCGCATCGAGGGCGATCACCTCCAGGACTGCACGCTTGCTCATGAGACCTCATTCATCGGGGAGGATGTCGGGCTATAGGTCTAGTCCAATGTCCAGCCTAAGGGGAGCGAGAGCCCGGCGCACCGGCGCACCCGTACCGTGAATCACTGCCGCAACATGGCCGCACCTCGGCCGCACCTCGGGACGGAAGCCCGGAGCTGTTCGCCAGATATCCCGCAGATACCCCCTACGGGTATCTTGAACTCCATGCGGGCGGGGGGTATACCTGAAGGCAGCAATACCCCCAGGGGGTACGATGAGTACGATGTGCCCTACCGGTCGACCACCAAGGAGCCGTCAGCAATGAGCCTCGCCGGAACCACCGGCGCACCCGCCGAAGTCGAGCTCACCATCGGCGGTATGACCTGCGCCTCCTGTGCCGCCCGTATCGAGAAGAAGCTCAACCGCATGGACGGTGTCGAGGCCACCGTCAACTACGCCACCGAGAAGGCCAAGGTCTCCTACCGCGGTGCGGACATCGCCGTACAGGACCTGATCGCCACCGTCGAAGCCACCGGCTATACGGCACGGCAGCCCGCGCCCGCGGTAGCGGAACCGGCCCCTACGGAACCCACGCTTGACGGCACCGGCCCGCAAACCGCCGAGGACGCCGCCAAGGACGCCGAGCTGCGCTCCCTGCGCGAGCGGCTGATCACCGCCGTCGTCCTCTCCGTACCGGTCGTCGCGATGGCCATGATCCCGGCCCTCCAGTTCGACTACTGGCAGTGGCTCTCCCTCACGCTCGCCGCGCCGGTCGTCACCTACGCCGGCTGGCCCTTCCACCGCGCCGCCTTCACCAACGCCCGCCACGGCGCCGCCACCATGGACACGCTCATCTCGGTCGGCACGTCGGCCGCGTTCCTGTGGTCGCTGTGGGCGCTGTTCTTCGGTATGGCGGGCATGCCCGGGATGACTCATCCCTTCGAGCTGACCATCAGCCGCACCGACGGCACCGGGAACATCTACCTCGAAGCCGCGGCCGGCGTGACCGCCTTCATCCTCGCCGGGCGCTACTTCGAGGCGCGCTCCAAGCGGAAGGCCGGCGCGGCCCTGCGGGCGCTGCTGGAGCTCGGCGCCAAGGAGGTCACCGTCCTGCGGGACGGCCGTGAGACCACCGTGCCCACGGCCCGGCTCCGGCTCGGCGACCGTTTCCTCGTACGGCCAGGCGAGAAGATCGCGACGGACGGCACCGTCGTGGAAGGCTCCTCCGCCATCGACGCGTCGATGCTCACGGGCGAGTCCGTGCCCGTCGAGGTGTCCGTCGGCGACACGGTGACCGGCGCCACGCTCAACGCGGGCGGCCGGCTCGTGGTCGAAGCCACCCGTATCGGCGCGGACACCCAGCTCGCCCGGATGGCCCGGCTGGTGGAGGACGCGCAGAACGGCAAGGCCGCCGTCCAGCGGCTCGCCGACCGTATCTCCGCTGTCTTCGTTCCCGTCGTCATCGGCCTCGCGCTGGCCACGCTCGCCGTCTGGCTCGGCAGCGGCGCCGGGCTGACGGCCGCCTTCACCGCCGCCGTCGCCGTACTGATCATCGCCTGCCCGTGCGCCCTGGGCCTGGCCACACCGACCGCCCTCCTGGTCGGCACCGGACGCGGCGCGCAGCTCGGCATCCTGATCAAGGGCCCGGAGGTCCTCGAATCGACGCGCCGCGCCGACACGATCGTCCTCGACAAGACCGGCACGGTCACCACCGGGAAGATGACGCTGCTCGCCACGCATACGGCCGCGACCACCGACGAAGCCGAGGTGCTGCGTCTCGCCGGCGCCCTGGAGCACGCCTCCGAGCATCCCGTCGCCCGCGCCGTCGCCGCAGGCGCCGTCGAACGCATCAGCACTCTCCCCGCGCCTGTCCCGCTCCCCGTCCCGGAGGACTTCACCAACGTCCCAGGCCTCGGCGTCCAGGGCGTTGTCGACGGCCATACCGTCCTCGTCGGCCGCGCCCAGCTCCTCGCCGACCGGGAGATCCGTCTCCCGGCCGACCTGGAGCGCAGGAAGGCCGAGGCCGAGGCGGCGGGCCGCACCGCCATCGCGGTGGCGTGGGACGGTGAGGCACGGGCCGTCCTCGAAGTCGCCGACGCCGTCAAGGAGACCAGCGCCGAGGCCGTACGCCGCCTCCGCGCCCTCGGTCTGACACCGATCCTGCTCACCGGCGACAACAGGGCCGTCGCCGCCTCCGTCGCCGCCGAGGTCGGTATCGATCCGGACCAGGTCATCGCGGAGGTCATGCCCGAAGACAAGGTCGACGTCATCAAGAAGCTCCAGGCGGAGGGCCGTTCCGTCGCCATGGTCGGCGACGGCGTCAACGACGCCGCGGCTCTCGCCCAGGCCGATCTCGGCCTCGCCATGGGCACCGGCACCGACGCCGCGATCGAGGCCGGCGATCTCACTCTCGTCCGCGGCGACCTGCGCACGACCGCCGACGCGATCCGGCTGGCCCGCCGCACCCTCACCACCATCCGCGTCAATCTCTTCTGGGCCTTCGCCTACAACGTGGCCGCCATCCCGCTCGCCGCCGCCGGACTGCTGAACCCGATGATCGCCGGGGCCGCCATGGCCTTCTCGTCGGTCTTCGTGGTGGGCAACTCGCTGCGGCTGCGCGGCTTCAAGGCCTCGTAGCGGCTTCGTAGCGGCTGCGGAGCCCGCTGTGTACGAGCACTGCACGGGCGGCCGGGCCCGGGACGAATCCGTTCCGGGCCCGGCCCTATGGTCGTCCCATGCCCGCCGCCTCTGATCCCCGCGACCTCCGCGATCCGCGCAGTCGCTTCGCCGCCGCGCTCCTCGCCGTCCGCGACGACGGCCCGCCCGACCCGTACGTAGCCGACCCGTACGTATACGCCGACGACCTCCTCGCCCGCTGGGCCGAACCTCAGCGCCGCTACCACACCACCGCTCATCTGCTCGCCGTCCTCGACCACATCGACACACTCGCCGAGTACGCCGACGACCCGGACGTCGTACGCCTCGCCGCCTGGTTCCACGACGCCGTCTACCGTCCCGACCGCTCCGAGAACGAGGAGCGCTCCGCCCGTCTCGCCGAACGCGCCCTGCCCGAGGCCGGTTTGAGCGACGACCGTACGCGCGAGGTCGCCCGGCTCGTCCGCCTCACCACCACTCACGCCGCCGAGCCGGACGACCACAACGGCGCCGTCCTCTGCGACGCCGATCTCGCGATCCTGGCCTCGGCGCCGGACGCGTACGCCGCTTACCAGGCCGCGGTCCGGGAGGAGTACGGATTCGTCCCGGACGCGGACTTCCGCGCGGGCCGGGCGGCCGTACTGGAGCAACTGCTCGCGCTGCCGGGCCTGTTCCGTACTCCCTACGGCGTACGGGAATGGGAGCACCGCGCCCGCCACAACCTCGCCACCGAACTGGCGGCGCTTCGGACGTGACGTCGATGCGGGCGGGAATGCGGGCGGGAATGCGGGCGGGAATGCGGGCGGGAAGGTACGCGGACGGGAAGTACGCAGGCAGGAACGCGGGCGGGAATGTAACGCCCGACACCGGCGTTAGCACCTGTCGTGCCCGACTCCACCGATGCCCGCGACTCCGCCGACTCCCGCACGAGCACCGACACCCGCAAGAGCACCGCCCGACGCTCCGGTATGCCGCTCGCCGTCTACATCCTCGGCCTCGCGGTCTTCGCCCTCGGCACCAGTGAGTTCATGCTCTCCGGCCTGCTGCCGCCGCTCGCCGACGACATGAACGTATCCATCCCCACCGCCGGACTCCTCATATCCGCCTTCGCGATCGGCATGGTGATCGGCGCTCCGCTGCTCGCCGTGGCCACCCTGCGGCTGCCTCGCCGTACCACGCTCATCGCCCTGATCTCCGTCTTCGGCCTCGGCCAGGTCGCGGGCGCGCTGGCGCCGACGTACGAGGTGCTCTTCGCGTCCCGGGTGGTCAGCGCCTTCGCGTGCGCCGGATTCTGGGCGGTCGGCGCGGCCGTCGCCATCGCGATGGCCCCGCTCGACGCGCGCGCCCGCGCCATGGCCGTGATGATCGGCGGCCTGTCCATCGCGAACGTACTCGGCGTGCCGGCCGGCGCGTTCCTCGGCGAACACCTGGGCTGGCGCTCGGCGTTCTGGGCCGTGGGCGCGGCCTCGGCGGTCGCGCTGGTCGGCGTCATGACGCTGATCCCGCGTATCCCGGTGCCGGCCGAGAGGCCACGGCTCAAGCGGGAACTGACCATCTACCGCGACCGTCAGGTCTGGCTCTCCATCACCGTCACCGCGCTCTCGGCGGGCGGTGTCTTCTGCGCGTTCTCGTATCTCGCGCCGCTGCTCACGGATGTGGCCGGGCTGGACAGCGGCTGGGTGCCGAGCGTGCTCGGACTCTTCGGCGTCGGCGCGCTGGTGGGTACCGCGCTGGGCGGCCGGTACGCGGACGCGCATCTCTTCGGCGTGATGCTCAGCGGTATCACCGCCTCGACGGTGCTGCTCGTCCTGCTGGCGCTCACCGCGTCGAATCCGGTCGCCGTGGTCACTCTGACCTTCCTCCTCGGCGTCTCGGCGTTCTACACGGCACCGGCCCTGAACGCCCGTATGTTCAACATCGCCGCCGCGGCCCCCACCCTCGCGGGCGCCACCACCACGGCCGCCTTCAACCTGGGCAACACCGGCGGCCCTTGGCTCGGCGGCACGGTCATCGACGCGGACCTCGGCTACGCCTCGACGGCCTGGGCGGGCGCGGCGATGGCGGTGGTCGCGATCGCGCTTACGGTCGTATCCCTGCGGTACCACCGTACGAAGTACATCCCGCATAACACCTGGTTCGAGCCCGTCAGTCGATAGACGCCCTACACCGCACTAGAGTTGAGTCTCCATCAGCTTCAGGGGGCGTATCCGGTATGACGGAGCAGACGGCGGACCACATCGACGGGCAGACTCTCCCGTTCTGGGTCGATGTGGTCGAAGAGGAAGACAGCAGCGACGGCAACGCCATGGGCGGCCTCTTCCGCCACGGCTCCGACGGCGAGACCGTCCTGCGCTCCGTCCCTCTCGGCCCCCTCCGCAAGAACCTCGCGGACACCGTCGACGCCCTCCAGAAGGTCTTCGAAGAGGTCGCGGGCCGTGGCGGTACGCTCCCACTCGCCGAGGCTCAGCTCTCCTTCCAGATCACCGCGAGCGGCGGTATCCAGCTCATCGGCAGCGGCCAGATCCAGGGCACCCGCGGTCTGACCCTGACGTTCAAGCGCCCGTCGTAGCGGTCTCCATGCCACCGTCGCCACGGTCACCGCTGTCATCGTCGCCACGCTCGTCATCACCGTCACGCCCACGCCACAAGGCCCTGCTCATCGGTGCCAGTGAGTACGACGAACCGGCGATCCGGTCCCTCCCCTTCATCCGGGACGATCTCCAGCGCATGAACACCGCGCTCTCCGACCGCGGTTTCCAGCCCGTCGAGATCGCCGAGTCGCAGCGCGGCATCACTCCGAATGCCGTCAACCGCCACGTCCTGCGCTTCCTGCGCGAAGCCGGCCGCGGCGACACCCTGTTCATCCTGCTCAGCGGCCATGGCCTGCACTTCGAGGGCCGGGACTACCTCATCCCCGAGGACGCCTACTACGAGGGCGACTCCTTCGCCGAGAGCTGTATCGAGATCGGCTGGCAGAAGGAGCTCGAAGACTCCCCCGCCGGCCAGGTCGTCTTCCTCATCGACGCCTGCCGCGAAGGAGCCGCGCGCAGGACCAAGGCGGCGCCGGTCCGGATGCCCGGCTGGGAAAAGCCCAAGATCGCGGCGGCCCTGCGCCGCAAGGTCGCCTACATGTACGCCTGTTCCAAGGGCCAGTACGCCTTGTACGTGGACGAGTCGGAGGCGGTCGTCCAGGGCGAGAACACCGACAACAGCGCCGGCGACAGCACCGAAGGCATCGGCACCCAGCCCGGCGACTCCTTCAGCCTCTTCTCCCGCGCCGTCTCCGACATCGTCACCGGCGTCCAGCACACCTTGCACATCGGCGAGTTCGCCGAAGCCGTCCAGCAACGGGTGACCGAACTGCACACGGCGTACGGCAAGAAGCCCCCGGTCCAGCGGATCAGGGTCGAAACCGACATCCCCTGGCCCGAGTTCACCGTACTGCCGGGCCCGGCCCGCGACTCGTCCGAGCACCCCTGGGTACGGAGCACCGCCACCCACCCCGTCTGGGAGCGCACCGCCCCGGGCAGCGCCCGCGATGCCCTCAAGGAGGTCTGCGGCACCCTCGCCGGCCGACTCGCGGACGGGTACGAGAAGGCCGCGGCAGCGCTCCGCGACGACCCCTGGCACGACGGCGAACTGGCCAAGCGCGCGCAGGACCGTCTCGGCTTCCTCACCGACAAGCTGGCCCCCGGCACCCAGCTCTCCCCCAGCGAAGCCGCGCTGGCCGTCCTGCTGCCCCTGGTCGGCCAGGCCTTCTGGACGCACGAGGCGGCACAGCGCGCAGCCGTGGTCACCAGAGGCCCCGCACCCGGCGCCCCGGGGGCCGAGGAGACCACCCCCGAGCGCGACCGCTTCGCCAAGTTCGCCCAGGGCTTCCCCCGCCTCCAGCGCCGCCTCCGTACCCTCGAACAGCGCGGTGTCTCCGACGGTTCGGCGGAGCGCATCCGCTGGTGGCTGTTCCACCGCTGGCTGATCCGCCAGCCCGAGCTGTACGCGTCCCAGACCCTCAAGACCCTGCTCGGCCCGCCGCCGGGCGGCCCCGAGTACCCGGCCTGGGCCGCCGATGTCCTGTCCGGGGACCGCTTCATGCGGTTCCTCCAGGAGCTGCGGGCGGCCCCCTTCGCCGTACCCCGCCGTACCCCCCGCCCCGGCGACCACGACGAGTCCGACCACGACCTCGTCGCCGCCATGACCAGGGACGAGCACGAGCTGCGCGAGCCCCTCGTCGCCTCCCTCGCCAAGACCGCCCAGGCCTTCGCCGTCGACCCGCTGGACCTGCCCGAGATCCTCGTCGAGCACATCGGGATCTCCGACAGCGTCGAGCTCACCGACCTGCTGACGACGATCCGCGGCTCGAACTGGCCCAACTCCGGCCTGGGCCGCTCACTCAAGGCCCTCTGCGAACACCCCGCCGTACAGATCGCCCTCCGCGAGCACGCCCAGCGCGTGGACACCCTCCTCCGCGACATCAACCGCTCCCCGGCGCCCGCCCTCGCCCCGCTGCGCTCCCTGCCGCCGTACGCCGACGCCGACCGCGTCCGTCTGAGCGGCAACACCCCCGCCCACCTCTCCGACGGCATCCGCTTCCAACTCGCCGAGGACCGGGTGCAGGAACTGCTCATGGGCGAGGAGCTTTACGGCGAACGCGAGCTGGCCATCCGCGAGCTGTACCAGAACGCCCTGGACGCCGTCCGCTACCGCGACCGCCGTACGGAATATCTGCGCCGGTCGGGCCAGCGGCCCGAGGAGCGGTTCGACGGACTGATCGAGTTCGTCCAGGCTGTGGACGAGCAGGGCCGGGCGTACCTCGAATGCCGCGACAACGGCATCGGCATGGGCATCAACGAGCTGAGCAATGTCTTCTCCCAGGGCGGCGCCCGCTTCGTGGACCTCCCCGAGTACATCGAGGAGCAGACGGCCTGGGCCGAACTCGGCGAACCGCGCATCGAGTTGCACCCCAACAGCCGCTTCGGCATCGGTGTGCTCAGCTACTTCATGCTCGCCGACGAGATCGAGGTGACCACCTGCCGTATGAGCCGCGACGGCCGCCCCGGCCGCAGGCTCCAGATCAGGATCGCGGGACCGGGCAATCTGTTCCGTATCGAGGACTTGGGCCAGGGCACCGAACCGGGCACGACGGTACGGCTGTTCCTCACCGAGCACAAAGAGCGCGTGTCCTGCGTCGACACGCTTCAGGAGGTGCTCTGGCTGGCCCCGTACCGTACGACAGCCGAGCACGGCTCCCGCACCCACGACTGGGACCCGGGGCAGCTCTCCATCAGCGGCCCGGAGCTTGCCTGGCTCAATGACGAGGAGATGTTCTCGCTCAGCGGCGCGAGCTATCCCTCCGACCGCCCGGATGTGTGGTGGGTGGACGGTACGGGCTGGCTGCTCAACGATGGGCTGCTCGCCCGGGAGCGCGCCGAGCGGGAGCCCTACGGCGTCGTGGTCAACTTCACCGGCAATTACCAACCCGAGCTGAGTGTCGACCGCAAGACCATCCGCGCCTTCGACAGTGCCTACGTGGAAAAGCTGATGGACGAGGCACGGCCCAGCCTTTTCGCGTCCGCGCGTCCCCTGCTGCGGCCGGACTGGCTGGAACGAGTCAGCGCCTTCTCGATCCAGTTCGCGGACGCGGTCGCCGAGCGGGCGCGGATGAGTGAGGTGCCCTGGCCGATGGGGGACGCCGAACGGACCTTCGCGGAGCTGGGGTTCTTCCGCCCGGACGAAATGCTGCTGCCGCTGGTCACCGGCCGCTATCCGGCGGCCCGCGACATCCACGCCGCCTCGTATATGAGCACCATCCCCGCGCCCGTACTGCGCTGGCGGCTGCTCACGCTCTATCGGGCGGGCCTCGGCGATCCCCTGACCGCGTCCGCGCGGACAGCTCCCGAACTGCCCTGCGCCCGGCCCTCGGATGCGCTCCTGCTCATCCGAAACTCGCCGAGCAATTGGGCCGGAAGGTACAAGTCCTGGCTGGAGGGGGTGAACGGGCTGATGAACTACGGTAGACGCCCCTCCGAGTTCGTACTGGACTCCGGCATCCTCAGCCTCAACACCCTGCACAAGTGGCGCGACCCCGGAGAGCCGGTCCCGCTCAAGGAGATCCTGCGGCAGGTTGGGCAGACGAAGCTCAGTGTCGGCGCGGTCGCGAACCGCCTGACGGCGCTGGGATACTCCGTCGCCCCGCTGCCGGAGAGCAGCGAGCGGATCCAGCCGGACGACTTGCCCCTCCTACGCTCGCTCGGACGGCGCGGATGGATCCGACCCGGAGATGAGTTGTCGGTGGCCCAGGTCTGCTACAGCGCGGCCATGGCCGAGTGCTCCGTGCGCAAGGCGGCCGACCGGCTCGCGGAACTGGGCTTCACCGTGCCTCCGAAGTTCTCCGCGTACGAGGACATCACCGTCTGGACCTCGGAGGAGCGCGATATCTTCTTCGCTTTGTGGCACTTCCACGCCGATCCTCTGTCGCCGCAACAGGCCCAGGAGATCAGCTACCCGCAGCTCATCAGTGTGGCGCGGTCCTGCGGTGTTACCACCGACACCGTGACGCGGCTGCTGAAGCGAACGGGCTTCTCCCTGTCCGAGGAGTGCGAGTCGCGGCGCAACACCCCGTTCCCCGAGGACGACTGGGACGTGCTCAGAACCAACGACACGGACCTCACCGTGGACCGCAGAGTGCCGGTGCCCCACCTGGCGGGGGTCGCATACCGTACCGGCCGGACACTGGAAGCCGTCGCGGAGAAGCTGAGCGCGCTCGGCTTCGAGGTCCCCGAGCTGCCCCTCGGCCGACCGCTGCCCAGCAAGCAGGATCTCAAGTTCCTGGGCGAGCGGTATGCGATCGCCGCGGACGGCGCCTGGCCCGACGAGGACAAGCCGCTGTCGCTCCAGGACATCGCCGAGCGGGCCGATCGTTCCAACCTGTCGATGACGGACGCGGCGGCGAGGCTGAAGGCGCTGGGTTATGACTGTCCGCAGGACACCGAACTGCTGGACCGCTTCCAGGAGTCGGACGCCGAGGCCCTGTGTCGGCACATGCCGGGGAAAGTCACGCCGGAGCGGCTGAACGCGGTGGCGGACCATGTCGGGATGCCTTCGGCGGAGCTGGCGGACTCGCTCACGCTGTTCGGGTACGAGGTCGAGCCCGAGTCGGAGGCGTGGCTGCGGGACTGGGAGGCGAAGGTCGGATTGACCGCAGCGCTGCACGCGCATACCGACAGCCTCAGCGATCTGACAGGCGTCGAGATCTCGCTCCCGACCCTGGCCTCGGTCGCCATGGAGCAGCGGCTGCCCTTCCGTACGGTCGCGCTCAAGGCGACGGAGCTGGGGCTGCGCCACGAGGCGGAGGGGTGGTTCGTCACGAACGAGACGGATGCGGACGACACCGAGCCCGCCGAGACCGAGCCGACCGATGCTCAGTCCGCGGGCTGATCCCGGGCCGACACGCCGTGCACCACCTCTTGGACGGCAGGGACGGCAGACGGCCCGGCCGACCGTACCGGCCCACGGGACTTTGCCGTCGACCGGGTCGGTCGTACCGGGGCGAAGTCCAGCAGCCGGACCGGGCCTCTGCCGATGCGGGAGTGACGGTCGTCAGTCGCCGGTGTTGGTGGCCCAGACGGGCCTGTTGGCGTTGTTGTAGACGACGACGTTGCCGTCGTCCTGGACTGCGAGGTAGCGGCCCTTCTGCCAGGTTCCGGCGGCCCAGAGGGGCTGGCCCGCCTTGTTGTAGACGACGAGGTTGCCGTCGCTCTGCATGACCAGGCGGTCGGCGTTGGGGTAGACGTTCGGGGCCTGCCAGGCAGGACGGTTGTCCTTGTAGAGGACGACGTTGCCGTCGCTCTGGACACGCAGGATGGCGCGTCCGTTGCCGGAGGTCCACGCCTGGTTCTTGCCGAGAGTGGCGGGCGCGTAGAACCGGGAGTCGCTCCGCAGAGCCTCTCGGGGCTGCGCGCTCTGGACCGTACGGCCGCTCTCCACGGTGTCGGCGGCATCGGCGGCGGGAACGGCGGCCAGGACGGGCAGGGCTGCGAGGGCGAGCGCGGGAAGACCGCGCCGCACGAGGTTTTTGATCACAACCCGGATTTAGGCAGTCCGCATATACCTGCAACAGCCCCGCGGCCACGAACTCACCCGTATGGTCCAGTGATTTCATCGCCGAAACGACCCTGCGTACACCGCAACCGGCAACCGCGGGCCCGGCGGGATGCGATACGCGAGGTGGTCAGCCGGGGAGGAGGGCGTCGCTGTCTTCATCGCGCTCGCCGACCGCCGGGGCCGGGCACGACCGACAGCGAGCCCGCCGCAAAGCTAAGCCGCCGGGGCCGGGCGGCCCTTGGGGCGCCTCAGGCCCGCCTCCGTGAGTCTGCGTACGAGTTCCTTGGAGCCGATCTCCACCGCGCCCGCGCGCACCACGTCGCCGTAGCGGTCCGACGGGACGTCGTAGTGGTCGCGTTCGAAGGCGCGGCGCGGGCAGCCGACCGTGGCCGCGAAGGTGTGGAGTTCTTCGAACGAGACGTCGCTGACCAGGTGGGACCACATACGGCCGTGTCCCGGCCAGGTCGGCGGATCTATGTAGACGGTCACGAGGCGCCCGACTCGCCGGAGGCATCCCGGCCGCTCTGGCCGCCTGGCCCGCCTGGGCCACCCGAACCGCCCGGGCCGCCCGGGCCGTCGGAGCCATCCGGCGAACCGAGCACCGCTCCCAGCGATCCCACCGCCGCGATCACCACGCCCGCCTTCCCGCAGACCCAGTGCGGATCGGGCCCCAGCTCCGGTTCCACGTCCAGGGCGTGCGGCTCGGACTCCGCGCCGTCGGTCTCCACGCCCTCGGTCTCCGCGCAGACCGGACAGAGCGGCCAGCGGCCGTACCGTTCCATCAGCGCGTCCTGCACGTCCTGGGCGACCAGTCCCGCCACATACGCGGCGCCCTCGGGCCACTGCTCGACCCACCAGCGCCGGTGCGACACCGACTCCTCCACCAGGGACACGACCTCGGCGCGCGCCACATCGCCCGCGATCAGATCGGCCAGCACCAGCGCACGCGCGGAGTGCAGCACGCGCTCCAGCGGATCCACTTCGATGTCGGGGTCGCTCATTCCGCCATTGTCACGGATAACCGGGGCTTGACGACCGGCCAAATCCGAAAATATCTTTCAAAGGTGACCCAAGATGTGAAGGAAATTTTCAGCGTCGAGCCCCCACCCGCACCCGCCGCGCTCGCCGCCAAGGTACGGACTCTCGCGCCCACGATGACCCGCTCCATGCAGCTCGTCGCCGAGGCCGTGGCGGGCGATCCGGCCGGCTGCGCCGCGCTCACGGTCACCGGCCTCGCCGAGCTGACCGGCACGAGCGAGGCCACCGTCGTCCGCACCGCCCGGCTCCTCGGCTATCCCGGCTACCGCGATCTGCGCCTCGCCCTCGCCGGCCTCGCCGCCCAGCAGCAGTCCGGCCGCGCGCCGGCCGTCACGGCCGACATAGCCGTGGACGATCCGATCGCCGACGTCGTCGCCAAGCTCGCCTACGACGAACAGCAGACTCTCGCCGACACCGCCGCCGCGCTCGACACCGTCCAGCTCGGCGCCGTCGTCACGGCAGCGGCGGCGGCCCGGCGCATCGACATCTACGGCGTCGGCGCCTCCTCCCTCGTCGGCATGGACCTCGCGCAGAAGCTGCTCCGTATCGGTCTGATCGCCCACGCCCACTCGGACCCGCATCTCGCCGTCACCAACGCCGTCCAGCTCCGCTCCGGCGACGTGGCCATCGCGATCACCCACTCCGGCTCCACCGGCGATGTCATCGAACCGCTCCGTGTCGCCTTCGACCACGGCGCGACGACGGTTGCGATCACGGGCCGCCCGGACGGTCCCGTCTCGCAGTACGCCGACCACGTGCTGACGACCTCCACCGCCCGCGAGAGCGAGCTGCGCCCGGCCGCCATGTCCAGCCGTACGAGCCAGCTCCTGGTGGTCGACTGCCTGTTCATAGGCGTCGCCCAGCGTACGTACGAGACGGCGGCGCCCGCGCTCTCCGCGTCGTACGAGGCACTCGCGCACCGGCACAGCCCGCGCAGCACGAGCCGCTGACCAACCCGCGAGGCGACTCGCAAAGGCACCCGCACCCGCACACTCTCACCACGCAGAAAGAGCAGTTCCCTGATGACCTCCCAGCAGGACCAGCACGGCCGGCACGGCCAGTACGGCGAACTCCGCGCGCAGCTCGACACCCTCACCACCGAGGCCTTCCGTCCCGAGCTGGCGGAGATCGACACACTGCCCACTCTCGACATCGCCCGGCTCATGAACGGCGAGGACACCACCGTCCCGGCCGCCGTCGCCGCCCAGCTCCCCCGGATCGCCGCCGCCATCGACGCCATCGCCGAGCGCATGGCCCGCGGCGGCCGGCTGATCTACGCGGGCGCCGGTACGGCAGGACGCCTCGGCGTCCTCGACGCCAGCGAGTGCCCGCCCACCTTCAACACCGACGCGGACGAGGTCATAGGCCTGATCGCGGGCGGTCCCGGCGCCATGGTCACCTCCGTGGAAGGCGCCGAGGACTCCAAGGAGCTCGCCGCCGCCGACCTCACCGCCACCAAACTCACCGCCACCGACACGGTCGTCGGCATCTCCGCCTCCGGCCGCACTCCGTACGCGATCGGCGCGGTCGAACACGCCCGCTCCCTCGGCGCGCTCACCATCGGTCTCTCCTGCAACGCGGGCAGCGTGCTCGCCGCCGCCGCCGAGCACGGCATCGAGGTCGTCGTCGGTCCGGAGCTGATCACCGGCTCCACACGCCTCAAGGCCGGTACGGCACAGAAGCTCGTCCTCAACATGCTCTCGACCATCACCATGATCCGGCTCGGCAAGACCTACGGAAACCTCATGGTCGACGTCCGCGCCTCCAACGAGAAGCTGCGCGCACGCTCCCGCCGTATCGTCTCGCTCGCCACCGGCGCCTCCGACGAGCGCATCGAGACCGCGCTCGCCGCCACCGACGGCGAGGTGAAGAACGCGATCCTCACCATCCTCGGCTCCGTCGACGGCCCCACCGCCGCCGCGCTCCTCGCCGACTCCCAGGGCCACTTGCGCACCGCGCTGAAAGCCGCCCGCACCAGCTGAAAGACCCGCACCATGGCACCAACACCACCCGCAGGACCGGCCGCAGGACCGGCCTACACGGACAAGAACCGCGCCACGGCCGAGGCGATCCTCCCGCTCGTCGGCGGCGCCGGGAACGTCACGTCCGTAGCCCACTGCATGACGCGGCTGCGCCTCGGCCTGTACGACCGGTCGCTGGTCCAGCAGGACGCGCTCAGGGCGCTCCCGGCCGTCCTGGGTGTGGTCGAGGACGAGACGTACCAGATCGTTCTCGGTCCGGGTACGGTCGCACGGGTCACGCCGGAGTTCGAGGCCCTGGTGAAGCGGGAGCGTACGGAGACCTCGGCGCCGACGAACACACCCACGACCACCACCGCCACCGGTACAACCGCCCTCACCCTCGCCGCACAAGGCGCCGCCATCAAGCAGGCCCAGAAGGCCAGGAACGCCACTCCGTTCAAGCTCTTCCTCCGCCGGATCGCCAATATCTTCGTCCCGCTGATTCCGGCCCTCATCGGCTGCGGCATCCTCGCGGGCCTCAACGGCCTGCTGACAAACCTCCACTGGCTGCCCGCCCTCGTCCCCGCCCTCACCGCGCTCGCGTCCGGTTTCATGTCGCTGATCGCGGTCTTCGTCGGCTACAACACGGCGAAGGAGTTCGGCGGCACACCGATCCTGGGCGGCGCGGTCGCCGCGATCATCGTCTTCCCGGGCGTGGCCAACGTCGACGCGTTCGGCCAGAGACTCGCGCCGGGCCAGGGCGGCGTCCTCGGCGCGCTGGGCGCGGCGGTGCTGGCGGTGTACGTGGAAAAGTGGTGCAGGCGGTGGGTCCCGGAAGCCCTCGACGTCCTGCTCACACCGGCCCTCACCGTCCTCGTCTCCGGCCTGGTCACCGTCTTCGGCCTGATGTACGTGGCGGGCGAAGCCTCCACCGCCATCGGCGACTTCGCCAACTGGCTGCTGAGGAACGGAGGTTCGGGCGCGGGCTTCGTCCTCGGCGGTCTCTTCCTGCCGCTGGTGATGCTGGGCCTGCACCAGGCCCTCATCCCGATCCACACCACGCTGATCGGACAGCAGGGCTTCACCGTGCTCCTGCCCATCCTCGCCATGGCGGGCGCGGGCCAGGTCGGCGCGGCGATGGCGGTCTACTTCCGCCTCCCGCGCAACGGTTCCGTCCGGCGCACCATCAAGTCCGCCCTCCCGGCAGGCCTGTTGGGCGTCGGCGAACCACTCATCTACGGTGTCTCGCTCCCGCTCGGCCGCCCGTTCATCACGGCATGCGTCGGCGGCGCGTTCGGCGGCGGCTTCGTAGGCCTGTTCAACCAGCTCGGCGCGGAGGTCGGCTCAACGGCGATCGGCCCGTCCGGCTGGGCGCTGTTCCCACTGCTCGACGGCAACAAAGGCCTGGCCGAACTGCTCACGGTGTACGGCGGCGGCCTGCTGGTCGGCTACGCGGCGGGCTTCGTGGCCACGTACTACTTCGGCTTCACGAGAACGATGCTGCGAGAACTGAACGTCCCGACGGAGGCGGACAAGGAAACGGGCGGTGCGGCTACGGGTGCGGACGTTACGGGTACGGAGCCACCCCAGCCCCCACCGCACCCGGCCCCGGAACCGGCCCGAGCCTGACCACCCGCCAAAGGACGGCACCCCACGGGGCGCCGCCCAGGCGTTGTCGAGGAGCCCTGGCCGCCGACCGCTGTGCGACCACGGCTCACCTTGCTAGTTCCCGCACTTGTGGCAAGGGCTGCTTCCCACCCTGCTGATCTTGCGGCCCTTGTCGTCGGTCTCCCACGTGTCGGATCGTGATCCGTCACAGCCGGGGCTGGGGCACGGCACGACTTCTTGGATCTGCGGCATCGCCGCCTCCTGTCCTGGATGACCCGCAGTGCCCGCACGCCTGGCGGTACGCCGCGAGTACGCGGCCGGCGGCCCCGTACTGATAGTGGTCCTCGACCTCTCCGCCACAGCCCGGTGTGGCGCAAGGCGCCGTCACGCGCGACGTGGTGTTCGTAGGTCCGGGACCCGGCGGCAGTTCGCAGGCGAGGCAGGGAAAGAGGGTCTTCCCGTCCTCGTTCTCCACGTAGGCGATGGCCTCCGCGGCCTTGCAGTGTGGGCAGATGAGCGCCATGTCGTCCTGTCTCCTCCGGGGACACAGAGTCTTACGCCGCATCACACCGAATTGCGTCGAATCTGGCCTCTTTCACCTGTTGGGTGGAACTCGCGCGACCTCCGTCCCGCCACTCACGGCAGAAACCGCCTCTCGCGGTTCAGTTCCGTCACCCGCGCCCGCAGCACCTCGTTGGGCGGTGCCGGGTGGACGGTCTGTGGCGGGCAGTCCCACTCCAGCCCGCCGCCCGGCGGCCGGAGCTGGACGTAACCGCCGTCCAGACCCATCACGCGTCCCACACGCCCGTCGCGGGAATCGACGGCGTACGAACCGGGCTCAGGCGTGTACGTCATCGCCGGCACCTTCCTGCTGTACGGCCAGTACGGCGCCGAGCCGCAGGGCGGTGCCGAGATCGCAGCGCCCGAGATCGACCAGCGGTACGGGCGCGTCGCCCAGGCACGAAGCCGGGACGATCCGCAGCCCGGGCAGCACCAGCCCCACCGCCGCGAGCCCGGCCCGTAACGCTTCCGCCGCGTCCTCGGCGGACCTTACGTGTGCGGCGACCATGCGCCGATGTTCGCTTATGTCGTAGGTAACCATGTTTTGGCGTCTCCACGCTATGTATCGGGTTTCACCACACAGCGTGGTCATCACTGGCTAGCCTGAACAGACACAGCAGACAAACACCGCTACGTGTTCCGGAGGAGCCCTTATGCCTCAGCAGCTCAGGCCACTTGATCCGGCGTCATCACCGCGCGCCATGCTCGGCGCGGAACTCAGGTACCACCGCGAGAGACTGGGGATGTCTCAGGGCGAACTCGGACAACCACTTTTCGTAAGTGGTGCGTTCATCGGGATGTTGGAGGCGGGCATCCGCAGGATGCAGCCGGAGTTCGCCGTCAAGTTCGATGAGATCTTCGACACCGGCGAGTACTTCTTCCGCAACTGCGAGGCGCTGAAGAAGTCGAAGTATCCGAACCACTTCGCGGAGGCGGCGGAGGCCGAGGCGACGGCGGTCATGATCAAGCAGTACGCGCCGCTGCTGATTCCGGGCTTGTTGCAGACGAAGGCGTACGCCAGGGCGATCTTCCGCGCGGGTCATCCAACGGCAACGGAAGAGGAGATCGACGAGATGGTGGCGGCGCGGCTACAACGCGCCGAGTTGCTGGCGCACCCCACCCAGCCCACGGTCTGGGTGGTGCTGGACGAGGCCGCCTTGCGCCGAGTGGTCGGTGGACCAGCGGTCATGGCCGAGGCTCTGAGGCACATCATCAATCTCATGCGGAGGCACCGAATCATCGCGCAGGTACTGCCGTTTGGCGCGGGAGCGCACGCGGCCATGGGCGGTGCCCTCAAGCTGATGGAGTTCGATGACGCGCCTCGGCTCGCCTATGTCGACGGGCTGGCTTCAGGCCAACTCCTGGACGATCCGGCGACGGTCAGGAGTTATGTCCTGGCCTACGATCTCCTTGGGGCCAGCGCACTCTCACCGGAAGCTTCCTTGGCCCTGATGGAATCAGTGGCGGAGGATTACGCGCATGAAGATCAGCAGTCATGAGTACGACCTGAGCAGCGCGTCCTGGCACAAGTCCAGCTACAGCGACGCCAGCGGCGGCGACTGCCTCGAAACAGCCCGGGAGTTTGTGGGCGCCGCGACCTGGCGGAAGTCCTCGTACAGCGGAGCCAGCGGCGGCGACTGCCTGGAGGTAGGCGCCTGGCGGAAGTCAACGCACAGTGACGGCAGCGGCGGCGACTGCCTCGAAGTGGCCGACGGCCTCACCGGCATCGTGCCCGTCCGTGACTCCAAGCGCCCGACCGGCCCGGTGCTCACCTTCCAGGCAACCGCGTGGGCCACGTTCGTCACCCAGGTCCAGGTCAAGGCGGCCTAGCAGACGGCCGGTCACCGGGGCCCGCCGTCAAGCGGGCCCCGGCAACAGCCCAACACAACCACCCAACAACCGCCGGCGGTCGGTCAGGCGTAGAAGTTGCGCTGCCAGCGGTGCTTGGCCAGTACGGCGAGTTGGTCGGCGGTGAGCGGACGGCCGTCGCTGAGGGCGGTGTTGCGCTCGACGTTGCGTACCGTACGCATGCCCGGGATGACGGTGGAGACGGCCGGCGAACTCAGCACGAACCGGAGCGCGTTCTCGGCGATCTCATCCGGAGCGATGCCGAGGTCGTCCACGATGGCGGCCACGTGCTGTTCGACCTGGGCCGGGCGGTCGTCGCGGAAGTAACGGTTGCGCCAGTCGCCTTCCGGGAACGTCGTGTCGGCGGTGATGCGACCCGTGAGGCCGCCCTCGTCCAGAGCGACCCGCACGATGACACCGACGCCGTGTTCCTCGCAGGCCGGGAGCAGTGTGTCGGCGGGAGCCTGGTCGAAGATGTTGTAGATGACCTGCACGGTGTCGACGGCGCCGCTGCGGACGAGGGCGAGGGCGTTGTCGGGCTGGTGGTCGTTGATGGAGACGCCGAACAGGCGGATCTTTCCTTCCTGCTTCAGCTCGGCGATGGTCTCCAGCCAGTCGCCGCGGCCGACCCATTCGTCGCTCCAGACATGGAACTGGAGGACGTCGAAGTGGTCCAGTCCGCTGGCGCGCAGACTGGTCTCCAGGCTTTCGCGGATATGCGCGCCCGGGTAGGTCTCGGCCGGGTCGAGGCCGTCGGGCGCGGGCCAGACGCGGTTCTTCGGCGGGACTTTGGTCGCGACGAGGACCTCGCCGCCACCGGTGCCGGTGCCGGAACCGGTGGCGGAACCGGCGCCCGCGGCGGCCCGCTCGCGGACGACGCGGCCGACGATGCGCTCGCTCTCGCCGTAGCCGCGGGCGGTGTCGATGAAGTTCACGCCGAGGTCGATGGCGCGGTTCAGGGCGCGTACGGATTCGTCCTCCGTGGCGCCCACCCAGGCGGACTCACCGATGCCCCAGGCGCCGTAACCGATCTCGGACACGGACAGTCCACTGCGTCCCAGCTCGCGGTAGCGCACAATCATCCTCCACGTCGTGATCCACGGTGATCCTCGGCCCGGCGTCCGGGCCGGGCCGAGGACAAGCCTAGGCGCCGAGACGGGAAGGGCGCCTATCGTGGGAAGGGTGCTGGAGTGGACCGACCACGACGTGGACGGACTCCTGGTCCGCGAGGCCCGTGACCTCGGGGTCCAGGAGCGGGGCCGGATGTTGCTGGTGCCCGGGTCCATGCACGGCTGGTGGGCGTACGAGCGGTGGATGCCGGTGTTCGCGGAGGCGGGCTGGACGCCGCTGGCGATGTCGTTGCCCAACCACACCGGTTCCCGGGCCGTACCGGAGGCGGAGTTCCTGACGTATACGCCGGGCGACTACGCGGCTGCGGTCCGTACGGTCCTGAGCGGCCTCTTCCCGGATCTCGACCCGGACTTTCAGCCGCCTGTCCTGCTGGGCCACAGCATGGGCGGGCTGGTGGCCCAGCTGGTGGCGGAGGCGTATCTGCCGTACGCACTGGTGCTGGTCTCGACCGTGGGGCCCGGACAGCTCGGGCCGATGCGGTCGACGGCGTATCCGAAGGACCGGCCGGTGACGATGACCAGGGAGCAGATCCAGGAGGTGTGGTTCCGCCATATATCGGAGGAGGAACTCGACGTACTGATGGCCCGCCTGACACCGGAATCGCCAAATGTGATCAACCAGTACAGCAACGGCAGCGTCACCGTGGATCCCAGCACCATCCGCTGCCCGGTTCTGGTGGTGGGCCCGGAGAGCGACCGTACGCCGGTCCATGACACCCACACCATCGCGAAACTGCTGCGCGCGAAGCCGGTCATCGTCCCGAACGTCGGCCACGACATGCCACTCGAACACGCCGGCCTGCCCGCAGCATCAACAATCATCGCCTGGCTGGACACCCTCGCCCCGGCAGCTCCGTAGCCACGCCGACCGCCTCACCAACTGTCTTGACCGGCAACCGGCTTAGAAGTTCGCGCAAGTTTGTTCCGGTGCGAACGAGCGGCGTGCAAGCATCCAACCCGAGATCACCAGCCGCGAAACAGGAGGTCACTCATGGCCCTTCACCTGCTCGGCAAGGACCCGGATTCGCCTGAGGGCAAGTCGCCGACGGTGTACTACGACGACGTCAGCGACAACTACGTCATCCAGGGCTGGAAGGTTCTGGACCGGGAACGGCTGTCGATTCTGGATCTGCCGGATCACGAGGGTGTGGTGGAGATCCCCAAGCGCATGACGCAGTTCTTCCCAGAGGTGAACGGTGGCTGAGCCGGCATTTGACGAGTTGTTCCGGCAGGCCAAGCGGTCAGCCGTGCACCTGGAGATGAGGGACGGATACATGCGCTCCGATCCCCGCTTCATCGCCTGGCAGCGCGGCGAGTACAGCGACCCCTCCGACCTCGACCCGAAGGAACGTCCCTGGCTCGCGCTGATGCAAGAAACGATCAGCCGTGGCGTGGAGATTCGCAGGGCCCGCGTCATCTCGGAGCCCGTGTCCGACTACATCCGGTTCGAGCATCACTTGACCGCCGGGAACGTCGCGGCAGGTGAGCAGGTGCGCTGGCTGCCTCGGAGGCGGGCCTCGGATCTCGCCTTGCCCGGGAACGACTTCTGGCTGTTCGACGACAGCCTTGTCCTGTTCCTACACTTCACCGGGGACGGCGAGTTGTCCCCGGAAGGCGACGAGGAGCGGACACTCAGCCCTGCCGTCGTCCGCCTGTGCTCCACAGCCTTCGACTCCGTGTGGAAACGTGCCGTCCCCCACACGGAGTACAGACCGGTCTGATCCGCGAGTGAACGAAATGGGCTGATCCGCCGTGGCCCCGTCGCCGCCGTCGTCCAGCGTCCAGCAAGCCAAAGAGTCCCTCGGTCTGCGCTTGCGCGAGATCCGAAAGGACTCCGGCTTGACGGCACGCGCCTTGGCGGCGGCGGCCGGCTGGCACGAATCGAAGACGTCCAGGATCGAGAACGGAAGGACGTCCCCTTCGGATTCCGACATCCGTGTCTGGACGTGTATCTGCCATGCCGAAAGGCAAGCCGAAGATCTCATCGCCACGGCCCGCGGCATTGAGAGCATGCACGTCGACTGGCGGCGTCTGGAGCGTTCCGGTTTACGACGGGTACAGGAGTCAGTACTTCCGCTGTTCGAGAGAACGCGGCGCTTCCGGATCTATCAGTCCTGGGTCATGCCCGGACTCCTCCAGACCGCCGACTACACCAGGGCGGTGCTCAACACCGTCGTGGCTCTGCGCGACGCACCGGACCACGACATGGAGGACGCGGTCGCCGTACGGATGGCACGCCAGCACGTCATTCATGCGGGCCATCAGCGGTTCGCGTTTCTCGTGGAGGAGTGGGTACTCCGCACGATCATCGGAGACGCCGACATCATGGCCGGACAGCTCGCCCATCTCATCAGCGCCGCGTACCGGCCGTCCGTGAGTCTGGGCATCATCCCGATGGGTTCGGAGCGAGGGCACGGCTGGCCCACCGAGTCCTTCGTCGTCTTCGACCACGCGCAGGTCTCTGTCGAACTGGTGTCTGCGAACCTGACGGTGACTCAGCCCAGTGAGATCGCCGAGTACGTACGGACGTTCGCCGAACTGGCCGGCATCGCCGTCTACGGCGCCGCTGCCCGCGCGCTGATCACCGCGGCGATCGACTCCTTCGAGTGAACGCGCGCAAGTCGGTAGAAGTTCATTGAGGCACGGCCTTCGGCGGTCCGATGCTCGGAACACCGCGGATCCCACTCCGCGGACGAGCGATCGACGGAGGCACCATGAGCAGCACCGACCTGTACGCACTGTCCACCGAGGGCGCGACGTTCACCGCGATGTGCGGCGGGAACGGCGGGGACGCCGATAACGACGAGTCGTGCCTGACCGTCGCCGAGATCCCTGGCGCGCAGGACGCCTACGCCCTCGGCGACACCAAGAAGGCGGACGTGGCGGGAGTCATCCGGATGAGCGGCGCGGAGCTGGACAGGTTCGCCGTCCGGTGGGTCGCGCGCCGAGGTCTCTCCCTCTGATGCACTGGCTGATGCACTGGCACGGATACCGATGGTCGGGCGCCCGCCAGGACATGCGGCACGAGAATGTCCGGCGCCCGGACCACCGGGACTTCCTGGAGTCCCGGCTTCCCCCGATGATGACCGGCTGGTGGCTGTTGCGGTCCAGGCAGACCAGCACGGCCCGGACCTGGACCCGGCACGCGGCGGCGGTGGAGTGGATCCGTACGGCCTACGACGAACAACCGCCCTCGCCAGGCACCGGCCCCAGCCCGGACACCAAGACCGCCTACGCGGCCGACACGCTGCCCAGGGGCGTGGATGTGGTGTGGGGGCACTACACCGAGGGCGGCACATTCGTGTCCCTCAGCGTCGTCTGCTGTCCCAACCGGCACTGGCCGGGCATTGCCTGCCCGCTCGGCATGGAGAGGTGACCGATGTCCTTGGCTCTGCTGATGCCTGACGAAGACACCGGCTTCGTCCGGCCGGACGAACCGCGCGTGGTCCATCGGGGCCGTACCGCCGTCGACGAGTGCTTCACCTTGCGCATGCTGGAGGGCTGCATCGACACCGAATGTCTGCCCGCCGCTCATGTCCTGCTGCCGCGCGAGGGCCGGATCCTGGAGCGCGACCACTATGTCCGTGAGGGTCGGCTCATCCCGGGCAAGGTGCGCCACTACCTCGACGCGGGCCACACCCTGTCCCTGCGCAACCTGCAAGACCTGCTGCCGTTCTTCAACCGCGTGTGCCGGGCGATCCAGCGCGAGACGGGCTACCCGTGCCACGCCACCGCGTATCTCACCCCACCGGGAACCCGCGGTCTGGACTGCCACTGGGACCCGTACACCGTCGTCATCGCTCAGATATCCGGCACCAAGTCCTGGCCGCTCCACCGGCCACTGGTCACCGCGCCCACACCCGAGCACCTGGCGTTCCCCAGAACCACGACCAGCGAGGCGCTTCGACAACGCCTCGAAGGAGCACCACCGGACCACGACATCCGGCTGGCGCCGGGCGACACACTCTGGCTGCCGCGCGGCTGGATCCACCGCCCGTACACGGTGGGCGACGCCCCCAGCCTGCATGTCACCTTCGCACTGCGCGAGCTGACCCGTTCCTGGCTCGCCCATCAGCTCATCGACCGTCTCGTGACCGAGGACCCCATGCGCCAAGCCCTGACCGCCGCCGATCTCACGGGCAGCCTGGAGACCGAGATCGGGCGCACCCGCGAGCTGCTGCGTCACGCGCTCGCGTCACTCGACGTACGGAGGGCGGAAGCGGACATCCGGTACACGGCGATGGGCCTTCCGCTGACGGCCTGACCGGCAGACGCTTCCCCCGCCGGGCCCCGCCGGGCCCCGCCGGAACGCCGGTAAGACCGCCGTTCAGAACGACGGTCAGGCCGCCGATCAGGCCGACGTCCGTTCCCGTTCCGCCGCGCTGCGTTCCACGCACAATTCGTTTCCCTCCGGGTCCGCGAGGGTTGCCCAGCCTCTGCCGTCCGGGAAGCGGTGGTCGGCTACGAGAGTCGCGCCGAGGGCGAGGAGGCGGTCGACTTCCTCGTCGCGGGTACGGTCCTGGGGCTGGAGGTCCAGGTGGACCCTGTTCTTGGTGGTCTTGGCCTCGGGTACGACGATGAACAGCAGCGCGGTCCCGGGCGCCGTCACCAGCACCTCCGGGTCGCCCGGGTGATCGTCCTCCGCCACCGAGCCACCGAGGACCTCGGCCCAGAAACCGCCGAGGGTGTACGCGTCGGCGCAGTCGATTGTGATGTGTCGTATCAGGGACGTCATGCGCGTCACTGTCGTTCGCCACGGTCGGCGCTGTCCAACGGATTTCGCCCGCCCTGGCGGCGCTGGCGGCTGCCCCGGCCGCTGCCCCAACCGCAGCTCAGTGCGGCGAGGGCCTGGGTGGCGGCAGCAATCAGGAGGGCGGTGGTGAGGGAGCGGGCGGCCAGTGAGGCCGTGAGGGCAGCGCCGAGGGCGAAGCCGGTGATCTTCAGGCTGGCGCCGGTGGTGAAGATCTGGCCGCGCAGCCGCTCCGGCGCCTCGCGGTGGCGTATCGCGAACAGGGCCGCGAGCTGCGGGCCTTCGCCCAGACCGGCGATCAGCATCGCGGCAACGAGCAGAACCGGTCGGCCGGTTGCAGCGAGGACCGCGAGGACGGCGAGGAGCAGGGCGACTGCCAAGACGATCGTGCTGTACGGGAGGACGGCGTCGGGGCGGCGCATCAGCCGGGGATACCGCGCGAACACCGCGTTGACCAGGAGCGCCGAGGCGGCGACGCCGGAGAGCAGGACGACACCGTGGTTCGCCGAACCGAACGCCCGCTCTCCGAGCAGCGGGCTGCACGCGACCAGAATCCCTTGGCCCACACAGGAGATGACGGACGCCACGGTTGCCCGCGCCAAGGAAGGCGTACGGGCGATGGCCCGGAACCCGGCACAAAGATCAACGACAACGGACGCCGGGGTTGGCGTAGGCGTTAGCCCTGGTGGCGGGGCTGCGGCTGAACTTCGGGCTTCCCCGTCCCGTACTCCCGGCACCCGCCACGCCACCGGCACCGCCGCGCCGATCAGCGCCACCGATACGAGCACTCCCGTCGGCGCGCCAGCCAGTCCCGCGACCGTGCCCGCCAGCGCCGGGCCCGTCAGGCTCGCGAAGTTGAACGTCATCGCGTCGAGCGCGGTCGCGCGCGGCAGCTCCTCCGGTCGTACGGCATAAGGAAGTTGCGCGGTCCAGCCGCCGGACAGGGCCGGGCCCAGCAGTCCCGCGCAGACCGCGATCAGCACCGTGGCCACGACCGGGACGCGCCCGAGGCTCAGAAGAATGACGACGAGGGCCGAGCCGTACGTACCCAGCGCCACCGCCAGCAGCCGGCCGGGACGGGCCGATCTGTCGAGCAGTACGCCGAAGACCGGGCCGCCGAGCGCCGCCGAGACGGTGATTCCCGCGAGCAGCGCCGTCGCGGTGGACGCCGATCCGGTGACGGCCAGCCCGGCCAGCAACAGGGCCGGGCCCGACATCTCGTCCCCAGTACGGGCGGCTGCGGCCCCGGCGACCACGACGGCGTAACGCTCTTCCATGCACAGCACGTTACGTACGTAACCTAAAACTTGACCAGATACGTTACATTCACCCAGTGCAGCCCCCGAAGCCGCAGCCTCCGAAGCCCTCAGCCACCGCCGAGCGAACGGCCGCCCTCATCAACGCCCTGAGCGTCAATGCCCTGAGCGCCGAGGATCCGACGCCGGACACGGTCGCCGCGGTCCTGCGCGAACACGGCGAGGCCGATCCCGTCGAACTCTCCGCACACGACATCACCGAGATGCGCGCCGTCGCGGAAATGCTGCGCGAGGTCTTCGCGGCCGACGGCATCGACACAGCCGCGGCCACGCTCAACCACCTCCTGCGTCTGAGCCCCGGGCCTCTGCGGCTCTCCTCGCACGACGGCCTCACCGTCTGGCACCCGCACCTGGACAGCACGGACGACGCACCATGGGGCGAGTGGTTCCTCGCGTCGTCCTGTCTCGCGCTGACGGTCCTCCTCTGGGACCGCCAGCGCCCGCCCGGCGGCATCTGCGCGTCATCCACCTGCTGGAACGTCTACGTAAACCAGGGCAGCGGCCTACCGCGCCGCTACTGCTCCCGCCGCTGCGCAACCCGAGAACGAGTAGCCACCCACCGCCGCGCCCACCACCCCTGGCCCCACCCTTGACCGCCCGACGGACACCCCCGGGGGGCTTGAGCCCCGGATCACCGTGGGCGCAGGCCCGCCAGCAGCGTCTCCACCGTCTCCGACACGAGTACGCCGAGCGGCTTCGCGCCGTTCATACCGGTGGCCGCCAGCACCGCGAGGCCCTGCAAGACCGCCAGTACCGTCATATCGACCCGGCCCGTGGTGTCGGAGTCGATGTAGCCCCGGGCGCGCGCCTCCGCGAGAAGCCGTACGGGCGCGGCGAACGCCCTGTCGTTCGCCTCCCGCAACCGGTCGCCGCGCGAACCCTCCTTCGAGCCGTGCATCAGCCCCAGCAGCGCGCGATGCTCGACCGCGAACTCGACATAGACCTGGGCGAAGACCACCAGCCGCTCGGCGAGATCACCGCGATCGCCGAGGCCACCAAGGCCACCGTGATCGCCGAGGTCACCGCGATCACCCTCGTCGTCGGCCGGCGCGTCGTCGTTCAGCGCGGCATCGAGCCTGCGTCCCAGCCGTTCGTACCCCTCCTCCGCAAGGGCGTCCAGCAGCGCCCGCTTGTCCGGGAAGTGCCGGCGCGGCGCACCGTGGCTCACGCCCACCTCACGGGCGAGTTCCCGCAACGAGAGTCCGTCGACGCCTTGTTCGGCGAGGGTCCGTTCGGCCTGCCGCAGCAGGGCGGTGCGCAGATCGCCGTGGTGGTAGGGGCGGGCTGTGGTCATCGGACCACCCTATCCACACGCCCATCCGAATGTTGCCATTGACTACAATGTATCCGATGACTACTTTGGCAGCCATGACCAGCCCACTCCGCTCCACCCGTCCCAAGGCATCTCCCACTCCCTGGACCCTCGAAGACCTGCCGCCTCAGACCGGACGCACCGTGATCGTCACCGGCGCGGGCAGCGGCATCGGGCTGGAGGCCACCCGGGCGCTCGCGTCCGCCGGGGCGCATGTCGTGATGGCCGTACGAAATGTCGAACGCACCCGCGAGATCGCCGCGAGCGTGACCGACAGCCTGGCCGACAGCCTGGCCGGTCGAACAGTCGGCCGAACAGTCGGCAGCATCGAGGTGCTGCCGCTCGACCTCGCGGACCTCGCCTCGGTACGCCGCTTCGCGGCCTCCTGGGACCGCCCGGTCGACATCCTGATCAACAACGCGGGCGTGGCCAATGTGCCGCTCGGCCGCACCGCCGACGGCTTCGAGACGCACTTCGGCACCAACCACCTCGGCCACTTCGCACTGACCTGTCTGCTGCTGCCGCGGATCACCGACCGCGTGGTCACCGTCGCGTCCAACGCCCACAAGAAGGCCACGCTCGATCTCGACGACCCGAACTGGCGGCGGCGCCGCTACCGCGCCTCGGCGGCCTACGGACAGTCGAAGCTCGCCAATCTGCTTTTCACCCTCGAACTGCAACGCCGTCTGACGGAAGCCCACTCACCGCTGCTCGCCCTCGCCGCGCATCCGGGCGCGGCGACCACCGGACTCAACCGCCATCTCGGCCCGGCCATGACCTTTGTCGCCACGACCGTCGGCCGGCTGGTGATGCAGAGCGGCCCGGCCGGAGCCCTGCCGACGCTCTTCGCCGCCACCCAGAACCTCGAAGGCGCCGCCTACATCGGCCCTAACGGCCGCGGCGAACAACGCGGTCACCCCACCCGGGCCTCCCGCAGCGCCACCGCCCAAAACTCCACCCTGGCCCGGAAGTTGTGGACTCTCTCCGAAGACCTCACCGCAACGGCCTTCCCCCTCGCCTGACTCCCGCCCGTCCCGGCGCTCAAGTCCCGCGCTTCGAGCCCTTTTTCTGAGGATTGGTAGGTGGGTTTCAACCCACCCACCCTCCCTACCTCGGCAGTTGACTTTTTGTGACCGATTTGCCACGGAGGGTGGCGGCGCTTTAGCGTGCCAGAAAACGGAACGGCCCCCGGGTGCGGACAACACCTTCGGGGGCCTGACCGATCAAGATCGACCACTTGAGGATTCGCGATCTCATGGCTGACACACAGCTTAATGCCACCGCGCACCCGACGCACGCAACGCCGCCCGGTTCCCACCCCATGGCGAACCCTGGCTACGGCAAGCGTTCGACTCCCGGTCAACTGGCCCGTACGGCCGACGACTTCACCCACCTTCCGGGCCGTGAAGCCGCCGTCGCCGCCTTCATCGACCGGTTGCCCGAGGGCGCGGACATCTCCGTGAAGGCTCTCGCCAAGGTGCTCCCGTACGGACAGTGCGCCCTCCGCACGGCGCTGCGCCACCTCCAGAACGTGGGGCATCTGCGGCGCGGGCGCGAACATCTCGTCGGGTCGGGGAGTGCGCGTTGGGTCACCCGTACGTGGTTCTCCCGTACGGCACGGGACAACGCATGGTGGACGGCGTTCATCTCCGGCGACGTACCGGACGACCCTCCGACCGCGCCCCCGGACCCGGCCCAGCCCGCAGACCCGGCCGCCCAGACCTCCTCCGTCTCGGCCCAGGCCCGTACTCCCTCCCGTGCCCCATCCCGTGCCTTCGTCCTGCTGGCCGCGCTCGGCCGGAGCACGCCCGCCATGTCGCTGTCCGCCGCCGACTGCGCGGCTCTGGAGCCGCTGGCCGCCGCCTGGTTCGAGCGAGGCGCCGACGAGAGAGACGTGCTGTACGCCCTGACCGCCGGACTTCCGGCCGTCGTCCACCACGCGGCGGCCCTCGCCCGGGTACGCCTGACCTCGAAACTCCCACCGGAGCCGATCCGTACGCCACGTCCCGCGCTACGCGTTCTGGAGTGCGCCAAGTGCGGCGCCCCGGGCCGCCCGGAAGCACTGCTCGACGGCGAGTGCGGCACCTGCCGAGGCACACCTCCACCCGTACGGCCCCCAACCGCACTCCCACCCACCCAGGTCCACGCCCACGCAGCCCTGGCCCGCGCCGCAGCAACACGCCGCCCAACCGAACGGACACACGTATGACGGTTCACAGGACTGCTCGTCACGCCCAGATGTCCATCGAGGACTTCGAACAGGTCGCCCGAACGGCCCCCGAAACGGTGAAGTTCGAATTCATCAACGGAAGGGTCGAGGTCAAGCCCATGCCGGACCAGCTCCGCAAAGCCATGACGATGTGGCTGCTGACGGAGTGCATGCGGCAACGTCCCGAACTGGCGCTGTACCCGGAACCGGGACTGGTCACAGAGGCCTGCCGCACCGGCCGCGCCCGCCCGGACGGAGCGCTGGCGCCCTTCGACAACTTCGTCGGTCACGGCGAATGGGCTCCGGCCGACGGTGTTCTCATGACGGTCGAGGTCACCTCGCACGACCACGACACGAATCTCCGTGACCGCGTCGAGAAGCGTGACGGCTACGCGGCAGCCGGTATCCCCGTCTACCTGCTCATCGACCGGGACACACAGGAGGTGGTGGTGTACAGCGCCCCGCAAGGAGGCGGGTACCAGAACCGCGCCATGCACGCGTACGGCGCGACCGTGAAGCTCCCCCACCCCGTCGGCGTCACCCTGGAGACCGAGAAGCTCAAGGACTACACCCGCTGACGCGAGTCACCCAGGTCACCAGGTCATCCGCTCACCCCACCCGCTCACTCCCTGAGCCGTAGCGCCCTCCGTACCGTCGGGCTCAGCGGGAGGTCGTTCTCGGGGCCCGGTGTTGCGCGGTCGTCGGTGGTCACTGCGTACCAGCCCTGGGTGGTGCTCACGAGGTAGTGGCTTCCGGTGGTCGGGGTGTCCTTTGTGAGCAGGAAGACATACTCCTTCCCGGCGGTCAGCGGGGCCGTCTCGGCGGCGGTGCCCGGGGTGAGGTAGGACAATTGGAGGCGGTTTCCGGGCACTTCGCCCTTGGCTGTCGCCGTGACATCCACCGGCGCGACCGTGTAATTGCTTCCGCCGCGGTCGGAGCCCGCGTCCTCCTCGCGGCCGGGGCCGAGCCTGCCTCGTACGATCACGTCGGCCATCGCCTCCAACTGCTCGGTGCTTCCGTAGTACGCCTGGTCCGCGACGGCGCCGCCGCCTCCGGGAGCCTGCGCTCCCCCGGGACCGGTCGCGAGCAGCGCGACGCCCGCGACGACAGCGGCCGTACCGCCGGCGAGAGCCGCCACCAGAACGGCGCGCCTGCCCGGCCGGCCCCGGCCTTCGGAAGCGACCGGCACCGGCACCGGGTTGGCGTGCTTGATCAGGGACTTGACACGCATCACGCCGACTCCTCGGGCTCGGGCTGTACGTAAAGGTCTCGGAACGCCTTACGGGCCCGGTGCAGCCGGACCCAGACCGCCGGTACCCCGCAGCCGAGGACCTCGCTCATCTCGGCGGCGCTCAGCCCGTCCCAGTAACTGAGCATCAGCACATCCCGATGCCGGTCCGGGAGCCGGTCGAGAGTGTCCAGTACGGCGGTGTCCTGCCCGGACGCGGGCGCGCGGTGCAGTTCGTCGGTGATGCGCCGGTGGAGTTCGGTCAGGCGCGCGCTCTTGCGGTAGTGGTTGCCCAGCAGATTGCGCGCGGTGACGAACAGCCAGCCGCTGCTGGTCTCATGGCCCGCGGCCATCCGTTCCCACGCGGTCCTGAAGACCTCCGCGGCCAGTTCCTCCGCCGCGCTCCGGTCGCCCAGCCGCCGGTGGACATAGGCCGATACGCGCGGATGCTCGCGTACATACATGGCCGTGAACCGCTCGGAGCGATCGCCGTCGGGCGCACGGCCCCCGTCGCTCCCCGTCGTCCGAAAGGTTTCCACACCTCTCATATGTCATGAGCCCGGCGGATCCTTACCAGCCGCAAGCCGCGAAAGCCGAAGGCTGCCGAACCGGAAAACGCCCGAGGGCGGCACCCCTCGAAAGAGGTGCCGCCCTCGGTACTGGAACTGGAACTGGACCAGGACCGGGTCCGAGCCGTCAGGCTCAGAAGTCCATGTCTCCGCCCGGCATACCGCCCGGAGCAGCCGCGGCGGCCTTCTCCGGCTTGTCGGCGATGACGGCCTCGGTGGTCAGGAACAGCGCGGCGATGGAGGCCGCGTTCTGGAGCGCGGACCGCGTGACCTTCGCCGGGTCGATGATGCCCTCGGCGATCATGTCGACGTACTCGCCGGTCGCGGCGTTCAGACCGTGGCCGACCGTCAGGTTGCGGACCTTCTCGACGACGACGCCGCCCTCAAGACCACCGTTGATGGCGATCTGCTTGAGCGGAGCCTCCAGCGCGAGCTTGACGGCGTTGGCGCCGGTCGCCTCGTCGCCCTCGAGCTCAAGCTTCTCGAAAACCGAAGCGGCCTGGAGCAGAGCCACGCCGCCACCGGCGACGATGCCCTCCTCGACGGCGGCCTTGGCGTTGCGCACCGCGTCCTCGATGCGGTGCTTGCGCTCCTTCAGCTCGACCTCGGTCGCGGCACCGGCCTTGATGACGGCCACGCCGCCGGCCAGCTTCGCCAGGCGCTCCTGGAGCTTCTCGCGGTCGTAGTCCGAGTCGCTGTTCTCGATCTCGGCGCGGATCTGGTTGACCCGGCCGGCGACCTGGTCGCTGTCACCGGCACCGTCGACGATGGTGGTCTCGTCCTTGGTGATGACGACCTTGCGGGCGCGGCCCAGCAGGTCCAGACCGGCGTTCTCCAGCTTGAGGCCGACCTCCTCGGAGATGACCGTGCCACCGGTGAGGATGGCGATGTCGTTGAGCATCGCCTTGCGGCGGTCACCGAAGCCCGGAGCCTTGACGGCGACGGACTTGAAGGTGCCACGGATCTTGTTGACGACCAGAGTCGACAGCGCCTCGCCCTCGACGTCCTCCGCGATGATCAGCAGCGGCTTGCCCGACTGCATGACCTTCTCCAGCAGCGGAAGGAGGTCCTTCACGTTGCCGATCTTGGAGTTGACGATCAGGAGGTACGGGTCGTCCAGGGACGCCTCCATACGCTCCATGTCGGTGGCGAAGTACGCGGAGATGTAGCCCTTGTCGAAGCGCATGCCCTCCGTCAGTTCGAGCTCCAGACCGAAGGTCTGGGACTCCTCGACGGTGATGACGCCTTCCTTGCCGACCTTGTCCATGGCCTCGGCGATGAGCTCGCCGATCTGGGTGTCGGCGGCGGAGATGGAGGCGGTCGAAGCGATCTGCTCCTTGGTCTCCACGTCCTTGGCCTGCTCCAGCAGGGCGCCGGAGACGGCCTCGACGGCCTTCTCAATGCCACGCTTGAGGGCCATCGGGTTGGCGCCGGCGGCCACGTTGCGCAGGCCCTCGCGGACGAGCGCCTGGGCCAGCACGGTCGCGGTGGTCGTACCGTCGCCGGCGACGTCGTCCGTCTTCTTGGCGACTTCCTTGACCAGCTCGGCGCCGATCTTCTCGTACGGGTCCTCGAGCTCGATCTCCTTGGCGATGGACACACCATCGTTGGTGATCGTGGGGGCGCCCCACTTCTTCTCGAGGACGACGTTGCGACCCTTGGGGCCAAGGGTGACCTTGACGGCGTCGGCGAGCTGGTTCATCCCGCGCTCGAGACCGCGCCGTGCCTCCTCGTTGAACGCGATGATCTTGGCCATGTGAAGTGGTCCTCCCGGACAGGGGGTGGATTGCTCCGGACCGCGCTGGCGCCCGCGACGGACGGCCTGAGAGCCGTGCGGTTCCTTGCCCCACCGGCTCTTCGGGCCTCACCGACCCGGTCCTTAAGTTGTCACTCTCACTCGCAGAGTGCTAACGCCAATGATTAGCACTCGACCCCCGAGAGTGCAAGCGCCCCCACCCACAGGCCCCCATCCGCAGGCCCCCGCCCGCGCCCGTACCCCACCCGCGCCCGGACACGCGCGAGGTGACGCCCGAACACGCACGAAGGGCCGGGCACGCACGAAGGGCCCGTATCCCGTCTCCGGGATACGGACCCCTCGGCGTGAGCCGTGAACTGAGTGCGTCGGTGGCCGATCGCGCCGGGATCAGACGGCGAGCTTGACCATGTCCGCCTGCGGACCCTTCTGGCCCTGCGAGATCTCGAACTCCACTCGCTGACCTTCTTCAAGGGTGCGGTAACCGTCCATCTGGATCGCGCTGTAGTGGACGAAAACATCCGCACCACCGTCGACCGCGATGAAGCCGTATCCCTTCTCCGCGTTGAACCACTTGACGGTGCCCTGAGCCATGCCTAACTCCCCTATTACTGGCCCTTCCAGGGGCCACACTTCGCGCCGGAACGCGTCGACCGCGGCTGAATGTATCTGCCCAACTGCCCTCTGCAACAGGTCAATCGGACGAGAATTCTGGGCATGGCTGAACACGCATAGCGACGAATTCGCTGCGTTCCCGGGCAAGTCGGGCCGGGCAAAGCGCACCTACAGTGCAAACAGCACCAGGACTTCAGCCCTATCTTGTCGCGTTCTCATACACGCGCCACATGGGCGGCGGAGGGGCGTTCCCACACTCTATCGCGTTCAACCATAAAGAATGGCTCCCTCCGCTTCTCTTGCGGAGGGAGCCATGCCGGTCGCTCGGCGTCGCGACGACGAAGCTAAGCCGAAGCCACGCGGAAGCCACGCCGAAGCTCAGCCTCCGGCGACCGCCGGGATGATCGAGACGCCCGCGCCCGCCGGAGTCGCGGTCTCCAGGCCCTGCTCGAAGCGGACGTCGTCGTCGTTCACGTACACATTCACAAACCGGCGCAACTTGCCCTGATCGTCCAGGACTCGCGCGGCGATACCGGGATGGCTGGCCTCCAGGGACTGAATGACCTCGGAGAGAGTCGCCCCCTCCGCCGGAACCTCGGCCTTGCCGCCGGTGTACGTACGGAGAATGGTGGGGATGCGGACATTGACGCTCATAGTGGTGTTCTGCCTTCCGTCTTCCGTAACGTCGTCGGGATCAGCGGGCCAGGCCGGGCCGGGCCAAATCAGGTCAGGTCAGCGGGCCAGGCCGGCGTCGCGGAACGCGTCCAGGCTCGGGCGGATGGTCGCGGTCGGGCCCGTCGTCGGCGCCACCGCGTCCAGAGTCTTCAGTCCGTCACCGGTGTTGAGGACGACGGTCGTCAGCGCCGGATCGAGCACTCCGGCCTCGATCAGCTTCTTGGTCACACCGACGGTCACTCCGCCCGCGGTCTCCGCGAAGATGCCCTCGGTGCGCGCCAGCAGCTTGATCGCGTCGACGATCTGCTCATCGTTGACGTCCTCGACCGCGCCGCCGGTGCGGCGGGCGATGTCCAGGACGTACGGGCCGTCGGCCGGATTGCCGATCGCCAGGGACTTGGCGATGGTGTTGGGCTTCTGCGGCCGTACGACATCGTGCCCGGCCTTGAAGGCGGTGGACACCGGCGAGCAGCCCTCGGCCTGGGCGCCGAAGATCTTGTACGGCCGGTCCTCCACGAGCCCCAGCCTGATCAGTTCCTGGAGGCCCTTGTCGATCTTCGTGAGCTGTGATCCGGAGGCGATCGGGATGACGATCTGGTCGGGCAGCCGCCAGCCGAGCTGCTCGCAGATCTCGTACGCGAGCGTCTTGGAGCCCTCGCCGTAGTACGGACGGAGGTTGACGTTGACGAAGCCCCAGCCCTCGCCCAGCGGATCGCCGATCAGCTCCGAGCAGAAGCGGTTCACATCGTCGTAGTTGCCTTCGATGCCGACGAGTTCACCGCCGTACACCGCGGCCATGACGACCTTGCCCTGCTCCAGGTCGTGCGGGATGAACACACAGGAGCGGAAGCCGGCGCGGGCGGCGGCGGCGCCGACGGCGCCCGCCAGATTGCCGGTGGAGGAGCAGGAGAGCGTGGTGAAGCCGAAGGCGCGGGCGGCCTCGACGGCGATGGCGACGACACGGTCCTTGAAGGAGTGCGTCGGATTGCCGGAGTCGTCCTTGATGTGCAGGGAGCCGGTGATGCCGAGCTCGCGGGCCAGATTGTCGGCCTTGACCAGCTTGGTGAAACCGGGATTGATGTTCGGCTTCGAGGCCACATCGGCGGGAACGGGCAGCAGTGGCGCGTACCGCCAGATGTTGTCCGGGCCGTCCGCGATGCGCTTCTTCAGCTCTTCCGGAGTGCCGCTCGGCAGGTCGTACGCGACTTCGAGCGGCCCGAAACAGCTCGCGCAGGCGAAAATGGGACCGAGATCGAAACGCTCTCCGCATTCGCGGCACGAGAGGGCGGCGGCGGGTCCGAGGTCAACGGTGTCGCTGGCGTGGTGGACGGTCTGCACAGCCATGATGGCGAGGCCCTTTCTCCTCATCTTCCTTACGACGCATTTCGCCGCAAGACGGAATTGGCACCTTCCCCACCGTGACCTCGCGGTCGGCGGGAGGGTTGCCGGGACTTCAACGGGCCGTTCCCTCAGTCCCTCTGGATGAGCGCTATGACGCCGGGCCAGGCCCGGCGCGTTTTTCCACGTAACGACCCCCGGCATGCGGAGGTCATTCGTGTTGTTCAAGACTGTAACCGAAGGAGCGGACGGTTGAGATAGTGGTCCGCACCGCGAGATGGATCACGTTCGACCGGGTTCCGGCCCGGTCGCGGCCCGGTTCCGACCGGATTCGCGGGTCACGTTCATGGAACACGTCAGGGAGTACCGACCGTGCTGGAAGAGGTGGAACGCTGGCTGACCAGGCGTTCCTGGTCAGCGGCCGACCGTACGCTCGACCGGCTCCTGGTGGCGAAGGCCGCGCGCGGCACCACGGTGAGCGTGGTGCTCCCGGCGCTCGACGAGGAGGCGACGGTCGGCGCGATCGTCTCCGTGATCCGGCGCGAGCTGATGGAGCGGGCGCCGCTCGTGGACGAGCTGGTGGTGATCGATTCCGGCTCGACCGACCGTACGGCGGAGGTCGCCGCGGCGGCGGGCGCGCGCGTGGTGCACCGGGACGCGATTCTGCCGCGGCTGCCCGCGCTGCCCGGCAAGGGCGAGGTGCTGTGGCGGTCGCTGCTGGTGACGAGCGGCGATGTGGTGTGCTTCGTGGACGCCGATCTGCGGCGGTTCTCGGCGGATTTCGTGTCCGGGACGGTGGGACCGCTGCTGACCGACGCGGATGTGCAGTTCGTGAAGGCGATGTACGACCGGCCGCTGCGGGAGGACGATCCGGACGGCGAGGGCGGCGGCATGAATGGAACCGTCGGCGGGCAGGGCGGGCGGGTGACCGAGCTGGTGGCGCGTCCGCTGCTCAATCTGCACTGGCCACGCCTGGCCGGTTTCGTCCAGCCGCTGGGCGGGGAGTACGCGGCGCGCCGCTCGCTGCTGGAGCGGCTGCCCTTCCCGGTCGGATACGGCGTGGAACTGGGACTGCTCGTGGACGCGCTGCACACGGTGGGCCTGGACGCGCTGGGCCAGGTCGACGTGGGCGTACGGCTGCACCGCCACCAGGACGACCGGGCGCTCGGGCGGATGGCCGCGGCGATCTACCGTACGGCTCAACTGCGGCTGTCCCGGGCGCACTTGGTACGGCCGGAGCTGACGCAGTTCGACCGCGGCGAGAACGGCTTCGTACCGCGCACCTACTCCGTGGACACGGAGGAACGGCCGCCGATACGCGAGATCGCGGAGTACACGTCCGGACGCGCGGCGTAACCGCGGATCACCTCACCGATTGCCTACATTGCGCCCTTATGAGGGCAAAACATCTGATTATCTGCCGATTCTTCGGAGTGCTGGCCGGGACGCTGGTGCTGCTGTCGCCGGGACAGGCGTCGGCCATGGCGCACGTACCGCCTCAGGCGTCCGGGCCTCTGCTCACGCCGGTCCACGCGCCGGTCCACGCGCCGCCGCTCCACGAGCTCGCCCATCAGCCTCCGCACGAGCCTCTGCACGAGTCGCTGAACGGACAGCTCGCGGACACCGGAGGAGCTGCGGAACGGCTGTGGCTGCTGGGCGGAGTGGCGCTCGCGCTGACCGGCGCGGGCGCGGTGGCGCTGGCCGCGACGCGTGGCCGCCGCTAGAACGTGTGGGACCGTGTCCGGGCACAGACCACACCGTCCGTACGTTTGAGCGTTTACGCGACGGGCTAGGTTTCGGCACATGGTTACCGAGCCGTCCTCCCGGGCCCAGGTCCTCGTCGCGTCCAACCGCGGTCCCGTCTCGTACAGCGTGCGCGACGACGGCGAGCTGGCGCCGAAGCGGGGCGGCGGCGGGCTGGTGTCCGGCCTCTCGGCCATCGGCCCGGACGCGGACGCGATCTGGGTGTGCGCGGCGCTCGGGGACGGCGACCGCGAGGCGGTACGGCGTACGGGCGGCCGGCTCGATCCGGCCGACACGGGCGGACAGCGCGTACGGATGCTGGGAATCGCGCCGGAGGTGTACGAGGACGCGTACAACGGCGTCGCCAACTCCACGCTCTGGTTCGTCCACCACCTGCTCTACCAGACTCCGCTGGAGCCGTCCTTCGGCCCGGAGTTCCGCGCGCAGTGGGCGTCGTACGAGATGTACAACCGCGCCTTCGCGGAGGCGCTGGCGGACGAGGCCGCGGAGGGCGCGGCGGTGCTGGTGCAGGACTACCACCTGGCGCTGGTGCCCGGGATACTGCGGGCGCTCCGGCCCGATCTGCGGATCGGCCACTTCTCGCACACGCCCTGGGCGCCGGTGGACTACTACCGGCTGCTGCCCGACGACATCGGCCGCCAGCTTCTGCGCGGCATCCTCGGCGCGGACCGGGCGGCCTTTCTGACGCACCGGTGGGCGGACGCCTTCACGGCCTGCTGTACGGAGCTGCTGGGCGGGACGGGCAACACCAGGATCGGTGTGCACGGTCTGGGCACGGACGCCGACTTCCTGCGCGAGCGCGCGCACCGGCCGGATGTGGACGAACGGATCGTCACCCTGCGCGAGCAGATCGGCCGTACCCCGGAAGGCACCGACCGCAAGACGATCGCGCGGGTGGACCGTACGGAACTGTCCAAGAACATCGTCCGCGGTCTGCTCTCCTACCGGCAGCTCCTGGCCGACCATCCGGAGTGGCGCGAGCGCGTCGTCCATGTCGCCTTCGCCTACCCGTCCCGGCAGGACCTGGCGATCTACCGCGACTACACCGCCGAGGTCGGCCGGGTGGCCGACGCGGTCAACGCCGAGTTCGGCACGGAGGACTGGTCGCCGGTCGTCCTCCATGTCCGTGACGACTTCGCCCGCTCCCTGGCCGCCTACCGGCTGGCGGACGTGGCCCTGGTCAATCCGATCCGCGACGGCATGAACCTGGTCGCGAAGGAGATCCCCGTCATCTCCGAGCGCGGCTGCGCGCTGGTGCTCTCGCGGGAGGCGGGAGCGTACGAGGAGATGGGCGAGGACGCCCTCCCGGTGAACCCGTACGACATCACCGCCACGGCGAAGGCCCTCCACAAGGCACTGACCATGCCACCGGACGAACGCACCGAACGCGCCAAACGCCTGACCGCGGCGGCCACAGCCCTGCCGCCGCAGCAGTGGTTCCTGGACCAACTGGAAGCGTTGCGCGCGATCTGAGCCAGACGGAAGTCCGCCGCGTCAGTCCATCGCCCGGGCCAGTGCCGCCAGGAAGTCGGCCAGTGCTGCGGGGCCCGGGAGTTGGAGGTCGGAGCGTTCGGCGAGTTCCGGGACTTCCGAGCCGCTGCAGATCAGCAGGCCCGGGTGGCCGTCGGAGCGGAGTTTCTCGACCGCCGCGAAGGCCGGGAGGTCGCCCAGGTCGTCGCCCGCGTAGAGGACGGTCCCTGCGCCCACCTCGCGGACGTACTCCAGCAGCGCCACGCCCTTGTCCATGCCGGGCGGGCGCAGTTCCAGGACCAGGCGCCCCGGTTCCACGATCAGTCCGTGGCGGGCGGCCAGTTCGCCCAGTGGCTCGCGCAGGGCCTCGAAGGCGGCCCTGGGATCGGTGGCGCGGCGGGTGTGGACCGCGACCGCCTGGCCCTTCTCCTCTATCCAGGTGCCGCGCCAGGCGTCGAACCGCTCCAGGAATCCCGGGAGTTCGGCGCGGACGGCCGCGACGCCCTCGTGCGGAGCGGGCGTACGGACGGTGCCGCTGACGGCGTCCCAGCGCTCCGCGCCGTAGTGGCCGAGGACCACGAGATGCTCCAGGCCGGGCACTCCGGCGAAGCCGCCGTACCGGACCGCGACTCCGGCCGGCCGGCCGGTGACCACCGCGACGGACGCGACATGCGGCGCGAGCGCGGCCAGGGCGGGAACGGCGCGCGGATGGGCGCGGGCCTGTTCGGGATCGGGCACGATCTCGGCGAGAGTGCCGTCGAAGTCGAGGGCGACGACGGCTTCACCGGGCCGGGCGAGAAGCGCGGCCAGGCCGTCGGCGCCGACGGGAGTGGTCGGTTCCGGCAAGGAGACGGAGTACGGGTTGCTGCCCATGCCTCCGACCTTATCGGCGCGGACGGCCCCGGCGGACGGAAACGAAAGCGCCGGGCGCCCGGCGGTGAGTGCCCTGTCGGCCTGAGGCCTCTGGCGCCCGGTGTTCAGCCCTCGCGGCGCTCTCGTTTCGCCGCTCTGATCCGGCGCAGTCTGTTCACCGTCACCGGATCGTGTTCCGCCGCGCGCGGATCGTCCAGCAGCGCGCCCAGCAGCTGGTAGTAGCGGGTCGGCGAGATACCGAGCTGCTCCCTGATCGCCCGCTCCTTGGCGCCGGGCCCCGGCCAGCCGCGCCGTTCGACGGCGAGAACGGCGCGGTCCCGCTTGGACAGCCCGCCAGGACCGCGTACGTCGTCGGAACCGCCGAGCTCGGCCGACGCGGCGGGCTCAGCGGGCTCGGTCGGCTCAGCGGGCTCAGCGGGCTCAGCGGATTCAGGCGTGGTCATCTCACCGCCACGCTACTCGGCGACCTCCGCCGCCGTCGCGTCCCTGGCGATCCGCCCGAGGATCACTCCCGGGTTCCCGCTCGGCTCGACCGCCTTGCCGATGTTGTCCTTGATGTCCTGGCTGACGCCGCCCCAGGACTTCTTGCCCGACGGATACAGCTCGGCGGTGGGCAGCACCTCCTGGAAGGTGCTCAGTTCCTTGTACGCCGAGTCCGCCGCCATCGCCTCGTTCGCGCTGTAGGTGACCGGCAGCAGGTCGTACTGCCCGACGAAGTCGAGGACGTTCTTGTCCTCGTACACATAGTCCAGGAACGCGCCGATCTCCTTGGCGTGGCCGTTCTGCTTGAAGGCCATCATCCAGTCGGCCACGCCCATCGACGGCTTGGGCTTGCCGTCGAAGCCGGGCAGCGGCAGCATCCCGACGTCGATGCCCGCCTTCCGCGCGTCGAGCAGCAGCGTCGGATGGCCGTTGAGCATACCGACCTGGCCGCTGGTGAACGCCTTGAAGGCGGTGGTCCTGTCGAGCTTCGCCGGAGCGATCGGACCGGTCAGCCCGGCGCCGACGAGGTTCTTCTTGAGCCAGTTGAACGTATTGATGTTCGGGTCCGAGTCGATGTCGTACGAGCCGTCGGCGTTGTTCAGATAACCGCCACCACCGGCCAGCAGCCACATCATGGTCTCGCCCTGCGCCTCCTCCGAGCCGAGCGGAAGCGCGATCGGAGTCGTCACGCCCGCCGCCTTGAGCGCCTCGGCGTCGGACTGGATGTCGTCCCAGCTCTTGGGCGCGCTCAGGCCGGACTGCCCGAAGAGTTTCTTGTTGTAGAAGAGCAGCCGGGCCGAGGCTATGAAGGGCAGCCCGTACTGGATGCGGTTGACCTTGCCGGCGTCGGCGAGCTGGGACAGGAAGTTCGCCTGCGTGGGTACGGAGAGGACCTGGTCCGCGGTGTAGAGCTTGTCCTGTTTGGCGTAGTCGGCGTAGGAGCCGATCTGCGCCAGGTCGGGAGCCTTGTCCTGCGCCACCATGTCCGCGACGTCCTTGTCGACGGTCTTCCACGAGCGGACATCGATATCGATCTTGATGCCCGGGTGCTCGGACTCGAAATTCCTGGCGAGCTCGGCCCAGTATTTGTCGGACCTGTCGGCCGAGCCATTGCCGTAGTCGGCGGCGACAAGTCTGAGGGTGACGTCCCCAGAGCCCGCCGTGCTGCCACAGCCGGCCAGCGCCATTGTCATGCCTAGTGCGGCCATGGCCGCCGTCGCTCCCCGAAAGCGCTGCTGCACAGCTCTGTTCCGCCTCTGTTCTTCAGTGTTCACGTACTGCGGTGTTCGCGTACTTCGGTGCTCGCGTCAGTGTTCGTTCTTCCGTTGCGTGAAGCCACGGTCCCGGTATGAATCTGTGATTTTCCACTATCCGGAGGTTTACGGTCCACGGAACGCCGGTTTCGCTTCGGCAACGTCTGTGCCAAGAGCTCATGAGAGCTCATGAGGATCCGCCGTTTGTATGGACGCACAACAATCCAGGACAGTGGACTAGACCTTTCATGGGTCTACGGGCGAGACTGTCCCTGTGAGACACGTCATCGCCCTGGATGTGGGCGGCACCGGCATGAAAGCCGCCCTGGTCGGGGCGGACGGCGCGCTGCTGTACGAGGTGCGGCGGGCGACCGGCAGGGAGCGCGGACCCGACGCCGTCGTGGAGAGCATCCTCGGCTTCGCCGCCGAGCTGCGCGCGTACGGCGCCGAGCACTTCGGCGAGAGCGCCCTCGCGGCGGGAGTCGCCGTTCCCGGGATCGTCGACGCCGAGAACGGCATCGCGGTGTACGCGGCGAACCTCGGCTGGCGTGACGTACCGATGCGCGCGCTGCTCGCCGAGCGGCTCGGCGGCGTACCGGTCGCGCTCGGGCACGACGTACGCACCGGCGGTCTCGCCGAAGGGCGGCTCGGCGCGGGCCGTGGCGCGGACCGGTTCATGTTCATACCGCTGGGCACCGGGATCGCCGGGGCCATCGGTATCGGCGGGACGATCGAGGCGGGCGCGCACGGCTACGCGGGCGAGATCGGCCATGTCGTGGTCCGTCCCGACGGGCCCGAGTGCGGCTGCCGGCAGCGCGGCTGTCTGGAGACGCTCGCCTCGGCGGCGGCCGTGAGCCGCGCGTGGGCGGCGGCGAGCGGCGATCCGGAGGCGGACGCGGCCGACTGCGCGAAGGCCGTGGAGTCGGGCGATCCCGAGGCCGTACGGGTCTGGCTCGACGCGGTCGACGCGCTCGCCGCAGGTCTGGTCACCGCGCTCACGCTGCTCGATCCCCGGACGCTGATCATCGGTGGCGGTCTCGCCGAGGCAGGGGAAACATTGTTCACACCGCTGCGGGCGGCGGTCGAGGAGCGTGTGACGTTCCAGAAGCTGCCCGAGATCGTGCCGGCGGCCCTCGGGGACACCGCCGGATGCCTGGGCGCGGGACTGCTGGCCTGGGACCTGGTGGCTCCGGCCGACGGGCCGGCCGCCGTCACCGGCTCGGGCGCCACCACCGCAGCACCGTCCGCCACCACAGCACCGTCTGCCACAGCCGTACCGTCCGCCACCGCAGCACCGTCCGACGCATCATCCGCGACCGGCGCGCCGTCCACGACCGGATCCCGCGTCACCGTCACCGTCATCCATCCCCCCACCGACCCACTCGCCCCGGAGGTAAGCGCCTGATGGCCGCACGCGCCGAAAGCACCGTTCTCGCCGGCGCCCGGGTGGTGCTGCCCACCGGGACCGTGGAGGGCGGGCGGGTGATCGTCGAGGGACGCCGGATCGTGGGCGCCGCACCGGACGACGCCGCCGTCCTCGATCTGTCAGGACACTGGCTGGTTCCCGGCTTCGTGGACATGCACAACCACGGCGGCGGAGGCGCCTCCTTCACCGGAGGCTCCGTGGACGACGTCCTGACGGGCATCCGTACGCACCGCGAGCACGGCACCACCACACTCGTCGCCTCCACCGTCACCGGTGAGATGGACTTCCTCGCCCAGCGCGCGAGCATCCTCTCCGAACTGGTCGAGCAGGGCGATCTGGCGGGCATCCACTTCGAGGGCCCGTTCATCTCGCCCTGCCGCAAGGGCGCGCACAGCGAGGAGCTGCTGCGCGATCCCGACCCGGCCGAGGTGCGCAAACTGCTCGACGCGGCGCGCGGCACGGCGCGGATGGTGACGCTCGCCACCGAACTGCCCGGCGGGATCGACTCCGTACGGCTGCTGGCCGAGCACGGCGTGATCGCCGCGATCGGGCACACGGACGCCACGTACGAGCAGACCGTCGAGGCCATCGACGCGGGCGCGACCGTCGCCACGCACCTCTTCAACGCGATGCCACCGCTCGGCCACCGGACGCCGGGACCGATCGCCGCGCTGCTGGAGGACGAGCGCGTCACCGTCGAGCTGATCAACGACGGTACGCATCTGCATCCGGCGGCCCTGGAGCTGGCCTTCCACCGCGCGGGCGGCGGCCGGGTCGCCTTCATCACGGACGCGATGGACGCGGCGGGCTTCGGCGACGGGCGCTACCAGCTCGGCCCGCTCGCCGTGGACGTCAAGGACGGCGTGGCGCGGCTGGTGGAGGGCGGCTCGATCGCGGGCTCGACGCTGACGCTGGACACGGCGTTCAAGCGGGCCGCGACCGTGGACCGGCTGCCGGTCGAGGAGATCGTCCAGGCCATCTCGGCCAATCCGGCGAAGCTGCTGGGTGTGGACGACCGCGTCGGCTCGCTGGAGCCCGGCAAGGACGCGGATCTGGTGGTCCTGGACGCGGGCTTCTCGGTCAAGGGCGTTCTGTACAAGGGCGATTGGGTGGTCGACCCGGGGCTGGGCTGATCTCGGGGCCGGTCTCGGCCGGGCTGGTCCTGGCGTGATCCGAAGCAAGCCCTTACGGGCAGGTGGACGGGCGGATACGAGTTCATGGAAGGCGGCCGGCCCAGGGTCTGGGCCAACCGCTTTCTTTTTGACATGATCGCTCCGATAATCGGCCGCGCGTTCGTATACCGCGCTCGTCTACCCCGGGAGTGACGGTGATCCTGACGGTGACGCTCAACACCGCGCTGGACATCACGTACCGCACTTCCGCGCTCGTCCCGCACACCACGCACCGCGTCAGCGAGGTCATCGAACGCCCTGGCGGCAAGGGCCTCAATGTCGCGCGGGTGCTGGCGGCGCTGGGCCACGAGACGGTGGTCACGGGCTTCGCGGGCGGCCGTACGGGCGATGTCCTGCGCGAACTGCTGGCGAATCCGGCGCTGTTCACGGGCCCGGGCGCCGGGCCAACACACGGCGCTCATGGTGAGCACGGCGGGCACGGCGGCGGACCGAGGAGCCGTCCAGGACGCGACACGCCGAGGCCCCGGGCGGCCGGCCAGGGACACGCGGCCGGGCACGGCCCCGGCACCCCAAGCGGCAGGGACGGCAGCGGCCCGGCCCACCGGCTCGGTGGCGGCCGTTCCGGACACCACCGCCACGGCGCCGGTACGGGCCACCGGCCGGGCACCGGACCGGCCTACCGCATCACACGGCCCGTGGACGCGCTCGTACCGATCGCCGGATCCACGCGTCGCACCATCGCCGTGGTCGACGGGACGAGCGGCGACACCACCCAGCTCAACGAGCCGGGACCGACCGTCTCGGCCGCCGAATGGAACGCCTTCCTCAGCGCGTACGAGCGGCTGCTCACCGGCGCCGAGGCCGTCGCCCTCTGCGGCAGCCTGCCGCCGGGCATCCATGTGGGTGCGTACGCCGAGCTGGTCCGCCGCGCCCGTGGCGCGGGCGTGCCCGTACTCCTCGACACCAGCGGCGAACCGCTGCGCCGAGGTGTCGCCGCCCGGCCCGACCTGCTCAAGCCGAACGCCGAGGAGCTCGCCGGGCTCACCGGCTCCCGCGAGCCGCTGCGCGCCGCCCAGGACGCCCGCCGCCGCGGCGCCCACGCGGTCATCGCCTCGCTCGGCCCCGACGGCATACTCGCGGCCACTCCGGACGGCGTCTGGCAGGCGGTTCCGCCCGCCACGGCGAAGGGCAATCCGACGGGCGCGGGCGACTCCGCCGTGGCCGGGCTGCTCTCGGGCCTGGTCGAACGCCTCCCGTGGCCGGCCCGGCTGAGCCGCGCGGTGGCCCTCGCCACGGCGACGGTACTGGCGCCGACGGCGGGCGAGTTCGACGCCGAGGCGTACGCGGAACTCCTGCCGCGCGTCACGGTGAAGGAACACCCGCCCACGTAAAGAGCCTCGGGCGGACAGCTTCGGGCTACGGGCCCGGGAGAGAAAGAAACTGAGGAGCGCTGAGGAGCACATGCCACTCGTCACCACGGGCGAACTCGTCACGGCCGCCGCGTCCCGTGGCCACGGAATCGCCGCCTTCAATGTGATCACCCTGGAGCACGCGGAGGCGATCGCCGAGGGCGCCGAGCGGGCCGGCGCACCCGCGATCCTCCAGATCTCGGAGAACGCGGTGAGGTTCCACGGCGGCCGGCTGGGCCCTGTCACCGCCGCCGCGACGGCCGTCGCCCGCGCCTCCTCCGTACCGCTCTCGCTCCATCTCGACCATGTCGAGTCGGCGGACCTGCTGCGGGCCGCACTCGACGCCGGTTTCAGCTCGGTGATGTTCGACGCCTCGAAGCTGCCGTACGCGCGGAACCTCAAGGCCACGGCGGACGCGGTGCGGCTTGGCCACGACCACGGCGTCTGGATCGAGGCCGAGCTGGGCGCGGTGGGCGGCAAGGACGCGGTGGACGGCAAGGACGGCGAACCGCCGCTCGGCGCGGCCCTCGGCGCACATGCGCCCGGTGTCCGTACGGATCCGGCGGAGGCGGCGGCCTATGTCGCCGAAACCGGTGTGGACGCCCTGGCGGTCGCGGTCGGTTCCTCCCACGCGATGACCCGGCGTACGGCGGCCCTGGACCACGCGCTGATCGGCGCCCTGCGCGCGGCCGTGCCCGTACCGCTCGTCCTGCACGGCTCCTCCGGCGTGCCCGACGAGGAGATCCGCCGGGCGGTCGCGGCCGGCATGGTCAAGATCAATGTCGGTACGGCCCTGAACACGGCCTTCACCGGCGCCGTACGGGAGTACCTCACGGACCGTCCGTCGACCGTGGATCCCAGGAAATACCTCGTCCCGGCTCGCGAGGCGATGGCCGGGACGGTGGCAGGGTTCCTACGCGTGGTAGGTCAGGTCAGTTCTTCGGCGGCGTGACTTCCAGCCAGTCGAGGATGGCATCGCACTGGTTGCCCGGCTCGCAGGAGATCTTGATGGTGTTCTGGCCCGCCTGGAGCTCGACCGGCGCCCAGGTGGTCTGCCAGTTCTTCTCCCAGTTCGGATCATTCGAATGGATGAAGTTCTTCAGCCCGATCGGGTTGGAGTTCGCCTTGCCGTTGACGGTCAGAGTCGCGTTCGCGTCCTTGGCCGGGATGGCGTAGCGCACCGACAGCGCGTACGCGCCGGCCTTCTCGATATCGGCGGTCCAGGTCACGGACGCGCCGACGGCGTTGAAGCCCGTCACATACGAGCCGTTCGTGCCCTCGGCTCCCTTGATGTCCGTCGCCAGCGCGGCGGGCGGTCCCAGCTTCAGGGTTGCCGCGTCCTGCTTGGGGAGCTGGATGCCCTCGGCGGGCTTCTCGGACTTGCCCTCGCTGGGCTTGTCACCGGGCTGCTCGGAGGTGGAGACCGACGGGCCGCCGGACGGAGTCGCCTCGTTGTCCTGGCCGTCGTCGCCGCTGGAGAGCACCGCGGCTGTGATACCGATCACCACGACCACGACCACCGCGATCGCGCCGATCAGCAGGCCTCTGGTGTTGGGGCCGCCGCGTCCGCCGCCGCCGCCGCTGCCGCGCTGGGCGGGCACCTGACGGGTGGTGGAGGCGCCGGGATAGGTCTCCGGTGCGGCGTACGGAGCGCTCGGCTGGCCGTAGGGCGCCTGGCCCGCCTGGCCGTACGCGGCCTGCTGGCCGTACTGCGGCTGCTGCCCATAGGCGGGCGCCTGCTGCTGCGGCGGGACCTGCGGCTGTCCGTACTGGCGCTCGCCGACCGTTCTGACCTGGTTGTACGAAGTCCTGGGCACCCCGGGCTGCGCACCGGGACCCGGGTAGCCGTAGCCGCCCTGGCGCCGCTGACCGCCGCCCTGCGCCTGTCCGTCCTCGTACAGATAGCCGAACGGATCGTCGTCCTCGGGCGTGCTCGCGCCGTTGTTCCCGGCCGTCATCCCTGGGTCACTCCTTACCATCTCGCCAGCGTCGCCGACCGGCCGAGCCTACCTCGAATGAGCAAGCCCTTGGACGGGCCTTGACTGTGCGTTGCCACTGTGCGGCCCCCGCGGTAAACAACGCGTCGCGGCTCTGTCCCAGCCCTGTCCCGAATCCGGCCCTGTTCTGTCCTGTCCTACGTACCGGCATACGTATCGGCGTTCGTACCGGCATACGTACGGACGCCTCCGGATACTCACCGGACACCTCCAGGGCGCCGGAGCACTCAAGCCTTCACCACACCACGCACACACGCACAGAGGGCTATCCCGCCCGCCGGTGGACCGTCTTGCGGGACCGCTTCTCGACATACATCCGCTGGTCGGCGGATTGCAGGACCTCTTCCACGGACATCCCGCAGGCCGCCCAGCTGATGCCGAAGCTCGCGCCGACCCGGACCGCCCGTCCGTCGACCCGGATCGGCGGAATGATCGCGTTCCGCAGCCGTACGGCGAGATCCGCGGCGTCGGCCGCTCCCAGGCCGTCCGCGAGGACGACGAATTCGTCACCTCCGAGCCGGGCGACTGTATCGCCGTCCCGTACGCCCGTGGTCAGCCGGTGCGCGACCTCGATCAGGACCGCGTCGCCGGTGTTGTGGCCGAAGCGGTCGTTGATGGACTTGAAACCGTCGAGGTCGCAGAAGAGCACCGCGAGGCCCTTCGTACCGTCGTCGGCCTCGCCGTCGTCGCTGGGCGCGACCATGTGCACATGATGGTCGAAGGCACCGGCCCCGGCCGGGCCGCCACCGCCACCGCTGCGTACGCCGCCGCCGCGGCCCGCCTGCTCCTCGTAGCCGTCGTACCCGTCATAGCCGTCGTACGCGTCGTATCCGGGCTCGTACAGCACCGTGCCCTCGTATCCGCCGTACGCCGCGTCCAGCGCCTCGACCGCGGTCTCCCGCAGGGCATGGGGCCGCGAACAGAGCCGGGAGCTGAGGCGGGAGCGCAGCTCCGCGCTGTTCGGCAGGCCGGTGAGCGAGTCGTGCGAGGCGCGGTGGGCGAGCTGGAGCTCGCGGCTCTTGCGCTCCTCGATGTCCTCGACATGGGTGAGCAGGAAGCGGGGGCCGTCGGCGGTGTCCGCGACCACGGAGTTACGCAGCGAGACCCAGACGTAGGTGCCATCGCGGCGGGCGAGCCGCAGCTCGGCCCGGCCGCCCTCGGCGGAGGTGCGCAGCAGCGTCCCTATGTCCTCGGGATGGACCAGATCGGAGAAGGAGTGGCGGCGCATCGCGGAGGCCGGACGGCCCAGCAGCCGGCAGAGCGCGTCATTGGTCCGCAGCAGCCGACCGTGCTGGTCGCCGCCCATCTCGGCGATGGCCATACCGCTGGGCGCGTACTCGAACGCCTGACGGAAGGATTCCTCACTGGCCCGTAGCGCCTGCTGTTCGCGTTCGAGCCGTACGAGGGCGCGCTGCATATTTGCTCGCAGGCGAGCGTTACTGATCGCAATGGCGGCCTGGGACGTGTACATCTGGAGGGCTTCCTGTCCCCAGGGCCCGGGACGGCGGCCACCGCGCGGCCGGTCGACGGAGATGACACCGAGCAACTCGCAGCCGCCGCCGGACGCGTACATCGGCGCGTAGAGGCGGTCCTGCGGGTGCCACTCGTCCTCGAAGCGCGGATCGGGGCCGTCGGTGTACCACTGAGGGACGTCGTCCTCCAGCAGCACCCAGCCCTCGGTGTGCGGTATGAACCGCAGGTCGCCCCAGCTCTCGCCCATCGCGAGCCGGCGCTCCCAGGAGCCCCGGGAGCCGACCCGGCCGGTGATCAGCGCCTCGGCGGCGGCGCTGCCCGCGAAGGCCGCGACGACGAGATCACCGTCGGCCTGGACGACATTGACGCACGCCAGCTCGTAGCCGAGTCCTTTGACGACACCGTCCGCGACGGTCTGGAGGGTGTCCGCCAGGCTGCGGGCGGTGTTGAGTTCGGCGACGGCCTGGTGCAACTGCCGCAGGGTCGCAAGACGGACATACGGCTCCGACTCGGTCTCCATTGCTCGCTCTCCCCGAGACCTCGACAGCAACTCCAGGATTCTCATCGGCTCTCGTGTTGCATTCTCATCGCCACTGAATCACAGCGAGCTGTTCGCCCGGTACACAGGGTCAGCAAATACTGCGCTCTGTGACTCAAGTCACATGATCCGAAGAGGAGGAAGAGCGCCTGATGGGAGCGCTCCAGGGCTTTCTTGAACGCAAATTCCGGACGGCGTGCGGGGCCTTCCGGAGGAGCCCGCAGGGCCCGGGAGACCCGGGGCCATCCCTCGTGATCCTACGACGCTCTCGCCGCTGCGGATGGCGGTCCCAGGCGGTCCTTGGCGGTCCTTGGGCGGCCGGTCCTAGGACCGGTCCTGGTCCGTCGGCCCGATGTGGACGGACGGCGGCGGGAGCTAGCGTTCGCCCGTGTCCCAGCCCCAGTTCCAGACGACCCCCGCCGCCCAGACCGAGGCCGTCCCTCGCGCCGAGGCGATCCCTCCTACGGAGGCCATCCCTCATGCTGAGGGAGTGAGCAACGACGAGTTCCGCGCCGCCCTGGCACGACTGGCCGCGGGCGTGGTGCTGGTGACCGCCCACGAACCGCCCTTGAGCACGGAGGGCCCGCGCGGCGAGGACGCCGGCATGACGGCGACGGCCTTCATGTCCGTCTCCCTGGAACCGCCACTGGTCCTGGTCAGCGTCCGCAACGGCTCCCGCATGGACGATCTGCTCGCCGAACAGCCCTTGTGGGCGGCCTCCCTGCTGACGGAGAGTCAGCGGCACATCGCGGGCCGGTTCGCGATGAAGGGCCGCATCAGCGACCGGCTGCTCTTCGAGGACATCCCGTACCGCCGCGGAGAGGTGAGCGGCGCACCGCTGATCGGCGGCTCACTGGCGGCTCTGGAATGCCGTACGGAACAGCGCGTGGAGGCAGGCGACCACACACTGGTCATCGGCCGGGTCCTGACAGCGGAACTGCCGAGCGCGGAGGGCGGCCCGCTGATGTATTTCAAGGGACGCTACCGGCAGCTGGGTTCGTAGTATCGGCGGACCGGGCCGCAGCACATACCCGTACCCACGCCTCGCCACTCTCAACGTATAGCGCACCGGGGGGCTTGCGGCAAGGCCCGGGTCGTGGCGCAGAATCACTGGCCGAGGCCAGGACCTGCGGAAACGGGAGATCCACAAAGTGCGTGTGTTGCTGTCAGTTCATGGGGTGTGCGGTACGTCGAGCCGGTTGCGGGCGCTCAGCCCGGTCGCGGGCGCTCAGCGCCGAGGTGCCGGTGGCCCAGGTGCCGGTGTGTGCGCCGTCGGGCTTCGCAGGCGCGACCTCGGATCGGGGCTGATGGCATGAAACCCCTGACCACCAGCGCGTTCGACCTTCCCGACCGCCTCTCCGCCAAGGCCGACCCACTGCTGATCGCCGACGACGAGCAGCACTTCGCGGCCATCGCGGAGAGCCTCGAACAGGCCATCGCCGAGCTGTCCGACCGCCTCGACGCCGAGCGCAAGACGCCCGGCGGCATCGGCCGGCAGGCGATGGACCGGGACATCGAGATCCACCGGCTGACCGGTCGGCTGCGCGCCCTGCGCCGCTTCGGTCTGGACCTGTGCCTGGGACATATCGTCGGCGCGGACGACTCCGAGCCCGCGTACATCGGACGGCTCGGCCTCACCAACAGCGCGGGCCGCCGGCTGCTGCTCGACTGGCGCTCCCCGGCGGCCGAGCCGTTCTTCGCGGCGACGCACGCCAATCCGATGGGACTGGCAAGCCGCCGCAGATATCGCTGGACCCGCGGCCGGATCAGCGACTACTGGGACGAGGTGTTCACCGCCGACGGGCGTGAGCGGCACGCCGCCCTCGACGACCAGTCCGCCTTCATCGCCAGCCTCGGCAGCAACCGGTCGGAACGGATGCGAGACGTGCTCGCCACCATCCAGGCCGACCAGGACGCCATCATCCGGGCCGGATCCCGCGGCGCTCTCGTCGTAGACGGCGGTCCGGGCACGGGAAAGACCGTTGTCGCCCTGCACCGCTCCGCCTACCTCCTCTACTCCGACCCGCGCCTCGGTCACCGCCGTGGCGGCGTACTGTTCGTCGGTCCGCACCAGCCCTACCTGGCCTACGTCGCCGACGTCCTGCCCAGCCTCGGCGAGGAGGGCGTACAGACCTGCACCCTGCGGGACCTCGTCGCCGAGGGAGCCGGAGCGGCGATCGAGACCGATCCGGACGTGGCCCTCCTGAAGTCGTCCGTGAACATGGTGAAGGCGATCGAGACGGCCGTCAGGTTCTACGAGGAGCCGCCCGCCAAGGGAATGACGGTCACGACCCACTGGTCCGACATCTGGCTGAGCGCCGGCGACTGGGCCGTGGCGTTCGAAGCGGCAGAACCCGGTACTCCGCACAACGAGGCGCGCGAGCAGGTCTGGGAGGAACTGCTCACGATCCTGGTGGACGCGCACGAGGGCGACGCCTCGGCACAGGACAGCGCCGTCCCGCCCGACCTGCTCCGCAAGTCACTGCGGCAGAACAGGGAACTGCTCACGGCCTTCAACCGCGCGTGGCCGCTGCTCGAAGCGGCCGACCTCGTCGGAGACCTGTGGTCGGTACCCGCCTATCTGCGGATGTGCGCTCCCTGGCTCGGTCCCGACGACGTGGCGAAGCTCCAGCGCGAGGACGCCCAGGCCTGGACGGTGTCCGACCTGCCGCTCCTGGACGCGGCACGGCAGCGGCTCGGCGACCCGGAAGCGTCGCGGCGTACACGTCGGAACAAGGCCTCAGTCGCCGCCGAACGCGAGCGCATGGACGGCGTCATCGACAGCCTGCTCCAGAACGTCGTGATCGACGAGAGCGAAGGCGCGATGGGAATGCTGCACGGACAGGACGTACGGGACAGCCTGATCGACGAGAGCGCGCTGCCCGCCGACGAACCGGACCTGCTCGCCGGCCCGTTCGCCCACATCGTCGTGGACGAAGCTCAGGAACTGACCGACGCCGAGTGGCAGATGCTGCTGCTCCGCTGCCCGTCCCGGAGCTTCACCATTGTCGGGGACCGCGCCCAGGCCAGGCACGGGTTCACGGAGTCGTGGCAGGAACGGCTGAGGCGGATCGGGCTCGACCGGATCGACGTGGCCTCCCTGAGCATCAACTACCGGACACCGGAAGAGGTCATGGCGGAAGCCGAGCTGGTCATCCGGACCGTGCTCCCGGACGCCAATGTGCCGACGTCCATCCGCAGCGGCGACGTCCCCGTCGTACACGGATCCGTTTCGGATCTGGACTCGATCCTCGACGCCTGGCTCGCCGCGCATGGGGAAGGGATCGCCTGCGTCATCGGCGATCCCACGTTCCGGTCGACGCCCCGCGTCCGGTCGCTGACGCCGGAGCTGTCGAAGGGGCTCGAATTCGACCTGGTCGTCCTCATCGATCCGGAGGAGTTCGGCACGGGCATCGAAGGAGCGGTCGACCGCTATGTCGCGATGACCAGAGCGACCCAGCAGCTCGTCATCCTCACAAGCTCCTGACGCCAGCACGTCGGCACGTCGGCACGCCGGCACGCCAGCCGAGACATGCCGACCGGACAGGGCCTAGGTCCAGTCGCGGCCCGTGCGGCCACGTTTCGTCTCGGCGCGCTGCTTCTTCTCGCGGAGTCTGCGCTCGTTGATGCCGCGCGGGATCTTGGTCTTCCTGCGTGCCCGTGGCGGCGGAGCCGTCGCCTCGGCCAGCAGCGACGCGAGCCGCACCGCCGCCGTCTCCCGGTTGCGCCACTGCGAGCGGTACTCCGACGCGCGTACGGAGATCACGCCGCCCACCAGCCGGTTCGCGAGCCGCTCCAGGGCGCGGTCCTTCCAGACCTGCGGCAGCGCCTCCGTCTTCGCGAGATCGAAGCGCAACTCGACCTGAGAGTCGCTGGTGTTGACATGCTGCCCGCCGGGCCCTGAGGAGCGCGAGAAACGCCACATCAGCTCGGCCTCCGGCAGGGAGACCGAACCACGGATGACATAAGGAGGCCCGGACATACCTCCATGGTCCCGTGCGCCCGCCCTTCGCGTCACCCTCTTTTCCCGTGCCACGTTCCCGCGCCCTCGCCGCCCGCGCTCCCGCGCCCGCCGCGATCCCGCGCCCGCCGTCCGGGTAAAGAAAGTAAAGAGGTACGGAACCTCCCGGTCCCCTGCCCGCGTTATGTCGGGTGACGGTAACTTCGGGACGACTCGAAGTCCGCACACGACAACGAAAGGGACATCCCCATGGCTGTAAGCCTGTCCAAAGGCGGCAACGTCTCCCTCACCAAGGAGGCACCGGGCCTGACCGCCGTCACGGTCGGCCTCGGCTGGGACGTCCGTACCACCACCGGTACCGACTTCGACCTCGACGCTTCGGCCATCGCGGTGAACGGTGGCGGGAAGGTCGTCTCCGACGGCCACTTCGTCTTCTTCAACAACAAGTCGACGCCGGACCAGACGATCGTCCACACCGGTGACAACCGCACGGGCGCGGGCGAGGGCGACGACGAGGCGATCAACGTCAATCTGGCGGGTCTGCCGGCCGATGTCGACAAGATCGTCTTCCCGGTCTCCATCTACGACGCCGAGACCCGCAGCCAGAACTTCGGCCAGGTGCGGAACGCGTACATCCGCATCGTCAACCAGGCCGGCGGCGCCGAGATCGCCCGCTACGACCTGAGCGAGGACGCCGCCACCGAGACCGCGATGGTCTTCGGCGAGCTGTACCGGAACGGCGCGGAGTGGAAGTTCCGCGCGGTCGGCCAGGGCTATGCCTCGGGCCTGGTCGGTATCGCCACGGACTTCGGCGTCAACCTCTGACCCGGAAGCATCCGCCCGAACGCCCTCGCGGGCCTCTCGCGGGGGCGTTCGGCTGGGCGGGGCGGGTTCCGGCGGTTTCCGGCCGAGCGGAGGCAGCCGGGATAGTTACCGACCGCTGCGACCGTCAGACCCACCAGACCCATGAGGCCCGCCAGGCCCGTCACTCCAGCGGCGGCTTCTCGTCGCCGTACAGCCAGGTGTCCCAGATGCCGCTGAGGTCACGGCCCGCCTGCCGCTCCACATAGGTCGTGAAGTCATGGGTGTCGGCGTTGCCATGACGGTACGTCTCCAGCCAGCCGCGCACGATCCGGAAGAAGGCCGCGTCGCCCACGGCCTCCCGTACCTGCTGGACAACCATGGCGCCGCGCCCGTACACCGGCGCGTCGGAGATATTCACGGCGGAGGGCGGCTTGGCGGGCGGGAACGCCCAGTTGTCGTCGTCCTCGTACGCCTCCTCGAAGCTCTGCCGCACCGGCACCCGTTCGGTGTGCTCCGTCCAGAGCCACTCCGTGTACTCCGCGAAGCCTTCGTTGAGCCACATGTCGCGCCATGACTTGGGAGTGACGGAGTTCCCGAACCACTGGTGGGCCAGTTCGTGCACAAGTGTCGCGACGCTGGTGGGACCGGGGAGGAAGGGCCTGTTCTGGGTCTCCAGGGCGTACTGGGAATCGCCTTTCCTTCCGATGATCACTCCGGTAGAGGAGAAGGGATACGGCCCGAAGGTCTTCTCCTGCCAGGTGATGATCCCGGGAAGTTCGGCGAGGAGGCGCGCGCTGTCGGCAGCGACGGCGGGATCGACGGCGGAGTAGATGGGCAAGGCACCCACCACGGCGGCACCGGCACCGGCACCCGCCTTGTCCGCGCTGTTCCCCGACTTCTTCCCTGCCTTCTCCGCTGCCTTCTTGACCGGTTTCTCCTCAGCCCTTTCCGCCGTCTCGGTCTTGTAAGGACCGATGGCGACAGTGGCCAGATAGCTGGCCATCGGCTGCGCGGAGTGCCAGTCGAAGGAGGTACGGCCGGCCGTCGTACGCTCGCTCCTCAGCTCACCGTTGGAGACGGCCTTCATACCCTCGGGCACGGTGATCCGGATGTCGTACGACGCCTTGTCGCTCGGGTGGTGGTTGCCCGGGAACCACGCCATCGAGCCGGTCGGCTCCCCCAGCCCCACCGCGCGCTCGCCCGATCTGAGCCATCCCTCCTCCGACTCGTCGGGATCCGTGATGCGCCGCGGTACGCCGGAGTAGTGAACGACCGTACGGAAGGTGTCCCCGCGGCCGACGGCGTCGTGCGGCCGGAGCGTGAGTTCCGTACCGGCGCGGTGGAGCGCGGCCCTCTCGCCGTCGACGGTCACGGAATCAACCTTCATTCCCGCGAAATCAAGATTGAGGGCGCTGAGATCCTGGGTGGCACGGGCGGTGATCTCTGCGGTTCCTCGGAGCCGTCCGGTGGCAGGCGCGTAGTCGAGAGTCAGACCGTAATGCTGAACGTCGTAGCCGCCATTGCCGAGCCGCGGAAAATACGGATCCCGCACCCCCGCGGCCCCGGGCCGCCCACGCACAGCGCCATCGCCGGAGCAACCGGCGCAGCCGGTGAGAACAAGAAGGGTGAGAGGAAGGGCCAGACGCTTGTCCACCCCATGATCGTAGGTCCCTCCGTCAGAACTCGCCGGTATCGATCTCGAACCCCAGAGGCTCAGGAAGCGGAACCGACTCGGAGATCTTGTACGGAACCTTGCGCGTGTACTCCTCACCGACGGGCACCGTACAGAGCACGGCCTGGCCGGCTTCCCGGTCGATGAGGAGGTAGACGGGAATCCCTGCGCGGGCGTAACCCCGGACCTTCTTGACCCGGTCGTTGTCACCGGTGGAGCGCGATGTCACCTCGGCGATGAAGAGGACGGGCGAGGGATCGTGGTACTCCAGCTCATCGGTGAAGCTGCCCTTGGGCGCGATGACCAGGTCGGGCACGATCTTGCCGGAGACCGACGCGCCAGGGACGTACAAACCCAGGCCGGTGTAACTCCGCAACTGCGGATTCCTACGGCGTTCCGTCACCTGTCCGCTCAGCTCAGAGACAATCTCTTCGTGCTCGCCATTGGCGGGAGGCCTGACATGGATCTCCCCTTCGATCAATTCCACACGCCACCCCTCGGGGGCAACCGCATCGAAAACGTCGAAGGCCGCTTCTACCGACAGGGCCGGGATCCTTCCCTTCACCTGTCGGAGCACCCGCTCGTACGGCTCGTACGACTCATATTCGGAAACAGGCAGTGCCACGGCGGACCTTCCTTGTGCAGGCGACACCGCCAGCCTAGGCCGTGAGCTGTGACGTTTCCGCAGTTGGAACGCATGATCGGCCAGCTCAGGAGGCCGTCGGCCGACCCCGGGAGTCCGTCGAGCGTGGTCGTGACACCATCGGGCCGTGCTCGACATCGGTTACTCCCTCTCCCGTCGCTTTCCCGATCCGCCGCAGACCGACTACCGGCGTGCGGATGTTCAGGCCCTGCGGCATGACCTGTTCTGTGGGGATGTCTATCTCGCGGACACCAAGGCGGACCGGGAGCTGTCCACCGCCTGGGGATGGGTGCCGGTGCTCGACTTCGCTTGGGCGCTGTGCGACATCGTCGAGCAGCTCGACCGCGATCCGCGCGGGAGCCGTGCGGCCAAGCCGCAGTACGCCGAGCTGGACTTCACCGAGTCGGCCGACCGTATGCTCTTCCACCGCCGCTTCGGCTGGGTCGATGTGGAGGCCGACTGGATGCCCGGCGACGAGCCTCCGCTGACCTTCAGCCACCGTCTGCTCCGCCGCGAGGCCCGCGACTTCCTGCACGATCTGATCGCGGATCTCGCCGACATGCACGAGGGCCTGGCCGACAACCCGATCATCTGGGACCTCCAGTCCCGCTTCCCTCGCGTCTGAGCGGGAAGGCACGGCACAGCGCCGGCCGGCCACGTCCGCCCGCCCGCCGGGCACCTCACCGGCACATCGTCCGCACACAGCCCTCGCATCGTTTTGCGCGCGGCCAGGAGTACATCCCGGAGCTCCGGGCAGACGTCGGATGCCGGGGCACCGCCGGGAACGGGCGACCGCTTCCTCCCTCCACAGAGAAGGCGTGCCCCCGGAGCACCACGCAGGCCCCGGTCCATTCCCCCCAGGCCGGGGCCTCCGGTCTCTCCCGGTGACAGTCTGTCCCGGTGACGTCCCGAGCCCCGGCCGCCGTACGAGCCGGCCCCAGGCCCCTGGCCGCCAGGCCCGTACACCACCGCCTCCCAGCCTCCGCGTCAGTCCTCCACCCGCACGCCTATCTGCGCCGCGAACGCCGGTGCCAGGTGCAGCAGTTGCGCCGAGCTGATCACCGCTCCCGCCAGCCGGTCCAGACCGCGCGCGATGTCCAGCTCCGCGACCGTCCGCAGATCGACGTCCTTCAGCCGCGCGCCGCTCAGATCGGCCCGCCGGAGCACACAGTCCCGGAACTCCACACGCTCCAGCTCCGCCTCGCCGAAGTCCGTCTCGGACAGGACACAGTTCTCGAAGACCACATCCTTCAGCCGGGCCTTCCGCAGATTCGCGTAATCGATCTTCCCGCCCCGGAACAGCACCCGCTCCAGCACCGCGCCATGGAGCTGCACTCCGCCCAGACGCGCGTCCACCACCTCCACATCGCGCAGTGACGCGCCCGCCATGTCCGTGCCCACTCCCCGGACACCGCTCAGCACGGAATCGATGAACCGCGTCCGCCCCAGGGCCGTCCCGTCGAGAACGCACTCCCGCAGCGCGCAGTCGATGAACCGGGCGCCCGGCCCTTCCTGTCCCGTCAGTACGAGGTCCTTGAACTCCAGTCCGTCGTAATCCCCGTCCGGCTCCAGCCCACCGCCGTACGGGCTCAGCGGCGGCAGCCGCACCTCCGCCCGCCTCGCCTCCACCCGCCTCGCCGAGCCCCCGTCCGCACCGCTCTTCGTCGTCTTCCTCGCCATGTCCCCATGGTGACGTACACCACTGACAACACGCCGATGTCACAACGAGCTGTCCGGTATCCGTCACACCGGTGAGAGCGAGAGCAGGAGCAGGCGAGCTCAGGAGCAAGTGAGCACAAGGACAAGTGAGCACAGGAGCAAGCGAGTACGAGAGCACGAGTGAGCGAAGGGGACACCCGCATGAATCCCAGGAACCGCATCACCGTCATCGGCGGCGGCCTCGCCGGACTCACCGCCGCCATCACCGCCGCCGAGTCGGGCGCCGCCGTCACCCTCTGGGAGGCCCATCACACGCTCGGCGGCCGGGCCCGTACCGCCGAAGGCGCGTACCGCACCAACGAAGGGCCGCACGCCCTCTACCGCCGCGGACCGCACTGGGCCTGGCTGAAGCAGCGCGGTCTGCTCGGTCCCATGGCGAGCCCGCCCGCGCGCGAAGGCGCCCGTTTCCGCTTCCACCACGGCGGCGCCCTGCGCAGGACCCCGCCGCTCGGACTGCTCCGTCTCGCCCGCCGCAAGGCCGAACACACGCCGGTGGACACCGACTTCATGACCTGGGCCAGCGCACTCGAAGGGCCCGCCACCGCCCGCGCCGCCGCGCACTTCGCCGCCGTGGCCCTCTTCCACCACGACCCGGGCTCGCTCTCCGCCGCCTTCGTCCAGGAGCGCCTGCGGCGCGCCGCCGCGCTGCCGCCCGAGGCCCGCTATCCGGTCGGCGGCTGGAGCGAGCTGATCGACCGTATGGCCGGGTACGCGTGGAACCTGGGCGTACGGATCGAAACGGCGGTACGGATCGACACCGTGCCCGAGGACGGGCCCGTGATCGTCGCCACCTCCATGGGCGCGGCGCGCCGACTCCTCAAGAACGACGGGCTGCGCTGGACGGGCGGCCGTACCGCGCTGCTCGATCTCGCGGTCCGCAGGCGCCGTGGCGACGCGTTCATCGTCTCGGACCTCGACGCTCCCGGCTGGCTCGAACGGTTCACCGCGCAGGATCCGTCCCTCGCACCGGCCGGCGAACAGCTCGTCCAAGGGCACTTCCCGGTCGGCCCCGGTGAGTCCGGCGCGGACGGCATCGCGCGCGCCGAGCGCCTGCTCGACCTGGGCTTTCCCGGCTGGCGCGAACGGACGCTGTGGCGGCGCGACTCCCTCGCGACCGGCCGTACCGGCGCCGTCGACCCGCCCGGCACCACCTGGCGGGACCGGCCCCGTATCGACCGTGGCGACGGCGTGTATCTCGCGGGCGACGAGGTGGCGGCGCCGGGCGTGCTCTCGGAGGTGTCGTTCAACAGCGGGATCGAAGCGGCCTCACTGGCCCTGCGGCAGCTGAAGCAGGCGGACGGCGCTGTCGGCCCGCGGCTGAACCCGCAGCCGAAGCAGGCGGACGGAGCCGCCGATCCGGCCGGCCTTGACCTCAAGCATGCTTGAGGTCGGACGCTGCTCCCACAGCACCCGCCGGGCAACGAACCGCGCGGGACGACGAATCCGGACGAACCCCGGACGAACCTCAGGGAGCCCGCCATGCACGCCGTCCGCCTCCACGCCTTCGGTCCCGCCGAGAACCTCACGTACGAGCCGGCCGAGGACCCCGTGCCCGGCCCCGGCCAGGTCCGGATCGCCGTCGCGGCGGCCGGCGTCCATCTCCTCGACACCGCGCTGCGCGAGGGCATGCGGGGCCCGTATCCGGCCACCGCCGAACTGCCCACCATCCCGGGCCGCGAGGTCGCCGGTACGGTCGAGTCGCTCGGCGAGGGCGTGGCCGCCGACTGGCTCGGCAAGCGGGTCGTCGCGCACCTGGGCATGGTGCCGGGCGGTTACGCGGAACTCGCCGTCACCGACACCGCCCGGCTCCACGAGATCCCGGCCGGACTCGACGAGGCCGAGGCCGTCGCCATGATCGGCACGGGCCGTACGGCCATGGGCATCCTCCAGTTCACCGACGGACTCGGCCCCGGCGACATCGTCCTCGTACCGGCGGCGGCCGGCGGGATCGGCACCCTGCTCGTCCAGTACGCGAAGAACGCCGACGCCACCGTCATCGGCCTCGTGGGCGGCCCGGCGAAGGTCGCCCGCACCGCCGCGAACGGCGCCGACCTCGCCGTCGACTACACCCTGCCCGACTGGCCCGCACAGGTCCGCGACCATCTCCGCGAGCGTCACGACGGCCGTGGCGCGACCGTCGTCTTCGACTCCGTCGGCGGCGGTACGGGCCTGGCCGCCGTCGATCTCCTCGCCAAGGGCGGCAAGCACATCGTCTTCGGCTGGTCGGGCACGGGCCTGCACAACGGCGGGCCGCTGACCTTCACCGACGAGGAACTGGCGGAGCGCGGGATCACCTCCGAGTCCGTCCTCGGCCCGGTGATGCTCCAGAAGGCGGGCGGCGACATACGCGTACTGGAGGAGCGCTCGCTCGCCGAGGCCGCGGCCGGGCGGCTGCGCCCGGCCGTACAGCGCTTCCCGCTCGCCGAGGCGGCACGCGCGCACCGGGCGCTGGAGACGCGCGGAACGATGGGGAAGGTCGTTCTGGAGCCGTAGCCGTAGAGCCGTGACCGGGAGCCGGGAACCCGTAGCCCCGGGACTGAGCTCCGTACCGGCGCCAGGACGGGGGTCCGGCGCCGGTACGGGAACAACCGCCCTCCCCCGGTCGCAAGAAGCGAAACCACCCGATCCATGGTGTTCTGTGCAGAGATCCGGCGAAGAGCCGACCGTAACCGGGCCGACCGCGACCGGCACAGATCCAGATCCATCTGACCCATGCGAGGGAAGACCTGGGATGAGCGACCCGGCGAACTCGGACAGCCGCCCCGGTGCCAAGCCCGGCGCCCGACCCGGCGCCCGGCCCGGCCCGGAGCCCGGCACCGAGGTCGACACCCACCGCTGGTGGGCCCTGGCCGTCATCGCGACAGCCCAGCTCATGGTCGTACTCGACGCCACCATCGTGAACATCGCCCTGCCCTCGGCCCAGCGCGACCTCGGCCTGACCAACGGAAACCGCCAGTGGGTGATCACCGCCTACACCCTCGCCTTCGGCGGGCTGCTGCTCCTCGGCGGCCGGATCGCCGACCTCGTCGGCCGTAAACGCACCTTCGTCGTCGGCCTGATCGGATTCGCCGCGGCCTCCGCGATCGGCGGCGCGTCCACCGGCCCGGAGATGCTCTTCCTCGCCCGCGTGCTCCAGGGCGCCTTCGCCGCGCTCCTCGCGCCGTCCGCGCTCTCCCTGCTCACCACCACCTTCACCAGCGGCACCGAGCGGGCCAAGGCCTTCGGCGTCTTCAGCGCCATCGCGGGCGCGGGATCCGCCATCGGTCTGCTCGTCGGCGGCGTTCTCACCGAGTATCTGAGCTGGCGCTGGTGTCTGTACGTCAATGTCCCGATCGCCGCGATCGCCGTGGTCGGCGCGTTCACGCTGCTCAGCGACCGGGCCGGCACCCGTGGAGCGCACGGGGCGCATCTCGACATCCCGGGCGTCGTCCTCGGCTGCGGCGGTCTCGTCGCCCTCGTCTACGGACTCGGCGAGGCCGAGGCCAAGGGCTGGAGCGCGCCGCTCGTCCTGGGCCTGCTGCTGGGCGGTGTGGCGCTGCTGTGCGTCTTCGTGTGGTGGCAGAACCGTTCCACCGGGCCGCTGCTGCCACTGCGTATCGTCCGCGACCGCAACCGCGGCGGCTCGATGCTCATCATGTGCCTGACGACCGTCGGGCTGTTCGGCGCGTTCCTGTTCATGACGTACTTCCTGCAGACCATCCTCGGCTACTCGCCCTTGCGCACCGGCCTCGCCTTCCTGCCACTGACCGCGTCGATCGTCATCGGCTCCACCCAGATCTCCGCCAGGCTGCTGCCGTACGCGCCGCCGCGGTTTCTGCTCGTACCCGGACTGCTGCTCGGCGCCGGCGGACTCTACTCACTGACCTTCATCGACACCCACTCCAGCTATCCCGCGCACATCCTGCCCGGCACCGTGCTGCTGGGCCTCGGCCTGGGGCTCACCTTCATGCCCGCCATCGCCACCGGCACCTCGGGCGTGCCGGCCAGGGACTCCGGCGTCACCTCGGCGACCGTCAACACCGCGCAGCAGGTCGGCGGCTCCATCGGTACGGCCCTCCTCAACACCATCGCGACAACCACCACGAGCGCCTATCTCGCGGTTCATCTCTCGGCGGCGGAGAAGGCGGCGGAGAAGCAGGGCGGGCTCACACCGGCGCAGAAGGCGGACATCGTGAACACCGGCACGGTCCACGGCTTCACCGTCGCCATCGCCTGGGCAGCGGTCATCCTGCTGGCTGCGGCAGTCGTAGCCGCACTGGTCATTACGGGCGCCTCGCCGCGCAACCGCGAGGCGGCAGCGGCGGCCACGGGCGCGCGCGGTGCCTGAACGCTGACCACTGACCGCCCCGGGGGCGCCGGGCGAGCCGCCGTCGTCTACTCCCGCGCCTACTCCCGCGCCGTCCCCAGCCCCGCGAGCGCGTCGTCCGTCAGACGGAACACCGTCCAGCCGTCCTGCGGCAGCGCGCCCAAGGACCGGTAGAAGGCGATCGACGGCTCGTTCCAGTCCAGCACCGACCACTCCAGCCGCTCGTAGCCGCGCTCCACACAGATCCGCGCCAGCTCCGTCAGCAGCGCCTTTCCATGGCCGCCGCCGCGCCGGTCGGGACGTACGTACAGGTCCTCCAGATACACCCCGTGCACACCGCGCCACGTCGAGAAATTCAGGAACCAGAGCGCGAAGCCCACCGGCTCACCGTCCTCGTCCGACTCCGCGATATGCGCGAACGCCGCCGGCCGCTCGCCGAACAGCGCCTCACGGAGCTGCTCCTCGGTCGCCCGCGCCTCGTCCAGACACTTCTCATACTCCGCCAGCTCACGGATCATCGCGTGGATCACCGGGACATCGGCGGCAGTGGCAGTACGAATCATGACCGCAGCCTGCCCTCTCGCCCGCTCACCGTGCCAGCAGTGACCGAGCGATGGACACCTGATCGGGATCCAGCTCCCACTCGCCGTCCTTGATGTGCCACAGGGAGTTCTGGAGCACCCGCCCCAGCGTCCAGGCCCGGGCGCGCTCCCGGTCCAGGCCCAGCACCTCCGTCATCAGATCGAAGCGCCACAGCGTCTCCGACGCGTCGAAACGGTTGTCCAGCGCGGGCAGCAGCTCGAAGCCCGGATCGCCCGCCAGCGGCTTCGGATCGATCGCCAGCCACGGTTCCCGGTCACCGGCCAGGACATTCTCGTAATGCAGATCCCAGTGCAGCAGCCGGTCCCCGGGCTCGGCCGCCACCTCGCGCAGCGCCGCCGCGCAGTCCCGCAGCAGCCGCCGCTCGTCCTCGTCGGCGAGCGAATCGACCAGTGCCTTCTCCGGCCCCGCCACCTCCCGCAGCATCCGCGCCGCGATATCGCCCAGCGAGCGCAGACCGGCCGGAGCCCGCGCCGACGTCAGCCGCGCCAGCAGCTCCGCCAGAATCCGGACCGCCTCCCGCGACGGCACACCGCTCAGATCCCGGGCACGCAGCCGCTCCAGCAGCAGCGTGCCCGTCGTACCGTCGTACCGCAGCAGCCGCACCGCGCCGTCGCCGTCCCACGCCCGCAGCGCCACCGGCTCCCCGGCCGACTCGTCGTCGAGATGCTGAAGCTTCAGCACCGCCGCCGTACCGTCCGCGCACTCCACCGGCAGCACCAGCGCACACATGCCGTACATCGAAGGACCGGTACGGCGCAGCTCCCACCGCTCCAGAAAATCCGCCGCCCTACCCGGCAGCGCCGCGATGAACGCACGGCCGGCCTCGCCCAGAAACCTCGACTGTGTTTCCGCCAGCTCCACCGGAATGTCAATCACGCCCACGATCCTACGGCCGTGCGTGAATCGGCCCATGCGCCGCATTCTCCACACGGTCCGCACCCGGATCACAACGATCCGCACCGGGACCACGACGGTCCGCACCTGGACCGCACCGATCCGCACCTGGATCACAACGGTCCGCACCTGGATCACGAGCGCCTCCGGCACCTATCTCTGGCTGGCCGCCCTCTTCGTCACCACCGTCGCCCTCCACCAGATGTCGCCCCAGTTCGAGAGGGAATTCCTGCTCCAGCGCTCCACCAACATCCATGAGCTGTCCACCGATCCCGTCCGTGTGCTCATCGTCAGCGCCTTCTGGATCGACGGCGGTACATGGCTCCCGTACGCCGTGCTCTACACCGTCTTCCACGCGCCCGCCGAACACTGGCTCGGCACCCCGCGCTGGCTCTCCGTGGCCGCGCTCGCCCATATCGGCGCGACGCTGATCAGCGAGGGCGTCCTCGGCTGGGCCATCCACCACGGGCACGCGCCGCAGTCCGCCGCCAACACCCTGGACGTCGGTGTCAGCTACGCGCTCGCCGGAATCGCGGGCGTCCTGACCTACCGAGTGCCGCTCCCCTGGCATCTGCCCTATCTCGCCGCCGTCCTGATCTTCTACGGCGTGCCGCTGATCACCGGCCGTACCTTCACCGACCTCGGCCATCTCACCTCGGTCCTCATCGGACTCGCCTGCTACCCGCTGACGCGCGCCCGCCGTCCCCGCCGATACCTGGACAAACGTACGAGTGCCGGTGTACGAACGCCCACATGACCAGCGCAGACAACGGCGGTACGAGCGGCAGCGGCAGTACGGAACCCACGGCCGGCACCGGACCTGGCGCCTCCGCGACCACGGCCGGCACCACCAACGGCGGGATCTCCTTCTGGTACGCCCAGGACGGCATCCCGACCCCACGCGAACCGCTCCCCGGAGACACGACCGCCGACGTCTGCATCGTCGGCGGCGGCTACACCGGCCTCTGGACGGCCTACTACCTCAAGAAAGCCGTGCCCTTCCTCGACATCACCATCCTGGAAGGAAAGTTCTGCGGTTACGGCGCCTCCGGACGTAACGGCGGCTGGCTCTACAACGGCATCGCGGGCCGCGACCGCTACGCCCAACTCCACGGCCACGACGCCGCCGTACGCCTCCAGCACGCCATGAACGACACCGTCGCCGAAGTCGTACGCGTCGCCGCGGAGGAGCACATCGACGCCGACATCCACCAGGGCGGCGTCCTCGAAATCGCCCGCACACCCGCCCAACTCGCCCGCCTCAAGGCCTTCCACACCGCGGAGACCGCCTTCGGCGAGACCGACCGCACACTCCACGACGCCCGCGAAACCGCCGACCGGATCCGCGTCACCGGAGCCCTCGGCTCCACCTGGACACCGCACGGCGCCCGGCTCCACCCGGTCAAACTGGTCAAAGGCCTCGCCGCGGCCGTCGAAGCACTCGGCGTCACCATCCACGAATCGACGCCCGTCACCGAGATCAGGCCCAAACATGCCGTGACTTCGTACGGCACCGTCCGCGCGCCCTACATCCTCCGCTGCACCGAAGGCTTCACCGCGAACCTCAAGGGCGCCCGGCGCACCTGGCTGCCCATGAACTCCTCGATGATCGCCACCGAACCACTGCCCGCCGACATCTGGGACACCATCGGCTGGGACGGCCGCGAAACACTCGGCGACATGGCACACGCCTATATGTACGCCCAGCGCACCGCCGACAACCGCATCGCCCTGGGCGGCCGTGGCTATCCCTACCGCTACGGCTCCAGAGCCGCGCACTTCACGGACACCGCCGGCACCCAGCCCGCCACCATCGAAGCGCTGCGCGACATCCTCGTCCGCTTCTTCCCCGCTACCGCGGGCGCCCGTATCGACCACGCCTGGTCCGGCGTCCTCGGCGTCCCGCGCGACTGGTGCGCCACCGTCACCCTCGACCGCACCACCGGCCTCGGCTGGGCCGGCGGCTACGTCGGCTCCGGCGTCGCCACCGCCAACCTCGCCGCCCGCACCCTGCGCGACCTGATCCAACAGGACTCCGGCCAGTCGGGCCCCACCGAACTGACCACCCTCCCCTGGGTCAACCACAAGGTCCGCAAATGGGAACCCGAACCCTTCCGCTGGCTGGGCGTCCACGCCCTGTACGCGGCCTACCGCACAGCAGACACCAAAGAATCCACCACCCCAACCTCCACAACCCACCCCATAGCCCGAGCAGCCAACCGCATCTCGGGCCGCTGACAGGGCAGTTGAGGGCAGCGCGACGGCCGCGAGCGGCGGTGAAAACGCAAGTGTCCCGGCCCTGAGAGGGGCCGGGACACTGTTTTGTCAGAGCCCCCTGTCGGACTCGAACCGACGACCTGCCGATTACAAATCGGCGACTCTAAACCAAACTGAGCTAAGGGGGCATTTGCGCACAAAAAGGCCGTGCGCGAAAGCTCTCTCACTCTACACAGCGACCAACTGTCGGAGCCACAAAGTTCCCGTGCCCGCGTGACCTCGCGACCACACGTTCGTTGTAAGGACTGACGTTCTGTTGCGACGACCAGATCACGGAGAGTGGCTGTGACGGACTCAGCGATAGGCCCCGTAGCACGGGTCACCGGCGCGGAGGCCAAGCGCGTCAAGCGTGAGGTGCTGGGCATAGCCGACCGGCGCAAGCACCACAAGCGCCGTGCCACTCCGCTGAAGAGCCGGGTCAAGGAGCCGGGCATGCAGCAGCGGGTGTACCGCTTCCGGTTCTATCCGTCGCCGGTCCAGGCCGAGCAGTTGGTGAGCACCTTCGGTGCGTGCCGCTGGGTCTACAACGAGGGACTCGCCCTGCGGGTGGGCGCCTGGGAGAAACACCGTGTCTCCGTGGGTTTCGCGGAGACGTGCCGGGCGCTGACCGGGTGGCGGAGGGCGGAGGGGACGTCGTGGTTGGGTGCGGTGTCCTCGACGGTGTTGCAGCAGGCGCTACGGCATCTGGAGACGGCGTTCTCCGGTTTCTTCCGGGGGACGGCGAAGTATCCGCAGCGGAAGCGGAAGCACCGGTCGCGTGATTCGGCGACGTACGTGCGGACCGGTTTCCGCTGGGTGGAGGATCCGGAGCGACCGGGTACCGGGCTGGTGACATTGGCGAAGCAGTCGGAGCCCTTGGATGTGCGGTGGTCACGGGCGCTGCCCGGCGGGACGGTTCCAGTGAAGTTGACGGTCACACGGGACCGGGCCGGCCGGTTCTTCCTCTCGGTGCTGGTCGAGGAGCGGATCGACCCGTTGCCTCCGGTGTTTCTGCCGGAGGGGAGCGAGCCGAAGGCGGTGGGACTGGATCTTGGTCTGGCATCGTTGGTGACACTCGATGACGGGACGAAGCTTGATCATCCCCGACTGTTGAAGAAGTACGAGAACGAGCTGGCCAGGTTGCAGCGTGAGCTGCACCGCAAGCAGCGGGGTTCGAAGAACCGCAACAAGGCCAGGCTCCGGATCGCCCGGCTGTATGCCCTCATCGGGGATGTCCGCAGGGACATGCTGGATCAGTTCACCACCCGCCTCGTGCGCGAGAACCAAGTGCGTGCGACACGAGGTCGCTCCATTCAAGTGGCCGTATTTCGAATGGGAGAGATACCGGAGATACGGCTCGGGCCAGTGTCCAGGCCCGTTCCCACGCCCACATGCGTCGCCGGTAACGGCGGGGTGTGAAGCTGGGCGTTCACGCTCAAGAGCGGCCCGGCCATCGGGCGGCAACAAGCAAGGGAAAGACTGGACGGGCGAACGCA